>NZ_JAWQJT010000002.1:690588-1381176 GCF_033441515.1 Amycolatopsis solani
CGCCACCGCCGCCGTGTCGTGGTAGACCGTGCAGCCCGGGACGCTCGCCACCAGGTTCGCGTAGCCGCGCGTTCCCGCCTCCTCGGCGAACTGGCCCGGTGCCGCGCCGGTCGCCGACTGCCACTCGCCGTTCTTGCCGCCGGCCGCGACGCCTTGCCAGCCCCGGCCGTAGAAGGCCAGGCCGAGCGTCAGGCGGCGGGGGTCGACGCCCGCGTTCGTGTACGCGTTGATCGCCGCTTCGGCGCTGAAGTGGAACGGGTACGGGTCGTCCGCGTCGGCGTACAGGTTGCCCTGGTGGCCGGTGCGGTTGGGCTCCCAGGAGTTGTCGCTGCCCGAACCGTGGAAGTCGTACCCCTGCACGTTCGCCACGTCCAGGTAGCTGAAAACGCGGGACAGGTCCCACCCGGACGTGACCTTGTTCGGGTCCGCCGGGGTGAAGGCGTGCAGCTGGTACCGCTTGCCCGTCGTCGCGCCGTACGCGTCCATCTGCGTCCGGAACTCCGCCAGCAGCGCGGTCAGGTTGTCCTTGTCGTTGGGGCTCCAGTGGTTGCCCGGGTGGCCGTCGGCGCTCGCCGGCCACTCCCAGTCGAGGTCGATGCCGTCGAAGATGCCGGCCGCGGTACCCGGGCCGCCCGCGCCGCCGTAGGCCGCGATGTTGCCCTTGAGCCACGTGTCGATGCACGACGAGACGAACTTCTTGCGCGACGCGTCCGTGGCCGCGACGTCGGAGAAGTACTTCGAGTACGTCCAGCCGCCCAGCGACACCAGCACCTTCAGGTTCGGGTGCTTCGCCTTGAGCTTCTTCAGCTGGTTGAAATTGCCGCGCAACGACTCCCAGCCCGTGTCGGCCACGCCGTCCACCGACTGCGCCGCCGAGAACGGCCGCGAGTAGTCGGCCTCGGCGTCGCCCGCGCCGTCACCCTGGTTGGGGTCCTGGGGGTTCGCCGTGGTGCCCTTCGTGACGCCGGACAGGCACGTCAGGTTCACCGGGTCGATGTTCTCGAACGCGTACAGCAGGTGCGTCAGCTTCGAAGCCGCGCCGGAGGTTTCCAGGTTCTTCACGAAGTACTGGCGCCCGTAGATGCCCCACTGCACGAAGTACCCGACCTTCGCGTAGCCCGAGACGATGTCCCCGGTCCGCGCGGTCACCGCGGCACTCGGCGCGGACACGTTGTCGTACCCGTCGCGCGCCCGGACCGTGAACGTGTACGAAGTGGACGGTGCCAGCCCGGTCACGACGGCGGACGTCGTGGTCACCGTCGTGGCCAGCACCGATCCGCGGTACACGTCGTAGCCGATGACGCCGGTGTTGTCCGTCGACGCCGTCCAGGCCAGGGAGACGCTGCCCGAGTCGGCGGCGGTCGAGCGCAGCCCGGTCGGGGCCGAAGGTGCCTGCGTGTCGTCGGCCGGGCTGTTCGTGGTCACCGCAAGCGCGGCACTCGCCGGAGACGTGTTCCCCTTGGCGTCCTTGGCTTTCACCGTGAACGAGTACGCCGTGCCCGGCGTCAGCCCGGAGATCGTCGCGCTCGTCCCGGTCACCGAGACGGCCAGCGAGGCGCCCTGGTAGACGTCGTACCCGGTCACCGGCAACGACCCGGCCGCGGAAGCGTTCCAAGCCAGCGCCACCGTCTTGGTCGTCTTGGTCACCAGCCGGAGGCCGCTCGGCGCACCCGGCGGCGTGTCCGGTGAACCGTCGCAGTTGGCGTTGTCGACGCGGCACTGCGTGGGTGTCGCGGCCGTGCTGAGCCGGAACGTCGGGCTGTACGGGTAGGTGTTGCGGCCCGGCGCCAGGGTCGCGATGTAGTACGCGGGGGTCAGCGTGACTTGCGTGCCGTTCTGGGTCACCGTGCCGTTTTCGCCGGTCGACGCGGTGACGCCGGCGGGCAGCGTGAAGGTGATCGCCCAGTTGCTCACCGAGGCGGTCCCGGTGTTGGCGACGGTGTAGGTGCCGGTCGTGCCGCTCAGCGCCAGGGTGGCGGTCAGCGAACCGGCCGCGGCGGCGGGCGGGGCGAGGGCCGCGGTGCCGCCGAGTGCGATCAGCAAGGCGGCGAGCGCGGAGCGTAGTCGTGCGGGAGTGCGTCTCATGGCGGTTCTCCAGACGGCACGGGGGCGGGGACGACGTGGTCTAGACCACATCGAATGTAACCCGGTGCGGGGAGAACCGCGCAGGCCCGAACGGCGGCAACCGCCGTCCGAACGGACGGTTAACGACCCGAGAAGGTCGCCTTGCCCGGCCCGTCGGCCAGAAACGACTTCACGGCACCGCGCAGGTCCTCGGTGTCGAACAGCGAAGCCGCGATCGAAGTGATGTGCGCGTTCGCCTCGGGGACGCCGCCGGCGGAGTAGTGGTCGAGCACGCGCTTGGTCGCCGCGTGCGCGCGGGTCGGGCCCGCCGCCAGCCCCTGCGCGAAGGACCGCGCGGCCTCGGCGAAGCCCTCGTCCGGCAGGACGCGGTTGACGACGTTCCAGCGCTCCAGCGTGGCCGCGTCATAGGTGTCGCCGGTCATGACGAACTCCTTGGCGCGGCCCACGCCCGCCCGCGAAGCGAGCCGCTGGGTCCCGCCCATGGTCGGGGTCAGCCCGACGACCTTCTCGACCAGCCCGAACTTCGCCCGCGTGGCGGCCAGGATGATGTCGCAGGCCACCGCGACCTCGAACGCCCAGGTCAGGCAGAGGCCGTGCGCGGCGAACACGGTCGGGAACGGCAGGGCCGCGATCCGGTCCGGCACCGCGAGCATCTCGTCGAACAGCACCTTCGCCTCGGCGGGCGAGCCCTGCGCGTCGAACAGCGAGACGTCGACGCCGCCGCTGACGATCTTCCCCTCGGCCCGGATGAGCAGGGCCCGGGCCGGCGCCGCCTCCAGCGAGTCGAGCGCCGAGGCGAACGAGGACTGCAGCGAAGCCGTGTAGAGGTTCAACGGCGGAGCGTCGACGGTCAGGACGGCGAGCCCGCCGTCACGATCGAGGCGGACCTGCTGAGTCATGTTCACCCTGCTTCTTCGGCTTCGACGATGTCGTCCCAATACTGCTGGGCCTCCGGCCGCCAGTCGACGTGTTTGTGATGGAACAGTTCCGCGGCTTTCGTCCCGCTCCACTTCGCCGGGAGCAACTCGGCGGGCAGCTGCGGGTCGAGGAACGGGAACCGCCGCCACTCGTGCACCAGCTCGGTCTGCGCGCGCAGCACCGCCCGGCCGCCCGTGGGGTGCAGGCCGGTGAACCGGTCGATGAAGTCCTCGTAGCGGTCCTTGAGCTCGGTCAGGTCCCAGGACCGGGCGACCATGGACTCCTGCTCGCCGACCTCGCCGTACGCGGCGGTGAACGACATCGCCTGCGCGTCGAGGCCGAGCTCGCTGACGATCTGCTGGGCCTCGCGCTGGCGGGACAGGTCCGGGCTGACCCACACGCCCGCCACCGGCGAACCGAAGCCCGCCCAGGTCAGCCGGGTGCGCAGCCGGTGCCGCAGGTCGCGCTTGGCCTCCGGGACCGACACGATCAGCATCAGCCACTGCCCGTTCCACGGCGGCCGCTCGCGGCCGAAGGCGTAGATCCGTTCGGCGCCCTCGGTCAGCAGCCGCCGCCCGGGCGGGGTCAGCGACCAGCGGACCCGGCGCCCGACGCGTTCGGAGACGACCCAGCCCTCGGCGGCGGAGCGGGCCAGCGCCTGCCGGGCGGACTTCTCCTCGATGTCGAGGATGCCGAGGACCTCGACGAGCATCGACGTCCACACGGGCTTGTCGCGCGGCAGCGCGTACTCGCCGAGCACGGTCATCAGCAGCGACCGGGCACTGGCGTGGCTCACCTCGCGGCGCCGGCTCATGGTCGGCCGGGGCGCGGACGGGCGGCCTTCCCTCGGTTTCGGCCTTCGGCCGAGGGTGACCGGGGGAGCGGGTTCGCCCATGCTGTTTCACCGACCTCACTGCGCTGCGGGACTGACAACCGAACAGGTTACCCACACTGAGTGATCAAAGCGCCACCGGACACACACAGTCGGTTGCTTTGACCATGATCTGACAGTCCACCACGGGCCCGTAGACTCGGCTATCTCATGAGCGAGCTTGCGAGCGAATCAATCAACACTGCGCCTTCGGCTCAGGCCGCGCCGAGCGTCAGCGAGGCGTGCGCATGAGCGCAACCCTCGTCGCGAAGGACCTGGCCGCGGGCCACGGTGACCGCACCCTCTTCTCCGGCCTCGATCTCGTCGTCGCGCCGGGCGACGTCGTCGGCCTGGTCGGCGTCAACGGCGCCGGAAAATCGACACTGCTGCGGACCCTCGCCGGGCTCGCGAAACCGGACGGCGGGGAGATCCGCCTGAACCCGCCGACCGCGACCGTCGGGCACCTGCCGCAGGAGCCGGAACGGCGGGAGGGTGAGTCGGTCCGGGCGTTCCTCGCGCGCCGCACCGGCGTGTCGGCGGCGCAGGCCGAGCTGGACCAGGCGACCGAAGCCCTCACCGCGGGCGAAGCGGGCTCGGACGACTTCTACGCGACGGCGCTCGACCGCTGGCTCGCCCTCGGCGGCGCCGACCTCGACGACCGCGCCGCCGAAGTGGCCGCCGACCTCGGTCTCGCCGTCGACCTCGACCAGCCGATGACGTCCCTCTCGGGCGGCCAGGCCGCGCGGGCCGGGCTCGCGTCGCTGCTGCTGAGCCGCTACGACGTCTTCCTGCTCGACGAGCCGACCAACGACCTCGACCTGGACGGCCTGGCCCGGCTGGAGCGGTTCGTGGCCGGGCTGCGGGCGCCGACCGTGCTGGTCAGCCACGACCGCGAGTTCCTGGCCAGGACCGTCGACCGCGTCGTCGAGCTGGACCTGGCGCAGCAGCAGGTCAACAGCTACGGCGGTGGCTACGAGGCGTACCTCGAGGAGCGCGCGGTCGCGCGGCGGCACGCGCGCGAGGAGTACGAGGAGTACGCCGACACGAAGGCGTCGCTGGAAGCACGCGGGCGGATGCAGCGCGCGTGGATGGAGAAGGGCGTCAAGAACGCGCGCCGGAAGCAGCCCGACAACGACAAGGCCGCCCGCAAGTTCCGCAGCGAGGCCACCGAGAAGCAGGCGTCGAAGGCGCGGCAGACCGACCGGATGATCGAGCGGCTGGACGTCGTCGAGGAGCCCCGCAAGGAGTGGGAGCTGCGGATGGAGATCGCCGCGGCCCCGCGTGCGGGCGCGGTGGTCGCGACCCTGCGCGGCGCGGTCGTCCGCCGCGGCGGCTTCACGCTCGGGCCGGTCGACCTGCAGGTCGACTGGGCGGACAAGGTCGCCATCACCGGCGCGAACGGCGCGGGCAAGTCGACGCTCCTGGCCGCGCTGCTCGGCCGGGTCCCGCTGGACGAAGGCAACGCGGCGCTCGGGCCGGGCGTGGTGGTCGGCGAGGTCGACCAGGCCCGGCGCTTGTTCCTCGGCGACGTCCCGCTCGCCGAAGCGTTCGCGCGCGAGGTCCCGGAGCTCGCCGACGCCGAGGTCCGGACGCTGCTGGCGAAGTTCGGGCTCAAGGCCGCCCACGTGCTGCGCTCGGCGGCGACGCTGTCGCCGGGGGAGCGGACGCGGGCGGCGCTCGCGCTGCTTCAGGCCCGCGGGGTCAACCTGCTGGTGCTCGACGAGCCGACCAACCACCTCGACCTGCCCGCGATCGAGCAGCTGGAGACGGCGCTCGACGACTACCCGGGCACGCTGCTGCTGGTGACGCACGACCGCCGGATGCTGGACGCCGTGCACGTCACGCGCCGGCTGGAGGTCGACGGCGGGCGGGTCCGGGAGCGGTGACGATCCGCCCGGCGACCGCCGCCGACCGGGAGTTCCTGGCCGACATGCTCGTCGAGGCGGTGAATTGGTCGCCCGAGTGGCCGGCCAAGAGCCGCCGGGAGGTGCTGTCGATGCCGAGCACCGCGCACTACCTCGCCGGCTGGCCGCGGGAAACCGACCTGGGCGTGGTCGCCGAATCCGGCGGCGAGCCGACCGGCGCGGCCTGGCTCCGCTTCTTCCCGCCCGGCGAGCCGGGGTACGGCTTCGTGGCCGCCGACGTCCCCGAGCTGACCATCGGCGTGGCGGCGCCCTGGCGCGGCCACGGCGTCGGACGCGCGTTGCTGCGGGCGATCGAGGCCTGCGCGCAGGAGGCGGGCATCGCGCGGATCAGCCTCAGCGTGGAACGGAAGAACTTCGCGCGGCAGCTGTACCTCGCGGCCGGCTACGAAGTCACCGGCGCGGGTTCCGCCCAGTCCGACACCATGGTGAAGTTCCTGTGAAGAGGCGGCACTTTCATGCCGAAAGTGCCGCCTCTAGCCCTTGGTCGCGCCGCCGGTGAGGCCCTTGACGAACTGCTTCTGCAGTGCCAGGTAGAAGATCAGCACCGGCAGCGTCGCCAGGAACATCAGGGCGAACACGCTGCCCAGGTCGGCCTGGTACTGGCCGATCGAGCGGTAGATGCCCGTCGTGATCGTCGTGCCCTGGCTCGGGCCGAGGATGATCAGCGGGTCGATGAAGTCGTTCCAGATCCACACCCCCAGGAAGATCAGCACCGACGCCGTCGCCGGGCGCAGCAGCGGGAACACCACGCGCCAGAACACCTGCAGCCGGCTCGCGCCGTCGAGCCGGGCCGCTTCCTCCAGTTCCACCGGGACGCCGCGGATGAAGCCCGAGAACACGAACACCCCGAACGGCACGTAGTAGCCGACGTTGAACAGGATCAGCCCTGGCAGCGTCGCCATCAGGTGGGTCACGCGCAGGACGTCCGTGATCGGGATCAGGATGACCTGCGGCGGGATCATCAGCCCGGCCAGCAGCACCAGCGTCAGCACCTTCGTCCACCGCTTGCCCGAGCGCGCCAGGTAGTGGCCGAGCATCGCCGAAAGCACCGTCAGGACCAGGATCGACGACAAGGTGACCACGACGCTGTTGGTCAGGCTGACCCAGAACAGCCCGTCCGGGCGGGTCAGCACCGCGTGGACGTTCGCCAGCGTCGGCGGCAGGGGCAGCGCCGCCGGGTCCTTCGCGATCAGGTCGCCCTGTTTGAAGACGTTGGCCAGCACCAGGTACAGCGGGACGAAGAACACCGCGCTGACGAGCAGCGCGACCGCCGGGCGGGTCACAGGTCCACCTCCCGGCGGCGGAGGAAGTTCAGCACGACGGACGTCACGACCGCGACGATCACCAGCATCAGCACGGCCATCGCGGACGCGTAGCCGACGTGGTTGGCGTCGAAGCCGGTCTGCAGCACGTCGAACGCGATCGTCGCGGTGGCGCCGGAACCCGGGCCGCCGTTGGTGATCACCTTGACGTAGTCGTAGGTCTTGAACGCCGAGATGAGCAGCACCACCGTGGTGATCGTCAGCGACGGCGCGAGCAGCGGCCAGGTGACCGCGCGGAACCGGCGCAGCGGCCCGGCGCCGTCGATCTCGGCCGCCTCCAGCAGTTCCGCCGGCACACCCTGGAGCCCGGCCAGGTAGACGACGACGCAGAACCCGAGCAGCTGCCAGCAGACGATCGAGGCGACCGAGTAGAGCGCCAGGTCGGGGTCGGACAGCCAGCCCGGCGGGTGCTCGACGCCCAGCGCCCGCAACAGGGTGTTGAGCGGCCCTTCGTCGTCGAGCAGCCGCGACCAGATGATCGAGACGACGACCGAGCTGAGGATCACCGGCGTGAAGAACACGCTGCGCAACGCGTTGTACAGCCAGCCTTTCCGGTCCAGCAGCAGCGCGACGCCGAGGCCGAGGACGTTCGGCACGATCACCACGATCAGCGTCAGGATCGTGGTGATCCTCAGCGCGGTGAGGAACTGCTCGTCGGAGAACAGCAGCCGGTAGTTGGCCAGCCCGGTGAACCGCACCGGCGGGTCGAACGGGTTGTAGTTCGTGAGGCTGTACCCGAAGCTGATCAGGATCGGGGCCAGCACGAAGCAGAGGTAGACGAGCACGCCCGGGGCGCCGAAGGACGCGAAGTGCCCGACCCGCGGGAGCACGGGCTTGCGGGTGACGGCCAAGGCGTCAGCCCGCCTTCGCCCACTCGGTGTCCAGGAACGCGCACGCGTCGGCGACCGGCTTGCGGCCGGTGATGACGTCCTGGGCGGCCTGGTCGACCTTGTCCTTCATGCCGGGCAGCAGCCCGTCGTCGGCGGTCTCCCAGCGGAACGCGGGCACGATGGCGTGCTGCCGCACGGCCTCGGTGTAGAGCTCGTAGCCCGCCTTGAACGTCGGCCCGACGTCGGACGGCGGGGTGTAGCCCTTGATCGCCGGGAACAGGCCGTCGGCCTTGACCGACGCGTCGAGCTGGTCCTTGTCCAGCTGGAAGCCGAGCGCGAACTTCTTGGCGGCGTCGAGGTTCGCGGCCTTCGCGTTCACGATCATGCCGCCGCCGGTGTAGGCCGGGACGACGAGCTTGCCGTCCTCGGTGGGGAAGTTGAAGAGGCCCACTTCGAAGTCGTGCTTCTTCGAGTCGGCGTTCGCGGCGAACCAGTTGCCCATCGGGTACATCGCGCTCTTGCCGTCGAGGAACGCCTGCTCGGTCGCCGCGTAGTCGCGGGACACGCTGGTCTTGTCCACGTACCCCTTCGCGGCGAGGTCGGCGAGCTTCGAGAACGCGTGCTGGAACGCGGGATCGGTGAACTTGACCTTGTCCTGACGGCGTTGGGTGAGCCAGTCCGGCGTGGTGTTGTAGACCTCGGTGCCGACCAGTCCGGAGAGGATCATCGACGACGGGAAGCCGTCCTTGCCGCCGCCGATGGTGAACGGCGCGAACCCCTTGTCCTTCAGCTTGCCCGCGTCGGCGACCAGTTCGTCCCAGGTCTTCGGCGGCGCGGCGATGCCGGCGTCGGCGAACATCTTCTTGTTGTAGTAGACCGGCGGGATGGTCTGGGTGTTCGCCGGCAGCTGGTAGTACTTGCCGTTGACCGGGTTGGCTTCGGGGAACTCGAAGTCCTTGAGCTCACCGGGGGTCCAGGCGTAGAGGTGGCCGGCTTCGGCGAACCCCGCCGAGTCGACGGCGATCAGCACGTCAGGGAACTGGCCGGACTGCAGCAACTGCTTCGCGTACGACGTCCGGCCGTCGGCGGTCGGCGCGACGAGCTTCTTGACCTTGATGCCCGGGTTCTTGTCGGTGACGCGCTTGATGGCGGCGTCCCAGTAGGCCGGGGTGAGGTTCGGGGTCTCGAAGGTCAGGAACGTGATTTCGGTGCCGCCGCCGGCGTTCGAGCCGACCGAGCACGCGCTCACCGCCAGGAGCGCCGTCGCGCCCAGCGCCAGTAACCTTCTCATCGAGCCTCCCACCATATGTGATGTATGACGCATTTGATCTGACGTCTGGCGGGCTGTCAAGCGGTTCGGAGGCGCGAAACCGTCGATGAGTGGCCGATAGATCCGATCTCTAGTGCGGGATTCGGTTCAGCCGGATCACCGTGCTCGCGAAGTCGCCGGTCGGGAGGCCGAGGTGCAGTCCGTGGGCGAGGAGGACGGCGCCGCTGTGCGTGGTCCCGGCGTCCGGATCCACGTACCGCTCAGCGGGAGCGAGCCCGTCGAGCCGCACCGGCCGGTCCGGGTCGGCGAAGTGCGCGGCCTGCCGGTAGGCGAAGACGACCGACCGGTCGCCGAGGACGTACTGGAGCGCGACGAGGCCGTCGTCGAGCGGCGGGCGGAGCCGGTGCAGCGCGCCGCGCTGCACCACGGGCCGGATGTCCCGGTACAGCGCGACCATTTCGCGGGCGAGCGCGAGATCGGCGTCCGGCCAGCGCGCGATGTCGCCCCCGAGGCCGAGCACGCCGGCCATGGCGACGTGGAACCGGAAGCGCAGCGGCACCGAGCGGCCGGTGACGAAGCCGGGGTTGTCGGTCACCCAGGCCGACATCGCGCGGGCCGGGTAGAGCTGGCTGTACCCGTGCTGGATGCGGAGCCGGTCGAGGGCGTCGGTGTTGTCCGACGTCCAGACCTGGTCGGCGCGGGCGAGCACCCCGAGGTCGATCCGCCCGCCACCGCCGCTGCACGCCTCGATCCGCAGGGCGGGGTGGTCGTCGCGGAGGCGGTCCACGATCGCGTACACGGCACGGGTGTGCTCGACCCACAACCGGTCCTGATCGGCTTCGCCCGGCCAGCCCGCTTCGCTGAACGGGCGGTTCATGTCCCACTTGAGGAAGTCGACGCCGTGGTCGCCGACGAGCCGGTCGAGCCAGCCGTGCGCCCAGTCGGCGACGTCGGGCCGGGCGAAGTTGAGGACGAGCTGGTTGCGCAGTTCCGACCGCCGCCGGTGCGGGTGGTGCAGCACCCAGTCCGGGTGGGCGCGGTAGAGGTCGCTGTCGGGGTTGACCATCTCGGGTTCGACCCAGAGACCGAACTTCATGCCCAGCGCGTGCACCGCGGCCACCAGCGGCTCGAGCCCTTCGGGGAAGCGCTCGCGGTTGACGTGCCAGTCACCGAGCCCGGCGTGGTCGCCGGTGCGGGCGCCGAACCAGCCGTCGTCCAGCACGAAGAGCTCGGCCCCGAGCGCCGCGGCCCGTTCGGCGAGCGCGCGCTGACCGGGTTCGGAGACGGCGAAACCCGTGGCTTCCCAGGAGTTGTAGAGCACCGGGCGCAGTTCGCCGGGGTGCGGCAGGACGTGCTCGCGCGTGTAGGCGTGCCACGCGCGGCTCGCGGCGCCGAACCCGCCGCCGGTGAAGAGGCCGGCCGCGACCGGGGTGGTCAGCGGCCGCCCCGGCCCGACGCGGTGGGCGACGCCGTCCTGGCCGAAGCCGCCGCTGACGGTCAGGCGCCCGGTCGAGGCCCGGGTGGTGGTGAGGCGCCACGACCCGCTCCACGCGAGCGCGACGCCGTAGACCTCGCCGTGGCGTTCGGTGGCGGTGCCGTCGTCGACCATGACCCAGGGATTGGCGTGGTGACCGCTGATCCCGCGCCGGCTGCCGAACACGGTTTCCCCGTGCGGGACGGCCGTCCGCCGCAGCTGGGTCTCCGCGGCCCAGCGGCCGGTGGCGTGGCTGAGCCGGTAGTCCTCGAGGACGGGCAGCACCCAGGTCGCGGAGTCGGCCCGGACGACCTCGACGTCGGTGTCGGCGGCCAGCTCGGTCCAGCGTTCGAGGACGTCGCCCCGGAAGCGGTAGTGGAGCGTGATCCGCACGGAGTAGTGGCGGTCGGCGAACCGGATCGCGAGGTGGTTTTCGCTGCTGTCGTGGCTTTCGTACCGCCATTCGAGACCGCGGGTGCCGTCGGCGAAGCGCAGTTGCAGGGCCGGCGTCCAGTAGCGGGTGCCGGCGTCCGCGGCGAGTTCGTCGAGGCCTTCGTTCGGGTCGTTGAAGCCGTCCCAGCGGGGAAGCGTTTTCCCGGTGAGCTCGACGACCTCGGGTGGGGTGAGGGCCGGGCCCCAGTAGACGTGGGTGGGGACGTCGTCTTCGTCGAGGCGTAGTGCGTACGTGGTGGTTTCGCCGGTGAGCACCCAGGTGCGGTGGTCGTCGAGGAAGCTGATCCCGGCCATGCGGGCCATCCTGGCCGCCGGAGCACCGCGACGGCCAGGATTTCCCGCTCACCGGGTCAAGGGCGGTCGGTCAGGTACCCGCCCATGGTCTTGAAGTACTCGTGCGCCGGCAGTTCCGTCCCGTCGGCCGTCCGGACCCGCTCGACCACCAGGCCGGGCGAGCGGCCGCGACGGGCCTCCGGGCCGGCCACGATCACCACGCCGTCGCCTTCCCTGATGAAGATCCGGCCCGGCGTGCCGCCGTAGTGGCCCTGCGACACCGACGCCTTGAGGATCCGCAGCTCCTGGCCGCGGTGGTGGGTGAACGCGTTCGGGTACGGGTCGGACAGCGCGCGCACGAAGCGCTCGAGGTCCGCCGGGGGGAGGGTCCAGTCGATCAGGCTGTCGCGGCGGGCGCGCTTGTGGAAGAAGCTCGCCTTCGAGCGGTCCTGCGGGACCGGGGTGTAGCCCGTCTCGATCTTCGAGATGGCCTCGGCCGTGAGCGGGGCGATCAGGTCCACCGTGCGGTGGAACAGGTCCGTCGTGGTGTCGGCCGGACCGACCGGGATCGCGCGCTGCAGGACGATGCCGCCCGCGTCGAGTTCGCCGTCCATCATGTGGGCGGTGACGCCGACCTCGGGCTCGCCGTTGATCATCGCCCAGATGAGCGGCGAGAAGCCCGCGTACGCCGGCAGCAGCGAGTCGTGGATGTTGAGGGTGCCGTGCCGGGGGAGCTCGAAGATCTCCGGGGGCAGCCAGGTGCGCCAGTTGTTCGCCACGATCAGGTCGAGGTCGGCGGCCTTGAGCTCGGCCAGGAGTTCGGCGTCGTCGGGGCGATTGCGCAGCAGGACGCGGATGCCGTTGGCCTCGGCGAGGCCGGCGACCGAGTCGGCCCAGATCCGCTCGTAGGCGTGGTCGCTCTTCGGGTGCGTCACCACGAGGGCGACGTCGTGCCCCGCGTCGATGAGCGCCTGCAGGGTCCGGTGCCCCCAGGTCTGGTAGCCGAACATCGCCACGCGCATTCGAGAGTGCCCTTTCGTGATCGGGGACGAACATCACCACGAACGTACTAGGCGAGGCTCGCCTAAGTTAGGTTAGGGTTCCCTGAACGGTACCGGAGCGCGCGAGGGAGCAACATGACTGCAGAGGTCCCGATCTACGACATCGTCGGCGTGGGCTTCGGACCGTCGAACCTGGCCCTCGCGATCGCCCTCGCCGAGCACAACGCCGGCGCTGGGGAACCGGTGACCGCGCACTTCCTCGAGCGCCAGCCGAAGTTCGGGTGGCACCGCGGGATGCTGATCGACACCGCCACCATGCAGGTGTCGTTCCTGAAGGACCTGGTCACCATGCGGAACCCGACCAGCGAGTTCAGCTTCCTCAACTACCTCCACGCGGCGGGGCGGCTGGTCGACTTCATCAACCACAAGAACCTCTTCCCGCTGCGGGTCGAGTTCCACGACTACTTCGAGTGGGCGGCCGCGAAGGTCGACGACGTCGTCTCGTACGGCACCGAGGTCGTGTCGGTGAAGCCGGTGTACGACGGCCCGGAAGTGGCCTACTTCGACGTCGAGGCGTCCGACGGCTCGGCGTTGCGCGCCCGGAACCTGGTGGTGGGCACGGGTCTGCGGGCGCAGCTGCCCGACGGCGTCACCGCCGGCCCGCGGATCTGGCACAACAGCGAACTGCTGTTCCGCGTCGACGCCCTCCGCGGCACCTCGCCGCGGCGGTTCGTCGTCGTGGGCGCCGGGCAGAGCGCGGCCGAGGTCGCCGCGCTGCTGCACGACGAGTTCCCGCACGCCGAGGTGTGCGCGGTGTTCGCCCGCTACGGCTACAGCCCGGCCGACGACAGCGCGTTCGCCAACCGGATCTTCGACCCGGAGGCCGTCGACCAGTTCTACCGCGCGGGCGAGCCGGTCAAGGACCGCCTGATGCGCTACCACGGCGCGACGAACTACTCGGCCGTCGACATCGACCTGATCGACGAGCTCTACCGGCGCGTCTACCGCGAGAAGGTTCTCGGCGTGGAACGGCTGCGGCTGTTCAACGTCTCCCGCCCGGTCGAGGTGACCGACACCGGAACGTCGGTCTCGGCGACGGTCGAGTCGCTGACGACGGGCGAGCGCACGGTGCTGGAGGCCGACGCGGTCGTCTACGCCACGGGTTACCGGCCCGCGGACCCGACACCGCTGCTCGGCGAGCTCGGCGCACGCTGTTCGCGGGACGAGGCGGGCCGGCTGCGCGTCGAGCGCGACTACCGCCTCACGACGGAACCGGTGCTGCGCGGCGGGATCTACCTCCAGGGCGGCACCGAGCACACGCACGGCATCACGTCGTCGTTGCTCTCGAACACGGCGGTGCGGGTGGGGGAGATCCTGCAGTCCATTGTGGACCGCCGGGTGGTCGCGGAGCCGGCCGGGGAGTACGCGGTCAGCGCGCGCTGAGCTGCTCCCGCAGGATGTCGCCGTGGCCGGCGTGGCGGGCGAAGTCCTCGATCAGGAGCAGGTAGACGAACCGCAGGGTGACGTCGCCGAGGACGTCGTGCACCCGGGTTTCGTCGAGTTCGAAGCGGGCCGCGATCTCCCGGGAGCGAGCGCTGGCCCGCTCGAACTCGGCGATCACGTCCGCCACGGTTTCGCTGTCCGCGACGGCGAAACTCGGGTCGCCCGGGGTCGTGGGGCCGTCGCACCCGGACTCGTCGAGGCCTTGCAGCAGGCACTGGAACCACCGGCGCTCGGCCATGGCGGCGTGCTTGACCAGCCCGATCGGCGTGGTCACGGACGCGACCAGCCGCTCGCGGGCGTCGGCCTCCGACAGACCGCGAGCGACGTCGATGACGGCGCGGCGCTGGCGGTCCATGGTGGCTTCCAGCAGGTGGCGCTCGGGACCGGTGGTGATTTCGGGCAGCACGAACATGGCTCTGCTTCCTGGAGGGGGTTTCGGCCGGACGTTCCCCGGAACACGCGGGGCGGGCCTAACCCCAGGTTAGCAGGCTAGTGCTGCCGGGCTCGGCGGCGCCGGTTCACGTACAGGTACCAGTGCCAGACCGCGCTGAGCGCGAAGAGGACCGTCCACACCCACGAAGTCCACCGGCCCGTCAGCACGGCGAGCAGGAGGAACACGGCGGACCCGATGGTGCCGGTGATCGCGGCCGCCAGGATGAACCGTCGTTGCGCCGGGCTCAGCCGCGCCGGCCACGGGGCCGTCCACCGATTGTGCGTCACCCCCGAAGGATGCCATGCGGGGACAGCTCAGCCCTGGTGGGCCGGAGCCGGGTGGTGGCGGCTGATCGGGATCACCATCGGGGTGCCGCTGACCGGGTCCGGCGTGATCTGGCAGCGGACGTCGAACACCTCGTCCACCAGCTCCTCCGTGATCACCTCGGCCGGCGCGCCCGACGCCACGATCCGGCCCGCCTTCATCGCGATCACGTGGTCGGCGTAGCGGCACGCCTGCGGGAGGTCGTGCAGCACCATCACCACCGTGCGGCCCTCGCCGCGGTTGAGGTCGACGACCAGGTCGAGGACGTCGATCTGGTGGGCCAGGTCGAGGTACGTCGTGGGCTCGTCGAGCAGCAGCACCGGGGTGCCCTGGGCGACCGCCATCGCGATCCACGCGCGCTGGCGCTGGCCGCCGGAGAGTTCGTCGACCGGGCGGTCGGCCAGGTCGGTCATTTCCGTGGCTTCCAGGGCCGCGCTCACGGCGCCTTCGTCCGAAGTGGACCATTGGCGCCACCAGCTCTGGTGCGGGGCGCGGCCGCGGCCGACGAGGTCGGCGACCGTCATGCCTTCCGGTGCGACCGGGGACTGCGGCAGGATCCCGAGCCGCTGGGCGACCTGGCGGGTCGGCAGGTCGTGGATCGACCGGCCGTCGAGGTAGACCCCGCCCGACTTCGGGGTGAGCAGGCGGGCCAGCGTGCGCAGCAGCGTCGACTTCCCGCACGCGTTCGGCCCGACGATCGCGGTGATCCGGCCCGGCGGGACGTCGAGGTCGAGATCGTCGATGACGATCCGGTCGTCGTAGGCGACGCGCAGCTCCCGCACCCGCAGCGACGGTGTTTCCATGGGGTCAGCCTCCGGAGCCGGATCGGTTGGCCCTGGCCAGGAGCCAGAGCAGGAGCGGGGCGCCGAGCGCGCCGGTCACGACGCCGACCGGCAGCGGGGACGCCGTGATGGTGCGCGCCAGGATGTCGCTGCCCAGCACCACCACCGCACCGGTCAACGCCGACGCGAGGAGCGGTGGCGACGTCTGGCGCGCCAGGCGTTGCGCGATCTGCGGCGCCGTCAGCGCGACGAACGAAACCGGGCCCGCGGACGCCGTCGCGAACGCGACCAGCCCGGCGCCGGACAGCAGCAGGCCGAGCCGCACCGGCTGGACCGGGGTGCCGAGCCCGGCGGCCACCTCGTCGCCGAGCAGCAGCGTCCGCATCCACCGCGACAGTGCCAGCACCAGCGGCAACAGCACGGCCAGCGCGCAGGCGAGCGGGACGACGTGCTCCCAGCCGCGGTTGGCGAGGTTCCCGACGAGCCAGCCGATCGACGCCTGGGCTTCGGTGATCTGCGCGCGGCTGAGCAGGTAGTCGGTCAGGCTGGTGCACATCGCGAAGATCCCGATGCCGACCAGGATGATCCGGTAGCCGGTGGTGCCGCGCCGCCACGCCAGCGCGTAGACGAGCAGGCCGGTCAGCAGCCCGCCGAGCAGGCCGAGGGTCGTGGTGCCGAGCCCGCCGCCGAAGCCGAACGAGATCCCCGCGACGACGGCGGTGGCCGCGCCCGCGTTGATGCCGATCATGTCCGGGCTGGCCAGCGGGTTGCGGGTGATGGTCTGGAACACCGCGCCGGACGCGCCGAACGCGAGCCCGGCGAGCAGCCCGGTCAGCGCCCGGGGCAGCCGCAGATCCTGGACGATGTAGGCGGTTCCGCTGTCGCCGCCGCCGAACACCGCCGCGAGGACGTCGGACACGCCGAGCGGGACGTCGCCGATCGTCATGCCCACGCAGAACAACACGAACGCCAGGACGGCGAGAACGAGCGACACGGCGGCGGGCCGGAGCCGGATCTGGCCGGACACCGGCGGTTTCGCGAGGCGGAACGTGACGCGGTCGCGCCGCACCTGCAGCAGGCTCATGTCAGGACTCCACGAGCTTGCGGCGGCGGACGAGGTAGATGAAGAACGGCGCGCCCAGGAACGCGACGATCACGCCGGCGCGGATCTCCCCGGGCCGGGCCATGATCCGGCCGAGGATGTCGGCGGCCAGCAGCAGGCACGGCGCGAGCACCGCGGTGTAGGGCAGCAGCCAGCGGTGGTCGGCGCCGACGAGGAACCGGACGGCGTGCGGCACGATCAGGCCGAGGAAGACGATCGGGCCGGCGACGGCGACCGACGCGCCGGTCAGCAGCGTGATGGCCAGCGCGCCGCGCAGCCGCAGCGGGCCCAGCTTCCGTCCGAGCGCGACCGCGACGTCGTCCCCGAGCGCGAGGCTGTTCAGCGCCGGGCCGCTCGCGAGGGCGAGCACCACGCCGACGAGGAGGAACGGCAGGATCCGCAGCAGCGAACCGCCGTCGACGCCGGCGAGGGAACCGGCGGACCAGAAGCGGAAGCGGTTGAGCGCCACCGGGTCCGACAGCACCATCGCGCTGGTGAACGAGCCGAGCAACGCCGTGACGGCGGCTCCGGCGAGGGCCAGCTTGACCGGGCTCGACCCGCTGCGGCCGCGGGTGCCGAGGTAGTAGACGACGGCGGTCGCGGCGAGCGCGCCGGCGAAGGCGAACCAGACGTAGCCGTAGAGCGAGCTGACGCCGAGCACGGTGATCGAGAAAACGATCGCGAACGCGGCCCCGGCGCTGATGCCCAGCAGCCCGGGGTCGGCCAGCGGGTTGCGGGTCAGCGCCTGCATCACCGTGCCGGCCAGCCCGAGCGCGGCGCCGACCAGGACCGCCAGCAGCGTCCGCGGCATCCGGACACTGTGGATGATCACCGCGTCGGCCGAGCCGTCGTCGTGCCACAGGACCTGCCAGACGGCGCCGAACGATATCTCCTTCGAACCCAGCCAGACGCTCAGCAGGCACAGGAAAACCAGGACGCCGAGGGCGGCGAGCAGACCGAGGGCACGGCCCGTGTGTGGCGGGCGTCGCGTGAGAGCGATCCCTCCGGGGTCTGTTCGCACCGCACCTCCGACTGGTACTGATTTTAGGTAAGGCTAACCGATGGTACAGGAGTGCATCCTCACCATCCGTTTGTTAGGGTCACCTAAGTTTGCGCCCCTTCAGGGGCGCCGCGAGCAGCGGGAGGCTGGTCTACCGGTGAGCAACGGTGACGCTGTGCAGCAGGTGTCGGGGCTCGGGTTTTGGCGTGACCGCCTCGCCTCGGCGCCCAAGGAGCTGCCGCTGCCGGTCGACCGGCCGTACCCGGCCGAGCCGGCGGCCCCGGTCCGGCTGGCCCGGCCCCTGCCGGCGGCCGACGAGCTGACGCTGCTGGCGGCGTTCGCCGTGCTGCTGTCCCGCTATTCGGGCACCGCCGACGTCCTGCTCGGGATCGGCTCGCTGGTGCCGCTGCGGGTGGATCTGGGTGGCTCACCCGGATTCGCCGACGTCCTCGTGCGCCTGCGTGAGGCGCGCGAGGAAGCACTGGCGCACGAGGTGCCGTTCGCCGACCTGGTCGCCGAGCTGGAGCCGGAGCCCGGTCGCGGGGGATCACTGCTCGTCAACGTCGGCTTCGGCGCCCGGACCGAACTCCCGCTCGACCTGAACCTGACCGCGGACGGACTGCTCTACCGCCCTGACGTCCTCGACGAGTCCACTGTGGATCGCATGGTGGACCACTTGGGACGCCTGCTCGACGAGGCAGCCGAGCGTCCACAGTGGCCGGTCGAGCGACTCGGCCTCATGAGCGCGGAGGAACTGCGCCGGATCCTGGACGGCTGGAACGACACGGACCTGACCACGCCGCTCTCGACCCTGCCGGAGCTGTTCGCCGCCCGTGTCCGGGAGAACCCGGACGCCGTCGCGCTCGTCTTCGAGGACGAGGAGCTGACCTACGCCGAACTGGACGCGCGCGCCAACTCGCTCGCCCACGTCCTGATCGGCCGCGGCGCCGGGCCGGAACGCGTGGTCGCCCTCGCCGTCCCGCGCTCGCTCGAGATGATCGTGGCCGAGCTGGCCGTGCTCAAGGCCGGCGCCGCCTACCTGCCGCTGGACCAGGACTACCCGGCCGAGCGGATCGCGTTCATGGTGTCCGACGCCCGGCCGGTGTGCGTGGTGACCACGCGCGAACTCGCCGATCGCTTCGACGGCGACGTCCTGCTCCTCGACGAGGCCGACCTGGCCGGCGCGCCGGACACGGACCCGGCCGCCCGGCTCGTCCCGGCGAACGCCGCCTACGTCATCTACACGTCGGGGTCGACCGGACGGCCCAAGGGCGTCGTGGTTTCCCACGCGGGCGTGGCGAAACTGGTGGCGACGCAGTCGGAGCGGTTCGGGATCGGGCCGCACAGCCGGGTGCTGCAGTTCGCGTCGCCGAGTTTCGACGTCGCTTTCTGGGACCTGTGCCTCGGGCTGCTCTCGGGTGGCCGGCTGGTGGTCGTCCCGGCCGAGCGGCGGGTGCCCGGCCCGGAGCTGGCCGAGTACGCCCACGCCAAGGGCGCCGACTTCATGATCCTGCCGCCCGCGCTGCTGGCCGAGTTCCCCGAGGACTGCGACCTGCCGCGGGACAGCGTGCTGCTCGCGGGCACCGAGCGCGTGTCGCCGGAGCTGGTGCGCCGCTGGGCGCCGGGGCGGCGGATGTTCAACGCCTACGGCCCGACCGAGGCCACGACGAACTCGACGCTCGGGCTCTGCGACCCGGAGATCGCGCCCGGCTCGGCGGTGCCGATCGGCGTCCCGGACCCGGGCACCCGCGCGTACGTGCTCGACGCGCACCTGGCCCCGGTCCCGGTCGGCGTCGCCGGCGAGCTGTACCTGGCCGGCTCGGGCCTGGCGCGCGGTTACCTCGGGCGGCCGGCGCTGACGGCGGAGCGGTTCGTGGCGGACCCGTTCGGTTCGGGTGGACGGCTTTACCGCACGGGTGACCTGGTGAAGTGGCTGCCGGACGGCCGGCTGGTGTTCCTGGGCCGGGCGGACGACCAGGTCAAGATCCGCGGCTACCGGATCGAACTCGGCGAGGTCGAGTCGGTGCTGGCCGAGCACCCGCGCGTCGGCCAGTCGGTCGTCGTCGCCGACGACGGCAGGCTGATCGCGTACGCCGTGCCGGTGCCCGACCGGGACCAGGCGGCCGAACAGGGCCACGTCGACGAATGGCACGACGTCCACGAGGAGATGCTCGCCGGGTCCCGTGGCATCGAGGAGAACTTCGCCGGCTGGAACTCCAGTTACGACGGCTCGGAACTCCCGCTGGCCGAGATGCGCGAGTGGCACGCGGCGACGATCGAGCGGATCCGGTCGTTGCGGCCGAAGCGGGTCTTGGAGATCGGGGTCGGCAGTGGGCTGATTCTGTCGCGGATCGCGCCGGACGCCGAGGCGTACTGGGGCGTCGACCTGTCCGAGAGCGCGATCGAGAACGTCCGGCGCGAGGTCGCCGCGACGTCGTTCGCGGGCCGGGTCCACCTCGCGGCGCGCCCGGCGCACGACCTGGGCGAGCTGCCGGACGAGCCGTTCGACACCGTGATCGTCAACTCCGTCGCGCAGTACTTCCCGAGCGCCGACTACCTCGCCGAGGTCGTGAAGACCGCCGCCGGCGTCCTGAAGCCCGGCGGGACGATCTTCCTCGGCGACATCCGGAACCTCCGCTCGCTGCGGGCGTTCCGGACCGCCGTCGAGCTGCGGCACGGCCGTGGCGACGTCGCGGCGGTCGACCAGGCCATCGCGCGCGAGGGCGAGCTGGTGCTCGACCCGGACTTCTTCCCGGCGCTGGCCCGCGGGCTCGACGGCTTCGACGACGTCGACCTGTGGGTCAAGCGCGGTACCGCCCACAACGAGCTCACCCGGCACCGCTACGACGTCGTGCTGCGCAAGGCTCCCCGGCCCGCGCCGCTCGACGAGCAGGTCGTCGCGTTCGGCGACCTCGGTGCGGTCGAACGGTTCTTGGCGGCCGAGGTGCCGGAGCGGCTGCGCGTCACCGGCATCCCGGACGCGCGGCTGTCCGGCGAGCTGGCCGCGGTCCGCGCCCTCGACCAGGGCGACGCGGCGGCGGCCCTCGAAGCCCTCGGCAGCCGGGACGGCGTCGACCCGGAAGCCCTGCAGCGGCTCGCCGTCGATGCCGGTTACCGGGTCGCGGTGACGTGGGCCGCCGAAGCTGGCGCGCTCGAAGCCGTCTTCATGCGCCCCAATGTGGCGTTCGGTGCGTCAGACGCACCGAACGCCACATTGGGTGCGTCTGACGCACCCAATGCCACATTGGGGCGCTTGGGCACCGCGTACCGGCCGGGGCGTCAGACCGGCACGCCGGGGTCGTACGCCAACAATCCGGCGGCGCGGCGGGAGACCGGTGCGTTCGTGGCGTCGCTGCGGGCGCACGTGCGGGACCGGCTGCCGCTGTACATGGTGCCGTCGGCGTTCGTCGTGCTGGACAAGCTGCCGGTGCTGGCCTCGGGCAAGCTCGACCGCAAGGCGCTGCCGAGCCCCGAGCGGTTCGCCGCCGGGCCGGGGCGCGCGCCGCGCAACCCCGTCGAGCAGCTGCTGTGCGAGATGTTCGCCGACGTCCTCGGCGTGCCGCAGGCCGGGCCGGACGACGACTTCTTCGCCCTCGGCGGGCATTCGCTGCTGGCCACCCGGCTGATCCAGCGCATCCGCGCCGCCGTCGGCGCCGAAGTGCCGGTGCGGGCGGTGTTCGACGCGCCGACCCCGGCCGCGCTCGCCGAGCTCCTCGCCGGGGCCGTCACCGGCACCGAACGGCGTCCGCTCACGCGCGTCACCGAGCGGCCCGAGCGGCTGCCGTTGTCGTTCGCGCAGCAGCGGCTGTGGTTCCTGCACGGCCTCGAAGGCGGGTCGGCGACCTACAACGTCCCGCTCGTCATGCGCCTGTCCGGCGAGCTGGACGTCGACGCGCTGCGTGCCGCGCTGAACGACGTCCTGGCCCGGCACGAGGCCCTGCGGACGGTCTTCCCGGTCGCCGACGGCGTGCCGTACCAGGAAGTCCGGCCCGAAGGGACGGTGGAACTCGCCGTCCGCGAGGTGTCCGATGTGGACGCCGAAGTGGACGCGCTGGTGCGCGGGGTGTTCGACCTCGGCGCCGGCGTCCCGGTGCGCGCCGAACTGCTGACCGCCGACCCGCGCCGGCACGTGCTGGTCCTGGTCGTGCACCACATCGCCGCCGACGGCTGGTCGCTCTCGCCGCTCTGGCAGGACATCGCCACGGCGTACCGCGCCCGGCTGCGCGGTGACGCTCCCGAGTGGACACCGCTGCCGGTGCAGTACGCGGATTACACGCTCTGGCAACGAGAACTCCTGGCCGCCGAAGAGAGCAAGCAGCTCGACTACTGGCGCGGCGCCCTCGACGGCCTGCCCGAGCGGATCACCCTCCCGCTCGACCGCCCGCACCCGGCGGTGTCCGCCTACCGCGGCGGGTTCTTCACCTTCGCCTGGGACGCCGGCCTCCAAGCCGGGCTCGCCGACCTCGCACGCGCGTGCGGCGCCAGCCCGTTCATGGTCGTGCACGCGGGCCTGACCGCGCTGCTGTCCCGGCTCGGCGGCGGCACCGACATCCCGATCGGCACGCCGATCGCGGGCCGCACCGACCCGGCGCTGGACGACCTGGTCGGGTTCTTCGTCAACACCCTGGTCCTGCGGGTGGACACCGGCGGCGACCCGTCGTTCCGCGACCTCGTCGCGCGGGTGCGCGAACGCAGCCTCGATGCCTACGCCCACCAGGACGTGCCGTTCGAGCGGCTGGTCGAGGCGCTCAACCCGGCGCGCTCGCTGGCGCACCACCCGCTGTTCCAGACCATGCTGGCGTGGCAGAACACCCCCGGCACCGGCGTCGAGCTGCCCGGATTGACCGTTACCGAGCAGCCGGTCGGCACCGGCACGGCGAAGTTCGACCTCTGGTTCTCCTTCACCGAACGCGCCGACGGGCTCCACGGCCAGGCCGAGTTCAACGCCGAGGTGTTCGACCGGGCCACCGTGACCGGGCTCCTCGACCGGCTCGAAGTCCTGCTGCGGCAGGTCGTCTCGGCCCCCGACCGCCGGCTCGGGACGCTCGACGTCCTCACGCCCGCCGAGCGCGACGCCCTCGAACCGACCTGGTCGGGCGTGGTCCACGACGTTCCCGCCGTCACCGTGCCCGAGTTGTTCGCCGCCCAGGTCGCCCGCACCCCGGACCACCCCGCGCTGGTCTTCGAGGACGAAGAGCTCAGCTACGCCGAACTCGACGCCGTCTCGGACCGCCTCGCCCGCGTGCTCGCCGCGCGGGGTGCCGGGCCGGAACGCGTGGTCGCCCTCGCGTTGCCGCGCTCGACGCACCTGGTTACGGCGATCCTCGCCGTGCTGAAGACGGGCGCGGCCTACCTGCCGCTCGACCCGGGCTACCCGGCGGACCGCATCGCGTTCATGCTCGAAGACGCGGCTCCGGCGCTGGTGCTGGCGGTCGCGGAGACCGCCGTCGAAGGCGCGCTCCTCCTGGACGACCCGGACACCCTCGCCGGTGCCCCGGACGCGCCGCTCGACGTCGTCGTCCGGCCGGAAAACCCGGCGTACGTCATCTACACGTCGGGGTCGACCGGCCGCCCCAAGGGTGTCGTCGTGCCGCACGAGGGCATCGTCAACCGGCTGCTGTGGATGCAGGACGAGTACGGTCTCACCGCCGATGACCGCGTGCTGCAGAAGACGCCGTCCAGCTTCGACGTCTCGGTGTGGGAGTTCCTCTGGCCGCTCGTCACCGGCGCCACCGAGGTGATCGCCCGGCCGGACGGGCACAAGGACCCCGCTTACCTGGCCCGGCTGATCCGCGACCGCGCGATCACGACCGTCCACTTCGTCCCGTCGATGCTGCAGGTCTTCCTGCAGGAACCGGCGGCGGGGGAGTGCACGAGCCTGCGCCGGGTGCTGTGCAGCGGCGAAGCCCTGCCCCCGGACGCCGTCACGCAGTTCGGCGGCGTGCTCGACGCCGAACTGCACAACCTGTACGGCCCCACCGAAGCCTCGGTCGACGTCACGGCCTGGCGGACGTCCACCGCGGACGTCACGGTGCCGATCGGGCGGCCGGTCTGGAACACCCGGACCTACGTGCTCGACGCCGCCCTGCGCCCGGTCCCGCCCGGCACGCCCGGTGAGCTGTACCTCGCCGGCGTCCAGCTCGCCCGCGGCTACCTCGGCCGGGCCGGGCTCACCGCGGAACGGTTCGTCGCCGACCCGCTCGGCGCGCCCGGGTCCCGGATGTACCGCACGGGCGACCTGGCCCGCTTCCGCCCCGACGGCGTCCTCGAGTTCCTCGGCCGCGGCGACGAGCAGATCAAGATCCGCGGCTTCCGCGTCGAACCCGGCGAGATCGCCGCGACGCTGTCCGCGCACGACGACGTCGCCCACGCCGTGGTCGTGGCCCGCGAAGACCGCCCCGGCGACGTCCGGCTGGTCGGGTACGTCGTGCCCGCCGACAGCGGAAGCTCGGCCGGCGAGGAGACCGAGCAGGTCGGCGAGTGGCGCGAGCTGTACGACACGATGTACTCCGGCGACGGCGACGCGTTCGCCGGGTGGAACTCCAGCTACACCGGCGAACCGATTCCGGTCGCCGAGATGCGGGAGTGGCGGGACGCGATCGTCACGCGGATCCGTTCCCTCGCGCCGAAGCGGGTCCTGGAGATCGGCGTCGGCACCGGCCTGCTGCTGACCGAGCTGGCGCCGGGTTGTGAGTCCTACTGGGGCACGGACTTCTCCGCCGAAGTGATCGCCTCGCTGGGGCGCCGGGTCGCGGCCGATCCCGCGCTCGCCGGGCGCGTCGAACTGCGCACCGGCGACGCCGCCGACGTCACCGGGCTGCCGTCCGGGTTCTTCGACACGATCGTGCTCAACTCCGTCATCCAGTACTTCCCCAGCGGGACCTACCTCCTGGACGTGGTGCGCAAGGCGCTGGACCTGCTGGCCCCCGGCGGGGCGCTGTTCATCGGCGACGTGCGCGACCTGCGCCAGGTCCGGGCGTTCCACGCCGCGGTGGCCGCGGCGCGCGGCGGTGACGTCGAGCAGAACCTGCTGCGGGAGAAGGAACTCCTCGTCGCGCCCGAGTTCTTCGCCGGGCTGGACGGCGTGACCGCCGACATCCGCGTCAAGCGCGGCCGCGGGGTCAACGAACTGACCCAGTACCGCTACGACGTCGTCCTGCGCCCGGGGACGGCCTCGGTGCCGGACGTCCCGGCGCTCGTGTGGGGCACCGACGTGTCCACTGTGGACGAGGTGGCCGCGCGGCTCGGCGACGGGCTGCGCGTCGACGGCGTCCCCAACGGCCGCACGGCGGACGGCGTGAACCCCGAAGACTGGTACGCGCTGGGCGAGGCCCGCGGCCTCGGCACCGTCGTGACCTGGTCGGCGGCCGGCGACGGCTCGGTCGACGTCCTCTTCACGACCGGCGACCCGGCGGGTGCGTTCCGGCCCGGCTCCGCGCAGCTGCTGTCCTACACGGGCAATCCCGGCCGGTTCCGCCGGATCAGCACGCTGTCCGCGGACCTGCGGGCCCTGGCCGCCGAGCGGCTGCCGGAGCACATGGTGCCGTCGGCGATCGTCGTCCTCGACGCGCTCCCGGTGACGGCCAACGGCAAGCTCGACCGCCGGGCCCTGCCCTCGCCCGACCCGGTGGCCTCGACGTCGGACCGCGAGCCGCGCACGCCGGTCGAACGGCAGCTGTGTGAGCTGTTCGCCGACGTCCTCGGCCTGCCGCGGGTCGGCCCGGACGACAGCTTCTTCGCCCTGGGTGGCCATTCGCTGCTGGCCACCCGGCTGATCGCCCGGATCCGCACGAGCATGGCCGCCGAGCTGGAAGTCCGGTCGGTGTTCGAGCGCCCGACCGCCGCGGGCCTCGCCGAGGTCCTCGCCACCGCCGGCGGGACCGCGCGCCCGCCGCTGGTCCGGCAGCGGCGGCCCGAGCCGGTGCCGCTGTCGGGGGCCCAGCAGCGGCTGTGGTTCCTGCACCACCTCGAAGGACCGTCGGCGACCTACAACGTGCCGCTGATCATGCGCCTCGAAGGCGACCTCGACGTCGAAGCGCTGCGCGCGGCCCTCACCGACGTCGTCGCCCGCCACGAAGCACTGCGCACCCGGTTCCCCCAGCGGGACGGCGTGCCCCACCAGGACATCCTCCCGGCCGGAGAAGTCAGCCTGCCGGTCCGGGACGTCACGGACCTCGACGCGGCGCTGACCGGGCTCGTCCGCGGGCCCTTCGACCTCGAGCACGAGGTGCCGGTCCGCGCCGAACTGCTCCGGCTGGGCGCGCGCGAGCACGTGTTCGCCCTGGTGTTCCACCACATCGCTTCCGACGGCTGGTCGATGGCGCCGCTGTGGCGCGACATCGCCACCGCCTACGTCGCGCGCCGTGCCCGTGAGACTCCACAGTGGACACCGCTGCCGGTGCAGTACGCGGACTACACGCTCTGGCAACGGGAACTGCTGGGCCGCGAGGACGACCCGGACAGCGTGCTGAGCGCGCAGCTGGACTACTGGCGCGACACGCTGGACGGCCTCCCGGACCGGATCGAGCTGCCGCTGGACCGGCCGCACCCGGCGACCGCGACCTTCCGCGGCGAACTGCACACGTTCGGCTGGGACGCCGAGCTCCACCAGGGACTCGCCGCGCTGGCCCGCGAATCGGGCGCCAGCGTCTTCATGGTCGTGCACGCGGCCCTCGCCGCGCTGCTCACCCGGCTCGGCGCCGGTACCGACGTGCCGATCGGCTCGCCCATCGCCGGGCGCACCGACCAGGCCCTCGACGACCTCGTCGGGTTCTTCGTCAACACCCTGGTGCTGCGCGTGGACACCGGCGGCGAGCCGACGTTCCGTGACCTCGTGGCCCGCGTCCGCGAGCGCAACCTGGACGCGTACGCGCACCAGGACGTGCCGTTCGAGCGGCTGGTCGAGGTGCTGAACCCGGCGCGGTCGCTGTCCTACCACCCGCTGTTCCAGGTGATGATCGCCGGGCAGAACAACACCCGCGCCGAGGTGACGCTGCCCGGCCTGACCGTCGCCGAGATCCCGGTGACCACCGGGACGTCGAAGTTCGACCTGGCGATTTCGCTGACCGAGCGCGAGGCCGGGATCGACGGCGTGCTGGAGTTCAACGCCGACGTCTTCGACCACGCCGGCGCGGACGCGATCCTGCGCCGCCTCGAAGTGCTGCTGCGCGCGGCACTGGCCGAGCCGGACCGCCCGGTCGGCGCGCTGGACCTCCTCGCCGGGGACGAGCGGGAGCGGGTGCTCACGGAGTGGGCCGGGTCCCTCGACCCGGCGGGCACGGAGACGTTCCCCGGGCTGTTCGCCCGCCGCGTCGCCGAGGCGCCGGACGCGGTGGCGCTCGTCTTCGAGGACGAGGAACTCACCTACGCCGAGGTCGACGCCCGCGCCAACCGGCTGGCGAACCTGCTGCTGGCCCGCGGGGCCGGCCTCGAGCGGGTGGTCGCGCTGGCCGTGCCGCGGTCGCCGGACATGATCATCGCGGAGCTGGCCGTCCTCAAGGCCGGTGCCGCCTACCTGCCGGTCGACGTCGACTACCCGGCCGACCGGATCGCGTACATGACCGAGGACGCGGGCCCGGTCTGCGTGGTGACGACCCGGGACGTCGAGGCGAAGCTGCCCGCGACCCTGCCGCGGGTCCTGCTCGACGACCCGGCACTGGCCGAGATGTCCACAGTGGACCCGGCGGTGCCGGTGCGGCCGGAGAACGCGGCTTACGTGATCTACACGTCCGGTTCGTCGGGGCGGCCGAAGGGGGTCGTGCTCCAGCACTCCGGCGTCGCGAAGCTGGTCGCCACCCAGGTCGAGCGGTTCGGCATCGGGCCGCACAGCCGGGTGCTGCAGTTCGCCTCGCCGAGTTTCGACGTCGCGTTCTGGGACTTGTGCCTCGGACTGCTGTCCGGTGGACGGCTGGTGGTCGTCCCGGCGGAGCGCCGGGTCGCCGGGCCCGCGCTGACCGAGTACGCGCACCGGCACGCCGTCGACTTCATGATCCTGCCGCCCGCCCTGCTCGACGCCCTGCCGGCGGATCTCGACCTGCCGGCCGACAGCGTCCTGCTCGCGGGCACCGAACGCGTGTCGCCGGAGCTGGTGCGGCGATGGGCGCCGGGCCGGCGGATGTTCAACGCCTACGGCCCGACCGAGGCGACCACCAACTCGACCCTCGGCGAGAGCGACCCGGCCGAACTCGCCGACGCGACCGTCGTCCCGATCGGCGTCCCGGACCCCGGCACCCGCGCGTACGTGCTCGACGCCGGGCTGCGGCCGGTCCCGCCCGGCGTGGTGGGGGAGCTGTACCTCGCGGGCTCCGGCCTGGCGCGTGGTTACCTCGGCCGGCCGGCGCTGACGGCCGAGCGGTTCGTCGCGGACCCGTTCGGCTCGGGCGGACGGCTCTACCGCACGGGCGACCTCGTGAAGTGGCTGCCGGACGGCAGGCTCGTGTTCCTCGGCCGGGCCGACGACCAGGTCAAGATCCGCGGCTACCGGATCGAACTCGGCGAGATCGAGTCGGTGCTGGCCGAGCACCCGGCGGTCGGCCAGGCCGTCGTCACCGCGCAGGACGGGCGGCTCGTCGCTTACGCCGTGCCGTCGGCCGGGCGGGACGAAGAAGCGGAGCTGGAGCACGTCGGCGAGTGGCGTGAGCTGCACGAGAACGTCTTCACCGACGCGGCGGCCGTCGGGCTGGAGGAGAACTTCACCGGCTGGAATTCCAGCTACGACGGCACCGAAATCCCCCTCGACGAGATGCGGGAGTGGCACGCGGCGACGATCGACCGCATCCGCTCCCTCGCGAAACCCGCACTTTCACGTGAAAGTGCGGGTCTCGGGCGGGTGCTGGAGATCGGCGTCGGCAGTGGCCTGATCCTGTCGCGGATCGCGCCGGACGCCGAGGCGTACTGGGGCGTCGACCTCTCCGAGAAGGCCATCGCCAACCTGCGGCGCGAACTCGCGGCGACGCCGTTCGCGAGCAAGGTCCACCTGGCCGCGCGCCCGGCGCACGACCTGGGCGAACTGCCGGACGAGCCGTTCGACACCGTGATCGTCAACTCCGTCGCGCAGTACTTCCCGAGCGTCGGCTACCTCGCCGAGGTGATCCGCACGGCCGCCGCGCGGGTCCGCCCCGGCGGCGTCGTCTTCCTCGGCGACATCCGGAACCTGCGCTCGCTGCGCGCGTTCCGGACCGCGACCGAGCTGCGGCACGGCCGCCGGGACACCGCGGCCGCCGACCAGGCGATCGCGCGGGAAGGCGAGCTGGTGCTCGACCCGGACTTCTTCGCGGCGCTGAGCCGGGAACTCGACGGCTTCGACGACGTCGACCTGTGGGTCAAGCGCGGCCACGCGCACAACGAGCTGACCCGGCACCGCTACGACGTCGTCCTGCGGAAGGCGCCCAAGCCGGCGCCGCCGGCCGAGGACGTCGTCACGTTCACCTCGCTTTCCGACGTGGAAGCGCGGCTGGCGGCCGGTCCGGCCCGGCTGCGCGTCACCGGCGTGCCGAACGCGCGGCTGTCCGGCGAGCTGGCCGCCGTCACGGCGCTGGCCGAGGGAGACGTCGACGCCGCACTGTCTGCTTTGGACGGCGAACCATCCGGAGTGGACCCCGAGACGCTGCACGCCCTCGGCGAGCGCCACGGCTACCGCGTGTACGCGACGCTCACCGCCGACGCGGGCACCCTGGACGTCGTGTTCACGACCGGTGACGCGGTCCGGATCCACCGCACCCGCCCGGTCCGCGCCGCCCTCGAAGCGCTCGGCAACCACCCGGCCGGGCAGCGGGACACGAGCGCGCTGGTGGCGGCGCTGCGGGCGCACGTCCGCGACCGGCTGCCGCAGTACATGGTGCCCTCGGCGTTCGTGCTCCTGGACCGGCTGCCGCTGCTGGCCTCGGGCAAGCTCGACCGCCGGGCGCTGCCGAGCCCGGACAAGCAGGCCGCCGGCACCGGACGGGCCCCGCGGACCCCGGTCGAAGAAGTCCTGTGCGGGCTCTTCGCCGAAGTCCTCGACACGTCCGCGGTCGGTGTCGACGACGACTTCTTCGCCCTCGGCGGGCATTCGCTGATGGCGACGCGGCTGGTCGCGCGGCTGCGCGCGGTCTTCGGCGTCGAACTGCAGGTGCGCTCGGTGTTCGAAACGCCGACGGTGGCCGGGCTCGCCGCACTGCTGGCCGGCGCGGACGCCTCGGCGGCCCGGCCCGCCCTGGTGCGCGCCGACCCGCGGCCGGACCTGCTGCCGCTGTCGTTCGCCCAGCAGCGGCTGTGGTTCCTGCACCGCCTCGAAGGCCCCTCGGCGACGTACAACATGCCGACCGCCGTCCGGCTCACCGGCGCCCTCGACGCCGGCGCGCTGCGCACCGCGCTGTCCGATGTGGTCGAACGCCACGAGGCTCTGCGCACGGTCTTCCCGGAGATCGAGGGGGAAGCGCGCCAGCTGGTGCTCGAAGACGTGACGATCCCGCTGCCGGTCCGCGAGGTCACCGGAGCCACGCTCGCCGACGCGGTGTCGGAAGCGGCCCGGACGGTGTTCGAGCTGGAGTCCGAAATCCCGCTGCGCGCGGAGCTGCTGCGGCTGGGCGCCCGGGAACACGTTCTCGTGCTGGTGTTCCACCACATCGCCTCCGACGGCTGGTCGACCGCGCCGCTGTGGCGGGACCTCGCCACGGCCTACACCGCCCGGCAGGCCGGTGAAGCTCCACAATGGACTCCGCTGCCGGTGCAGTACGCGGACTACACGTTGTGGCAGCGGGACGTCCTCGGCGAGCCGGTGATCGAGCCGCAGCTGGCGTACTGGCGCGAAGCCCTCGCCGGGCTGCCCGAGCGGATCGAGCTGCCGACCGACCGGCCGCACCCGGCCGAAGCGTCCTACCGCGGCGAGCAGTTCGCCTTCGGCTGGGACGCGCGGCTCCACAGTGGACTGGTGGACCTCGCTCGCGCCTGCGGGGCCAGCGTGTTCATGGTGGTGCACGCCGGCCTCACCGCGGTGCTCACCCGGCTCGGCGCGGGCACCGACGTCCCGATCGGCACGTCCATCGCCGGGCGCACCGACCAGGCGCTCGACGATCTCGTCGGGTTCTTCGTCAACACCCTGGTGCTGCGCGTGGACACCGGCGGCGACCCGACGTTCCGTGACCTCGTCGCCCGCGTGCGGGATCGCAGCCTCGACGCGTACGCCCACCAGGACGTGCCGTTCGAGCGGCTGGTGGAGGCGCTGAACCCGGCGCGGTCGCTGGCGTACCACCCGCTGTTCCAGACGATGCTGGCCTGGCAGAACAACGCCGTCGCCGACCTCGCCCTGCCCGGCCTCACCGTCGCGGAGGAACCGGTCCGCACCGGCACCGCGCGCGCCGACCTGGTGTTCTTCGTCGGCGAGCGGCCCGGCGCCCAGGCCGGGATCCGCGGCACGGCCGAGTACAACAGCGACGTCTTCGACCGCGCGAGCGTCGAGGCCGTCCTGGCGCGGCTCCGGACGCTGCTGGCCGCCGTCGTCGCCGACCCGGACACCCGGATCGGTGCCGTAGACCTGCTCACCGAGGCCGAGCACGACCGGCTGGTCCCCGACCCGGCGACCCCGCTGCCGGCGCAGACCACAGCCGAGCTGTTCGTGGCCCAGGTCGCGCGGACTCCGGACGCCACCGCGGTGGTCTTCGGCACCGAGCGGCTCACGTACGCGGAGCTGGACGCGCGGGCCACGACGCTCGGGCGGGCGTTGCTGGCGCGGGGTGCGGGACCGGAGCGGGTCGTGGCGGTCGCGCTGCCGCGCTCGGCCGGCCTCGTTGTCGCGCTGCTGGCGGTGCTCAAGACCGGCGCCGCCTACCTGCCCCTCGACCTCAACCACCCGGCCGAGCGCGTCGAGCTGATGCTCACCGACGCCGAGCCGCACCTCGTCATCGCCGAGGACGGCTTCGGGGACCGGCTGGTCCGGCCCGGCGACACCGGGCCCGAACCGAGGTGGCCGTCGATCAGCCCGGACCACCCGGCGTACGTGATCTTCACGTCCGGCTCGACCGGCCGCCCGAAGGCGGTCGCCGGTACGCAGCTCGCCTTGGCGAACCGGCTGCACTGGGGCCGTGAAGCCGCCGCGGGCGTGCGCGTGGCCAAGAGCGCGCTGACGTTCATCGACGGCTCGACCGAGCTGCTCGGCGGTCTGGTCGCGGGTGATCCGGTGGTCCTCGCCGACGACGCGACGGCCACCGATCCGCTCGCGCTGGCCGAGCTGGTCCGGACGTCCGGCGCTCAGGTGCTGACCGTCGTGCCGAGCCTCCTCGACACCTTCGTCGAGGACACGCAGGCCGACGCGTTCGCCTCGGTGACCACCTGGATCACCAGTGGTGAGCCGCTTTCCGAGGCGCTCGCCGAGAAGGTCGCACGCCGGTGGCCGTCGGCGAAACTCGTCAACCTGTACGGCTGCTCGGAGGTCGCGGGCGACAGTCTCGCGCAGGAGTGCGGGCCGGTGGCCATCGGACGGCCGGTCGCGAACACCCGCGCGTACGTCCTCGACGCCGCGTTGCGGCCGGTGCCGCCGGGCGTCCGCGGCGAGCTGTACCTGGCCGGCGCCGGGCTCGCCCGGGGCTACCTCGGGCGTCCGGCGCTCACCGCGGAACGGTTCGTGGCTTCGCCGTTCGAAGCGGGAGAGCGGATGTACCGCACCGGTGACCTCGTCCGCCGCCGTCCCGACGGCGCGCTCGACTTCCTCGGCCGCGCCGACCAGCAGATCAAGATCCGCGGCTTCCGCGTCGAGCCCGGCGAAGTCGAGGCCTTGCTGACGGCCGATGCCGCGGTCGCCCGCGCGGTCGTCGTCGCCCGGGAGAACCGGCTGATCGCCTACGTCGCACCGGCGGGCGACCCGGTGGCGCTGCGGGCCCGGCTCGCCGCCCGGCTGCCGGAGTACCTCGTGCCCGCGGCCGTCGTGGTGCTGCCCGAGCTGCCGGTGAACGCCAACGGCAAGCTCGACCGCGCCGCCCTGCCCGCGCCCGAGGCGCGCTCGTCCGGACGGGTCGCGCGGACCCCGGCCGAGCAGGCGCTGTGCGAGCTGTTCGCCGACGTCCTCGGCGTGCCGGCGGTCGGCCCGGACGACGGCTTCTTCGCCCTCGGCGGGCATTCGCTGCTGGCGACGCGCCTGGTCAGCCGCATCCGCGCGCTGCTCGGCGTCGAAGTGCCGATCCGCGCGGTGTTCGACGCGCCGACCCCGGCCCGGCTCGCGGAAGTTCTCGACCCGGGCCGCCGCAGCCGCCCGCCGCTCGCGCCGGTCGAGCGGCCGGACGTCCTGCCGCTTTCGTTCGCGCAGCAGCGGCTGTGGTTCCTCGACCGCCTCGACGGGCTGTCCGCGACCTACAACATCCCGTGGGCGTGGGAGCTGACCGGTCCGGTCGACACCGGCGCGCTGCAGGCGGCGGTGCGCGATGTGGTGGAGCGCCACGAGATCCTCCGGACGCTCCTGGTCGAGGAGCAGGGCACCCCGCGGCAGATCGTCCTCGACCCCGGGGACGAGCGCGCCCGCCCGGTCCTGGTCACCGAAACGGCCACCGACCTCGACGAGCGCGTCACCGCGGCGGCGTCGTACTGCTTCACCCTCGACGCCGAGATCCCGATCCGCGCCACCCTCGTGTCGGCCGGGCCGGAGCGGCACGTGTTCGTGCTGCTGGTGCACCACGTCGCGGGGGACGGCTGGTCGCTGCCGCCGCTGAAGCGGGACCTCGACACCGCCTACGCGGCCCGGCGGCGCGGCGAACGTCCACAGTGGACACCGTTGCCGGTGCAGTATGCGGAATACACGCTGTGGCAGCGCGAGATGTTCGGCCGCGCCGACGACCCGGACAGCCTGCTCGGCCGCCAGGCGGCGTTCTGGCGCGACGCACTGGCGGGCCTGCCCGACGAGCTGGCGCTGCCGGCCGACCGGCCGCGCCCGGCGCGCTCGACCAACCGCGGTGCCGCGGTGCCGTTCACCGTGCCCGCGGAAGTCCACAGTGGACTGCGCGAACTGGCCCACGGCAGCGGTACCAGCACGTTCATGGTGCTGCAGGCGACCCTCGCGGCCCTGCTCACCCGGCTCGGCGCGGGCACCGACATCCCGCTGGGGACGCCGGTGGCCGGGCGCACCGACCACGCGCTGGAGGACCTCGCCGGGTTCTTCGTCAACACCCTGGTCCTGCGCACCGACACCGGCGGCGACCCGACGTTCCGCGACCTCCTGGCGCGCGTCCGGGAGGCCGACCTCGCCGCGTACGCCCACCAGGACCTGCCGTTCGAGCACCTCGTCGAGCTGCTCAACCCGGCGCGGTCGCTGGCCAGGCACCCGCTGTTCCAGGTCATGCTCGCCGTGTACCACTCCGGCCGCGAGCGGGAGCGGCTGCTCGGGCTCGACGCCGCCTACCGGGACACCGGGCTGCGGCAGGCGAAGTTCGACCTGTCCTTCGACCTGGTCGAAACCCCCGACGGCATCGAAGGCGACCTCGAGTTCAGCCTCGACCTGTTCGACGAGCCGTCCGCCCGGACGCTCGCCGAACGCCTGGTGCGGCTGATGACCGCCGTCGTCGCGGACCCGGACCGGCCGCTGAGCCGGATCGACGTCCTCGAACCCGTCGAGCGGGACCGGATCCTGCGTGACTGGGGGACCGGCGCGCCGCTGACGACGGCCGCACCGACGGTCGTCGACCGGCTGGCCGCGCAGGTGGCGGCGACCCCGGACGCGACCGCGCTGAGCGACGCGGACTCGAGCGTCACCTTCGCGGAGTTCGCCGCCCGGACCGACCGCCTCGCCCGGTGGCTCGCGTCGCACGGCGCGGGCCCGGAGAAGGTCGTGGCGCTGCTCCTGCCGCGGTCGGCGGCGGTCGTCGAGGCGATCTTCGGCGTGTTCAAGACGGGGGCGGCGTACCTGCCGATCGACCCGGACCAGCCGGCCGGCCGGATCACGGAGATCCTCGCGGACGCCGGCACCGCGCTGGTGCTGACCAGCCGCGAGCTGACCTCGCCGGTGCCCGGGGCGCTGTTCGTCGAGGACATCGTGGACAGTGCGGCGCCGCTGAAGCCGCCGTCGCCGTCGAACCCGGCGTACGTGCTCTACACGTCCGGATCCACGGGCAAGCCCAAGGGCGTCGTCATCCCGCATTCCGGGCTGGTGAACCTGTTCCACAGCCACCGCGAGACGCTCTACCGCCCGGCCGTGGCCGCCGCGGGCGGGCGGCGGCTGCGGGTCGGGCACGCGTGGGCGTTCTTCTTCGACGCGTCCTGGCAGCCGCAGCTGTGGCTGCTCGACGGGCACGAGGTGCACGTCGTCGACGACGACACCCGCCGGGACCCGGCCCGGCTGGCGGCGGTGGTGCGCGAGCGCGGCCTCGACTTCCTCGAACTGACGCCGTCGCACTTCACCCAGCTGGCCGAAGCGGGCGTGGTCGAGGACGGGCAGTGCGCGCTCGGCGTCGTCGGCGTCGGCGGGGAAGCCGTTTCCCCGTCGCTGTGGGAGACGCTGCGATCGATGCCGGGCACGGCGGCGTACAACCTCTACGGGCCGACCGAGGCCACCGTGGACGCGCTCGTCGGGCGGTTCGCCGACGCGGACCGGCCGGTAGTCGGCCGCCCGGTGCACAACACCCGCGCGTACGTCCTCGACGGCGGCCTGACGCCGGTTCCGGCCGGGGTGCCGGGCGAGCTGTACCTGGCGGGCGCCGGGCTGGCCCGCGGGTACCACGGGCGTCCGGCGCTGACCGCGGACCGGTTCGTCGCCGACCCGTTCGGGCCGCCGGGCGAGCGCATGTACCGCACCGGCGACCTCGTGCGGTGGCGGCCGGACGGGCAGCTCGAATACCTCGGCCGCACCGACGACCAGGTGAAGGTCCGCGGCTTCCGGATCGAGCCCGCCGAGATCGAGGCGGCGCTGACCCGGCACGAGGACGTCGCGCAGGCCCTCGTCGTCGTCCGCGAGGACCGGGACAAGCGGCTGGTCGCGTACACGACGCCGTCCACTGTGGACCCGGTGCGGCTGCGGGAGTTCGCGGCGCGCTCGCTGCCGGAGTACATGGTGCCCGCGGCGATCGTCCCGCTCGACGCGTTCCCGGTGACCCCCAACGGGAAGCTCGACAAGGCCGCACTGCCGGTGCCCGAGTTCGCGACCCGGGGGCGCGCCCCGGAAACGGCACTGGAGAAGACCCTCTGCGAGATCTTCGCGGAGGTGCTGGACGTCGCCGCCGTCGGCGCCGACGACGACCTGTTCACCCTCGGCGGTCACTCGATGCTGCTCGTGGTCCTGCGCAACCGGATCACCGAGCGGCTCGGGACCGAACTCCCGATCGCCGAGTTCTTCCGCACCCCCACCGCGGCCGGTCTCGCCGCGCTGGTGACCCGAGACGCGAGGTAACGATGCACCGCACCCTGATGAACGCCAAGATCCACCGCGCCACCGTGACCCAGGCCGACCTGCACTACGTCGGTTCGCTGACCATCGACGCGGACCTGATGGCCGCCGCGGACATCGTCGAAGGCGAGCAGGTCCACGTCGTCGACATCACCAACGGCGCCCGGCTGGAGACCTACGCCATCACCGGCGAGCCCGGCTCCGGCGTGATCGGCGTCAACGGCGCGGCCGCGCACCTCGTGCACCCCGGCGACCTGGTCATCATCATCACCTACGCCCAGGTCCACGAGGCCGAACGCGCCGCGCACCGGCCGCGGGTGGTGCACGTCGACGCGGACAACCGGCAGGTCCACCTGGGACACGACCCGGCCGAGCCGGTTCCTGGCGCGGAAGCCCAGTTGTCCGGCCGGAATTGACGCAGGTGGGCGTGGACACAGGTGGGTCGCGGTGGTTGCTTTTGAGAGGCTCCCCTAAATAAGGTGTGCCTATCCTAAAGCTTGGCGAGAGGTTCACATGTCCGTGTTTCAAGGCGCTGCCGGGCTCAGCCGGCGTGGATTCCTGATCGGGGCGGGCGGCCTGGCCGCCGCCGCGGCCCTGACCGCTTGCGGCAGCGGCGACGACAAGCAGGCGGCGGGCGCCGCGGCCGGTCCGTGGGAGTTCACCGACGACCGCGGCCAGAAGGCGGCGCGCGACCAGCGTCCGACTCGGGTGGTGGCCTACGCCAGCTCGGCCGCCGCGCTGTGGGACTACGGCGTCCGCCCGGTCGGCGTGTTCGGCCCGCAGAAGACCGCCGACGGCAAGAAGGAGATCCAGGCCGGCAACATCGACCTGAACGCCGTCACGTCGATCGGCAACGCCTGGGACGACTTCAGCATGGAGAAGTTCGCCGCGCTCAAGCCCGACCTGGTCGTCACCGGCCTGACCGGCGCCAAGCCGACGGACATGTGGGTGCTCAAGGACGACCTCGGCACCAAGGTCCAGCAGATCGCCCCGATCGTCGCGATCTCCGAGTACAAGGTCACGCTGCCCAAGGTCATCGAGCGCTTCGAGCAGCTCGCGGTGGCGCTGGGCGGCGACGCGAACTCGGCCGCGATCAAGAAGGGCAAAGAGGACTTCCAGAAGGCCTCCGACGACCTCAAGGCCGCGATCCAGGGCAAGCCGGGCCTCAAGGTCCTCGTGGTGTCCAGCGACAAGGACAGCCTGTACGTCTGCAAGCCGGAGTACTTCGCGGACCTGGCGTACTACCGCGAGCTGGGCCTGGACATCGTCGCCGGCGGCGGCTCGGACGACTACTTCGAGACCCTCAGCTGGGAGCAGGCCGGCAAGTACCCGGCCGACCTGATCCTCACCGACAGCCGGACGTACGCGCTGTCGCGCCAGCAGATGGCGCAGTTCCCGACGTGGGCGCAGCTGCCCGCGGTGAAGGCGAACCAGCTCGCCGACTGGTCGACCGAACCCCGGTTCAACCCGGTGCTCGCGGCCCCGGTCCTGCAGCAGCTGACCGAGGTCGTCAAGGGCGCCCGCACGGACATCACCGCCTGAGGAGGCCTGGCATGACCAACCCGTTCGAAGACCCCGACGGCACGTACCTGGTGCTGGTCAACGCCGAGAACCAGCACAGCCTCTGGCCGGAGCGGGCCGACGTCCCGGCCGGCTGGACGGTGGCCTTCGGGCCGTCCGGCCGCCAGGCGTGCCTGGACCACGTGGAAGCGAACTGGACGGACATGCGGCCGAAGTCCCTGGCCGACGCCATGGACACCTGACTCTGCCCGAGTGCCCAGAAGGGGACTTTCCTGTCATGTGATGACAGGAAAGTCCCCTTCAGTGCGTCAGATGCCGGCAACGTCCCCTTCAGGGCGGCGGGTCACGCGCGCTGGCCGGACCAGGCCGTCCACAGTTTCGCGTACTGGCCGCCCGCCGCGACCAGCTCGTCGTGCGTCCCGGACTCCACCACGGCACCCGCGTCCAGCACCACGATCCGGTCGGACGCCGCCGCCTGCGTCAGGCGGTGCGCCACCACCAGCGCCGTCCGCCCCTCGAGGGCCGCCGCGGCCGCCGACTCCAGCACCCGCGACCCCGCGCTGCCCGCTTCCGCCGTGGCCTCGTCGAGGATCGCGATCGGCGGGTCGGCCAGCACCAGGCGGACCAGGGCGAGCTGCTGCGCCTGCGTCACCGTCAGCTGGTGGCCGCCTTCGCCGACCACCGTGGCCAGCCCGTCCGGCAGGGAAGACACCCACGTCAGCGCGCCCACCTTCGCCAGCGCCGCCCGCAGCTCGGCGTCGGTCGCCTCCGGGCGCGCCAGCCGCAGGTCGTCGGCGAGCGGTCCCGCGAAGACGTGGACTTCCTGGCTGATCAGCGCGACCGTCCGGCGCGTCGCCTCCGGGCCCAGCTCGTCGAGCGGGACGCCGCCGAGCGTGACCGAACCCGCGCCCGGGCGGTGAATGCCGGCGATCAGCTTGGCCAGCGTCGTCTTCCCGGCCCCGCTCGCCCCGACCAGGGCCACCCGCTCGCCGGGGGCGACGGCGAGATCGACGTCGCCGAGCACCGGGTGACCGTCCACATAGGAGAACCCGATGCCCGCCGTCTTCACCGACGCGTCGACCGGCCGGGCCGGCTGCGCGGGGGACGCCTCGGCGGGCAGGTCGGCGACGCCGATCAGCCGCGCCAGGCTGGCCGCGGCCGCCTGCGCGTCGTCGACCAGCGCGAGCGCGGTCGTGATCGGGCCGAAGAGGCTGTGGAAGTACAAGGCCGCCGCCGTCGCCACGCCGACCGTCACGGCGTCCGCCCCGACCAGCAGGAACCCCATCGCCAGCACCGCGGACAGCCCGAGAAACTCGGCCAGGTTGAGCCGCGCGTAGAACCGCGTGACCAGCCGGATCCCGCGCAGGGCCAGCTCGACGGCGCCGTCGGAACGCTGCCGCACCCGCTCGAGGTGCGCGTCGGCCAGGCGGAACGCACGGACCGTCTTCGCGCCGCCGATGGTGTCGAGCAGTTGCTGCTGCTGCGCCCCGACGGCCTCGCGCTGGCTGGCGTACAACGGCTTCGCGCGCGGCACGTACCAGCGCACGGTCCACAGCTGGACCGGCACGGCCACCAGCGCGGCCAGCAGGAACCGCCAGTCGAGCACGGCCAGCGCACCCAGCGTCAGCACGACGGTCAGCACCGACCGGCCCAGCTCGGGCAGCGCCTGCCGCACGCCTTCCGCGACCACCGAAACGTCGTTGGTCACGCGCGCGGTGAGATCGCCGGAGCCGGCCCGTTCGAGCTGTTCCAGCGGCAGCCCGAGAGCTCGTTCGACGAAGCGCTCGCGCAGCTCGGCCAGGATCGTCTCGCCGAGGCGCGCCACCAGCGACACCCCGATGGCCGTGGCGACCGCTTGGGCGAGCGCGACCAGCACCAGCCCGACGACCGGCGTGACGAGGTCGGCGGCCGGGCGGCGCGTCGCGACCAGGTCGACGACGCGGCCGAGCAGGGGAGCGGTGAGCAGGCCGATCGCGGTCGCCGCGACCAGCATCGTGGCCGCCGCGGCGGTGCGGCCCTTCGCGCGGCCGAGCAGTTCGCCGACGACGGCGCGGATCCGGTGGCCGTCGGCCACGGGGAGGAGTTCACGGGTCACGAGAGCACCGCCGCCCGGTAGTCGGCCCGGCCCGCCAGGTCGGCGTGGCTGCCTTCGCCCGTCACGCGCCCGTCGTCGAGCAGGACGACGCGGTCGGTCGCGGCGAGCAGCGCCGGGCTGGTGGTCACGAGGATCGTCGTGCGGCCGCGCCGCAGTTCCGCCAGCCCCGCGGCGATCCGCGCCTCGGTGACGGTGTCGACCGCGGTCGTCGGGTCGTGCAGCACGAGCACCGGCGCGTCCGCGGCGAGCGCGCGGGCGAGCGCGACCCGCTGGCGCTGCCCGCCGGACAGCGATCTCCCGCGTTCGGTGACGGCGGTCGCGACGCCGTCGGGCAGCGCGCTGGCCACCTCGTCGACGGCGGCCGCGGTCATCGCTTCGGCCGTTCGGGGCCCGGTTTCGACGTTTTCGGCGACGGTGCCGGCGAACAGGTCGGCGTCGTGCGCGGCGACCAGCACCACCTCCCGGACCCGGCTCGGGTCCACAGTGGACAGGTCGACGGCGTCGACCGACACCGAGCCGCTCGCCGGGTCGGCGGCGCGGCCGAGGCAGTCGAGCAGGTCCGTGGCGGCGGCCGGGTCGGTGGCGACCACGCCGAGCAGCTCGCCGGGCCGGGCTTCGAACCCGACGTCCCGCAGCGCGCCGCGGCTCAGCGCGGCCAGCTTGACGTGCCCCGCGGCCGGGACCGGCAGCGTGGCGTCCCCGGCGCCGACGGCGGGCGGCGCGTTGAGCACGTCGGCGATGCGCGCGGCCGACGCCCGGCCCTGCGCGAGTTCGCCGTTGACCCACGAGAAGATCGTGAACGGTGTGATCAGGTACTGCGCGAGCCCGACCGCGGCGACCAGGTCGCCGACGCTGATGTCACCCGCCGCGGCGAGGTTCCCGCCGACGAGCGCGACCACCGCGATGAAGACGCCGGTCAGCGCGAGCAGCGCGCCGTTGTGCCAGGCCTGGGCACGCGCCGCGCGCAGGGTGGCCTTGAGCGAGTCCTGGCTGGTGCGGCGGTAGCGGTCGACGGCGGCGCGTTCGGCGCCGACGCCCTTGAGCACGCGCAGCCCGGCGACGAGGTCGGTGGCGATGCCGGAGGCGAACGCGGACCGCTCTTGTTCGGCTTCGCTGCGGCGTTCGAGTGGCTTGCCGATCAGGTGGGCCAGGTACAGCATCGGCGGCGTGCCGAGCAGCACGAGCAGGCCGAGCGGCAGCGACATGGTGAGCAGGACGACCGCGCTGACCAGCAGCCCGGCCAGCCCGGCGGCGGCGAACGGCAGGACGCCGTTGACCGTGCCGACCCGCTTCGCGTCCGACGTCCCGATGCTCACCAGTTCACCGGCCAGCGCACCGGATTCCGCGACACCGCCCGGGTGCAGCACCCGGCGTCCGACGTCGAGCCGGAGTTCGTGGGCCGCGCGCTCGGCGGCGCGTTCGCCGAAGCGGGCCCCGAGGCGGTAGCTGGTCGACAGCCCGGCGAACAGGACCGCCAGCACCGCGAGCCACAGCAGGAGCGTGCCCACCGAACCGCCCGCGACGGCCTGGTCGATGACCACGCCGATCACCACCGGCACCAGTGCTTCGCCGCCCTGGTGGCCCGCCGTCAGCAGGGCCGCGAGGGTCACCGATCGTCGTTGCCCGGCGATCGACCGGCGGAGGACTTCCCGTCCCGTCGTGCTCACCCGCGCCTCCCCTGTCCGCGTCTTGGATAGGTAAGGCTAGTCTAAGTAAAGGAGTTACGGGAAAACGGTCGGCTTCGTCTCAGTCCGCGGCTCGGTGGCCGGTTCCCCGAACCGCGCCAGCGCGAGCGCGGCGGCCACGGCGAGCACGAACCCGGCCACGGCGACGACCGCGAACCCCGGCCGCGTGCGGTCGCCGAGCGCGAACACGCCGACCAGCGACGGGAAGACGGTCTCGCCGAGCACCATCATGGCGGTGGACGTGGTGACGCTCCCGCGTTGCAGCGCCGTCGCGTAGAACAGCATCGCCATCCCGCCCGCGACCGCGACGGTGTAGGTGGCGGGGTCGGTGAGCAGGTCGAGCGGCGCGAGGCTCGGGATGATCCGCCCGGCGATGGCGACGACCCCGAAGCTCAGCCCGGCGACGAGGCCGAGCGCCGGCGTCCGCACCCGGCGGCTCGCCTTCCCCGCGGCGATCCCGGCCCCGGCCAGCACGACGACGGCGCCGATCAGCCCCAGCCGGAACCCGAGCCCGACGGGATCGGACCCCTCGCTTTCGGCGGCGGCCCCGAGCAGCGCGAGCCCGGCGCACACGACGGCCACGGCCGCCCATTCCCGCCGCCCGAGCCGCACCCCGAGGAACCGCGCGGCGACGGCCGTGACGGCGAGGCTCGCGGCGAGCGCGGCCTGCACGACGAAGAGGGGAAGGACGTGCAGCGCGGCGATCTGCGCGACGAACCCCAGGATGTCCAGTGCCAGGCCGAGGACGAACTTCCACTGGCCGAGCACGCGCACGAGAAGTTTCGGATCGACACCGTCGGCCCCGGTGTCGGTCGCGCGGGCGGCGACCGCCTGCATCACCGAAGCCACGCCGTACGCGATCGCCGCGCCCAGAGCGCAGAGCAGTCCCCACCACATGGCGATCACTCTATTTTGTCGGACCCGTGGGGTACGTTGCGGTCATGTCGAACACGAGTTCGAAGACGCACCGCCGCCGCTGGCCCCCGAGGCTGGCGGCCGACGAGCTGCGCCTCCAGCTGGACTTCCTGCAGTTCCTCCGCGCGACGGCGGTCAACAAGCTGGCGGGCTTGCCCGCCGAGCTGGCGGCGGCCACCCCGTTGCCGTCTTCGCCGCGGCTGAGCGCGCTGGGCGTGGTGAAGCACCTGACGGCGGTGGAGCGCTGGTGGCTGTGCATCGAGGCGGGTGGGGCGGACCTGCCGTCGCTGTGGGCGGGCACGCCGGACCCGAGCTGGGACCTGACGGAATCCGACACCCCGGAGTCCGTGGTGGCGGCGTACCGGGAGGAGTGGGGGCGGGCGGAGAAAGCCTTGCGCCGGCTGGGCCCGGACGACCGGACCAGGCGGCGGTCGGAGTTCACGGTGCGCTGGGTGGTGGCCCACGTGGTGCAGGAGACGGCGCGGCACGTGGGCCACTTGGACCTGCTGCGGGAGCTGGCGGACGGGGAGGTGGGTGAGTGAGGGAGGGGTGAGAGGGCGTGACCGGCGGGTGCGCTGGGTCTGGTCCGCGGTGGCGGGCGGGTGAGGGCGCCAACCTGTTGGCGGGGTGGGCCTGATCCGCGGCAGCCGACCGGCGTGTGCGCAGCTCGCGGGCTTCGTCCGCGCCAGCGGGCCGGCGTGCGTGCTCGTGCCCGCTCGGCGCCATGCTGCACCAGGGGAGCGGGCACCAGTGGGCGTCAGGCTCGGAGCCCCCGGATCGCCAGTGCGGCGAAGCGCCGTGAAGCCGCGACGCGGGCCGCCGATGACTTGGCCTGGATGCCGCCGTTCGCCATGAGGATCAGGATCACGTCGTCGAGGACGACGTCCGGGCGCAGGTGACCCGCTTCCCGTGCGCGGCGGACCAGCTCCGCGAGTGACTTCACCGCGCGTTCGCGGTCCGCCGCGAAATCCAGCGCGTGCGGGAACACCGCCGTGAACGCCGCGGTGAAGCCCCGGTCGCGGGCCTGCAGCTCCAGCAGGTTCTCGAGCACCGAAGTGAAGGCGTGCCACGGATCAGGGTCGGCGAGCCCCTCGTCGACGATCGCGTAGCACGCGCGCATCTGGCCGGCGAACGCCGCGGTGGCCAGCGCCTCCTTGGTCGGGAAGTGGCGGTACAGGGTCGCCGGGCCGACGTCGGCGCGCCGGGCGATCTCGCGCATCGGCACCGCCAGGCCCTCGGCCGCGAACACCGCGCGGGCCGCTTCGAGGATGCGGTCGCGGTTGTCGCGGGCGTCGGAACGCCGGAGGTGAGGCAAAGCCTGGGTCACTCCCTCACTTTAGCCAACCGGACGGGGGCGTCCGTTAACGTCCGCGGCCGGTCATCGACCCCGGAACGACGGAGAAAACAGTGAAAGCAGTCGCGGTGCAGGAGTTCGGCGGGCCCGAAGGGCTGGCCGTCGTCGACCTTCCGGTCCCGAGCCCGGCCGGCGGGCAGGCGCTGATCACGACCGAGGCGATCGGCGTCGGCGGCGTCGATGTCCTGATCCGCAGCGGCGCGCTCGCGGCGTACGGCTTCCGACCGGGCCACGTCCTCGGCGGCGAGATCGCCGGCACGGTGGCCGAAGTCGGCGACGGCGTCGACCCGGCCTGGCTCGGACGGCGCGTCTGGGCCTTCGCGGGTGTCGGCGGCGGGTACGCGGAGCAGGCGGTCGTCCCCGTCGAGACGCTCGTCCCGCTCCCGCCGTCCGTGTCGCCCGTCGACGCGGTGACGCTCGGCACCTCCGGCGTGGTCGCTCACTTCGGCCTGCGCCACGCCCGGTTCGCCCCGGGCGAGTCGGTGCTGGTGCGCGGCGCGGCCGGCGGCATCGGCGTGATGGCCGTGCAGCTGGCGGCCCGCGGCGGGGCCGCGGCGATCGCGGTGACGACGTCGTCGCCCGAGCGCGGCGACCGCCTGCGCGAGCTGGGCGCGACCCACGTGTTCGGCCGCGACGGCGGGGGAGCCGAGGGCTTCGACGTCATCCTGGACGTCGTGGCCGGGCCGGGCCTGCCGTCGCTGTTCGCGCGGCTGAACCCCAACGGGCGCCTGGTCTCCGTCGGCCTGATGGGCGGCGAGCCGCCCGCCGGCTTCGGGAAGGAGCTGTTCACGGCGTTCCGGCGGTCGCTGTCGTTCGCGACCTTCAGTGCGGACACCGTGCCGCAGACCGACCGGAGTGCCTACCTCGCCGAGCTGCTGGCGTCGGGGGACACGCGGGCGGTCGTGCACGAGGTGCTGCCGCTCGAGCAGGCCGAGCTCGCGCACCGGAAACTGACCGGCGGCGAGGTCTTCGGCCGGCTCGCGCTCACCACGGCGCGTTTCAGTGCAGCACGCGATACCGGAGGTGCGTGACCGACGGCGTCGACCGCGAGTCCAGCTGCTCGAGGTCGAGCGGCGGCACCCCGTCGAACAGCCGGACGCCGTCGCCGAGCGTGAACGGCGAGATGTGCAGGCGCAGCTCGTCGATCAGGCCCGCGGCGAGGTACTGGTTGACGGTGGTCGCGCCGCCGTGGACGGAGATGCTGCCCTCGCCCGCCGCTTCGCGCGCGCGTTCCAGCGCGGCCTTGATGCCGTCGGTGACGAAGTGGAAGGTGGTGCCGCCGTCCATCGGCTGCGGCTCGCGCGGGTGGTGGGTGAGCACGAACACCGGCGCGTGGTACGGCGGGTCGTCACCCCACCAGCCGGTCCACGCCCGGTCCCATGCGCCGCGCACCGGCCCGAACATGTTGCGCCCCATGATGAACGCCTTGGCCGTCAGCGCCCGGTCGAACTCGGCGGGGTGCTCGTCGCGGCCTTCGCCGTACCAGGCGTGCAGCCGGTCACCCCAGCCGTCGCCGCCATCGTCGCCGAACGGCCGCTGCTCGGTCTGCCGGTGCCCGGCCGCATAGCCGTCGGCGGTGATCGTGAGGTCGCAGGTCACCAAGCCCTGGGTCATCGTCGTGCCTCCTCGTCGGTGCGCCCCAGGATGGCCCGGGGCCGGCATGACGTCCACTACCAATCCCGGCCCGCCGGCGGTGGTCCGGCACGGGGTCGGTGAGCGGCGCGGCCCGGAAGCTGCACTGTTCGAATCTGGTGCACGGGCTAGCGGCTCTGCCGGGTGTCCTGTTGCGGGATGCCGTGTTCCCGGCGATAGATCGAATCGCAGCGTGGGCATGCTGTCGGTACGCCGCGGTCCCGGCGTTGGTCGAGCGGCTGGAACCTGGCCGATGCGGTCAGGCCGCACAGCATCGTGATGCCTTGGCCGGCCTGGGGGATACCGGGCAGCCGGGCCCGGTGCCATTCCCCGTCGACGACCGGGTGGATGGCCTTCGGGTCGATGTGGATCACCGCATCGAGTCCGGCGCCTTGGCTGGGTCGAGGAGTGAGCAGGAAGTCACGCATGGTCAGTGACTCTACGAACGTGCAGCTCACAAACGTTTCCTGGAAGGAAACCCAGACAGGTAGCATGCCCGCATGGACTCGATCGGCGTCACGATTCGACGGTTCCGGCGCTGGCGCGGGATGTCGCTCGAGCAACTGGCGGGCCTGTCCGGCTTGTCGAAGGGCTACCTGTCCAAGATCGAGAACGAACGCTCGGCCATCGACAAGCGCTCGACGCTGGTGACCATCGCCGGTGCGCTGCGCGTCAGCTTGTCCGACATCACCGGTGATGGGCTCGAGATCCGCGACCCGGAGGCCGGCACCGCCATCCCGGCGATCCGCGGCGCCCTGCTGAGCACGGACCTCGACGGCGCGGAGTCGCCGGTCGGTGATCTCACCGTGCTTCTGTCCGAGACGCAGCTGCTGGCCGCGCTTCGGCAGGCGAATCAGGACGCCGAGGTGGGTGCTCGGCTCCCCGCTCTGCTGGTGGCACTCCACACCCACGTGGACAAACCCGAAGCCTTGCGCTCGTTGGTCACCGCGACCCACACCACCGCGCTGCTCACGAAAGGGCTCGGCGCGTTCGAGCTGGCGTGGATCGCCGCTGATCGAGGGCACGAGGCAGCCCAACGGCTGGGGGAGCCCGGCTGGATCGCGCTGGCCGAGTTCGCGCGGACCCAAGCGCTGTCGGGCCTCGGGGCGCACAAGCGCGCCGCGAAACTCGCCGAGCGGGCTCTCGACGACGTCCCGGCCGACGCCTACGACGTCCGCGGGGCACTCACCCTGACTACGGGCTACACCGAGTCCGTGCTGGGCGGGGACGCCACCGCGGCACTCGACGAAGCAGCCGGTCTGGCCGAGCACGTCGAGGACGGGAACAAGAACTTCCTGCTGTTCAGCCCGGCCAACGTCGTCCTGTGGCGCATCTCGTCCGCGCTGGAACGCGGGGACCACGTCGAAGCCGCGCAGCTCGCTGAGACCGTCGATCCGGCGGAGCTGGCCGTCGACTCCCGCCGGACCACCTTCCTGATCGAGCACGCACGCGCGTTGTACGGCGTCCGCAGGCCGGATGAAGAGGTCGTGGCGTTGCTCGTCCGTGCGGAGAAGCTCGGGCACATCCGCACCCGGAGCAATCCGTTCGTGCGAGAGATCATCTCGACCATGCTCGCTCGGACGCGTCGCGAAGGGGTGGCTCGCGAGGTGCGGGGCATGGCGGACCGGATGGGGCTCCTGAAGACGGCTTGACGTTCGGCGGAGAAGCCGAGTGGACCGCGTCGTAGGGTGTCCGGCATGACTGATCGGCTCTACTTCCGGCAGCTGCTCGCCGGCCGTGACTTCGCTGTCGGGGATCCCGTGGCTACCCAGATGCTGAACTTCGCCTACCTGATCGGGGACCGCGAGAGCGGGGACGCCGTGGTCGTCGATCCCGCCTACGCCGTGCGGGATCTGCTGGACGTGCTGGCCGGGGACGGGATGCGGCTCACCGGGGTGCTCGCGACGCACCACCACCCCGACCACGTCGGTGGGGAGATGCTCGGGTTCTCGCTGGCCGGCATCGCCGAGCTGCTCGCCGTCGAATCGGTGCCGATCCACGTCAACGGGGCCGAGACGGAGTGGGTCAAGCGGGTCACCGGGGTGTCCGGCACGGACCTGCGGGCGCACGACCACGACGACGTCCTCGAAGTCGGGGCCATCCCGATCCGGTTGCTGCACACCCCCGGGCACACGCCCGGCAGTCAGTGCTTCCTCGTCGAGGACAAGCTCGTCTCCGGGGACACGCTGTTCCTCGAAGGCTGCGGCCGCACCGATTTCCCCGGTGGGGACACCGAAGAGATCTACCGCAGCCTGCAGCAGCTCGCCGGGCTGGCCGGGGATCCCGTCGTCTACCCCGGGCACCAGTACTCGGCCGAGCCGTCGGCCGCGCTGTCGGAGGTCAAGCGCAGCAACTTCGTCTACCGGCCGCGGTCGCTCGACGAATGGAAGGCCATGTTCGGCGGCTGAGACAAGCCGTTCCACGGGCTGAAACGGCGGGTGTTCACGGAGTGGGCGCGGATTGACTTCCCTTCCCACTCACCGGATGGTCGGGGCCAACGCAATCGAAGAACCCCCCGTCCCCGGGAGAAATCCGTGTCGATTTCCACCACGGGCGTGCTCGCGCGCGCCCGGCCGGCCGGCAACCGGCCGCCGCGCAAGGTGCCGCGCCTCGATCTCCGGCGCTGGATCAGCCCGGTGGTGCTCGTGGCCGCCTGGCAGCTCGCGAGCGCCACCGGCGCCCTGCCGCCCGACAAGCTCAGTTCACCGTGGACGGTCGTGCAGGCCGGCGTCGAAGTCGCGCGCAGCGGCGAACTCGGTGAAGCGTTCGCGGTTTCGCTCGGCCGCGTCGGCGCCGGGTTCGCGATCGGCGCCGTCGTCGGCGTCGTGCTCGGCATCGTCGCCGGCCTGTCCCGCTGGGGTGAGGTGCTGGTCGACCCGCCGGTGCAGATGCTGCGCACGCTGCCGTTCCTCGGCCTGATCCCGCTGTTCATCCTGTGGTTCGGCATCGGCGAGGAAACGAAGATCGTGCTGGTCGCGCTCGGCGTGGCCTTCCCGCTCTACCTCAACGTCCACTCGGGAATCCGCGGCGCCGACCCGAACCTCGTCGAGGCTTCCCGCGCGCTCGGGTTCAGCCGCGCGGAACGGCTGTGGCACGTCGTCATCCCCGGTGCGCTGCCGCAGGCGCTCGTCGGGCTGCGGCAGTCGCTCGGCATCGCCTGGCTCGCGCTGATCGTCGGCGAGACGGTCAACGCCGACGCCGGGGTCGGCTACCTCATCAACAACGCGCGGGAGTTCCTGCGCACCGACGTCGTGGTCGTCGGCCTCGTCCTGTACGCCCTGCTCGGCCTGGTCACCGACGCGCTGGTCCGGCTGCTCGAACGGAAGGTGCTGCGGTGGCGAACCCGGTAGCCGAGGTCCGCGACCTCACGAAGCGGTTCGGCGACCGCACCGTCCTCAGTGGACTCGACCTGACCGTGGAGCGCGGCGAGTTCGTCGCCCTGCTGGGCCGCAGCGGCTCCGGCAAGTCGACGCTGCTGCGCGTCCTGGCCGGCCTCGACGCCGACGTCGAGGGAACCGCGGACGTCACCGGGACCGTCTCGGTCGCGTTCCAGCAGCCGAGACTGCTGCCGTGGCGGAAGGTCTGGCGCAACGTCGTCCTCGGCCTGCGCCAGGACGGCGTCAGCAAGGCCCGCAACCGGGCACTGGCCGAGAAAGCGCTTGCCGAGGTCCACCTGACCGAGCACGCCGACGACTGGCCGCTCACGCTGTCCGGCGGGGAGGCGCAGCGCGTGTCGCTGGCCCGCGCGCTGGTGCGCGAACCCGATCTGCTGCTGCTCGACGAGCCGTTCGGTGCCCTCGACGCGCTGACCCGCATCGCGATGCACGGCCTGGTGCTGGACCTCTGGCGGCGGCACCGGCCGGGCGTGCTGCTGGTGACCCACGACGTCGACGAGGCCCTGCGCCTCGCCGACCGGGTCCTGGTACTCGACGGCGGCCGGATCGTGGCCACCCACCGGCCGCGTGAGACCGACGACCACGACGACTTCCGCCGGCGCGTGCTGGCCGACCTGGGAGTGACCGAAGATGCTGTGGCGTAGAGGAGTAGCCGTCGCGGCGGCCGCACTGGTGCTGGCCGGGTGCGGCTCGGCGGCCAGTACCGACCAGGCGGCCGTGCCGGGCCCGGTGAGCGCGGCGGACCTGGCGAAGGTCACGCTCAAGGTCGGTGACCAGAAGGGCGGCGTCAAGTCGCTGCTCACCGCGGCCGGCCAGCTGGACGGCCTGCCCTACAAGATCGAATGGTCCACGTTCACCTCGGGACCGCCGCTGCTGGAAGCGGCGTCGGCCGGCGCGATCGACATCGGCCGCGTCGGCAACACCCCGCCGATCTTCGCCGCCGCGGCGAAGGCCAAGATCGCTGTCGTCAGCGTCGCGCGCAGCAACGTCACGCGGGAGGCCGTCCTCGTCCCGCCCGACTCGCCGCTGACGGACGTCGCTTCGCTCAAGGGCAAGACGATCGGGGTCGCGAAGGGCAGCTCGGCGCACGGCCAGCTGCTGAACACGCTGCGCAACCACGGCCTGTCCACCAAGGACGTCAAGGTGAGCTTCCTGCAGCCGTCGGAGGCCTACGCCGCGTTCACCCAGCACACGATCGACGCGTGGGCGATCTGGGACCCGTACACGGCACAGGCCGAGATCGAGGCGAAGGCACGGGTGCTCGCCGACGGGCGCGGGGCGTCCAACGGCCTGGCCTTCGAAACCGCGAGTACGACGGCGCTGGCCGACCCCGGCAAGAACTCGGCGATCCGCGACCTGGTGGTCCGGGTGGTCAAGGCGCAGAAGTGGGCCGACACGCACCGCCCGGAGTGGGCGGCGGCCTGGGCCAAGGAGACCGGGCTGAAGCTCGAAGTGGCGCGGAAGGCGGTGGACGCGGGCCGCGACCAGCCGATCGCGCTCGACGACTCCGTGATCGCGTCCGAGCAGCAGCTCGCGGACACCTTCACCGACGAGAAGACGCTGCCGGGCAAGGTGGACTTCGCGGCGTTCGTCGACCGGCGGTTCGCCCCCGACCTGGACCAGGCGAGGAGCAACGGATGAGCATCAGGCTGCACTGGTTCCTGCCCACCAGCGGCGACGGCCGCACGATCGTGGAACGCTTCCACGCCAACCGGTCCCAGGGCCCGTCGGCGCAGCGCCGGCCCGATCTCGACTACCTCGCCCAGGTCGCCCGGGCGGCCGAGCGCCAGGGTTTCGAAGGGGTGCTGACCCCGACCGGCACGTGGTGCGAAGACGCCTGGCTCACCACGGCCGCGCTGATCCGCGAGACGACCCGGCTGAAGTTCCTGGTCGCGTTCCGCCCCGGCGTCATCTCCCCGACGCTCGCCGCCCAGATGGCGGGGACGTTCCAGCGGCTGTCCGAGGGGCGGGTGCTGCTCAACATCGTCACCGGCGGCGACGCCGTGGAGCAGCGGCGCTTCGGCGACTGGCACGAGCACGACGCCCGGTACGCCCGCACCGACGAGTTCCTGACCATCGTCCGCGGGGTGTGGTCGGGGCAGCCGTTCACGTTCGAGGGCGAGCACCTGCGGGTCGAAGGCGCGACGACGCTGGCCGCGCCGGACCCGGTGCCGCCGATCTACTTCGGAGGCTCGTCGCCGGCCGCGCTGCCGGTCGCGGCCCGGCACGCCGACGTCTACCTGACCTGGGGCGAGCCGCCCGCGCAGGTCGCGGAGAAGATCGCGAAGGTGCGCGAGCTGGCCGGGGACCGGCCGATCCGGTTCGGCGTGCGGCTGCACACGATCTCGCGCGACACCTCGGCCGAAGCCTGGGCGGAGGCGCAGAAGCTCCTGGACGCGCTGAGCCCGGACCAGGTGGCCAAGGCGCAGGCACAGCTGGCGGCGAGCGAGTCGGTGGGGCAGCAGCGGATGGTCGCGCTGCACGGCGGCCGCACCGACGGCGGCGTCCGCGGGCTCGAGATCCACCCGAACCTGTGGGCCGGGGTCGGCCTGGTCCGCGGCGGCGCCGGCACCGCGCTGGTCGGCAGCCACGCCGAGGTCGCCGACTTGATCGAGGAGTACCACAGCGTCGGCGTGAGCGAGTTCGTGCTGTCGGGCTACCCGCACCTGGAGGAGGCGTACTGGTTCGGCGACGGCGTCCGGCCCGAGCTGGCCCGCCGCGGATTGGTGAAGGAGTACTAACCCCAGCGGGTCGAGGCGTAGACGACGATGTTGTCGCGGTACGAGCGTTTCGCCGCGTCGAAGCTGCCGCCACAGGTGATGAGCCGCAGCGCGCTGCCCGGCGCGGGCCCGTACACCGCGCCGGTCGGGAACGCGTCCTTCGGGTAGCGCTGGACGGCGTCCACGGCGAACCGGGTCTCCTGGCCGTCCGAGCGCGCGACGAACACCTGGTCGCCGCCACGCAGGTCGCGCAGCCGGAAGAACGGCGCCGGGCCGGACCGGGAGTCGACGTGCGCGGCGATCACCGCCGGGCCGGGGTCGCCCGGGACCGGCCCGGCGGAGTACCAGCCGACGTCCTCGAAGCGCGCGGGTGCTTCGAGCTGGTGGTCCGCGCCCAGCCCGAGCGGGACGAGCGCGGCCGCGTCGACGCCGATGGCGGGGATCCGCAGCCGTACCGGGCGGACGTCGGGCGCGGCCGGCAGCGGCAGGGGCCCGGTCGCCACCGAGGACGCGGAGGGGGCCGGGGCGGCGGGTGGCGGCGCGGCCGGAGCCGCCGAACAGCCGGTGGCCAGCAGTGCGACGACGAGCAGGGTGGCGAGGTCAGCGCGCACGAGCCGCCCGGCGTCCCGCGAGCAGCGCGGCCAGCAGCCCGGCCGCCGCCAGCGCCGGCCACAGCGGGATGGACGACGGCGCGGTGCCACCGCCGCCGGTCTCGACGCCGAGCTTCGGCGGTTCGGGCAGCGACGCGCCGTCGGAGATGGGGTTCGCCTTCAGCGTGCCGGCGTTCTCGGTGACCAGCAGTGTCGTCGACGACCCGGCCTTGACGTCGACGTCGGCGCTCGACTTCACCGCGCCACCGGACAGCTGCAGCGGCCAGCGCCCTTCCGGGACGTCCACATAGGACGAAGTCTGGCCGTAGGCCGCGTTCTGCGCGAGGGTGACGCCCTGCGGCCCGGCGACGGTGACCGGCGCGATCGCCGCCGACCCTTCGACGACCCGGACGCGGCCCCGGCCGGCGGCGGGCGGGGTCAGGTCGTCGGTGACCAGGTCGCCCTTGAGCGTCCCGTCGGGTCCGTTCGCGAAGACCAGCAACGAATAGGCGCTGCGCTCGGCGACCTCGATGGTGGCCGTCAGCGCGGGCGGCGTGCTCGAGGAGGCGTCGGCGGGCCGCATCGACAGCGTGTACTTGCCGGGGTCCAGCGAGGAGTACGGCGTGACCGCGCCGTAGCCCGCCTTGCGGATGACGACCTTCTCGGCCTGCCCGAAGGGGGCGAAGTAGATGTCCACCGGCGGCACCTTCGGCGAGAGGTGGCCGACCCGGATCCAGCCGACGCCCGGGCCGGGCGCGGTCGCCGCCTCAGCCGTCACCGGCGTGAGCGCGACGAGAAGGAGGGCCGCGGCGGTCAGCCCGCCGGGTCTGAGCAGGGTGCGCATGGGAGGTCCTTTCGCCGTCAGGGTGAGGAGAACGGGACCAGCAGTCCCGGGGGTGCGAACAGCGGGTACGTGACGAGCACGCCGTCGGCCGTTTCGGTGACCGAGGACGGGCGGAACAGGTCGCGCTGGCCGGTGTAGAACGCGGCCACGGCGTCCTTGGCCGCCGTCAGGAGCACCCGGCGGCGTGGCTGCCCGGCGGGGTCTTCGCCGGGGACGGCGGGGAACGCCCCGACGCTGACCGGCCGGATCGCCGCGAGCGCGGCGATCGTCGCGATCAGCCGCGGGTCGACGTGGCCCGCGCGCAGCACGGCGGAGGCGTCCGGGGGCAGGCTGATCCGCGTCGACGCCGCGAGGGCTTCGCCCGCGTGGGTGCGGGCGGACTCCTCCGACGGCGCGGCCGGGTCGGCGGCGGGCAGGCCGAGGCGCGAGATGGTGACCGCGCGGTCGCCGGTGCCGAACACCGCGGTCACGCCGGCCTCCGCCAGAGCGGCGCCGACGGCCGGGTGGCGGCCGCGGACTTCGGCCGTGCCGCCGGCGAAGACCGCCCACTCGGCGGGCGGGCAGGTGGCCGCGCACGCGGCGGGCGGGACGAGCAGCCCGGTCGGCCAGCCGGCCTTGGCGAGTTCCGCCCAGGCGCCGTCGTCGACCAGGACCCGGGCGCCGGAAGCGTTGGCGCGCAACCACTCCTGGGCTCCGGCCAGCGGTCCGGCGCGGTCGGTCGTCGGGTGCAGGGCCGGGTAGCCGTAGCTCCAGCCGGCGGCGACCACGGCGAGGAGGACGACCGCGGCCGGCACCGTCCCGGGACGGCGGCCGGGGTGCCACCGGTGCGCCGGGACGCGTTGCCGGGACACGGCTTGGACGACCGCGGCCAGCAGCAGCGGGGTGAGGGGCAGCAGCAGCGCGAGCACGGCGGTGTCCGGCACGCCGGGCACGAACAAGGCCGCGACCAGAAGCAGGCCCGACACCGCGAACGGCCGCAAGGCGGTCACGGCCAGCGCGGCCACCAGCGCCATCGTCGAGAGCACCGCCCACGCCGGGTCGAGGGCGACCCAGTCGGCGATCGACGGGCGGCCGCCGTCGGCGAGGTGCGGCCGGAGCACGCCGGCCGCCGGGCCGAACGCGAGGCCCAGCCCGAGGTTGAGCAGCACCGCCACCAAGGCCGCGCGGGCGGGCGCGCGGCGCACCAGCAGCCAGCCCGCCGCGGGCAGGAAGACCAGCGCCAGCGGCGAAGTGAGCACGGCCGCGAGCAGGCAGAGCGCGGCCAGCGCGTCGTGCCGGATCCGGGCTCCGGGCGTGGTGACGAGCACCAGCGCGCCGAGTGCCCACACCACCGCCAGGTGTTCGACGACGACCAGCCGGTGCAGGCCGAGCGCGAGCGGGGACGCCGCGAGCAGCAGCACCGCGGCCGCCGCCGCCCACCGCGTCAAGCCGAGCCGGCGCGCCAGGAACCAGAGCAGCAGGGCGCTGAGCAGCGCGGCGACGAGCACCGCTTCGCGGACGGCCGCCAGCGCCGACGCCGACCGCCCGAACGCGTCGGTGACCATGGTGTAGGCCGAAAGCTGCCACCAGCCGAACGGGCTGACCCCGGCGCCGCCCGCGTCGGTGAACGGGGTGAGGTGGCCGAGCGCGTAGGCGTGGGCGACGTTCGAGGCCTCGGCGGGCAGGGCCGGCGCGGGCGCGGCGAGGTACAGCACCCGCAGGCCACCGGCCAGCGCCAGGAGCGCGAGCACGATGTCGAGCGACAGCAGCCGGTGCGCGGCGGAGAAGCCGGTGACCGCCGGTCCGGGAAGCGTCGCGGGGGAGCGGCCCTGGTCGGTCGTCCCCCGGCTGTGCTGGGCCATTGGACGGATCGTAGCCGCTCCCGATCACCGGTCCAGCTCGGGACGATTACGTCAGCCGGACGGCCTAGAGGCGGGAAAAGCGTTGTCCCGCAAGATTATTTCCGACTGTCCCGAGTGGAGCCGGAAAGTGTCCGGGTCAGCGCGAGCGCGACCGTCCGGACGGCGGGCGCGACCCGTTCGGTCCGCATCCGGTTGGCCCAGCCGGAAATCGACACGGCGGCGACCGCGACGCCGTGGGAGTCGAGCAGCGGGCTCGCCGCGCACACGACGCCGACGCCGGATTCCTCGCGCTCCAAGGCGATCCCGTCCTCGCGGACCCGGGTGAGCTGACGGCGAAGCAGGCCGGGCGCGGTGATCGTCTTCGGGCTCAACCTGGGCAATCCGGCGTCGATCACCTGGTTCACCACGGATTCCGGAGAAAACGCGAGGATCGCCTTGCCGACTCCGGTGGCGTGCGCGGGGAACCGGCCGCCGATGCGCGAGGGCAGCGTCGGCGCGTCCGGACCGCGCAGGACGTCCAGGTAGACCACTTCGGTGCCTTCGAGCATCGCGAGGTGGACGGTGTTGCGCGTGGCTTCGCGGAGGTCGGCGAGGTAGGGGCGGGCCGCCTCGACCAGCCCCCGGCGGGGTGAGGCCAGCTGGCCGATTTCGAACAGCCGCAGCCCGAGCCGCACCGCGCCGTCGTCGCGCTCGAGGAGGCCGGTGCCGGTGAGGTGCCCGACGAGCCGGTGCACCGTCGTCTTCGCCAGCCCGGTCCGGCGGGCCAGTTCGGAGACGCCGAGTGCCTCGTCACCGGGCCGGAAGGCTTCCAGGAGCGCGGTGAGCCGGGCCGCGACGAGGCCGTCGCCGCTCGCGCCGTCGTTCCGCCCAGCGGTACGCATGGGTTGAGTGTGCCCGATCACCCGCGCGAGTGTCACGGGGTCGGAGGTGAGGTCAGTGGTCGTCGGCGCCGAGCACGAGTTTCACGCAGTGGGCGACGAGCCGCTCGCGCGAGACCTTCAGCGAGCCGTCGAGGTAGGCGATGAAGACGTTGCTCAGCGCGCCGACCAGCCCGATGGCGGTCATCCGGCGTTCGGTCTCGTCGCCGTGGGACAGCTGCTCGCCGACGAGTGCGGCGAAGACCGGCAGCAGGTGCAGGCCCCGGCGGGTGAGCGCGGGGTCGGTCAGCGGGGCGAGCAGCAGGACCCGGCCCCGGCGCGGGTCGTCGACGATCAGCTCGACGAACGCGCGCACGGCGTTCTCGGCGCGCAGGACCGGGGTCGGCGCGTCCCGGACCGCGTCGACCAGCGCCTGCCGGGCCTGCTCGCCGACGTGCTCGTACACCGCCGCGACGAGTTCTTCGCGGTCGGTGAAGCTCTCGTAGAAGTAGCGCTCGGTCAGCTTCGCGTGCCGGCACACCGCGCGGACGCTTGTCCCGGCCGAGCCTTCGGTGCCCAGCAGTTCGAGACCCGCGGCCACGAGCTGCTCGCGCCGCAGCGCCTTCCGGTCGTCCAGGGTCGTGCCCGCCCACGTGCGGCCCGGCATGATCACTCCTCGGTTGACTACGTGTGTTGTCAGATCCTAGCCTGACAACAGCCGTAGTCAGTTCGACTCGACGAGGAGTACGCCGATGACGCCGGAACCCCTGGGGCCCGACTCGCTGACCTGGAAGTACTTCGGCGACTGGCGCGGCCTGCTCATCGCGCTGTGGGCCGGATCGATGCAGAACATGCACCCCGGCCTCGGCGCCGGCGTCGAGCAGCACTCGCGGTTCTTCGAGGAACGCTGGCAGCGGCTCTTCCGCTCGCTCTACCCCATCGGCGGAGTCGTCTACGACGGCCCGCGTGCCCACGCGACGGCCCTCGAAGTGCGCGGCTACCACGACCGCATCAAGGGCGTCGACGCGCAAGGCCGGCGATACCACGCGCTCGACCCCAACACCTACTACTGGGCGCACTCGACGTTCTTCGTCAGCACGATCCTCATCGCCGACCACTTCATGGGCGGGATCGGCGAGGCCGAAAAGCGCCGGCTGTTCGACGAGCACGTCACGTGGTGGCGGATGTACGCCATGAGCATGCGGCCGGTGCCGGAGAGCTGGGAGGACTTCCAGCGCTACTGGAAGCACATGTGCGCCGAGGTCCTGGAGGACAACAAGGCCACCCGCGACGTCCTCGACCTGCGGGGGATCGCGAAGCCGCCGTTCCTGCCGTGGCTGCCGGACCCGCTCTGGCGGCCGGTGAGCGCGCTGGTCGCGCGCAATTTCGTGTGGTTGACCACCGGCCTCTACGACCGCGAGATCCGGGACCTGCTCGGTCTGCGGTGGTCGGAGCGGGACGCGCGGCGGCACCGCCGCGTGGGGAAGCTGATCAACGCCGTGTTCAAGCTCGTCCCGCACGACCGCCGCTACCACCCGCGGGCCCGGGCCGGCTGGCGCCGCGTGCGCGGCGAGGTGGCTCCGGACGCCGCCTTGGTCGAGACTCCACGGAGGAACCTGCCCCCGCTGTCCGAGCGGGGCAAGCCCGAGCACTACGCGCCGAACGTCTAGGAGGCATTCGTGAAGCTGGGATTCCACATCGGGTACTGGGGCAGCGGCCCGACCCCGGGCGCGCTGGAGGCCGTCCTCAAGGCCGAGGAGCTCGGCTTCGACTCGGTGTGGACGGCGGAGGCGTACGGCTCGGACGCGTTCACGCCGCTGGCCTGGTACGGCTCGTCGACCAGCCGGATCCGGCTCGGCACCAACATCGTCCAGATGGCCGCGCGCACGCCGACGGCCACGGCGATGAGCGCGCTGACGATCGACCACCTCTCCGGCGGCCGGATGGTGCTCGGGCTCGGCGCGTCCGGCCCGCAGGTCGTCGAAGGCTGGTACGGCCAGCCGTACCCGAAGCCACTGGCGCGGACGCGGGAGTACGTCGACATCGTCCGGCAGGTGATCGCCCGCGAAGCCCCGGTGACCCTGGACGGCCAGCACTTCCAGCTGCCGTTGAAGGGCGGGACCGGGCTCGGGAAGGCGCTGAAGCCGACGGTCCACCCGCTGCGCAAGGAGATCCCGATCCACCTGGCCGCCGAGGGCCCGAAGAACGTCGCCCTGTCGGCGGAGATCGGCGACGGCTGGCTGCCGCTGTTCTTCTCGCCGAAGAGCAACGCCTTCTACAAGGCCGCGCTGGAAGAGGGCTTCGCCCGGCCGGGCGCCCGGCACACCCTGGAGACGTTCGAGGTGCCGTGCTCGATCCCGGTGATCGTGCACGACGACGTCGAGGAGGCGGCTTCGTGGATCAAGCCGTCGCTGGCGTTGTACATCGGCGGGATGGGCGCGAAGAGCGTCAACTTCCACCACGACGTCTTCGCGCGGCTGGGGTACGAGGACGTGGCGGACAAGGTGCAGGAGCTGTACCTGGCCGGGCGCAAGGACGAGGCGACGGCCGCGATCCCGACGTCGCTCGTGGAGGACACGTCGCTGATCGGGCCGCCGTCGAAGATCCGGGACGAGCTGCAGGCGTGGGAGGAAACCGTCGTCACGCAGCTCCTCCTGCGCGGTGACGCGGCGACGCTGACGAAGATCGCCGACGCGCTTTCGTGACCGCGTAGCGCGGGTCGCTCCGTGCTCCAGGTCACGACGATGGCACGATTCCCCTCGACCGCTACCGGGTGCCCGCCGAGATCGAATACTCATGCGGGCAACCCGGTACGCCTTCGAGGAGGACCATGTCGACGCTGTCCGGCCGGACGCGGTTCAGGTATTCGCTCGGCTCGTTCGTCACCGGGTCCTTCGGGACGGTGCCCGGCCTCGTCCTGGTCAAGTACCTGACCGACACCATGGCCGTGCCCGCGGGCTGGGCCGCGGCGATCGTGTTCGTGCCCAAGGCCTGGGACTTCTTCTTCAACCCGATCGCGGGCCGGCTGTCCGACGCGAACCTGATCAAGACCGGCAGCAGGCGGCGCTTCCTGCTGATCGGCGGCGTCGGGGTCGCGATCCTCTTCGCCGCGATGTTCGCCCACCCCGGGCTGGGCGGCCCGCTGCCGGACGCGCTGTACGTGGCGATCACGTTCGCCCTCTGCGCCACGGCGTACGCGCTGTTCCAGGTGCCGTTCAACGCGCTGCCCGCCGAACTGACCGAAGACGCGACCGAGCGCACGAAGCTCACCAGCGTCCGGATCGGCGTGCTGGCCGTGACGATCCTGATCTGCGGCGGCGGCGCCCCGGCGATCACCGCCGCGATCGACGGGGTGGCGGGCTACCGGATCATGGCCGTGGTGATCGGGCTGATCGTGCTGGCCGCGACGCTGCTGGTGTACTTCGGGCTCAAGGACGCGCCGGTCGGCTCGCTGCGGCCGAACACCGTGAACCTCAAGGAGCTCGTCCGCACGCTCGCCGGCTGGCGGCCGTTCCGGTGGCTGCTGGGCACCTACTTCATCCAGGCGCTGGGCATCGGCACCGTGCTCGCTGCCATCCCGTTCTTCGCGCAGCGCATCCTCGGCAGCGACGGCTACGGCACGATCCTGTTCGTCATCTTCGTCGGCCCGGCGCTGGTCACCATGCCGCTGTGGCCGCGCCTCGGCGACCGGGTCGGCAAGCTCAACGGCTTCCGCCTGGCGACGGCGGCGTTCGCGATCGGCCTGCTGGGCCTGGTGTTCGCGCAGTCGACCCCGCTGGTCGTGTCGTTCGTGTTCGTGGCGCTGTGCGGGGTCGGGTACGCCGGGATCTCGGTGTTCCCGCTGGCCATCCTGCCGGACCTGATCACCGCCGAGGAGGAGCGCACCGGCGAGACCCGCGCCGGGATCGCGGCCGGCGTGTGGACCGCGGGGGAGACGCTCGGCCTGGCCTTCGGCGGCGGCCTGTGGGCGCTCATCCTGGCGTTCGGCGGGTACGTGTCGAGCACCGACGCCACGGCGTTCCAGCCGGACAGCGCGATCCTGGCGATCCTGATCGGGTCGTCGATCATCCCCGGCGTGCTCATCGCGCTGGCCCTGCCGCTGCTGCGGCGCAAGGTGCTGGAGCCGCGCCATGAACCCGCCTGAGGACGCCCTCGCGGCGTTGCGGGAGCTGCGCGCGGGCGACCTCCCGACGCACGGCGGCCGCACCCTGGCCTACGTCTACGACAGCGGGCTGTCCGAAGTGGACACCCTGGGCGCGGCGGCGCACGCGCTGGCGTCGTCGGCCAACGGCCTCGACCCGACGGCGTTCCCGAGCCTGCTGCGCATGGAGAACGACCTCGTCGCCGAGGCGTCCGCGTTGCTCGGGGACGTCCCGGGCGTGGTCGGTTCGGTGACGTCCGGCGGCACGGAGTCGTGCCTGCTGGCCGTTTTGGCCGCTCGGGACGATCGTCCGTCACCCTCGATCGTGCTGCCGACGACCGCGCACGCGGCGTTCCACAAGGCGGCACACCTGTTCGGGCTGCGCCGGATCGACGTCCCGGTGGACCCGGTGACGTTCCGCGCGGACCCGGCCGCGATGGCGGCGGCGATGGACGACTCGACGGTGCTCGTGGTGGCGAGCGCGCCGTCCTACGCACACGGGGTACTCGACCCGATCGCTCCGATCGCGGCCGCGGCTCTCGAACGGGGTGTCCGGATGCACGTCGACGCGTGCATCGGCGGCTGGGTGCTGCCGTACTTCGCGCGTCTCGGGGCGGACATCCCGCTGTTCGACTTCCGTGTTCCTGGCGTCACGAGCATTTCGGTGGACCTGCACAAGTACGCGTACTGCCCCAAGGGCACGTCGGTGCTGCTGCACGCTTCCGCGGAACTGCGGCGCTCGCACTACTTCGCGAGCGCGTCCTGGCCGGGTTACACGATGCTGAACACGACGATCCAGAGCACCCGCTCGGGCGGGCCGTTGGCGGCGGCGTGGGCGGTGACCCGCCACCTCGGCTCCGAGGGCTACCTTTCGCTGGCCGCTTCGACGCGTGCCGCCGTGGCGCACATCCGGGCCGGGATCGCCGACATCGACGGCTTGCGCGTGCTGGGCGACCCGGTGTCGACGTTGATCGCGTTCACCGGCGACGACGGGTTCGACCTGTTCACGGTGGCGGACGAGATGAAGGCCCGCGGTTGGTACGTCCAGCCGCAGTTCGCTCACCTGTCCTCGCCGGTGAACCTGCACCTGACGGTGACGGCGGCCAACCACGGCAGCGAGAAGGAGTTCCTGACCGACCTCGCGGCTTCGGTCGACGCGGCCCGCGCGGCCGGCCCGGTGGTGATCGACCCGGCGGTGGCCGAGTTCGTGGCCGCCCTGGACCCGGCGAGTCTCACCTCGGAGCAGTTCGCCGGCCTCCTCGCGGCGGCGGGTCTCGGTGGTGCCGCGGGACTTCCGGACCGGATGGCCCCGATCAACGCGCTCCTCGCGACGGCCCCGGCGCCGCTGCGGGAGCGCCTCCTGCTGGAATTCCTGGGCGCCCTCTACACCCCGTCGTGAGTGTTCAGGGCAGTGAGAACTGCCCTGAACACTCACGAGCGGCTACTGGTTGCGGGAGGCGAGGCCGGCGGGGGCGGACTTGACCGCCGCGTGGATCGCGTCCGCCAAGGCCAGCGCGTCCTCCTCCGTCAACTCGAGCGCGACACGCGCGGACGCACCCAGCGACGGGCTGCGGAAGTCGATGTTCACCGTGTGCCCGTACGGCGCGTGGACCGGGTGGTCGACGTACACGGTTCCCTCGGTCAGCCGGAACCAGCCGCGGGCGCCCTTGCCGCTGCCTTCGAGGGCGAACTTCTCGGTCAGGTAAGTGCACATGGGCTGTCCTCTCAGGCGGTGAGCGTGCGGGCGTAGAAGCCGAGGATGCGTGCCCAGCCGTCCGTCGCGGCTTCGGGGCGGTAGCTCGGGCGGTCGACGGCGAAGAACGAGTGGCCGGCGCCCGCGTAGGTGTGGAACTCGTGCTCCTTGCCCAGCTTCTCCAGCTCCGCCGCCAGCACGGCGACCTCGTCCGGGCTGGGGAACTGGTCGTCGGCGCCGAAGATGCCCAGCAGCGGGCACGACAGCTGCGGCGCCAGGCCGAGCAGCGGCTTCATCTGCTTCATGGCCTCCGGCGGGTCGTTGACGACGAAGGCGCCGTAGCAGTCGACCGCCGCGTCGATGTCCAGCGAGCAGCCGGACAGGAACGCCTGGCGCCCGCCCGAGCAGTGCCCGATGACGCCGATGCGGCCGTTCGCGTTCTCCAGGGCACGGAGGTAGTCCGCCGCGCCCGAGACGTCGCCGACCAGGCGGTCGTCCGGGACGCCGCCGGACGCGCGGACCGTCGCCGCCGCGTCGTCCGGGTCCGCGCCCGGTGCTTCGCGCGTGTACAAGTTGGGGCAGAGCGCGTTGTAGCCCTCGACGGCGAAGCGGCGGACCATCTCCTTCGTCGCCGCGTCGTAGCCGGGCATGTGGTGGATCACCACGACCCCGCCGCGCGGGGTGTCGTCGGTCGGCTTGGCCAGGTAGGCCTCGAGCTCGTCCCCGCCGTGGCCGGTGATGGTGACGGTCCCGGCGACGATCTCGTCGGTCATCGGTTCTCCTTCGATCCCTCGGGGGTGTGGAAGTAACGCTTGCCGCGCGAGGCGGACGCCACCGCGGCGACGACGGCCATCACCGCGGCCGCGGTGAACACGACCACCAGGCCGTGGTGGAACGGGCCGGACACCAGCTGCGGGAAGAACTCCCCGCCGGTCAGGGTGGCCCGGTCGGCGGGGGCGAGCCCGGCCAGGACGTCCGGGCCGAGCAGGTGCCCGACCGGGTTGCTGCCGAGGAACGCCGCGAACAGCGTGCTCACCGGCGGCAGCTGCGCGACGCCGTCGGCGACGTGCGCCGGGACGCCGTGGGCCTGCAACCCGCTGGTGAGCGTCTGCGGCAGCGACGACGCGAGCCCGGCGATCATCAGCGAGAAGAACACGCCGATGGACAACGACGTCCCGGAGTTCTGGAACGTCGCTCGCATGCCGGAGGCGACGCCGCGCTGTTCGGTCGGGACGCTGCTCATGATCGCCGAGGTGTTCGGCGCGGAGAACATGCCCTGGCCGATCCCGCTGACCACCAGCAGCGCGGCGAACAGCGGGTAGGGGAAGCCCACCGGCAGCGCGAGCAGGCCGACGAACGCCGCCGCGACCAGCAGCAGCCCGCCGGTGGAGAACAGCCGCGCCCCGAACCGGTCGGACAGGTACCCCGACACCGGGCCCGCGACGAGGAACCCGACGGTCAGCGGCAGCAGGTAGATGCCCGCCCACAGGGGCGTGCGCTCGTAGTCGTAGCCGTGCAGGGGCAGCCAGATCCCCTGCAGCCAGATGATGAGCATGAACTGCATGCCACCACGCGCGACGGAAGTCAGCAACGCGGCGACGTTGCCCGCCGCGAACGCCCGGATCTTGAACAGGGAAAGCTGGAACATCGGCGCGGCGACCCGCGTCTCGATGACGCCGAACAGCAGGAGCAGCAGCACGCCGCCGCCGATGCCGCCGAGCACCCACGGGTTGCCCCAGCCGGTCGCGCCGCCGCCGTAGGGCTGGATGCCGTACGTGATCGCGGCGAGCAGCACCGCCGTCCCGGCCGCGAAGGTGACGTTGCCGCCCCAGTCGACCTTCGCCCGCTTCGGCGTCCCCACTTCGCGCAGGCTGCGGATCGACCAGATCGTGCCGAGCAGACCGAACGGCACGCTGACCCAGAACACCGCGCGCCAGTCGATCTCGGCCAGCAGCCCGCCGACGACGAGGCCGAGGAACTGCCCGGCCAGCGCGGTGATCTGGTTGACGCCCAGCGCCATCCCGCGCTGTTCGGCCGGGAAGGCGTCGGTGAGGATGGCCGCCGAGTTCGCCGTCAGCATCGCCCCGCCGACGGCCTGCACGATGCGCCAGCCGATCAGCCACAGCGCGCCGCCGCCGGCGTGGAACGGGTCGAACGACAGGGCCACTGACGCGGCGCTGAACACGACGAAGCCGAGGTTGTACATCTTGACCCGGCCGAACATGTCGCCGAGCCGCCCGAGCGTCACCACCAGCACGGCCTGCACGAGCAGGTAGCCGAGGATCATCCAGAGCAGGTAGCCGATGTTGCCGGGCGCGAGCGGGTCCAGGCCGATGCCGCGGAAGATGGCCGGCAGCGAGATGATGACGATCGAGCCGTCGAGCGCCGACATCAGCACACCGAGCGTGGTGTTCGACAGCGCGACCCACTTGTAGTTCACAGGCGGTCCGCCAGCCGCTCGATGAGCGGGATGGCCGTGATCAGCTCGCGGCGTTCGGCGTCGGTGAACTGCTCGGCCAGCGCGGCCGCCATCTGCCGCGTGGTCGCCGAGCGGCGGTCGGTGAGCAGCTTGACCCCGGCTTCGGTGACCGACATGAGCACCTTGCGGCCGTCGGAGTCGTCCTTGCGGCGCTCGACGAGCCCCCGCTCGACCAGCCCGGCCAGGGTGACGCCCATGGCCTGCGGCTTGACGCGTTCGAGGTCGGCGAGGCAGCCCGGGGTGGCCGGGCCTTCGCGGTCGAGGCGGGACAGGACCGAGCGCTCGGGCAGCGTCAGCTCGCCGACGACGTACCCCTGCCGCAGCCGCCGGACCAGCCGCCCGAGGGCGACGCGCAGGTCGGTGCTCGCCTGGAGGAGGTCCTCGTCCGTCACGATCGTCAACCTAGACTGATAAACCTGGGTTGATCAACTCGGACGGAGCGGCCGCTATCGGGTGAGCCGGGAGCTTTCGCCCGGCCCGGCGCGAAGGCCCGGGCTAGCGTCCGAAGTGGACACCACCCGGGAGGAGAACCCGATGACGATCCCGCACGTCGAACACGCCGGCCACGACCACGTGCACCGCGAGGGCTGCGGCCACGCGGCGCTGCCGCACGGCGACCACGTGGACTACGCGCACGACGGTCACCTGCACCGCGCGCACGACGGCCACTTCGACGAGTGCGAGGTCCACGGCCACGTCCCGCACACGGGCCACGAGCACGCCCACGGCGAAGGCTGCGGCCACGTGGCGGTACCCCACGGCGACCACGTCGACTACTTCCACGACGGGCACCGCCACGCGACCCACGAAAACCACTACGACGACCACTGACGCTCGCCCCGCCGGTCGTGAGTGTTTAGTCGGGTTAGAACCCGACTAAACACTCACGACCGGCGGGGTGCTCGGCCGAGCGGGATCACGACCGTGGCCTGGCCGGCGGGGGACTCGACGGCCAGGATGAGCACCCGGGCGTCCGGCGGCGGGCCGGGTTCGAACGTGCGCCGGTCCACGAGCAGGCCGTTCGACCCGGACCCGCCGCCGCCCCCGGCCCGGTACTGCGTTCCCGCGTCGTCCCACCCCCGCCACCGGATGTCCGGCCGGAAGCGGTCCCGCAGCAGGCGGTGATCGTGGTAGCCGTGCGCGAAGGTCAGGGCGACGAACGTCGACCAGACTTCGAGGCTGACGAGGTCGGCCGTCAGCTCGCCGACGTGGAGGGTGCGGCCCGCCAGTGACACCACCTGCCGCAGCACGGGCGACGGCGGCTCTTCGATCGCCTGCCGCCACTCGGGCCGCTCGGTGCCCACCGGCCGGGCCGTCGGCGGGAATTCGGCGGAGGCCGAGGCTTCCGCGTGCACGACCTGGAGCAGGCCGGACCGGTGCAGGGTCACGTCGAGGTCGGCGAGGATCCGGTCGGCCTCCTCCTGGCCCAGCGCCCCGGCGGCCACCAGGCCGATCGCCACCCCGCGGATCTCCCGCCGGTCGAACCCGCTCAGCCGCCCGGCCGGCGGCTGCCCCCGTCCGGCACCCAGACCGTCGGAAATCAGCTTCTCCAGATAGCGGCGCCCGTCCATGCCGCCATCTTTCGCTGATTCAGTGGACGTGGACAGGTTCCCAGTCCGGGAACAGGTCCGGGCCGGTCGCCGCACCCAGGCAGCCGCGCAGCGCGGCGAACAGCGCGTCGCCGGCGAGGTCGACGCCGATGAACACCAGCTCCTGACGCGGTGTCTCCGCGATCCCTTGCGGCTCGAACCGCGCCACCGCCCCCGCCTGTGACCACAGCCCGGTGACCCCGGGCCGGGACGCCAGCGCGAAGAACCCCTTGGAGCGCAACACCGTGCCGAACTCGCCGGAATCCAGCCGGTGCGCGACGAAGTCCCACAACCGCGCCGGATCGAACGGCTCCGCAGCCCGGAAGACCACGCTCGAAATCCCGTACTCCTCGGTCTCCGGGACGTGGTCGCCGTTCAGTTCGGCCACCCAGCCCGGCGCCTCCTGCGCCCGGTCGGCGTCGTAGCGCCCGGTCCCGAACACCCGGTCCAGGGACACTTCGCCGAAGCTGCCGGTGACGACGTCCGCGGCCGGGTTGAGCCGTCGCAGCGTCGCCACCAGCCGGTCCAGCTCGGCCGCCGGGACGAGGTCGGTCTTGTTGAGCAGCAGGACGTCGGCGAACTCGACCTGGTCCACGAGCAGGTCGCTGACCGTCCGCTCGTCATCGTCGTACTGGTCGAGCCGGCGCTCCACCAGGGAGTCGCCGGCCGCCAGCTCACGCGAGAAGTTCGCCGCGTCCACCACCGTCACCATGGTGTCGAGGTGGGCGACCCCCTCCAGGAACGTGAACGTCGCCGCCACCGGCATCGGCTCGGAGATCCCGCTCGACTCGATGAGCACGTGGTCGAAGCGGTCGTCCGCGCACAGCAGCGAAACCTCCTCGAGGAGGTCCTCCCGCAGGGTGCAGCAGATGCACCCGTTGGTCAGCTCGACGAGGCGCTCCTGCGAGCGCACGAGCGCCGCGTCGATGTTGACCTCGCTCATGTCGTTGACGATCACCGCCACCCGCACCCCGCCCCGGTTGGCGAGGATGTGGTTGAGCAGCGTGGTCTTGCCCGCGCCGAGGAACCCGGACAGCACCGTGACCGGAACCGTCACGAGTGGAAGTGCCGCATCAGCCGGCGCGGGACGAGCCGGACCTCGCCGTCGACCTTGATCGGCACCAGGTCCGGGACCGCGGCCTTCCACTGCGACCGCCGGGAGCGCGTGTTGCTGCGCGACTTCTTGCGCTTCGGGACGGCCATCAGCGCGCACCCCGCTTGCCGTAGCGGCGGTGGAACTTCTCGACCTGCCCGGCGCTGTCCATGATCCGCTGGGTGCCGGTCCAGAACGGGTGCGACCACGAGCTGATGTCGACCACGACCAGCGGGTAGGTCTGCCCGTCGGACCACTCGATCGTCTTGTCGGAGGTGATGGTGGAGCGGGTCAGGAACGCGTCGCCGGTGGACGAGTCCTTGAACACCACGGGGTGGTAGTCGGGGTGGATGCCGGTCTTCATCGGTCTTCCTTTCGGTTCGCCGCGGTCGCGTCGTGCCGCGCCGGGTCGGTTTCGGTGTCCTCGCACGGCTCTTCGTGCCAGTCGCCGAACGGATCGGGGTAGCGCTGCCACTCCTGGGGCCCGGCGGCCACTTCTTCGTCAGTGAGTAGAGCGCCGCGCAGGGCCGCGTCGATCTCGTCGGGCGTTGTCTGGTCCGTCACCACGACGAGCTCCTGCGCCCGGTCGCCGTGCACCGGGTGCCAGCGCAACGACGCCAGGGTGCGGCGTTCGGGGGAGACGTCCGTCCACTCCGGACCGTCCGGCGCCGCGAGCCACGGCCCGGCGTGCCCGATGCCCAGCCCGCCGCCCGCCGACTCGATCCAGAACGCGGTGTCGGGCTGGCTCGCCACCCAGGCCCGGCCGCGGGTGCGGACGACGCCGTCCAGGAGGACGTCGAGGGCGTCGTGGAGGCGTTCGGGGTGGAACGGCCGCTGCGCGGTGAAGGTGACCAGGCCGACGCCGCAGTCGGCGTGCAGGGGCGGCTGGCCGCGCAGCAGCGCCCCGTGCATGTCGGTGACCTCGCCGCGGCGGGCGTCCGCCGGCACGGCGTCGAGCACGCTGTGCCCGTCGATCCGCGAGAGTTCGACGCGCGGGACCGAGGGGGCGACCCGGTCGAGCACCGCGGACGCCTTCGCGGCGGTCCACGCGTCGGTGGCCGCGCCGGCCAGCACGAGGACGTCGGCGAACTCGACCTGCGAGAGCGCCACCTGGGCGACCGTGCGCTCGTCCTCCGGGCTGGCCTGCAGGTTCCGTTCGGCCAGCACGTCGTCGCCGGTCGCGTCGGCGAGGAAGGTCGCGCAGTCGACGACGGTCAGCACCGCGCGCAGGTCGACGTCGTCGACCACCGGGTGGTCGCCGACCAGGACGTTCCGGATCGCCCAGCTCACCGGCTCCGGCTCCATCGCTTCGTCGAGCCGGACGACGATCCGGGTGACCTGCGGCAGCCGCGCGAGGTGGCGCAGCAGGGGCAGCAGGTCTTCGCGCAGGGTGCACGACACGCAGCCGTGCGCCAGTTCGAGGACGGTCAGCTGGTCGCGCTGCTCCAGCCGCAGCCGGCGGCGCACGACGCCGGAGTGGATCTCGCGCAGGTCGTGGTGGACGACGGCGGTGCCGGGCCCGGCCGCGCGCAGCAGCTCGGCGAGCGTGGCGTTCGGGCCCGGGGCGAGGCCGCTCACGAGGACGAGCGGGACGCGGGGGTGTGGGGTCACTGGTGCTCCAGGAATACGGGCGGGGTACGGTGCGTAGAGTAGATGAAAACGACAACCACTATCAACTCGGGAGGGTCCGTGTCCGCCGTGTGCCAGGTCACCGGCCGCAAGCCGGGCTACGGCAAGCAGGTCTCGCACTCGCACCGCCGCACTTCGCGGCGCTGGGAGCCGAACCTGCAGAACCGTCGCTACTTCGTGCCCAGCCAGGGCCGCTGGGTGCGGCTGCGCGTCTCCGCGAAGGGCATGAAGACGATCGACAAGCGCGGCATCGAGGCCGTCGTCGCCGAACTGAAGGCAAGGGGAGTGAAGCTGTAATGGCGAAGAGCACCGACGTCCGCCCGGTCATCAAGCTGCGGTCCACCGCGGGCACCGGCTACACGTACGTGACCAAGAAGAACCGGCGGAACGACCCCGACCGGATGGTCCTGCGCAAGTACGACCCCGTCGCGCGCAAGCACGTCGAGTTCAAGGAAGAGCGCTGATGGCCAAGAAGTCGAAGATCGCCAAGAACGAGCAGCGGAAGGTGGTCGCGGCCCGGTACGTCGAACGCCGCCGTGCGCTCAAGGCCGTCATTTCGTCGCTGTCTTCGTCCGCCGAGGAGAAGGGCGAGGCCGTCGTCGCGCTGCAGAAGCTGCCGCGTGACGCGAGCCCGACGCGCATCCGCAACCGGGACGCCGCCGACGGCCGCCCGCGCGGGTACCTGCGCAAGTTCGGGCTGTCGCGGGTGAAGGTGCGGCAGGCCGCGCACAACGGCGAACTGCCCGGCGTCACGAAGTCGAGCTGGTGAGCCGCGTGCCGAAGCCGGACCGGGACCGCCCGGGCAAGCGCAAGGTGAACCTGTTGCACGCCAACCGGATCACCCACGTCGACTGGAAGGACGTCGACCTGCTGCGGAAGTTCATCTCCGACCGCGGCAAGATCCGCGCCCGCCGGGTGACGGGGCTGACGCCGCAGCAGCAGAAGCAGGTCGCCACGGCGATCAAGAACGCACGGGAGATGGCGCTGCTGCCGTACCCGTCGGCGGGTCGCGCCGGCTGACGCGGTCACGCCACCCGGGAGGTTCTCCGGGTGGCGTGACCCACGCTGGGCTGGCGCGGGGCTCCGGCATTAATAGACTCCCGCGCATGGACGACCCGCACTACCTCTCCGGCCTGCAGCTGACCGGCCGCCGCGTTGTCATGTTCGGCGGCGGCAGCGTGGCCCAGCGGCGGCTGCCCCGGCTGATCAGCGCGGGTGCCCGCGTCGAACTGGTGTCGCCGCACACGACGCCGTCGGTGCAGGGGATGGTGGACGCGGGTGAGCTGGTCTGGCACGAGCGCCGCTACGCCGAAGGCGACCTCAAGGACGCGTGGTACGCGCTGGCCTGCACCGACGACCCGCAGGTCAACGCGGAGATCTGCGCCGAAGCCGACCGCGAGCGCGTGTTCTGCGTGCGGGCCGACGAGGGCGAGTCCGGTTCCGCGGTGACCCCGGCGTCGGGACGGCACGGCGGCCTCCTGTTCGGCGTGCTGTCCGGTGGCGAGCCGCTGCGCTCGGCGGCCGTGCGCGACTCGATCCTCGACGGCCTCCACAACGGCACGATCGAGGACGGCCGCACCCCGCACCCGGAGGGCACCCTGCCCGGCGTCGCGCTCGTCGGCGGCGGCCCGGGCGACCCGGAGCTGATCACGGTCCGCGGCCGCCGCCTGCTCTCGCGCGCGGACGTCGTCGTGGTCGACCGGCTGGCGCCCCGCGAACTGCTGGACGAACTCGCCCCCGAGGTGGAGGTCGTCGACGCGGCGAAGATCCCGTACGGCCGCGCGGCCAGCCAGGACGTCATCAACCAGACGCTGATCGAGCGCGCCAAGGAGGGCAAGTTCGTCGTCCGGCTGAAGGGCGGCGACCCTTACCTGTTCGGCCGCGGTTTCGAAGAGGTCCTCGCCTGCGCGGAGGCCGGCGTCCCGGTCACGATGGTCCCGGGCATCACGAGCGCGTTCGCGGTCCCGGCGGTCGCGGACGTCCCGGTCACCCACCGCGGCGTGGCGCACGAGGTGGTGGTGGTCTCGGGCCACGTCGCCCCGGACGACGACCGGTCGCTGGTCGACTGGGAGCTGCTGGCCCGGCTGCGCGGCACGATCGTGCTGATGATGGGCGTCGAGCGCCTCCCGCAGTTCGCGAAGGCGCTCCTGGACGGCGGCCGCCCGTCGGACACCCCGGTGGCGATCATCGAGGACGGCACGATGCGCACCCAGCGGGCGCTGCGCTCCACCCTGGACACGGTGGTCACGGACGCGGCGGCGTCCGGAGTCCGCCCACCCGCGGTGATCGTGATCGGCCCGGTGGCCGGCCTCGCGCCGGTTCAGCCCGCGTAGGGGAGCAGCCGGCCGGCGGCGGCGAGGACCGCGTCGGCGACCTCGGGCAGGGGCAGGCGGCCGTCGACGACGACCGTCGCGCCGAGCCGCCGGTAAGCGGCCTCGGCGCCTTCGTTGGCGTCGAGCGCCGCCGCGAGCTCCTCCGGGTGCTTGCCGAAGCTGTTCGACGTGCGGCTCAGGAGCCGGTCCCGGAGCGTGCCGTCGTCGACCACCAGGCAGACCACGAGGTCGAAGAGGTCCCGGACGTCGCCGTCGTTCTCGGTCGAGCCGCAGAAGAACGCGATCCCGTCGCGCGCCCCGGCCGCGAGCGCCTCGACTTCCGCGCGGCTGGTCTGCCACCCGTAGCGGTCGAGCCAGCCCGGCGGCACCGGATCGGGGGGATCGACGACGACCTGCCCGCTCGTCCGGTCCACCCAGTGGTTGTAGCCCTCCCAGTCCGCGTCGACCGCGTGCTCGCCCCGGCTCTTCAGGAGTGCGCAGACCGCCGACTTGCCCGCCCCCGAGTTGCCGGTCACCCACACCAGCGGCACCGGCTCACTCCTCGTAGCAGCTCGCGGCGAAGTCCCGGATCGCGTCCGACAGCCTGGTCGGGTCGAACCGCAGCTCGACCGGGCTGCGGGCCTGGACGAACTCCGCCTCCGGCATGTCGATCGCCAGCGTGTCCGCGTCGCCGAAGGGGTGGATGGGGTCGCCCTGGTGGCCGATCACCAGCGCGCGGGTCGTGATCTTGCGGCGCACCGACTTCGGCGGCGCGATCCGGCCGAACAGCACGCCGTGCAGCAGCGCCGCCATCGGGGCCGGGCGCTGCGAGAGCGTGTCCGTCACGACGTCGACCCACTGGTTGCCGTGCGGGACCAGAGAAGCCGCCAGGGCCACGGCCTGCACCGTGACCGGCAGGAAGCGGGCCGCCATCAGCAGCGGGGCGAACGTGATCAGCCCCGCGACGATCGCGTTGTCCAGCACCGGCATCTCGACGATCAGCCCGCGAGCGCGCTCCGGCGCCTGGACCGCCACTTCCAGCGAGACGTTCGCGCCCAGCGACGTCCCGCCGATCACCGCGGACGAGACCTCGAGGTGGTCGAGCAGCGCCAGCGTCTGCTCGGCGAACGACGGCATCGAGTAGAGCCACGACTCGGTCGGCCGGTCGGAGTCGCCGTGGCCGAGGAGGTCGAGCGTGATCACCCGGAAGCCCGCGCGGGCCAGCCGGCGCGCCAGCGGGGCGTGCATGCGGCGGGTCAACATGATGCCGTGGGTGAGCACGACGACGCGGTCGCCGCTGCCGAACTCGGTGTACCAGAGCCGGTGGCCCTCGTGGTCGAACGAGCCGGTCAGCTCGATCGGCCGGGACGCGCGCCGGGTGGGCGGGGCCGGGGGCTCCGGCTCGATCAAGGTCGCGCTGCTGGCCGGGCTCATGTCCCACCGTCCTCCCCGCGTCGTGGTCGCCTGAATCCAGGAAAACATCCCGTGACCACGTTGGCACGGTGACTCGCGCGTCAATTGACAACATGCCAATGGCGGCTCGTCGCGGCCATGGGTCAAGATGACCCCATGACCGCTACTGCTGACAGTCTGCCCGACCTCGTGTCCCTGAAGGTCGACGTGGCCGGCCCCGTGGCCGAAGTGACGCTGCTCGGCCCGTCCAAGGGCAACGCGATGGGCCCCGACTTCTGGCGCGAGCTGCCGCTGGTGTTCCGCGCGCTGGACGCGGACCCGCAGGTCAGGGCGGTCGTGCTGACCGGCAGTGGCAAGCACTTCTCCTACGGTCTCGACCTGCCGGCGATGATGGGCGACTGGGCGCCGATGCTGGGCGGCGACAGCCTCGCGGGCCCGCGGACGGCGTTCCTCGACCAGGTCCGGTCACTGCAGGCGGCGGTCAGCTCCATCGCGGAATGCCGCAAACCGGTCGTCGCGGCCGTTTCGGGCTGGTGCATCGGGGGCGGGGTGGACGTTGTCGCCGCCGCGGACATCCGGCTGGCCAGTGCCGACGCGAAGTTCAGCGTCCGCGAGGTGCGCGTCGCCATCGTCGCGGACCTCGGCAGCCTGCAGCGGCTGGCCTCGATCATCGGCGAAGGGCACCTGCGGGAGCTCGCCCTGACCGGCAAGGACGTCGACGCCGCGCGCGCCGAGAAGATCGGGCTCGTCAACGACGTGTACGAAGACCAGGACGCGCTGCTGAAGGCCGCGCGGGAACTCGCCGCCGAGATCGCTGCGAACCCGCCGCTCGTGGTGCAGGGTACGAAGCAGGTACTGGCGACGAACACCGAGCGCCAGGTCGCCGACGGCCTCCGGTACGTCGCGGCGTGGAACTCGGCGTTCCTGCCCAGCAAGGACCTCGGCGAAGCGGTCCAGGCGTTCATGGAGCGTCGCGCGCCGGAGTTCAAGGGCGAATAACGAGGAGGAAGCGTGAGCGCTTCGGAGGTCCACCACGCGTTCCGGGTGGCGCGGGACTACCTGCAGGCCCACCGCGAGGACTACGACACGGCCTACCGGGATTTCCGCTGGCCGGAGTTCGACGAGTTCAACTGGGCGATCGACTGGTTCGACGTCGTCGCGCACGACCCGGACAACGCCGAGCGGTACGCGCTGTGGATCGTCGAAGAGGACGGCACCGAGAACCGCTGGACCTACCCGGAGCTCTCGGGCCGGTCCAACCAGGTGGCGAACTGGCTGCGCACCCTCGGCGTCCGCCGCGGCGACCGGCTGATCCTCATGCTGGGCAACCAGGGCGAGCTGTGGGAGACCATCCTCGCGGCGATCAAGCTCGGCGCCGTGATCATCCCGGCGTCGACGCTGCTCGGCCCGGCCGATCTGACCGACCGCGTCGAGCGCGGCGCGGCCAAGCACGTCGTGGTCCGCTCGGTGGACGCGGAGAAGTTCGCGGACGTCGACGGCGACTACACGCGGATCGCGGTCGGGGAGCCGGTCGAAGGCTGGCAGCAGTACTCGGCCGCCTTCGCCGAGTCGCCCGAGTTCACCCCGGACGGCCCGACGAAGGCCGGCGACCCGCTGCTGCTCTACTTCACCTCCGGCACCACGGCGAAGCCGAAGCTGGTGCAGCACACGCACGTCTCGTACCCGGTGGGCCACCTCTCGACGATGTACTGGATCGGGCTCGAGCCGGGCGACGTCCACCTCAACATCTCCTCGCCGGGCTGGGCGAAGCACGCGTGGAGCAACTTCTTCGCGCCGTTCAACGCCGAAGCGACGGTGTTCCTCTACAACTACAACCGGTTCGACGCGGGCGCGCTGATGGCGCAGATGGACCGCTGCGGCGTGACGAGCTTCTGCGCGCCGCCGACGGTGTGGCGGATGCTCATCCAGGCCGACCTCACGGCGCTGAAGACGCCGCCGAAGAAGGTGGTCGGGGCGGGGGAGCCGCTCAACCCCGAGGTGATCGACCAGGTCGAGAAGTCGTGGGGCGTCACGATCCGCGACGGCTTCGGCCAGACGGAGAGCAGCGTCCAGATCGCCAACACGCCGGGCCAGGACGTCGTGCCCGGCTCGATGGGCCGCCCGCTGCCCGGGTTCGTGGTGGCGCTGGTGGACCCGGTCAGCGGCGAGCGCGCGTCCGAAGGCGAGATCTGCCTCGACCTCCAGCACCGCCCGGTCGGCCTGATGACCGGGTACGCCGGCGACGACGAGCGCACGTCGGCGGCCTTCGCCGGCGGCTTTTACCACACCGGTGACGTCGGTTCGATCGACGAACGCGGCTACATCACCTACGTCGGGCGCACGGACGACGTGTTCAAGGCGTCGGACTACCGGATCTCGCCGTTCGAGCTGGAGAGCGTGCTGATCGAGCACGACGCGGTGGCCGAAGCGGCGGTCGTCCCGGCGCCCGACCCGATCCGGCTGGCCGTGCCGAAGGCCTACGTGGTGCTGGCTTCGGGTTTTTCCCCGGACGCCGAGACGGCGCGGTCGATCCTGGCGTACTGCCGCGAGCACCTGGCGCCGTACAAGCGGATCCGGCGGCTCGAGTTCGCGGAGCTGCCGAAGACGATCTCGGGCAAGATCCGCCGGGTCGAGCTGCGCGGCCGGGAGAGCGATCCGGCGCGAGGAGCGGGCACTGAGTTCCGCGAAGAGGACTTCCCGGACCTCAAGTCCTGACGGCCGGGGTCAGCCGCGGGTGCCCTCGACCTGGCGACCGTCCTCCGTAGAGCAGGCCGTCACCGGGTCGTTGGCGCCGCTGCCGCAGGTCCAGTCGTCGAGGACGATCGGGCCGGGACCGTCGGGCGAGCTCGCCTCGGCCGGGGTCAGCTTCGCGAAGTAGTCGGTCAGCAGCTTGGTGGCCGCGGCGCAGTCGACCTTGCCGTGGGCCACGACCGCCGTCTTCGCGCCGCCGGACCCGGCGACGTCGCCGCACGGGACGCCGGGCGCCGTCGACTCCGCCGCGGCGGCGGCCGCGGGGACGGGGGCCGGCGCCGCCGGAGCCGGGTCACCGCCGCCGCACCCGGCCAGTGCGGCGGACGCGGCGACGAGCAGCAGGGGGTACGCGAGAGTCTTCATGGGCCCTTCAGGAGCGGAACTTTCGACGGGGATCACTCGGACGGCACGACGGCGGCGAACACCGTCTGCTCGCCCTTGGTGCAGGTGGTGCCGCCTTGCGCGGCGGGCGGCCCGGAGGTGCACAGCCAGCCGTCGACGGTCTCGTTCACCGCGTCGTTCGAGCCCGCGCCCTGGCGGCCGGCGATCTTGCGGTGGAAGTCGCCGACGAGCTTCGTCGCCGCGACGCAGCTGACGCCGGCGGAGCCGCTGTCGAAGACGTAGAGCGTCAGCCCGCTGGCGGCGGTCACGGTCCCGCACGACCCGGGAACCGGCGGCGGCGCCCCGGACGGCTTCGGCGCGGACGGCACCGCGGCCGAGCTGCTCGCGGCGGGCGGCGGCGGGGGAGTACTGGCGGACGTCGTCGCCGGAGCCTCGCTCGACACCGAGGGTGACGACGGAGGTGCGGGAGCCGCCTGTTCGGCGGAGCAGGCGGCGAGCACGGGCAAGGCGAGGCAGGCCACGAGCCACGTCTTCGTGGTGGTCGGGTGGGGCACCGCGATCCTTCCTCCCCGGCTGGCTGACCCGGTCATTCTGGCCCATCCGGGCGACGCCCCGAGGAGCGACGCGCCCACGGGTGTGCCGGAGATTACTCCAGCCGGGTGGCACCCTGATCCGGTGGCTCCCCGAGCACCGTCCACAGTGGACGATTAACATTCCGTTCACGCTCCGAAACATCGGGCTGTCATCCGGAATCGATCGGTCTAATTCGCCCCGCGCCGGTTAACAAACCGGCTCCGCGTGCCGAAGATCTTGGTGGGAGCCCGAAGCGCTCCCCATCCCCGAAACCCGTCCCGATCCCGTGAGAGTCATGAACGCCGACGCTGTTACCAGCACCGAAGACCCGTCCAGTCCGCCGACCGTCCCCTGCACCGTCGTCTGGTGCGGCGGCCGCCCCTACGTCCTCGAGGGACGAGCAGGCCGAGCCCGCTGGATGGGCACCGACTACCGCGGCCGCCCCGAATCGCTGACCAGCGCGGAGCTGCAGCGCCGCGGGTGGAGCCACCGCCGCGCGAGTTGAGCCGGGTCCGGGCCGCCGCCCGTGGCGGCCCGGCTTCGGAAGCCTCACGGGGCCTGTGCCGCATTGCCGGGCCCGCGCCGGTGCCCCCGGATCCCACCGCACCGCTCGGCCTGATCCGGACGAGCTGCGGCTGCCGGGTCCGGGCTGGGTTGCACGGCAGCGCCGGGCTTGGGGGCGCACGGCCGGACCCTGCCCGCCGCCCGAACCTCGCCGCACCGCTCGCCCTGATTCGGGCGCCGCCGGTGGAGAGCAGCCGCCGGAGCCAGGCACCCACCCCGCCCGAGCCACCGCGCCCCGCCCAGGCGCTCGGAACCCCGCCGCGCTATTCGCTCGCGGCCGGCATGAGCTGCCGGTGCCAAGCGGCCGCCGCGCCCCGCCGCCCAGATCCGCCGCCGCACCGCTCGCGCGCAGCCGTGTGAGCCACCGGTACCCAGCGGCCGCCAAGCACCCACAGCGCCGCCCAGCCGCGTCCGAGTCACCCCCGATCCCCGCCGCACCACCCAGCGGCCCGGCCGCGCTCCGCTGTTTAATGGCCCGGTGAGCACAGCCGCGCCCGAACCCGCCGCTCAGGCGGGCGCCTCCGAACCTTCCCTGCTGCGGCAGGCGATGAACGTCCCCAACATCCTGTCCCTGCTGCGGCTGGCCGGCGTGCCGGTGTTCCTCTGGCTGCTGCTCGGCCCCGAGGAGGACGGCTGGGCGCTCGCGCTGCTGGTGTTCAGCGCGCTCACCGACTGGCTCGACGGCAAGCTCGCCCGCTGGCTCAACCAGATGTCGCGGCTCGGGCAGCTGCTCGACCCCGCCGCCGACCGGCTCTACATCCTCGCCACGCTCGTCGCGTTCCTGGTCCGCGAGATCATCCCCTGGTGGGTCGTCGTGCCGCTGCTGCTGCGCGAAGCCGTCCTCGGGGTGTGCGTGCTGACGTTGCGCCGCCGCGGGTTCGCGCCGCCGGAGGTCACCTACATCGGCAAGGGCGCCACCTTCGTGCTGATGTACGCCTTCCCTTTCCTGCTGCTCGCGCAGGGCGGCTCCGACGTCGCCGCGGTCGCGCGGCCGATCGGGTACGCCTTCACCATCTGGGGTGGTGTCCTCTACGTCTGGTCCGGCGTGCTCTACGTCGTCCAGGCGCGCAACGCCTTGCGCGGCGCGGGCGAGTGAGGGCCGGGCCGGGCGGTTGCGCCGTGTGGGTGTAAGACTTCGCCCAGCACGTTTCGCCAGTGAGGGCATGAAAGGGGACCGGCGGTGTCCGCTCCTGAAGAGCTTCGCTACACCGAGGAACACGAGTGGGTCGCCACCCGCGAGGAGACGCTCGTGCGCGTGGGCATCACCGAGTACGCGCAAGACCAGCTGGGTGACGTCGTGTTCGTCGACCTGCCCGAGGTCGGCCGCCAGCTCAGCACGGGCGACGTCTTCGGCGAGGTCGAGTCGACCAAGAGCGTCTCCGAGCTGTTCGCGCCCGTCGACGGCGAGGTCGTCGCGGTGAACGACGCGGTCGCCGACTCGCCGGAACTCATCAACAGCGACCCCTACGGCGAGGGCTGGCTGATCGAGATCCGGCTCGACGACCCGGCGGGTCTGGAAGCGCTGCTCGAAGCCGAGGCCTACGACGCCCTGACCAAGGGCTGAACCCCGCTCCGCCGGTTCGGGGAGCCGGGGCTCGGAGAATCGATCAGGCACGGTACGTTGGCAGCTACACGTTCTTGAGTACTAGGCAACACAGCATGTGTGGAGGAGAGCTCAGGTGAGCACGAACGACGGGCCCGGCGGCGTTCCCCCGGAGCAGTCTCCGGAGCGGACCTCTGTCTTCCGGGCCGACTTCCTGGCCGAAGTCGAAGGCCACGAGTCCGCCCCCGCCGCGGAGGCGCCCGTCCAGGGTGTCGACGCCCTGCCGGCGGGTTCGGCGCTGCTGGTCGTGAAGCGCGGGCCCAACGCGGGTTCGCGGTTCCTGCTCGACCGCGACACCACCAGCGCCGGGCGGCACCCGGACAGCGACATCTTCCTGGACGACGTCACGGTCTCCCGTCGGCACGCCGAGTTCCGGCGTGAGGGCGGCGAGTTCGTCGTCATCGACGTCGGCAGCCTCAACGGCACCTACGTCAACCGCGAGCCGGTCGACCAGGCCGTCCTCGCCGGCGGCGACGAGGTGCAGATCGGGAAGTTCCGCCTGGTCTTCCTGACCGGCCCGGGGCACGGGGGCCAGGGGGCGCAGTGACGGCGGCCGGACGGCCACAACGCGACGGGTTGAGCATCGGGGCCGTTCTCGCGCAGCTGCGCGGCGACTTCCCCGATGTCACCATCTCCAAGATCCGGTTCCTCGAAGCCGAAGGCCTGGTCCAGCCGGGCCGGACGCCCTCGGGGTACCGGCAGTTCGCCGCGGCGGACGTGGAGCGTCTCAGGTTCGTCCTGGCCGCCCAGCGGGACCACTACCTCCCGTTGAAGGTCATCAAGGAACAGCTGGACGCGGCGGACTCGGGTGCCGAGCCCGCCGCGGCCCTGCCCCGCCCGCCGCGCCGGCTGGTGCCGATCGACGCGCCGGCCGAGAACGTCGGCCTGCCCGTGGCCGCCGACTTCACCACGGGCAAGGAGCTGCGCCTGACCCAGGAGGAACTCCTGGAGCAGGCCGGCATCGACGCGGCCGCGCTGGCCGAGCTGCAGCAGTACGGCCTGGTCCGGCCCGGTCCCGCCGGGTTCTTCGACCCGGACGCGGTGCTGGTGGCGCGGACGGTTAAGGCGATGACCGAATTCGGTATCGAGCCGAGACATCTGCGTGCCTTCCGCGCCGCGGCCGACCGCGAGGTCGGGTTGCTGGAGCAGATCGTGACCCCGGTGTACCGCCACCGTGACCCGGAGGCCAAATCGAGGGCCGATGAGGTGGTGCGAGAGCTCGCGGCACTGTCCGTGACGCTGCACACGCTCCTCGTCAAGGCCGGAATCCGTGGCGTCGCGGGGTGTTGATCACGGTGCGGGCCACAACGGGGTAGTGAGATCCTCTATGTGGTCCCATGTCAATGACTGAATGTTCGGCACCGCATGCCGTACCGTGAAGGCACGGGTTTGCGGCAGGCGAACCGAGAGAGTCCGGACAGCGAGCACAGCGCGCGGATGACGGGTAGCGTCGACAGTGGCGGCGCGAAGCCGTTCCACCGCTGAAGCCCGTGCACGAGAGGGAGGCGAAATCCGATGAGCGAAATGCGCGTCGTCGGGGTGCGGGTCGAGCTGCCCGCGAATCAGCCGATCTTGTTGCTGCGGGAAACCGAGGGCGAACGGTACCTGCCGATCTGGATCGGCTCGGTCGAAGCCACCGCCATCGCCTTGGAGCAGCAGGGAGTCCGCCCGGCCCGCCCGCTCACGCATGACCTGCTGAAAGAGGTCATCGGAGCGCTCGGCCGCGAACTCGAGCAGGTCGTCATCACCGACCTCAAGGAAGGCACGTTCTTCGCGGAACTCGTCTTCGACGGCGACATCCGGGTGTCCGCCCGGCCGAGCGACTCGGTCGCGCTGGCCCTGCGGATCGGCGTCCCCATCCACGCCGTGGACGCGGTGCTGGAAGAGGCCGGCCTGATCATCCCGGACGAGCAGGAGGACGAGGTCGAGAAGTTCCGCGAGTTCCTCGACTCCGTGTCGCCCGAAGACTTCCGGGGAGCCGACACGTAAGACCTTGCCTTGACGCGGACGTCAACGTCTAGCGTCGAGGCATGCGGATCGGAGAATTGGCGCAGCGCACGGGTGTCACCACCCGTGCGCTGCGTTTTTACGAGGACCAGGGCCTCCTCGCGGCCCGTCGCTCGGCGAACGGCTACCGCGACTACGACGAGGACGACCTCCAGCTGGTCAAGGAGATCCAGACCCTGCAGACGGTGGGGCTGACCCTCGAGGAGACCCGGCCGTTCGTCGAGTGCCTGCGCAGCGGTCACGAAACCGGCGACGCCTGCGCCAATTCGATCGAGGTCTACCGCCGCAAGCTCGAAGAAGCCGACGCGCTCTTGTCCCGGCTCGGCGGCATCCGCGCCGAACTGGCCGCGAAGCTCGCCGGCGCGCTCGCCCGGCAGGCGCCCGATCCGTGTGTCGTGCCCGCATCCCCGCACCCGTGAAGGAGCCCCTCGTGTCCGAGGTAAGTGCTGTCACCGACGCGACGTTCGCCGAGGTCCTCGGCAGCGACGTCCCCGTGCTGGTCGAGTTCTGGGCCACCTGGTGCGGCCCGTGCCGGATGGTCCGCCCGGTGCTGGCGCAGCTGGCCGCCGAGCGGGCCGGGGACCTCGCCGTCCGCAAGATCAACGCGGACGAGAACCCCGAGACGACCCGGTCCTACCAGGTCATGTCGCTGCCGACGATGATCCTGTTCTCGGGCGGCGAGCCGGTCGAGACGATCGTCGGCGCGTTCCCGAAGGCCCGCATCGAAGAGCGGCTCGACCGGGCGCTCACGGCGCCGTCGCTTTGACGAAGGCGTCCGCCACCTCGCGGCCGTACATCTCCAGGTCCAGTGCCGGGTCGGCGGCGTAGGCGGCGGCGACGCCGTCGATGGCCTGAGCGATCGACATCGCCATCACCTCGGGGGTGAAGTCGCCGAACGCGCCCTCGGCCTGGCCCTGCTTGAGCTGGCGGGCCAGGCCGTGCACGCGCAGGTCGTCGACCAGCACCTTCGTCATCACCCAGCCGTCGACGTCGTCGGCGTTGGCGGCCAGCTCGGTCAGCACCCGGACGCACTCCGGGTACGTGCGCAGGAACGCGATCGACGTCTCGATGTGCGCCCGCAGGTAGCCGGCCCGGTCGGCGGGGTCGAGGCCGCCACCGGTGCGCTCGGCCAGGTACTCGTTCTTCGTCTCGACGACCGTGCTGAGCACGGCCTGCATCAGGCCGGCCTTGTTCGTGAAGTGGTAGGAGATCAGCCGGGTGCTGCTGAGCCCGGCCCGCTCCTTGATCTTGGCGAACGTCGTCCGGCGGTAGCCGAGGTCGGCGAGGACGCCGATGGTCGCGCCGATGATCTGGGCGCGCCGCGCGGCTTCGGTGGGGCTGAGGCCCAGCTCGGCCATGAGGTCGGTGTTTACTTGCATGAGTAAAAAGTTACTCGGCCGAGTAAACGACGTCAAGATGTTTGAACTCTCGCGCCTCGGGTACGGCGAACGGCTCAAAGGGTCATCCGACCGTTGAGGCTTGCCGCGCGTCGCGTTGACCGGCACTGTCCGGGCGCTTACCGTCGAAGAAGGTAAATCGCCACGGTGTGATTCACGGTCTGGGGCCGGATCGTGGTGATTGATCTCCGGCGGGTCCCGCTCCTGGGACCGTCCGGCTGTCATTCGCCGGCCATCAGGTCGGGCGAGGGGAGGCTTGCGTGGTCGAGGCTGGTTCCGAGAAGCAGCCTGTTGAGGTCGCGAGTGGCGAGCAGGGTGAGCTGTTCCCCGACGACTCGCTGCCGGACGAGCTCGTGGGTTACCGCGGCCCGGCCGCGTGCCAGATCGCCGGGATCACCTACCGCCAGCTCGACTACTGGGCCCGGACGAAGCTGGTCGCACCCAGCATCCGCACGGCGCACGGCTCCGGCTCGCAGCGGCTTTACTCGTTCAAGGACATCCTGGTCCTCAAGGTCGTCAAGCGGCTGCTCGACACCGGCGTCTCGCTGCAGAACATCCGGGTCGCCGTCGACCACCTGCGCCTGCGCGGGGTCCGCGACCTGGCGCGGGTGACGCTGTTCTCCGACGGCACCACAGTCTACGAGTGCACCTCGCCGGAGGAGATCGTCGATCTGCTCCAGGGCGGGCAAGGCGTCTTCGGCATCGCGGTCAGCGGAGCGATGCAGGAAATCAGCGGGACCATCCACGAATTCCCGGCCGAGCGCGCCGACGGCGGCGTCGTCGAGACGCACCAGCCGGACGAGCTCACCCAGCGCCGCAACGCACGCAAGACCGGGTGATCACCGCTGCGGCGGACGGAGTAAGGTTACTCGTGCGGTCGACGAACCCGCGCGGGAGAGTCCGAGCCACACCTTGAGCTCGGCGCCGAAGGAGCAAGTCCTCCCCGGAACCTCTCAGGCACCCTGGACCGCGCGGATGAGACGCCTCTGGAAAGCGGGTCGTCAGGACACAGCCTGATGGCCCCGCCGACGGTGCAAGCCCGGTTCAACCACGCGGGCGAAACTCTCAGGCGCCCAGAAATGGGTACGGACAGAGTGGGGAGGCCAGGACACTGTGGTCCCGGCCCAGCCCCGCTGTCCCCAGGAGGCCTTCGTGAATCCGTCACTCGCCTCGCTGGAGCAGGGGATCCCGTTCGACGAGCGGCACATCGGGCCTGGTCCGGACCAGCTGCGCAAGATCCTCGACGTCATCGGGGTCGCATCCCTCGACGAACTCGCCGAGCACGCCGTTCCCGCGTCGCTGCGCGATTCCGCCGAGCCGCTCGTCCTGCCGCCCGCGGCTTCCGAAGCCCAGGCGCTGGCCGAGTTGCGCGCGCTGGCTGCCCGGAACCGGCCGACCGCCGCGATGATCGGGCTCGGCTACCACGACACCGTGACCCCGCCGGTGATCCGGCGGAACGTGCTCGAGAACCCGGCCTGGTACACCGCCTACACGCCCTACCAGCCGGAAATTTCCCAAGGGCGGCTCGAAGCGCTGCTCAACTTCCAGACCATGATCGCGGACTTGACCGCGCTGCCGGTCGCGAACGCCTCCCTCCTCGACGAAGCCACCGCGGCCGCCGAAGCGATGACGCTCGTGCGGCGGGCCGGGAAATCGGCGTCGAACCGGTTCGTCGCCGACCGGGACACCCTGCCCCAGACCCTCGCCGTGCTGCGGACGCGAGCCGAGCCGCTCGGGATCGAGCTGGTCGTGGAAGACCTGTCCCAGGGGCTCACCGGGCTGGGACTCGGCGGGGACTTCTTCGGCGTGCTGCTGGCCTACCCGGGCGCGTCCGGCGCCGTGCACGAGCTCGACCTGACCATCGCGGAAGCCAAGAAGCACGGCGCGGCGGTGGTCGTCGCCGCTGACCCCCTCGCCTTGACGTTGCTGCGGCCGCCCGGCGAGCTCGGCGCCGACGTCGCGGTCGGGTCGACGCAGCGGTTCGGCGTTCCGCTCGGCTTCGGCGGCCCGCACGCCGCCTACCTCGCGGTGCGGAAGGGCCTCGAGCGGCAGCTGCCCGGGCGCCTGGTCGGCGTGGCGAAGGACGCCGACGGCGCGCCCGCGTACCGGCTCGCGCTGCAGACGCGCGAGCAGCACATCCGCCGCGAGAAGGCGACCTCGAACATCTGCACCGCGCAGGTCCTGCTGGCGGTGATGGCGTCGATGTACGCCGTGTACCACGGGCCCGACGGCCTGCGCGCGATCGCGCTGCGGGCCCACCGGATGGCCACCGTGCTCGCCGCCGGCCTGGCCGAAGGCGGCGTCGAAGTCGTGCACGGCGAGTTCTTCGACACCGTGACCGCGGCGGTGCCGGGCCGGGCGGACACGGTCGTCGCGGCGGCCCGCGACCTGGGCGTGTCCCTGCGCCGGATCGACGACGACCACGTCGGCGCCGCCTGCGACGAGACGACCACCCGGGAACGGCTTTCCTTCGTGTGGAAGGCGTTCGGGGTTTCGGTGTCCGATGTGGACGGCCTGGACGCGGACACGGCCGACGCGCTCCCGGCCCCGCTGCGGCGCACGAGCGAGTTCCTCACGCACCCGGTGTTCCACGAACACCGGTCCGAGACCGCGATGCTGCGGTACCTGCGCCGGCTGTCCGATCAGGACTACGCCCTCGACCGCGGCATGATCCCGCTCGGCTCGTGCACGATGAAGCTCAACGCCACCGCGGAGATGGAGCCGGTCACGTGGCCGGAGTTCGCCGGGCTGCACCCGTTCGCGCCCGCGGAAGACGCCGCCGGCCTCCTCGAAGTCGTGGCCGACCTGAGCGCCTGGCTCGCCCGGATCACCGGCTACGACACGGTTTCCCTGCAACCCAACGCGGGGAGCCAGGGCGAGTTCGCGGGCCTGCTCGCGATCCGCGCGTACCACCGGTGGCGCGGCGAGGACGCGCGGGACGTCTGCCTGATCCCGGCCAGCGCGCACGGCACGAACGCGGCGAGCGCGGTGATGGCGGGCCTGCGGGTGGTCGTCGTCCGCTGCGATGGCGACGGGAACATCGACCTCGCGCACCTCAAGTCCACTGTGGACGAGCACCGCGACGACCTGGCCGCGATCATGCTGACCTACCCGTCGACGCACGGGGTGTACGAGGACACCGTCGGCGAGGTGTGCGCGGCGGTGCACGACGCGGGCGGCCAGGTGTACGTCGACGGCGCCAACCTCAACGCGCTGATCGGCGTCGCCCAGTACGGCCGGTTCGGCGCCGACGTCTCGCACCTCAACCTGCACAAGACCTTCTGCGTCCCGCACGGGGGCGGCGGTCCCGGCGTCGGGCCGATCGGGGTCCGCGCGCACCTGGCGCCGTTCCTGCCCAACCACCCGCTGCAGCCGGCGGCCGGCCCGGCGACGGGTGTCGGCCCGGTCAGCGCGGCGCCGTGGGGGAGCGCGTCGATCCTGCCGATCTCGTGGGCGTACATCCGGATGATGGGCGCCGAAGGCCTGCGGCGCGCGACGCTGGTGGCGGTGGCCAACGCCAACTACATCGCCCGGCGCCTCGGCGAGCACTACCCGGTGCTGTACGCGGGCCGTTCGGGTTTCGTGGCGCACGAGTGCATCCTCGACCTGCGGCCGCTGACGAAGGCCACGGGTGTGACCGTGGACGACGTGGCGAAGCGGCTCGCGGACTACGGGCTGCACGCGCCGACGATGTCGTTCCCGGTCGCGGGCACGCTGATGGTCGAGCCGACGGAGAGCGAGGACCTGGCCGAGCTGGACCGCTTCTGCGCGGCGATGATCGCGATCCGCGCCGAGATCGACCGGGTGGCGTCGGGCGAGTGGCCGCTGGAGCAGTCCCCGCTGCGCCTGGCCCCGCACACGGCGGCCTGCGTGGCCGGCGACTGGAACCGCCCGTACCCCCGCGAGACGGCGGTGTTCCCCGCCGGGCGCACCGCGGCGAAGATCTGGCCCCCGGTCCGCCGCATCGACGGCGCGGCCGGCGACCGGAACCTGGTCTGTTCCTGCCCGCCCCCGGAAGCCTTCGCCTGAGGGTCACGACCCCGGCGGGTCCCGCCGCCCTGAAGGGGACGTTCCTGTCGTCACATGACAGGAAAGTCCCCTTCAGGACGCCTCGACCGGCGCGGGACCGGCCTGTGCGCCGGAGCCCTGGACGTGAGGCCGTGAAGGTGGCATTCACGGAGTCGCCAGGTGGACCAGCAATTCGGTGCGGCTGGCGAGCCCGAGCTTGCGGTAGATCTGCTGCAGGTGCTTCTGGACCGTCCGCGGGCTGATCCCGAGCCGGCGGGCGATCTCGCGGTCCGTCGCGGCCCGGGCGACCAGCCGCGCCACCTCCAGCTCGCGGGCGGTCAGCGCCGGGGCCGTGCCCGCGAGCGGCCGGACCGCCGGTCGCTCGTGGCGGGCGAACGCCTGGGCCAGGTGGGGCGTGAGCAGTTCGACCAGGTCGTGGTCGCGGGCGGAGAACCCGGGCCGGGACCGGCTGAGCGTCAGGACGCGCCCGTGGCGGTCGTCGACCTGGACCACGCAGAGGAGTTGGTCGACCGTTCCGCGCGGGCGGTAGAAGTCGGTGTAGAACGGCAGCCCGCGCAGCGTCCGCAGGTCGGCGAGGTCGGTCAACGCGGCCGCCGTGCCCAGCCGCAGCGTTCCGGAGCGGTAGGCCGCGAACCCCGGGTGCTGGTGCGCCTGCGCGCGGAACCCCGGGTGACGCATCAGGTTGTGCTCCGGCCGGTCGGTGACCGTGCCGATCAGGCGCCGGGTCGTGTGCTCGGTGCTCGTGCACGAGACGACGTCGCAGCCGACCAGGCGGCCCAGCGCCGCCAGGCCCTCACCCGGCCCCGCCGCCTTCAGCTCGCGCACCACTTCGAGGGCGCGGTGCAGGCACCGCGCCGTCACTTCACTGCTCACCCGTGATCCCCCTCGGCTCGTCCGGTCAAGAAAGACCCGGACGTGCCGAGGGAGATACGAACCGGACGTTACCGGGCGATCCGGACGTTCAGCGTGGTGTTCGAACCGGCGCTCACCATCGACTGCGCGATGCTGCTGACCCCGGCGGGCGCGCTGTAGGAGTTGTTGTTGCTGTCGTCTTCGTCATCGGTGTGGAAGAAGCCCGACGAGTCGACCCCGGAGAACACGAGGTAGCTGAAGCCGACGTTCGGGAACGCCGTCGTCGTGGCCACCCCCGGCGCGAACAGGCAGAACCGCAGCAGCGTGTTGCTGTCGCTCACGTTCGGGAAGATGTTGCCCGAGAACGAGTTGTTGTTGCTGTCGTCCTCGTTGTCGAACCGGCGCGAGAACTCCTGCGAGCCGTTCGGGCAGTTCGCGCCCAGCTTCAGCACCGCGTAGGGCCGGAACGAGCCGGACTGCGTGACGCCGCGGAACGCGGTGCCGTTGACCCGGCAGAAGAACATCTCCGTGTTGCTGGTGCTGCTGACCGCCCCGATGAACCCACCGCGCGAGTTGGCGTTGCCGGAGTCCTCGTCGTCCATCCGGATCACGATCGCCTCGGTCCCGACCGGGCACGACCGGCTCGCCGGGATGACGCCGACGTCGGTGGTCGCCGCCTGCGCGGGCGCGGCCGACACGGTCAAGGCTCCCGCGAGCGAAGCCAGGAGCAGTGCCGGAACGGTGAAGAGTCGTTTCATGGTGTGCCTTCCTCCCCATTGCTGTGACCGCTCAAGGACACCAACCCGGCCGGGGAAGCGGCCATACGCACTTCTGCGTACTCGGGTCCACGGCGTGAGCACAGGAACGGGAGGTAGGTTGACCGCCATGGCGAGTGCGCACGGTTCCGGTCGGACGTCCGTGGTCGTGACCGGCGGCAGCGGCTTCATCGGCCGGGCCGTCGTGCGCGCCTTCCGCGCCCGGGGCGTCCCGGTCACCGTCGTGGACCGGGTGCCGTTCCCCGAAGACCTCGACGGCGTCCGCGTGGTGACCGGCGACCTGCGCGAGGCCGCCGTCCGCGAAGAGGCCGTGACGGCGGAGACCGCCGGGATCGTGCACCTGGCCGCGCTGACGTCCGTGCTGAAGTCGGTGGAGCTGCCCGAAGACACCTTCGCCGACAACGTTCTCGTCACCCAGGAACTGCTCGAACTCGCCCGCCGCCGGGAGGTGCCGAAGTTCCTGCTCGCCTCCACCAACGCCGTGATCGGCGACGTCGGCACCGCGACGATCACGCCGGACCTGCCGCTGCGGCCGCTGACTCCTTACGGTGCCACCAAAGCGGCGTGCGAGATGCTGCTTTCGGGCTACGCCGGCGCGTACGGCATGACGACGTGTGCGTTGCGGTTCACCAACGTCTACGGTCCGGGAATGTCCCACAAGGACAGTTTCGTGCCGCGCATGATGCGGGCCGCGCTGTCCGGCACCGGCGTCAAGGTCTACGGCGACGGCCGGCAGCGCCGCGACCTCGTGCACGTCGACGACGTCGTCGGCGCGATCCTGTCGGCTTTCGACAGCGGCTACTCCGGCCGGGCGATCGTCGGTGCCGGGCGCTCGGTGTCCGTGCTGGAGATGGTCGAGGCCGTGCGCGAAGTGACCGGTGCCGAGCTGCCCGTCGAGCACGTCGACGCGCCGGCGGGGGAGATGCCCGCGGTGGTCGTCGACGTCTCGGCCAGCGCCGCGACGATCGGCTACCAGCCGTCGGTCTCGCTGGTCGACGGCTTGGCCACGGCGTGGAAGTACTTCTCGGGTCTCGACCGTCCGAACGCGACACCGTGACGGCGTTCCTCCGGCGCCACTGGCTGCTCCTCCTGCTCCTCGTCCCGGCGATCACGCTCCGGGTGCTGACCTGGCTCGCCTACCGGCCGGCGCTGCTGTACATCGATTCGTTCCGCTACCTCGACAACCTGCACGCGCTGCGCGCCGACCAGCTCGACCCGATCGGCTACGACCTGGTGCTGCGGCCGCTCCTCGCGGTCGGCGGCCTGGCGTGGGTGGCGGCGGTCCAGCACGCCGGCGGAATCCTGATCGCGATCGGCTTGTACGCGCTCGTGCGGCGGCTCGGCGGCCGCCCGTGGGTCGCCGCGCTCGCCGCGGTGCCGCTGCTGTTCGACGCCTACCAGCTGCAGATCGAACAGAACATCATGTCCGAGGTGACGTTCGAGGCGGTGCTCCTCGGGCTCCTGTGGCTGCTGCTCGGCTGGGGTACGCCGGGCTGGAAACGCGCCGGCGTCGCGGGGTTGCTGCTCGGCTTCGGCGTGCTGACCCGGCTGATCGGCGTCTCCCTTGCCCTGCCGCTGCTGGTGTTCCTCGTCGTGGCCGGGGGAGCGTGGCGGCACTGGGCGGGCTGGCGCCGGGCCGGTGCCGGGCTGCTCGGCCTGCTCGCCGTCCTCGTGCCGTACTCGGCGCGGGTGCACTCGGAGACCGGGAAGTGGGGGCTGACCGGGCCGTCGGGGAACATGCTCTACGGCCGCACCGCCGCCGTCGCCGACTGCACGAGTCTCGACGTTTCAGCTGAACTGCGGGTGTTCTGCCCGGCCGAGCCGCGCGAGACCCGGCTGGTGGACAACTACACGCACGCCGACCTCGACCCGAACTGGCCCGGCCCGCTGCCGCCCGGCGCCGACAAGGCCGCGCTGGCCCACGCATTCGCCGTCGACGTCCTGAAGGAGCAGCCCGGCGACGTCGCCGCTGCGATCCTGGACGACTTCGCCAAGAGCTTCGCCTGGAGCCGCGAGCAGGATCCGACCGACGTGCCGCTCGACCGGTGGCAGTTCCAGCTGTCCTACCCGCAGTGGGCCGACCAGTCGCTCATCGACCTGGTCACGCGGCAGAACGACGGCGTCGTGGCGAGCGTCGACCAACCGGTGGCGAAGATCCTGCGCGACTACCAGCTGGGCGGCGGCTACGTCTCCGGCGGAGTGCTCGGCCTGGCCGCACTGCTCGGGCTGCTGACGGTCTTCCGGCGCAAGAAGCCGCTGGACCGGGCGCGGGCGGGCGCGCTCCTGGCGGCGTCGAGCGGTCTGGTCCTGCTCTTCGCCTCGGCGGTGTTCCAGTTCTCGTGGCGCTACCAGATCCCGGCGCTCGTGCTGTTCCCGGTGGCCGGCACGCTCGGCTTCACGACGCTGACTTCGGCGAGCCGGAAGCGCCTCGCGGCCTTCCCCGACGACGTCGATTCCGTCGCCCTGGCCGACTTCCGCGGCCGCCACCCGGACGTTTCGTTCGCGCCGCTGACCGTCGTCATCGCCGCCTACCACGAGGCCGGCGGGATCGGCGAGGTCCTGGAGAAGATGCCGGACCGGTGCCTCGGGATGCCGGTGGACGTCCTCGTCGTCGTCGACGGCGGGACCGACGACACGGCCGCGATCGCCGAGGCGCACGGCGCGTACGTGTGCGTGGCGCCGCGCAACCGCGGCCAGGGCGCGGCCCTGCGCCTGGGCTACCACCTCGCGGCGGAGGCGGGTGCCGAGTACGTCGTCACGACCGACGCCGACGGCCAGTACGACAACAGCGAACTGGAAGCGCTGGTCAGCCCGGTCGTCGAGGGCACCGCGGACTTCGTCACCGGGTCCCGGCGGCTCGGGCACGAGGAGGCCGACAGCCGCGTCCGGTGGCTCGGCGTGCGGGTGTTCGCCGCGCTGGCGTCGGTGCTGACCGCGCGGCGGATCACCGACACGTCGTTCGGCTTCCGCGCGATGCGGGCCGAGCTGGCCTGCTCGGTGCCGCTCAACGAACCGCAGTACCAGTCCTCGGAGCTGCTGCTCGGCGTGACCGCGCGCGGCGCGAGGGTGCGTGAGCTGCCGATGAGCATGCGGCTGCGCAAGGCGGGCAAGAGCAAGAAGGGCGGCAGCCTCGTCTACGGCGCGAACTACGCCCGCGTCATGACGGGGACGTGGTGGCGGGGGTACGTGCTGCGCCGCGGCCGAAAACGACCCGGTCGAGCAGCGTGAACTTGAGGACGAACACCAGCGCGTAACTGCCGGTGTACGCGCCGTCGACGAGCACGACCCACCAGAAGTGCGGCAGGTCCGCCCGCGCCAGCAGTGAACCGGCCAGCGTCGTCAGTCCGATCGAGGCGAGCCCGCCGAGACCGATGACCGCCAGGTAGGGCAGCAGCTCACGGCGGACGCGCGGCCGCCCGGTGCGGCCCCACACCCAGCGGCGGGTGACCAGGAAGTTCAGCACCGCGCCGGCGGCCCAGGCCAGCGTGCCGGCGAGCGCGGCGGCCCCTCCGGTGGCGAGGACGGTCAGCAGGACGACCTGGCTCAGCACCGTGGCGGCGACCGACGTCGCGGCGGCGCGGGCCAGGCGGGCCCAGCCGCGGCGGCGGGTCTTCTCCGTTGTGCGGGGCCGCACGCCGTTGGTTACGGTCGTCATGTCCCCATCCTCCCCGCGGGCCGGCCGCGCCGCCGTCCGGCCCCCGCACGCATAGGAGATTCACAGCTCATTGCCAGGTCTTCATCAGCACCTGATCGCTAGCGTCGGGTTCTTGAACGAGCAGGAAAGGCGGCACAATGCGGGTGCTGGTTCTCGGCGGTGACGGATATCTGGGCTGGCCGACCGCGCTGCACTTATCGGACAAAGGCCACGAGGTGGCCGTTCTCGACAATTTCGCCCGCCGCGGCTACGACGACGAACTCGGCGTCGAAAGCCTGGTCCCGATCGAATCGCTGAAAGACCGGATCGCGGCCTGGCACGAAGTCTCCGGACGCGAGATCGCGAACTACGAAGGCGACCTGCTGGACGCGGAGTTCCTGTTCGGCGCGGTGCGCGAGTTCGCACCCGACGCCATCGTCCACTACGCCGAGCAGCGGTCGGCGCCGTATTCCATGATCGACCGCGAACACGCGACGTACACGCAGCACAACAATGTCGTCGGGACGCTGAACCTGCTCTACGCGATCGCGGAGATCGACCCCGCCATCCACCTCGTCAAACTGGGGACGATGGGCGAATACGGCACGCCGAACATCGACATCGAAGAAGGCTGGCTCGACCTCGAGCACAACGGGCGCAAGGACCGCGTGCTGTTCCCGAAACGGCCGGGATCGTTCTACCACCTGACCAAGGTGCACGATTCGCACAACATCGAATTCACGTGCCGCGCCTGGGGGCTGCGGGCCACGGACCTCAACCAGGGCGTCGTGTACGGCCAGCAGACGCCGCAGACCGCGCTGGACGCGCGGCTGGCCACCCGGTTCGACTACGACGCGGTGTTCGGCACGGTGCTGAACCGGTTCGTCATCCAGGCCGTGCTGGGCCAGCCGCTGACCGTGTACGGCAAGGGTGCGCAGACCCGCGGCCTGATCGACATCCGCGACACCGTCGAGTGCATCCGCCTGGCCGTGGAAAACCCTGCTTCGCCCGGCGAATTCCGGGTGTTCAACCAGATGACGGAGAGCCTGTCGGTGGCCGCGATCGCCGACCTCGTCGCCGACCGGTTCCCCGGCCCGGTGCAGATCGAGCACCTGGAGAACCCCCGCACCGAGGCGCTGGAGCACTACTACAACGTCAAGCACACCGGGCTGGTCGAGCTGGGGCTGGAGCCGCACCTGCTGTCGGACACGCTGATCGAGTCGATGTTCGACATCGTCGGCGCCAACAAGCACCGGGTGAACCCGGAGAAGCTGCGCCCGACCGTGCGCTGGCGGGGCGCGCTGAAGGGGTAGCGAGTGGCGTGCGGGCTCCCCTGCCCGGGAGCCCGCACGCGCTTTTCACCCGGGCATCTTGTCGAGGAAGCCGTGCACCGCGGCGATCTTCCCGTCCCGGAGTTCGACGACGTCGAACCCGATGGCGACCGGCTCGGCCCCGGGCGTGCCGAGGTGCCACTGGAACCGCGCGAGGTCGTGGTGCGCGTCGGGCGCCGCGGGCAGGCTGAAGGTGAGCCCGGCGAACTGCTGCTGCGCCCCGCCGACGAACTGGTCGATCCCGTCGTGCCCGGCGACGGCACCGAGCGGATCGGTGTAGCCGGCGTCGCCGGCGAAGACGTCGGCGATGAGCGCGCGGCGCTTGTCCCCATCGGTCTCGTTCCAGACGGCGATGTACTGCTCGACGAGGCCGCGGACGTCGTTCATGGCTTTCTCCTTCGGTTGGGGGACAACGGGTTCCGTCGTCCTGTGCTGAGACCCACTCTGGCGGCGCGACGGCGGCGCGTCGATTACGCGGCAGGTAATGCGGTGGCGGCGGCGCTCCCGGGTTCGCCAGACTTGCCGCGTGGAAGAAGATCCGAACGCGGTCACGAGCTCGGCGGGGGCCGACCCGGAACTGGTGCGCGCGGTGGTCGCGGCCGCGCGGTCCGACGAGCCGTGGTACGCGCTGGAAGAGCTGGCCACCGCCGGGTTCGAGCGGGGCGTGACGCCCGCCGGCCTGATGCGGGCCTGCTACGGCGCCCGTGACGCCATCGACGCGGCGGCGCCGGAGGGAACCGATGATCCGGCCGAAGACGAGGTCCTCGACCTGATGGACCGGCTCGTCGGCTGGTGCCGTCCGGGCGCGCGGCTGCCATTACCCCCGAAGTAATGGCAGCCGCCCCACGCTCGCCGTAGCGTCGCCTCCGTGACGACTACGGTGCAGGCGGCCGCGCGGCAGCGGCCGGTGGGTGAGCTGCTGCGGGAATGGCGGGACCGGCGGCGGATCAGCCAGCTCGACCTGGCGATCTCGGCGGACGTTTCCACCCGCCACCTGAGCTTCGTGGAAACCGGCCGGTCCAAACCGAGCCGGGACATGGTGCTGCGGCTCGGGGAGCACCTCGAGGTTCCGCTCCGGGAGCGCAACCGGCTGCTCCTCGCCGCCGGGTACGCGCCCGCCTACACCGAGAACGCCTTGGGGGACCCGGAGCTGGACGCCGTGCGCCAGGCCGTCCGGCAGCTGCTCGCCGGGCACGAGCCGTACCCGGCCGCCGTCGTCGACCGGAACTGGGACCTCGTCGACGCCAACGCGAGCATCGGGCTCTTCGTCGCCGGGATCGCGCCGGAGCTGACCACCAACGTGCTGCGCGCGACCCTGCACCCCGAAGGCATGGCGCCGCACATCCTGAACCTGGGGGAGTGGCGCGCGCACCTGCTGGGCCGGCTGCGCCGCCAGGTCGGGCAGACCGCGGACGCCGGGCTCGCCGACCTCCTCGACGAGCTGCGCGGGTACCCCTGCGACCAGCCGGTGCCCGAGGTGGAGGTCCCTGGACCGGGTGACATCTTCGTGCCGCTGAAGTTCCGCCACGAGGGCACCGACCTGACGTTCTTCAGCACGGTCGCCACGTTCGGCACCCCGCTGGACGTCACCGTGGCGGAACTGGTGATCGAGTCGTTCTACCCGGCCGACCCGGCGACGGCGGCACATCTGCGCGAGCGGGCCGCGACGGTGGGATGATGGGCGGTACCCGCGCAGCTTCCGAAGTGAGGATCACCGGTTGATGGCCGTCCCGCCTTCGCTCGCCCTGTCCGACGGAGTCCGCATCCCCCAGCTGCTGTTCGGCGTCGCGGGGCTGTCCGCGGCCGAAACCGGCCGGGCCGTCCGCATCGCCCTCGACACCGGCTACCGCGGCATCGACACCACGCCCGGCACCGAGGAGGCCGTCGGCGCGGCCCTCGCCGGTGCGGACGTGCCCCGCGAAGAACTGTTCGTCAGCTTCAAGGTGCCCGCCCAGGGCTACGACGCCGCCCGCCGCGCCGCCGACCAGGCACTGGCCGCGCTGCAGCTCGAGCAGGTGGACCTGTGCCTCCTGGACGGCACGAAGGGCGCGTTCCCCGACACCTGGCGCGCGCTGAGCCGCTTGCGCGCCGACGGGCGCGTCCGGTCGCTCGGCGTGGCCGGCTTCGGCGTCGCCGAACTGCGCCGGCTGATCGACGCGACCGGGTCGGTCCCCGCCGTCAACCAGGTCGAGCTGCACCCGTGGCTGCAGCAGGTGCCGCTGCGCGAGTTCCACGCCGAGCGGGGCATCGTCACTGCCGCGTCGAGCCCGGCCGCGAACGCGGGGCTGCTGGCCGACGAGACGGTCACCGCGCTCGCGGCGAAGTACGGCAAGACGCCGGCCCAGATCGTGCTCCGGTGGCACCTGCAGGCCGGCACGGTCGCGGTGGCGGCGTCGGCCACCACCACCCGCACCCGCGAGCAGTTCGGGATCTTCGACTTCGAGCTCGCCGACGACGACGTCGACGTGGTCGCCGAACTCGACAACGGCACGCGCGTCTAGGTCGACTTGATCCCGGCGGCGGCGAAGTCGGCCTGCTGGGCGGGCTGCTCGAGGTACTCGCGGAACGTCTGGGCGGCGCGCAGCAGGGTGTCGTCGACGCCCTGGCCGGAGAGGCCGATGAACGGGTAGTCCGCGGAGCGGGCGTTGGCCACGGACTGCGCGGCGGAGCCGATCATCTCGGGCTTCTTGGTGGTCAGCTCGCTCACCCAGTACGACGACTCGGGCAGCCAGGCGGCCGGGAGCCCGCCGATGGAGTCCAGGTTGGCCCGTCCCACCAGCGCGTCGAGGACCTGCGACGACGGCTTGGCCTCGATCATCACGTGCACGCACTGCCCGTGCACGACGGTGGCGGCCTGGTTCCACCGCTCGGCCGCGGCGGTCAGCGGCTTCTGCACGCTCGGCGTGACGACGACCCGCATGTGCGAAGTACCACCGGAGCAGCTGGCGGCCTGCGCCTCGGCGCGGTTGTTGAGCTCGCTGTCGGCCCAGTTCCACCCGACGATGCCGAGCCCGATGAGGGCGGCGAGCACGAGGCAGGCGATCGGCCAGGTGGCGATCCGGCGGCGCGGAGCCTTCTTGCCGACGATCCGGTGCGAGCCGGTGGCGTCGCCTTTACCGACGGTCCGGTGCGAGCCGGTGCTCTCGCTGCGGCGGGGCGGGGCGGTGTTTTCGCCGGTCTCGGTGGTGTCGGTGCGCCGCTTGGCGCGGGTGCTCTCGGTCCGGGTGAGGGTCCGGGAGGAGTCGCTCGCCTCGGCGGCGGGGTAGTCGCCTTCGTCGGGCCGGGTGATGACCTCGGTGCGCTCGGCGGCGCTTTCGGCCCGCCGGTTGGCGCGGGGGGCGGCGGACTTGGTCTTGTTCGCGGCCGGGTAGGCACCGGAGGCTTCACCGCGGCGGGAGGGCGGTTCGCGCCGGGCGGTGATCGGGTAGTTGCCGGAGGCTTCCCCGCGCCGCGAGACGGAGGGCTCCTCGCGCCCGGCGGCGGGGTGCGCACCGGTGGCGGCGTTCGGCTGCGCGCCGGAGCGTCCGCGACGGTTCACAGCGGGGTAGGCGCCGCTGGCTTCACCACGCCCGGCGGCGGGGTGGGAGCCGGAGGTTTCGCCGCGGTCGGTGGTCGGCTGCGCGCCGGAGCGCCCGGCGGGGTATGCACCGCTAGCTTCGCCGCGTCCCGCAACGGGGTGCGAGCCGGAAGCCTCACCACGCCCGGCGACCGGGTACGAACCGGAGCGCTCGCCACGGCCCACGGCCGGGTAAGCGCCGCTGGCCTCGCCACGCCCGGCAGCGGGGTGCGAGCCGGAAGCTTCACCCCGGCCGGCGACGGGGTGCGAGCCGGAAGCTTCGCCACGGCCAGCGACGGGGTACGAGCCGGAAGCCTCACCACGCCCGGCGACCGGGTACGAACCGGAGCGCTCGCCACGGCCCACAGCCGGGTACGCGCCGCTGGCCTCACCGCGGCCCGCGACGGGGTACGAACCGGAAGCCTCGCCACGAGGAGCGCGCGGCGAACCGGTGGGGCGCCCGGCGATCCCGAACGCCTCCGAGATGGAGCTGCGCTTCGGCGTCCGGAAGGCGCCCGAAGCCTCGCTGCGGCCCTCGACCGGGTGGGAACCGGAGGCCTCGCCGCCGGGGGTCCCCGGGCGCGAAGTGCGGTCCTGAGGGTGCGGCACCGGCTCCTCGTCCCGGTAGTGTCGCCCCATCGTCATCCTTTCGGGGGTGAGCGCATGACAAGCACGCGCTGCGATGCAACCAAACCGTTATCACCCTAACAGGTGAGTATCGGCGAGAGAATAATCTGACTGACAGTTGCGCGCGCCTCAGGGTGCTCCCCTGACCAGGCGATGGCAATGCGCAATCAGGCGATGACGCACCGGCGCCGCCCGGCGGGCGAACGAGGCTTGTGCGCGGGCGTATTCGGCCCGTCCCTCGGCCGTCTCTACGCGCACCGGCGGGTAGCCGAGCGCGGCCAGGTCGTACGGGCTCGCGCGCATGTCGAGCGCGCGAATGTCCGCCGCCAGCTCGAAGCAGTCCGCCACCAGCTCGGCCGGCACGAACGGGTCCAGCTTGTACGCCCACTTGAACAGGTCCATGTTCGCGTGCAGGCACCCGGGCTGTTCCAAGGAGACCTGCGTCTCCCTCGACGGCGTCAGCTCGTTGCGCGGCCGCGCGGGGGCGGTGAAGAAGCGAAACGCGTCGAAGTGCCCGCAGCGGATGTCCAGCGACTCCACGACGGCGTCGGTGCCCGCCGAACCCAGCCGCAGCGGTACCTGGTCGTGCCGCACCGAGTCGGCGGGCTCGCGGTAGACCATCGCCCACTCGTGCAGGCCGAAGCAGCTCAGCCGGGGCGCGCGGGACGCCGTCGCGGTCAGCAGGCCCAGGACGAACTCCGCCGTCTTGGCCTTGCCCGGGGTGAACCCCGCGGGGTCGAGCACGACGCCGTCGGGCGTCGAGACGTAGCCCTTGCGGTCCAGGAAGCGCGCCGCCGCGGGCCCGGCGAGCGCGACGCCGGGCCCGGGCTGCCACCGCTCCAGGTGGGACGGCCGGTACGAGTAGTACGTGAACAGGAAGTCCAGCACCGGGTGCTTTTCGCCGCGCGATCGGCGCTCCTGATGCGGGTCGGTCCACCGCCGCATCCGCTCGGTGTGCGCCGCCTCCCGGGCCAGCCAGTCCGGCTCGGCGAGTACTTCGGTCATGCGCCCACGTGCGTGCCGTCGCGGACCGTGCCGACGTACTCCTCCACCAGGTCCTCGAGCGCGACGACGCCGACGGCGCTGCCGCTCGTGTCGAGGGCCCGCGCCAGGTGGCTGCCTTCCTTGCGCATCGCGGACAGGGCGACGTCGAGGCGGGCGTCGGCGCGCAGCTCGGTGAGCTGGCGCGTCTTGCCGGGCGGCACGAGCGTCGCCGGGTCCTGCCCGGCCAGGTCGAGGACGTCCTTGACGTGGATGTAGCCGGTCAGGCGCCCGTCGTCGGTGCAGACCGGGAACCGCGAGAAGCCGGTCGAGGACACCGCCAGCTCGACGTCGCCGAGCGTCGGCGCGCACGGCAGCGTCGTCAGCTCCGCGGTGGGCACCAGCACGTCCGCGACCGTCTTCTGCACCGAAGACAGCGTCTGCGCGAGCCGCCGGTGCTCGGACTGGTCGAGCAGCCCCTCCCGGCGCGACTCGCTGAGCAGCTCGGCCAGCTCGTCGGAGGTGTAGGCCGTCTCCAGCTCGTCCTTCGGCTCGACCTTCACCGCGCGCAGCAGCGAGTTCGCGACGAAGTTCAGCAGCCAGATGAACGGGTTGGCCACCTTCACCCAGGCGACGTGCACCGGGACCAGCCACAGCGCGAGCCGCTCGGGCTCGGCGATGGCGAGGTTCTTCGGCACCATCTCGCCGATCAGCACGTGCAGCACGGTGATGAACGCCAGCGCGATGGCGAACGAGACCGCGTGCAGCAGGGCCTCGGGCAGGCCCAGCAGGTCGAAGAACGCCGACAGCCGGTGCGCGATCGCGGGCTCGCCGAGCCGGCCGAGCAGCAGCGAGCAGATGGTGATGCCCAGCTGCGCGCCGGCGAGCATGAGCGAGACGTGCTTGCTCGCGTTGATGACGATCTTCGCGCGTGTCTTGCCCTGCTCCAGGAGCGCCTCGAGCCTGTCCCGCCGCGACGAGATCAGCGTGAACTCCGCGCCGACGAAGAAGGCGTTGGCCAGCAGCAGGACCACGACGAGGGCGATGTTCAGCCAGTCGCTCACGAGACCACCTCGGGTACCGGGGCTTCCGCGGGGACGCGGACCGGGGCCACTTCGACCTCGGCGATCCGCCGCTTGTCCATGGTGGTGACGGTGAGCCGCCAGCCGTCGACTTCGGTGGCGTCACCCTCGGCGGGGATCTTGCCCAGCCGCTCGAGGATCAGCCCGGCGATGGTTTCGTAATCGCCGTCCGGCATCCGGAACCCGGTGACGTCGGTGACCTCGTCCGGGCGCAGCTGGCCGGACACCAGCCAGCTGTCGCTGCCGACCTGCTGCGACGCGGGCGCCTCGCGGTCGTCGTGCTCGTCGCGGACGTCGCCGATGATCTCCTCGACGACGTCCTCCAGGGTGACCAGCCCGGCCGTGCCGCCGTACTCGTCGACGACGATCGCCAGCTGGAAGCGCGAATCACGCAGCCGATTGAGCAGGTCGTCGCCGGGCAGGGACTCCGGCACAGTCGGCACCGGCCGCATCACCGAGCCGATCGGCACCGCCGACCGGTCCGCGGCCGAGACGGCGAAGGCCTGCTTGACGTGCACGGCGCCGCGGACGTCGTCGAGGTCCTCGGCGTGCACCGGGAACCGCGAGAAACCGGTGCGGCGCGAGAGCTCGATGAGGTCGTCGACGCTGTCGTCGACGCTGAGCGATTCGAGCTGCACCCGCGGCGTCATGAGCTCCTCCGCGGTGCGCTCGCCGAACCGCAGCGAGCGGTCCAGCAGCTCCGCGGTCGACGTGTCGAGCGTGCCGCTCTCGGCGCTGGAGCGCACGATCGAGCCCAGCTCCTGCGGCGAGCGCGCGGACCGCAGCTCTTCCTGCGGCTCGACGCCGAACTTGCGGACCAGGAAGTTCGCGCTGTTGTTCATCAGCGTGATGAGCCAGCGGAACAGCGCCGAGAACCGCGAGTGGTAACCGGCGACGGCGCGCGCGGTCGGCAGCGGCCGGGCGATGGCGAGGTTCTTCGGCACCATTTCGCCGAGGATCATCGACAGCGAGGTGGCCAGGACCAGGGCGAGCACGACCGACGCCCCCGAGGCGAACCCCTCCGGGAGCCCGACGCCGATCAGCAGCGGCCGGACGAGCTCGCCGATCAGCGGCTCGGCCAGGTAACCGGTGATCAGCGTGGTGAGCGTGATCGCGACCTGGGCGCCGGAGAGCTGGAACGAGAGCGTCCGGTGGGCTTTTTGGACGGTCAGGGCCCGGCGGTCGCCGACCTGGCGCACGTTGGCGTCGACCGTGCTGCGTTCCAGCGCGGTCAGCGAGAACTCGGCCGCGACGGCGAGCCCGGTGCCGACCGTCAGCAGGACGAAGAGGAGGACGCCGAGCACGGCGAAGAGGATCTGGATCATTCCGCACCCGCCCAGGTGGCGGGGGGAGAACCTATCGGACAGCCGGGTCGGTCACCCGGCCCGGTACTGTCACCGGGTGACTGCGCTGCGCGCACGAAACGGTCACTCCTAGCAAGAAATCGGCGTGTACTGCGGATATGCGGACAATCTTAACGTGTCCTTCGCGGTCCCCGCTGGCGATACCGGTGTGTCGGACAGCTCATGTCGTCGTCTGCCGGTGCCGGCGCACGGTTTCCTCGACGAGGTCGAGCACCGGACCCAGGCCGGCGGCGGGCAGGCCCATGGCCAGGTGGGATACGAGTCCTTCGAGGACGAGCTCGAGGAAAGCGGTGAGGACGTCGACGTCGACGTCGTCGCGCAGCTTCCCGGCGTCGCGCTGGCGCAGCAGCCGCAGCCGGGTGGCGGTGGTGAGCTGTTCGGACCGCTCGGCCCACCGCCCGCGGAATTCGGGATCGGTCCGCAGCCGCCGGCTCACTTCGAGCCGCGTCCCGAGCCAGTCGGCCGGGTGATCACCCCCGGCGAGCAGGTCCCGCATCACCTGCACGAGCCCCTGCTCGGCGACGACGTCGGCCATCCGGACGGCATCGTCCTCGGCTAGAGCGAGGAAGAGCGACTCCTTGTCGCGGAAGTGGTGGAAAATCGCCCCGCGCGACAGCCCGGTGGCTTCCTCCAGCCGCCGGACTGTGGCACCTTCGTAGCCGTAGCGCGCGAAGCAGACGCGGGAGCCGTCGAGGATCTGGCGCCGGCGTGCGTCGAGGTGATCCTGGCTTACGCGTGGCATCCTGAAATCCTGGCACCGGGGACCGGAGTTTCGCAATCCGTACGTACGTACTGTGACCCGGAGTGCGCGGGGAACCGGATCACCACCCTCATCGTCTGAAGCTTGCGGCGATTCGCTGACACGGAGTGAGACGGTTGGCTAGTCTTTGCCACATCACCGTGGGTGAACTGAGGGGAAGGGGCTGGGCGTGATCATCGGGGAAGCCGGGCAGGCGGTCCAGGCGGTTTGGGGTGGCGACATCCTGGGCGAGCGAGGCCGTGTCTACGGCGGCGGTGGCGGCGGGGGTGGCCAGTTCAAGATGGACCCCGAGGAGCTCGCCTCGGTGATCGGCCTCTGGGAAGACGAGCTGGTGAAGATCATCGACGACTCCCGTCGGATCGACATCATCATCGGCGCGATGGAAGCCCCCGGCAAGGACGTCGTCAGCAGCGGGTACGTGTCCACCAGCATGGATTCCCTCACCGCGCTCCAGACGCAGAACGACTCGATGCGGAAGTACGTGCAGGAATACGTGAAGAAGCTCAAGGAAGCGCAGACGAAGACGGTGGCGACGGACCACGGGATGTCCGACCCGTTCCGGACGGTGTGACGGTGCGCCTGCAGATCCGCGTCGCGGCTGTCGCCGTCGCGTCCGTGCTGACACTCGCCGGTTGCACCTCGGAGAAGCCGGGGACGGCGACGCCGGTGCCGAGTGGATCACCGTCGTCCAGTGCGTCGTCCAACCCGGACGTCCCGAAGGTTTCGACCCCGCTGGACCCGTCGAAGTACCTCTCGGAGCCCTGCACGATCGTCCCGGCTTCGGCGCTGTCCGCGCTGAAGTTCACGGACCCGGGAACGGCCCAGCAACGAGACGAGGGGCTCGGCGCGGCCGGGCCGAGCTGCGGCTGGCAGATCCGGGGCGTGGGCCAGAGCATGGTGGTCATCATCGCCACGGGCAACCGCGACCGGGGTGCCGGCGGCTTGGCCGGGCTGTACACGGCGCACGAGACCGGGCAGTTCCCGTTCCTGGAGCCCGCTCCCGAGGTCGAGGGCTACCCGGCGGTCTACGTCGACAAGCGTGACCGGCGGCCGATCGGCAACTGCAGTCTCGACGTCGGGATCGCCGACGACCTCGTGCTCGCCGTGCACTCCGGGGGGTACGAAGGCGCCGATGATTCCTGTGCCGCGGCCCAGCAGGTGGCGGCCGCGATCATCACCACACTCAAGGGGGCATGACGGGTGGACGGCAAGCAGATCTACGACAACTTCAGGCAGGGCAACACGACCGGCCTGCGCACCGCCGCCGACGAGGTCGCCAACCTCTCCAACGCCTACATGGACCGGGCGCAGGGCATCAAGTCCCTGCAGGACCGCATGAAGAGCGCCTGGACCGGGAGCTCGGCCGACGCCGCCAACGCCGGCGCCGGCCCGCTCGAGCAGGCCTTCGCCGAGACCGCCGCCCCGCTCGACGTCACCAAGGCGTCCGTCGACACGCAGGCCGCCGTCTTCGACAACTCCAGCAACGCCGTCGTCGAGATCCCGCCCAAGCCGGACAAGCCGAACCCCTGGACCACCGGCCTCAAGGCCGCCATCCCCGTCGCCGGTCCGTTCATGGCCGCGGACGACATCGACAACTACCAGCAGGGCATGGCCAAGTACAACGCGGCCAACGAGACCAACGTCCGCGTCATGGACCAGTACAGCAACGCCACCAGCAGCACCCGGGCGATCCTGCCCACCGACTACGGCGTGCTCGAGTCCGACGGTGCCGCCATCGCCGTGAACACCCCGGAGGGGCCCGGCCGGATCGTCGAGCCGACCGACAAGAACAAGTGGTACCCCGAAGGCCCGGGCGGCGACCCCGGCGGTGACGGCCGCACCTCGACGACGAGCGTCGATCCCGGGCGTACCGGGGGCACCGATCGGCCGGGCGGTACCGACCGGCCCGGGGGGACCGATCGGCCGGGTGGCACGGACCGGCCCGGGGGGACCGACCGGCCCGGGGGCACCGACATCCCCGGGGACGACACGCACACCACCGGTACCGGCCGCCCGAGCACGCCGACGCCGCGGCCCGGGCAGACGACCGAACGGCCCGGTGGTACGCCGCCCGGGACCGGGGGGACCGACTTCTACCCCACCAACACCGGCGGGGGTGGCGGCCAGAACTACTCGAACACTTTCGGCAACGACCCGACGTCCGGGGGGCGCGGGCCGACGAGTGGCAACGCCGGGAGCCGGCTGCTCGACTCCAACGGCCGTCCGATCAGCGGTGCCGGCAGCGGTGGCACCGGCGGGGGGAGCGGTGCCGCGGGGGAGCGCGGGCTCGGCAGCGGGCGCGGCTCCGGCATGGGCGGGCTCGGCAACGCCGCCGCCGCGGAGGCCGCCGCCGCGCGGTCGGCCGGGGGGCGGGGCGGGCAGATGGGGCCGATGGGCCCCGGCGGCCGGCGCGGCGAGGGTGAGGAAGATGATGAACACCAGCGGCCGGACTTCCTGATCGAAGCGGACCCGGACGCGATCTTCGGTACCGACCAGCGGACCAGCCCGCCGGTCATCGGCGAGTAGGCGGGTGGACGTGGCGACAGGCCGGGTGGACGTTCCGGTCGAGGCGTTGGCCGCGCTGGCCGAGCGTGAACAGGCGGGCCAGCTGCACATCACCCTGCGCCCGGAGCCGATCTGGCTGCCGGACGACGAGCGCGACGAGGCGGGCAAGCGGATCGACGCCGCGCTGGCCGAAGCCGGGCTCGTCGACGCTCGGGGGCGGGTCACCGTGGACTTCCTCGACTGGCTCCCGCTGCTGGTCGCGCCCGCGCGGGAGTACTACGGCTGGGTCGGCGTCGAGGGGCAGACCTACGGCGTGCTCGCCGCGGCGAAGGGACTGCAGGCGATCATCGCCGTCTCCGACGGTACCCACGTCGGCGTGCAGGAGATCGACCGGAACCGGCTCGGCGAGTCCCTCGTCGAGCAGCTGCCGCCGGTCGGGCCCGGCGGCGGGCACCCGCGCACAGTCCGGGTCGCGGACCTGGCCGAGGCCGCCCGCCGCGGCCAGGAGGCGTACCCGCTGGCCCCGGCGGTCGCCGACGTCGTCAGCCTCGTGCAGCGGCCGGTCTCGGGCAGTGGCGAGCTCTACGTCGGGCGGCGCGACGACGTCGGCCGCCACACCTGCCTGCAGCAGCCACTGCACTACGCCGACACGGACTGGGGCCGCTACCTCAGCTACACGACCGGCTCGGGCGACGACGCCGTCATCCACATCGGGCCGGCGGGCCCGCGGGAACTGGCCGGGACGCTGGACGAGCTGGCCCAGACCCTGAACTGAAAAAGGGAGGCGTCGACTGCCCGCCCCGGCTAATGTGACAGCGCTGTTGCATTCCGGGCGGAAGGACGCACCCATGCTGTACCCCGAGATCGAACCGTACGACCACGGCAAGCTCGACGTCGGCGACGGGCACGAGATCTACTGGGAGACCTGCGGGAACCCGGACGGCAAGCCGGCGCTGGTCGTGCACGGCGGGCCCGGTTCCGGCTGCTCGGCGAACGTCCGGCGGTTCTTCGACCCGGCGCGCTACCGCATCGTGCTGGCCGACCAGCGCGGCTGCGGGCGCAGCACGCCGTACGCCGGCGACCCCGTCGCCGACCTCTCCGCGAACACCACCGACCACCTGGTGGCGGACTTCGAACGGCTTCGCGAGCACCTCGGCGTCGAAAAGTGGCTGCTGTTCGGCGGTTCCTGGGGTTCGGTGCTCAGCCTGGTCTACGCGCTGCGCCACACGGACCGGGTCAGCGAGCTCGTCCTGATGGGCCTCGCGACCGACCGCCACATCGAGATCGAGATGCTCATCCGGGGCCTGGGCGCGTACTTCCCGGAGGGTTTCGCGAAGTTCCGGGACGGGGTGCCGGAGAGCGAGCGGGACGGCGACCTGTCCGCCGCCTACCACCGGCTGCTGATGGACCCGGACCCGACGGTCCACCACAAGGCGGCCGAAGACTGGTGCGCCTGGGAAGACGCCATGCTGCCCGGCGTGCCGCGGCACGACGTCTTCGAGGACCCGGCGTACCGGCTCTGCTTCGCCCGGCTCGTCACGCACTACTTCAGCAACCGCGTCTTCCTGCCGGACGGCGAGGTCCTGCGCAACGTGGGCAAGCTGGCGGGCATCCCGGCGGTACTGGCCCAGGGCGTGCTGGACACGAGCAACATCGTGGGCACCCCGTGGCTGCTGCACCACGCCTGGCCGGGCAGCGAGCTGGTGATGCTGGACGACGTCGGGCACACGGTGTCGGCCGCGTCGATGCAGGACGTCCTGATCGGCGCGACCGACCGCTTCGCGAGCCGTGCCTAGGGGATGAGCAGCTGCGGCTCGCCTTCCGGGGCGAGCGCGGCTTCGGTCCGCCGGACGCGGTTGGCCTCGGCCAGCCGGAGCCCGGTGACGCGCAGCGGCAGCCGGTCCATCCGCCACTCGGCCAGCAGCAGCGCGACCTTCGCCTGCATCTCGGTGCGCAGCCGCAGGAACGAGTCGGCCGGGTCGGCGCCGACCTCGCCCAGCAGCAGCCACCACGCCCACGCCGCCGCGCCCGCGTTCGCCACGAAGTCCGGCACCACCGCGACACCCCGCGCGGACAGCGCCGCTTCCGCTTCCGGCGTCGTCGCCGCGTTGGCCGCTTCGACGACCACCGACGCCTTGACCAGGTTCTCGTTGTCCGGGCGCAGCGCGTAGGAGATCGCGGCCGGCACGAAGATGTCCGCGTCGATGCCGACGATCGTGTCGCGGGGGAGCGACCGCACCCCTTCCGGCAGCCGGGACCGGTCGACCTCGCCGAAGCGGTCGCGCAGCTCCAGCAGCGCCGGGACGTCGAGCCCGGCCGGGTCGTACAGCGTGCCCGCGGCGTCGGCCACCGCGACCACCTTCATGCCCGCTTCGTGCAGGTACCAGGCCGCGCCGCCGCCCATGGTGCCGATGCCCTGGATCGCCACGGTCGTCTCGCGGACGTCCCAGTCCCACGCCGCCGCGACGCCGAGGCACGACTGCGCCACGCCGTAGCCGCCGACGACGTCGCCGAGCAGCAGCCCGCCGGGCACCGGCGCGTTGAGGCCCGCCTGCACCCGCCGCAGGGTACGAGCCGGGTCGGCCGAACGGCGGATCGCCGCGTGGTACGACTGCTCCAGCCCTAGCTCGGCGAAGACCTCGTCGATCAGGTGCTGCGGGACGCCGAGGTCCTCCGCGGTCACCCAGTGCGCGTCCAGCCACGGCCGCAGGAACGCGCAGAACCGCTTGAGGACGCCGAACGCCCGCGGGTCCTTCGGGTCGAAGTCGATGCCGCCCTTGGCCCCGCCGACCGGCAGGTTGAAGGTCGCGGTCTTGTTGGCCATGCCCCGGGCGAGGTCCTCCACCTCGGTCATCGTGCAGCCCGCCCGCATGCGGGTGCCGCCGGTGGCGACGCCCGAGACCAGGCTGTGCACGACCAGGTAGCCGTGCGCGCCGGTGACGGGATCGGTCCACGTGAGCCGCATCAGCGGTTCGGCGTTGCGCGGGGTCATCAGGCCACCCACCTCCAGGGAACTCCGGGTCGGCCGTCGTGGCCGCTTCCACGAGGGTGCGCCCGGGGCGGCGGCCGCGTCCATTTAACGAACCTGCACGATCTCGTTTAGGTTTTGTGCATGGAGCTTTCGTTGCACCGCTTGAGGATGCTTCGCGAGCTGCACCGCCGGGGAACCGTGACGGCGGCGGCCGCCGCGCTGCACTACACCGCTTCGGCGGTATCGCAGCAGCTCGCGCAACTGGAACGCGACGTGGGAGCGAAGCTGTTCGAACGGCTCGGCCGCCGGGTCCAGCTGACCGAGCTGGGCACGCTGCTGACGGAGCACGCGGAGGAGATCCTCGGCTCGGTGGAGCGCGCGACGCTCGCGCTGGAGGAGGCGCAGGAGTCCCGCACGGTCCGGCTGACCGCCGGGGTGTGGGCGTCGGTGGCCTCCGGCCTGCTCCCGACCGCGCTGACCGCGCTGGCCGGCGAGCACCCCGGCATCCAGGTGCGGACCCGCGAGCTGGCGCCCGAGGACACCGCCGACGCGGTCCGGGACGGCAGCCTCGACCTGTCGTTCGTCATCGACTACTCCGACTCGCCGACCACTTGGGACGCCGGGCTGGAGCGCGCGGTCGTGGCCGTGGAGCGCCTGCACGCGGCGGTGCCGCGGGGCGCGGTGCCCTCGGGGTCGGCGTCACTGGACGACCTCGCCGAGCACCCGTGGATCCTGGCCAGTGCGAAGTCGCACTTCGGCCGCGCCATGCGCACCGCCTGCCAGCGGCACGGCTTCGCCCCGAAGATCAACCACGAAGTCGAGGAGCAGTCGACGGCGATGGCGATGGTCGGCGCCGGACTGGGCGTCACCCTGGTCTCCGACCTCGGCCTGCGCCTGCTGCGGCCGCCGGGGATCGACGTCGTCCCGCTCACCACCCCGTTGCTCCGAACGGTTTCGATCGCTTACCGGCGGACCGCGTTCCGGCGGCCCGCGTTGCACCTGGTGATCGAGGCCGTGCGCGCGTCAGCGGCCGAATTGGGCCTCGGCACGGAGTCCGCTTTGCCCTGATCCGGGAATTCTTACGGAGTGGTGATGGCGTCTTGCGGGGCAAGACGAGCCCTGAATTTGTCGTACCCCGCGTGTAGCGTCCGAAGTCAAGAAGTTCCACCACCCGGAACAAGGAACGGACATGACAGAAGCGTCTACGATGCACGATTTTCCCGAGAAGTCGGGTAGTGCGTCCAACCAGACCGCACGGGTCCTCGCGGACCGCGCGGCCGGGGAGGCGTACGTCGCATCGGTGTGCTTCAAGCACGGGCCACCCCGCCTGATCGGCGTGGAGCTGGAGTTCACCGTGCACCACGCCGACAACCCGGCAAGACCGCTCGACGCGGACGTACTCGCCACGGCGCTCGGCCCGCACACCCCGCGGACACTGCGTCCTGACAGCCCCGCAACGCCCCTCCCGGCCGGCAGCCCGGTCAGCCTCGAACCCGGCTGCCAAGTCGAAATCTCCACCCCTCCCCAGGCCACGCTCCGCGAACTCGACGCGGTCGTCTCGGCCGATCTGCGCCACCTGCGCACTCTCCTCGCCCGGCACGGGCTCGAACTCGGCGAAACCGGCATCGACGCGCACCGCGCGCCGCGCCGGGTCCTGCGCACGCCGCGCTACGCGGCGATGGAACGCCGGTTCGCGACGATCGGCCCCGGCGGCATCACGATGATGTGCAGCACCGCGGGCCTGCAGGTGTGCGTCGACGCGGGGGAGGCCGACCAGTACGCGTTCCGCTGGGCGGCCGCCCACGCCATGGGCCCGCCGTTGCTGGCCCTCTTCGCCAACTCCCGCGTCCACGCCGGACGCGACACGGGGTTCGCCTCCGCCCGCTGGCTCGCGGTGCACGACACCGAAGCGGTCCGGTCGCGCACCGAACGCGCCGGGGACGAACCCGCCGAGGAGTGGGCCGCCCGCATGATGGACACGCCGTTGCTGGTGCTGCCCCGCGGTGACCGGCCGTGGGACGCGCCGGAGGGGCTGACGTTCGGCGACTGGATCGACGGCAGGGGCGCGGCCGCCCTGCTGCCGAAGCCGACGTCGGCGGACCTCGACTACCACCTCACGACAATGTTCACCCCGGTCCGCCCGCAGGGGTACCTGGAGATCCGGTACCTCGACGCGCAGCCGCCGGGCGCGTGGCTGCCGCCGGTCGCGCTCGTCACGGCGCTGCTCGCCCGTCCCGCCACCGTGGACAAGGTGCTCGACCTGTGCGCGCCGGTGGCGGGCCGGTGGACCACCGCGGCGCGGTGCGGCCTCGAGGATCCGGGGCTGGCCGCCGTCGCGGCCGCGCTGGCCGACCTGGGCTGCGCCGAGCTGGGCGAGACCGGACTGGCGGAAGAAACGATCACCGAGATCAGCGAGAGCGTGCAGGGGCGCGTGTCCCGATCGAGGAGCGAAGCATGAGCACAGAGGCCGAAGCACTGGACGAGCTGAGCGCGCAGGACCTGCGCGCCCGTGCCGCCGAAGCACTGACGAGGGCGCGGGCGCGCAGCGTGGCGCTGACCGACGCGGTCGACGACGAAGACCTGGTCCGCCAGCACTCCAAGCTGATGTCGCCGCTGGTCTGGGACCTGGCGCACATCGGTGTCCAGGAGGAGCTGTGGCTGGTCCGCGACGTCGGCGGCCGGGAACCGCTGCGCCCGGACATCGACGACATCTACGACGCCTTCCAGCACGCCAGGGCCGACCGGCCGGAGCTGCCGCTCCTCGGCCCGGCCGAGGCACGCGCGTACGTGAAGCAGGTTCGCGAGAAGGCGTTCGACGTGCTGGAACGCGTGCCGCTGGGGGGCAGCAGGCTGACCGAGCGGGCGTTCGCGTTCGGCATGATCACCCAGCACGAACAGCAGCACGACGAGACCATGCTGGCCACCCACCAGCTGCGCCAGGGCGACCCGGTGCTGCACGCGCCGGAACCGCCGCCCGCCCGCGCCGGCACGCTGCCGGCCGAGGTGCTGGTGCCGGGCGGCGCGTTCACGATGGGCACGTCGGCTGAGCCGTGGGCGCTGGACAACGAGCGCCCGGCGCACGAGCTCGCCGTCGAGGCGTTCTGGCTGGACACGGTCCCGGTCACCTGCGGGGCGTACGCCGAGTTCCTGGACGCCGGCGGCTACGACGACGAGCAGTGGTGGAGCCCGGCGGGCTGGGCGTTCCGGACGGAAGCCGGCGTCACCGCGCCGCGGTTCTGGCACCGGGAGCAGGACGGCTGGTGGCGGACCCGGTTCGGGGTCTACGAGCGCGTCACGGCCGCCGAGCCGGTCGTGCACGTCTCCTACTACGAGGCCGAGGCCTACGCGGCCTGGGCCGGGCGGCGGCTGCCGACCGAAGCGGAGTGGGAGAAGGCGGCGCGGTTCGACCCGGCCACCGGCCGGTCACGCCGGTTCCCGTGGGGTGACGAGGAGCCGGGTGCCGAGCACGCCAACCTCGGCCAGCGGCACCTGCGCCCGGCGCCGGCGGGGGCGTACCCGGCCGGCGCGTCGCCGTCCGGCGCGCACCAGCTGATCGGCGACGTCTGGGAGTGGACGAGCACCGACTTCCACGGCTACCCGGGCTTCGCGCCGTTCCCGTACCGGGAGTACTCGGAGGTCTTCTTCGGACCGGAGTACAAGGTGCTGCGCGGTGGCTCGTTCGGCACGGACTCGGCCGCGATCCGGGGCACGTTCCGCAACTGGGACTACCCGATCCGGCGGCAGATCTTCGCCGGCTTCCGGACGGCCCGCGACGCGGCGCCCGGCGAGGTGGGCTAGGCGCATGTGCCGCCACATCGGCTACCTCGGCGAGCCGGTTTCGCCCGCCGAGGTGCTCTTCCGCGCCCCGCATTCGCTGCTGGTGCAGTCCTACGCGCCGGCGGACATGCGCGGCGGCGGCTCGGTGAACGCCGACGGGTTCGGGCTGGGGTGGTACCCCGGCCCGGGCTCGCCGCCGCTGCGCCACCGCCGCTCGACTCCCTTGTGGACGGACGAGACGCTGCCGCCGCTCGCCGCGGCGGTGACCTCGGGCGCGTTCGTCGCCGCGGTCCGCAACGGCACCACCGGCATGCCGGTGACCGAGGCGGCCGCGGCGCCGTTCACCGAGGGCCGCCTGCTGTTCAGCCACAACGGCGTCGTCCGCGGCTGGCCGGGATCCCTGGCCGAACTGGCCAAGACCCTGCCCGTCACCGAACTGCTGACCCTGGAGGCGCCGACGGACTCGGCGGTGCTCTGGGCGTTGCTGCGCGCGAGGCTCGCCACCGGCGAGGATCCCCTCGAAGCGGTGACGTGGCTGGTGACCACTGTGGACGCCGCCGCGCCCGGCTCGCGGCTCAACTTCCTGCTCACCGACGGCGAAACGCTGATCGGCACCGCTTGGACGCACGCGTTGTCAGTGCTGGAAACACCGGCCGGCGTGCTGCTGTCCTCCGAACCCTGTGACGGCGATCCGCGCTGGCGGCCCGTCCCCGACCACCACGCCGTGCGCGCCACCGCGGCCGGCGTCGAACTGCTTCCCCTGACCCAGGAGAACCCATGACCGAAGTCGATCTCGACCACCACCGCTCCGGCGACGCCGTCACCGCGGAACTGCGCGCGGACGTCGTCGCCGGGCTCACCGCGGAGCGGAAGTGGCTGCCGCCCAAGTGGTTCTACGACGCCGAAGGCAGCGAGCTGTTCGAGAAGATCACCCAGCTGCCGGAGTACTACCCGACCCGCAGCGAGCGCGAGGTGCTGGCCGCGCACGCCGGCGACGTCGCCCGGCTGTCCGGCGCGCACACGCTCGTCGAGCTGGGCTCGGGGTCGAGCGAGAAGACCCGCCTGCTGCTCGACGCGCTCACCGCGCACGGCACGCTGGAGGCGTTCGTCCCGCTGGACGTGTCCGAGTCGGCGCTCGCCGATGCCGCCGAGGCGATCTCGGCGGACTACCCGGGGCTGACGGTCCGCGGCGTCGTCGGCGACTTCACCCAGCACCTGGCCCTGCTGCCCGGGGGCCAGCCCCGGGTGGTGGCGTTCCTCGGCGGCACCATCGGCAACTTCCTGCCCGCCGAGCGCGCGGCCTTCCTGCGGTCCGTGCGGGAGGTCCTCGACGAAGGGGAGTGGCTGCTCCTCGGCACCGACCTGGTCAAGGACGCGGGCATCCTCGAACGCGCCTACGACGACGCCGCGGGCGTGACGGCGGAGTTCGACAAGAACGTGCTGCGGGTGATCAACGCGCGGCTCGGCGCGAACTTCGACACCGACGAGTTCGACCACGTCTCGCACTGGGACGCGGAAAACGAGTGGATCGAGATGCGCCTGCGGGCCCGGCGCGCGCTCACCGTCGAGATCCCGGGCGCCGGCCTCACGGTGACCTTCGCCGAAGGCGAGCACATCCGCACGGAGATCTCGGCGAAATTCCGGCCGTCCGGCGTCGAGGCGGAGCTGGCCGCGGCCGGGTTCGAGCTGGCGCACTGGTGGACCGACTCCCAGCAGCGGTTCGGGGTGAGCCTGGCAAGATCTGTGCGTGGCTAATCCTCTCCGGGCACTGGCCCGGGCCGTCGGCACGAAGCCGTGGCTGATGCGCACCGCGCGGTTCGTCGTGTGGGCGGACAAGAAACTGCACAAGGCGTTCGGCGGCCGGGTGAGCCTCGTGGCGCTCGCCGGGCTGCCGTCGCTGCGCCTCACGACCACGGGCCGCAAGAGCGGGCTGGCCCGCAGCACCAACCTGCTCTACTACCCGCACGGTGCCGACTTCGTGCTGACGGCCTCCAACTGGGGCCGTCAGCACGACCCCGCGTGGGCGCTGAACCTGCGCGCCGACCCGAAGGCCGGGGTCGCGCTGGCCGGACGTCCCGTCGAGGTCGTCGCGCGGGAGCTGACCGGCGGGGAGTACGAGGCGATGTGGCGCGAGCTGCTGGAGTTCTGGCCGGGGTACGCGATGGAGCAGCGGGAAGCCGGGCGCCCGTTGCCGGTTTTCCTCCTCACCCGGGTCGTCGGGTAGGTGCCCACCATCCTTTCGGCCGGTGACGGCTTTCGCCGGTTTGTGCCAGTCTCTCCCGGGTAACGCGCCGTGACGTCCTGGACGCGCGGTGGATGCGTGACCTAGGGAGGAGACGTCTTGCGGAGATCCACCAGAGGCCGGATACGCTCGTTCGCGCTGGTCGGAGCGCTGGTGGCCGGGCTCGGCACCGCCGGGACGGCGGGTACCGCCGCGGCGGCCACCGAAGCCGCGGTCAAGCCGGCGGTCGTCGGGGCGACCGCCGCGCCGAACTGGGGCACCTGCCCGGCGGCCACCCTCGCCGGGGTGCCCGCGGACCAGGTCAAGTACTACAGCTGCGCCCGCTACCGCGTCCCGATCGACCACGACAACGCCACGCTCGGCACGATCGACATCGCCTTGCTCAAGCGCGCGGCCCGCACGCCGGACCAGCGCGTCGGCTCGCTGTTCCTCAACCCCGGCGGACCCGGCGGGTCCGGCCTGCGGATGCCGATCAGCGGCCAGTTCTACTTCCAGCCGCAGGTGCTCGACCGCTTCGACCTCGTCGGGTTCGACCCGCGCGGGGTCGGCCAGAGCAACCCGCTGCGCTGCTTCACCACCCAGGAGGACGCGGACGAGGTCTTCGCCGCGCAGATCCCGGTGCCGCTGTCGCGCACCGAGATCTCCGGGACGCTCGCCAGCTACCGCGACTACGGGCAGTTCTGCAAGAACAACGCGGGTTCGCTGCTCAACCACATGTCCACCAAGGACGTCGTGCGCGACCTCGACACGCTGCGCGCGGCGGTCGGCGACCAGAAGCTGAGCTACGTCGGCTTCTCCTACGGCACGCTGATCGGGTCGACCTACGCCGCGATGTTCCCGAAGCAGTCGCGGGCCATCGTGATCGACGGCAACGTCGACCCGGCGCTGCGCACCAGCGACGGCGTCCAGTACGACCGGGAACGCGCGCAGGGCTTCGAAATCGCCCTCGACGGTTTCCTCAAGCGCTGCGACCAGGTCGGCGCGAAGTGCGCGTTCAGCGACGGCACCCCGCGGGCGAAGTTCGACGAGCTCCGCGAGTACCTGCGCAAGCAGCCGATCACCGTCCCCGGCGGCGGCACGGTCGACATCAACCAGTTCACCGGCGGCGTTTCGAGCGTCCTGTACTCGCCGTCGGCGTTCCCCGGCCTGGCCGAGGACCTGCAGGCGCTCTACACCGCCATCCACCCGGCGGGCGCGCAGGCGCAGGCGCTGCAGGCCAAGCCGCTGAAGGCGCTCACCCCCGGCAAGCAGGGCCTGGCCGACCAGAACCCGGACAGCCCCTACACCAGCGACGACTCGTACTTCGCGGTCAACTGCTCGGACAAGCCGTTCCGGATCAAGCAGGACCAGGTGCCGGGGATCGCGGCCCAGTGGGAGCGCGAATCGCGCACCTTCGGCCGCTACCAGGCGTTCGCCGACACCGCGGGCTGCCCGGTGTGGCCGGCGAAGAAGCCGGACGTCTACCGCGGCCCGTGGCGGGCGAAGACCGACGTCCCGGTCGTCGTGGTCGGCAACTACTACGACCCGGCGACGCAGTACAAGTTCGCCCAGCGGATGGCGAACGAGCTGGGCAACGCCCGGCTGCTGTCGGTCGACGCGTTCGGTCACTGCATCCTCGGTGACGCCCTCGGCGTCGACAAGGCCGTGGCCGACTACCTGATCGACCTCAAGGCGCCGGCGAGCGGCCAGGTGTTCCAGCCGAACGTCCAGCCGTTCGAGACGGCGGGCGCCCAGGGCTGAGCCACGGGAAGGCCGGGGTGACGCAGCGAACGTCGCCCCGGCCTTTTCGCGTCCGGTACGGTTGCGGGGCTTGATCGACCACGAGTGCGGAAGCGAGGTGAGCGGCACATGCCAGCGGACAGTCATCGGACGGCCAGGCGCGCGCTCACCGGGGGTTTCCGGCGGGGCTGACGTCCGGCCGCCCCCTGTCCGGCAGTGCGCGCACGCCGGAAAAGAGCCGGATCATGACCATCTTCGAAATGCTGCTGCGCGTCGGCGCCGGGGTCGGCCTGGGTGCCGTCATCGGGATCGAGCGCCAGTTCCGGGCCCGGCTGGCCGGGCTGCGCACCAACGCGCTGGTCGCCGTCGGGGCGACCCTCTTCGTGCTGCTGTCGGCACACGGCTTCGGCGGGCTGGCGTCGAGCGGTGACGCCGACCCGACGCGCGTCGCCGCGCAGATCGTCTCGGGCATCGGGTTCCTCGGTGCCGGGGTGATCATGCGCGACGGCCTCAACGTCCGCGGCCTCAACACGGCGGCCACGCTGTGGTGCTCGGCCGCGGTCGGCGCCCTCTCCGGCGCGGGGCTGTACGCGGTCGCGGTGGCCGGCACGGCGGTCGTGGTGGGGGTGAACGTGGTGCTGCGCCCGCTCGGCCGCGTCGTCGACCGCCGCCCGGACACGGGGGAGGAGACGCCGACGAAGTACGCCTTCCAGGCCGTCACGCGCGACGCGACCGAGGCCCACGTCCGCGCGCTGCTGGTGCAGTCGTTGACCCGCACGGACTTCCGCCTGCTGTCGGTGCTGAGCACCGACCTCGAGGACCGCACGGTCGAGGTCCGCGCCGAGCTGATCGGCGACCAGCGCGACGACGCCCAGATGGAAGCGGCGGTTTCGCGGCTTTCGCTGGAGCCGTCGGTGTCGAGCGTGCGGTGGGACGCGGTGCCCGCATGAGAAAGGCCTCCCCGCTCGCGAGAGCGGGGAGGCCTTCGTCACGGAAAACCCTTACGCCTGCGTCATCTTCCGCAGCACGTACTGCAGGATGCCGCCGTTGCGGTAGTAGTCCGCCTCACCCGGGGTGTCGATGCGGACGTCCGCCTCGAACTCGACCTTGGCGCCGTCCGCCTTGGTGGCGGTGACGTGCACGGTGCGCGGGGTCTCGCCGTCGTTCAGCTTGGTGATGCCGGAGATGTCGAACGTCTCGGTGCCGTCGAGGCCGAGCGACGAGGCCGACTCGCCCAGCGGGAACTGCAGCGGGATGACGCCCATGCCGATCAGGTTCGAGCGGTGGATGCGCTCGAACGACTCGGTGATCACCGCGCGGACGCCCAGCAGCGACGTGCCCTTGGCCGCCCAGTCGCGCGACGAACCCGAGCCGTACTCCTTGCCGCCCAGCACGACCAGCGGGGTGCCCGCCGCCGCGTAGTTCTGGGCCGCGTCGTAGATGAACGCCTGCGGGGCGCCCTCCTGCGTGAAGTCGCGGGTGTAGCCGCCCTGCACGTCGTCCAGGAGCTGGTTGCGCAGCCGGATGTTCGCGAACGTGCCGCGGATCATCACCTCGTGGTTGCCGCGCCGCGAGCCGTAGGAGTTGAAGTCCTTCTTCTCCACGCCGTGCTCGGTCAGGTACTGCGCGGCCGGGGTGCCCGGCTTGATCGCGCCGGCCGGGGAGATGTGGTCGGTGGTGACCGAGTCGCCCAGCTTCGCCAGCACGCGCGCGCCCGAGATGTCGGTGACCGCCGAGGGCTCCGGCGTCATGCCCTCGAAGTACGGGGGCTTCCGGACGTAGGTGGACTCGGCGTCCCACTCGAAGGTCTTGCCCTCCGGCGTCGGCAGCGACTTCCAGCGCTCACCGCCGTCGAAGACGTCCGCGTAGTCCTTGGTGAACATCTCCTGCGTGATCGCGTAGTCGATGGTCTCCTGGATCTCCTGCGCCGTCGGCCAGATGTCCTTGAGGAAGACGTCGTTGCCGTCGGTGTCCTGACCCAGCGGCTGGGACGCGAAGTCGAAGTCCATCGTGCCGGCCAGCGCGTAGGCGATGACCAGCGGCGGCGACGCGAGGTAGTTCATCTTCACGTCGGGGTTGATCCGGCCTTCGAAGTTCCGGTTGCCCGAGAGCACCGAGACCGCGGTGAGGTCGTTCTCCTGGATGGCCGCGGAGATCTCGTCCGAGAGCGGGCCGGAGTTGCCGATGCACGTGGTGCAGCCGTAGCCGACCAGGTGGTAGCCCAGCTTCTCCAGGTACGGCCACAGGTTGGCCTTGGTGTAGTAGTCGGTGACGACCTGCGAGCCCGGCGCCATCGACGTCTTGACCCACGGCTTGACCGACAGGCCCTTGTCGACGGCGTTGCGCGCGAGCAGCGCGGCGCCGAGCATGACCGACGGGTTCGAGGTGTTGGTGCAGGAGGTGATCGAGGCGATCACCACGGCGCCGTGGTCGAGGACGAACTCGCCGCGGTCCGCGCTGGACACCTTGACCGGCTTGGACGGGCGGCCGCTGCCGCCGTTGGCCGCCGACTGGAGGTCGACCGAGTCCTCGTCCGCGAACGTCAGTGCGGCCGGGTCGGACGCCGGGAAGGTCTCCTCGACGGCCTCGTCGACCTTGGTGTGCGGGGTCTCCTGCTCGCCGTTCACGTAGTCGTGGATCGACTTGCGGAACGACGACTTCGCGTCCGACAGCTCGATGCGGTCCTGCGGGCGCTTCGGGCCGGCGATCGACGGGACGACCGTCGACAGGTCCAGCTCGAGGTACTCGGAGTAGGACGCCTCGCGCGACGGGTCGTGCCAGAGGCCCTGCTCCTTGGCGTAGGCCTCGACCAGCGCGACCTGCTCGGCCGAGCGGCCGGTCAGCTTGAGGTAGCGGACGGTCTCCTCGTCGATCGGGAAGATCGCCGCGGTGGAGCCGAACTCCGGGCTCATGTTGCCGATGGTGGCGCGGTTGGCCAGCGGCACCGCGCCCACGCTCTCGCCGTAGAACTCGACGAACTTGCCGACCACGCCGTGCTTGCGCAGCATCTCGGTGATGGTGAGCACCACGTCGGTGGCAGTGACGCCGGCCGGGATCTCGCCGGTCAGCTTGAAGCCGACGACGCGCGGGATGAGCATCGACACCGGCTGGCCCAGCATGGCCGCCTCGGCCTCGATGCCGCCGACGCCCCAGCCCAGCACGCCCAGGCCGTTGACCATGGTGGTGTGCGAGTCGGTGCCGACGCAGGAGTCGGGGTAGGCCTGGCCGTTGCGGGACATCACCGTGCGCGCGAGGTGCTCGATGTTGACCTGGTGCACGATGCCGGTGCCCGGCGGGACGACCTTGAACTCGTCGAAGGCGCCCTGGCCCCAGCGCAGGAACTGGTAGCGCTCGCGGTTGCGCTCGTACTCGATCTCGACGTTGCGCTCGAAGGCGTCGGCGCGGCCGAAGACGTCGATGATCACCGAGTGGTCGATGACCAGCTCGGCCGGGGCCAGCGGGTTGACCTTGTCGGGGTCGCCGCCGAGGTCGGTGACAGCCTCGCGCATGGTGGCGAGGTCGACGACGCAGGGGACGCCGGTGAAGTCCTGCATGATCACGCGGGCGGGCGTGAACTGGATTTCGATCGACGGGTCGGCCTTCGGGTCCCACGAGCTCAGCGCGCGGATGTGGTCGGCGGTGATGTTCGCGCCGTCCTCGGTGCGCAGCAGGTTCTCGAGCAGGATCTTGAGGCTGTACGGCAGGCGCTCGGCGCCCTCGACCTTGTTCAAGCGGAAGACCTCGTACGAGGCGTCTCCCACCTTCAGCGTGTCTTTGGCGCCGAAGCTGTCCTTGCTGGCAGGTGCGGTCACGTCTAACTCCAGTGGCGTGGACTTCCGCGCCGGTGCGGCGGTCGAGTCCCGGGTCAGTTCGGTCGGGTTCGGTGGTGGCGAGTCTTGCGCACCCCCACCGTAGGACCGGATTCGGGATGGCACACCTCGCGGTACCCCAAACAGTACGCGTGTCCTGTTTAACGGACAAGACGACACGCGGTGTGGGCTGCGCCATCCGCGACGGGGGTCCCTCAATGAGGGGAATTGGTGCCTACGGTGTGTAAGTTTCCGGTGATGCTTGTGATAGTGGTGTGACTGCAGTGACGCGCGATGTGCGCAGGTGAGCGGAGGTGGGCGGTCGTGGCGGGACGGCGTCGGATTTCGGAGGTGCCGCGCGGCCGCCGTGGACTCACCGTGAGCGCGCTCACCTTGGTGATCTTGTTCGGCGCCGGGGGCACCGGCCTCGCGGCGCCCCCGCCGCCGCCCAATCCCAGCGACTCCGACCTGAGCAACAGCAAGGCCGACGCCAACGCGAAAGCGGGTGAAGTCGGCCGGCTGACCAACCAGCTGGCCCAGGCCGAGCAGAAGCTGTCGCAGCTGCAGGACGACGTCGAGCTCAAGCAGGAAGAGGCCAACAAGGCCCTGGTCGACCTGCAGTCCGCGCAGGACGCGGCGGCGCAGGCCGAGAACGACGCGAAGGCGGCGCGCACCGAGGCTGACGCGGCGGCCGCGGCGATCGAGAAGGCCCGCAACGACCTCAAGACGTTCGCCTCCGCGAGCTTCCAGCAGGGGAGCACGGTCGGCTCGCTTTCGGCGTACCTGAGCGCCGACAGCCCGAAGGACATGCTGGCCCGCGCGCAGCTGCTCGACGCCGTCGGCGGCGACCGGCTCAACGCCCTCGACCGGCTCCAGCAGGCGCAGACGGCGAAGTCGAACAAGGACTCCGCCGCCCGCAAGGCCGCGGAGATCGCGCAGCAGAAGCAGGACGCCGCCCGCCAGGCCAAGACGAGCGCGGACTCCGCGCAGGCCAGGGCGATCAGCGCGCAGGACAGCCAGGCCACGCAGAACACCCAGCTCGAGAAGAGCAAGTCCGACGTCGAGCAGCAGCTCTACGCCGCGCAGGCCAAGGTGAGCGGCCTGCAGGGCCAGCGCCAGCGCTACCAGGACTGGCTCGCCGAGAAGCAGCGCGAGGACGAGGAACGTGCCCGTCAAGCCGCGCTCGGCTCCTCCGGCGGCGGTGGCCGCCCGGCGAGCAAGCCGGCGGCGGGCCCGGCCGGGTCGTCCATCGAGGCGGTCATCGCCCGGGCGCTGTCCAAGATCGGCCTGCCCTACGCCTGGGGCGGCGGCAACGCGAGCGGCCCGACCCGCGGCATCCGCGACGGCGGCGTCGCCGACCGCTACGGCGACTACAACAAGATCGGCTTCGACTGCTCCGGCCTGATGATCTACGCCTTCGCCGGGGTCAAGGGCCTGCCGCACTACAGCGGCTACCAGTACACGGCGGGGCGGCGGGTCCCGCTGTCCCAGATGCGCCGCGGCGACATGCTGTTCTGGGGCGGCGCGGGCGGCATCCACCACGTCGCGCTCTACCTCGGCGGCGGCCAGATGGTCGAGGCCCCGCAGTCCGGGCTGCGCGTCCGGATCGCGCCGGTCCGCTACGGCGGGATCATGCCGTACGCGACTCGCTTGATCGGCTGAAACTCGCTCGACGCCGTGCCGGGCGGGCCGACAGGATCGGCCGCGTGGACGACGAACTGAACGCGCTGCGGCGCTCGCGGATGCGCTGGAACACGCCCCTGTCCGAGACCCACGCTTCGCTGCTGCTCGACCGCATGGCCCTGGCCGGGGGGCACCTCGCCGACCTCGGCTGCGGCTGGGGCGAGCTGCTGCTGCGTGCGGCCGAGCGAGCGCCGGGCCTGCGCGCGACCGGCGTCGACACCGACCGCGTTTCGCTCGAGCGCGGCCGGGCGGCGGCTCGCGAACGGGACCTGGCGGTGGAGTTCGCCGAAGCGGACGCCGCGACCTGGGACGGTCCCGCCGACCGGGCGTTCTGCATCGGCGCGGCGCACGCCTTCGGCTCGACGAAGGCGGCGCTGGCGAGGCTCGCGACGGTGGTGCCCGCCGGCCGGGTGCTCTACGGCGACGGCTTCTGGGCGTCCCCGCCGAACCCGGCGGCGCTGGAGATCTTCGGGCCGGACACGCTGACCCTGCCGGAGCTGCTCGACGCCGCGGCCGCCGCCGGCTGGCGGGTGCTGCACGTCAGCACGGCCGACCAGCTGGAATGGGACGACTTCGAGTCGACGTCGAAGCTGGCGTGGCAGGAGTGGCTGCTGGCGAACCCTGCCGACCCGCGGGCGGGCGAGGTCCGGGCGTGGCTCGACGAGCGGCAGCGGCAGTACGTCCAGGACTACCGGGGCGTGCTGGGCCTCGCCTACCTGGTGCTGGGCCGCTGACGTCAGGCTTGCTCGCGCTTGAGCTTGCGCCAGCCGCCGGCCCGGTTGTTGGCGATGATCTGGCGGAACATCGCGGTGAGCGCGGGCGCGTTGACGGGCTCGCCTTCGCGGAAGGCGACGGTGCGGGCGGTCTTGTTGTCGTGCCCGGCCGTGATGATGCCCTCGGGGTCGGGGACGATGCCGCCGTCGTAGACGAAGACGTTGACGTGGTCCTTCGCCGCGAGCAGGGCGCAGATGTTGCCCTCGAGCACGAAGTAGGGCTGCCGGGTGCGCTTGATGGTCTCGACGACTTCGGGGTCCGCGGCGTGGACCAGCTCGCGGACTTCCCGGCAGATCGCCTGCTGCCAGCCCGGCAGGCCGTCGATGTAGGCGTCGACGCGCGGTTCGACGGTGTAGGACACGGTTCGATTGTGCCGGGCTTCACCCGGCTCGCGCCAGGCCGCTAGATTCGCCGGATGCGCTACGCGGGGATCGTGCTGGCCGGCGGCTCGGCCCGCAGGCTGTCCGGTGTGGACAAGCCGGACCTGTCGGTGGGCGGCAAGCCGCTGCTGGCCCGCGCGGTCCACGCCCTCGACGGCGCCGTCCGCGTGATCGTGGTCGGCCCCCGGCGCGCCGGCTTCGACGTCGTGTGGACCCGCGAACCGGTCCCGGGCACCGGCCCGGTGGCGGCACTGGCCGCGGGCCTCGCGTTCGTCCCGGACGACGCCGAGGCGGTCGCGGTGCTGGCCGCCGACCTCCCGGGCGTCCGCCGGTCCACAGTGGACCGCCTGGTGGCGGCGATCGGCGAGGGCGACGGCGCGGTCCTCGTCGACGCGGCCGGCGCCCGCCAGTGGCTGCTGGGAGCCTGGCGGGTGGGGGCGCTGCGGGCGGCGTTGCCGGACGAGGTCGAGAACGCGGCGCTGCGCCGCATGCTGGCCGGGCTGGCGGTGGCGGAGGTCCCGGCGGAACGGGGCGAAGCGGACGACATCGACACGCCGGAGGACCTCGAGCGGCATCGGTGAGCCGGGAACCGGATCAGCTTCACAGATGTCACACCGGGGAAGGTGTTGGCTACTGATGGGGCAAGCCGTGCGTCCGCGTGCCGGACGGACGAACGTCCGCGGGACGCAGTACGGTCGCACCGCGTGATCACCGTCGCGGGGGCGGCGCACGAACTTTCGAGGAGGCAGAGTGACCGAGCCCGGCTACGCCGAGGGCGGGAACGGCCAGCAGGCGACACCGGCGCGGGACGCCCAGTTGCTGGAGCGGACCGTGTTCGAGGTCAAGCGGATCATCGTCGGCCAGGACCGCCTGGTCGAGCGGATGCTGGTCGGCCTGCTGGCCAAGGGCCACCTGCTGCTCGAAGGCGTGCCCGGCGTGGCGAAGACCCTCGCCGTCGAGACGTTCGCGCGGGTCGTCGGGGGCTCGTTCTCCCGCGTCCAGTTCACGCCCGACCTGGTGCCCGCCGACATCCTCGGCACCCGGATCTACCGCCAGGGCGCGGAGCGGTTCGACGTCGAACTCGGCCCGGTCGTGGCGAACTTCGTGCTCGCCGACGAGATCAACCGCGCGCCCGCCAAGGTGCAGTCGGCGATGCTCGAGGTGATGGCCGAGCGGCACGTGTCGATCGGCGGGCAGACGTTCCCGATGCCCGACCCGTTCCTCGTGCTGGCCACCCAGAACCCGATCGAGAACGAGGGCGTGTACCCGCTGCCGGAAGCGCAGCGTGACCGGTTCCTGTTCAAGATCCTCGTCGAGTACCCCTCCGCCGAGGAGGAGCGCGAGATCATCTACCGGATGGGCGTCACCCCGCCCACCCCGCACGAGGTGCTCAGCCCGGCCGAGCTGGTCCGGCTGCAGGGCGTCGCGTCGCAGGTGTTCGTGCACCACGCGCTGGTCGACTACGTCGTGCGGCTGGTGCTGACCACCCGGACGCCGAACGAGCACGGCCTCGCCGACGTCGCGGGCTGGGTCTCCTACGGTGCCTCGCCGCGCGCGAGCCTCGGCATCATCGCCGCCGCCCGGGCGCTGGCGCTGGTCCGCGGGCGCGACTACGTGCTGCCGCAGGACGTCGTCGACGTCGTGCCGGACGTGCTGCGCCACCGGCTCGTGCTGTCCTACGACGCGCTGGCCGACGGCGTGCCGATCGACCACATCATCACGCGCGTGCTGCAGACCGTGCCGTTGCCGCAGGTCTCCGCCCGGCCGCAGGGCGGGACCGGCCAGGGTGGCCCGGTCCCGGCGGGCGCGCCGGTCAGGTAACCCGGCGATGGCGAAGAACGAGAAGGGCGATCGCCCTTCGTGGGCGCCGCCGGTGCTGCGCGGCGACCGGATGGAGGCCGGGCTCCGGACCCTGGAGCTCGACGTCCGCCGCCGGCTCGACGGGCTGCTGCAGGGCAACCACCTCGGCCTGGTGCCGGGGCCGGGCTCCGAGCCCGGCGAAGCCCGCCCGTACCAGCCCGGTGACGACGTCCGCCGGATGGACTGGGCGGTCACCGCCCGCACCACGACCCCGCACATCCGCGAGACCGTGGCCGACCGCGAGCTGGAGACGTGGGTCGTCGCCGACCTCTCGGCGAGCCTCGACTTCGGCACGGCGCTGTGCGAAAAGCGTGACCTGGTGGTCTGCGCCGTCGCGGCGGTCGCCCACCTCACCGGGGGCGGCGGCAACCGGATCGGCGCGCTGATCTCCACCGGCGCCGACACCGTCCGCATCCCCGCCCGCGGCGGGCTGGCGCACGCACGCGGCTTGGTGCGGAAGCTGGCCGAGACGCCCCGCGCGGCCGAGGGCACGCGCGGCGACTTCGCCCAGGCGCTCGAAGCGCTGCGCCGTCCGCCGCGGCGGCGCGGCCTGGCCGTGGTGATCTCCGACTTCCTGGGCGACAGCTCGTGGGAGCGGCCGCTGCGGGCGCTGGGCGGGCGCCACGAACTGATCGCGATCGAAGTCCTCGACCCGCGCGACGTCGACCTGCCCGAGGTGGGCACCGTCGTGCTGGCCGACCCGGAGACAGGGAAACAGCGCGAAGTGCACGCTTCGGCCTTGCTGCGCAAGGAGTTCGGGGCCGCGGCCCACGCCCACCGCCAGCACGTGGCGGCCGGCCTGCGGCGCGCGGGTGCGGCCCACCTGACGCTGCGCACGGACGCCGACTGGATCGCCGACATGGTGCGGTTCGTCGTCGCCCGCAAGCGCCGCTGGTCCGGGGGTGTGGCGTGAGTTTGACGGGCTTCACCGCGCCTTGGTGGTTCCTGCTCCTGATCGCGGTGGCGGCGGTCGCCGTCGGGTACGTGCTCGCGCAGCGGGCGCGCCGGAAGCGGACCATGCGGTTCGCGAACCTCGACCTCCTCGAACGGGTCGCGCCGAAGAGCCAGGGCTGGGTCCGGCACGTGCCGGCGGTGCTGATCGTGCTGTCGCTGCTGCTGCTCACCGTGGCGCTGGCCGGGCCGACCGCCGAGCAGAAGGTGCCGCGCAACCGGGCCACCGTGCTGCTGGTGATCGACGTGTCGCTGTCGATGGAGGCCACCGACGTCGCCCCGACGCGGCTGAAGGCGGCCCAGGACGCGGCGACGCAGTTCGCGCAGAACATGACCCCGGGCATCAACCTGGGCCTGATCTCGTTCGCGGGCACGGCGACGGTGCTGGTCAACCCGACCACCGACCGCAACGGCGTGATCAAGGCGATCGAGAACCTGAAGCTGGCGCAGTCGACGGCGACCGGTGAGGGCATCTTCGCGGCCCTGCAGTCGGTGGAGAGCTTCTCCACCGTCGTCGGCGGCGCGGACGGACCCCCGCCCGCCCGGATAGTGCTGATGTCCGACGGCAAGCAGACGGTGCCGGAAGACCTGTACGCGGCCCGCGGCGGCTACACGGCGGCGCAGGCGGCCAAGCAGGCCGGCGTCCCGATCTCGTCGATCTCGTTCGGCACCACGCACGGCTCGGTCGACATCGACGGCAAGGCCCAGCCGGTGAGCGTCGACGACGAGTCGCTGCGCGAGATCGCACGGCTCTCCGGCGGCGACTTCTACAAGGCGGCCAGCGCCGAGGAGCTGAAGAAGGTCTACGCGGACCTCGGCGAGCAGATCGGCTACGAGATCAAGGACGCCGACGCGAGCAAGCCGTGGCTGGTCGCGGGCACGCTGATCCTGATGATCGGCGCGGCGGCCAGCCTGTTCTACGGCCAGAGACTCCCGTGACTCAGGCTCGGCGGACGCCGTAGAGGCTTCCGCCGAGCAGGGTCACCCCGGAGAGCACCCCGCTGACGAACGGAACCCACGCCGGCGCGCCGCCCAGCAGGGCCAAGCCGACGACGCCGAGCACGGTCAGCACCACGCCGACGACCAGGATCGAGCGGGTCTTCCACGCCGAGGCGAGCGCGACGAAGTGGAGCCCGACGACCGTGGCGATCCAGGCGACGTTCGCCTCCACCGGCGCTTCGAGCAGGTTCAGCACGAAGAACCCGGCGACCAGCAGCACGACCTCGCCGATCACGATCACGCGGTAGCTCGGCCCGAACACCGGCCGCCCGTCCAGCGTGGGCCGCCCGCCCGCACGGAAGCCGAGGACCACCACCGCCACGAGCGCGAGAACGGCGAGGGCCCGCAGCACCCAGCCGATCGCGGCCGGCAGCGGGGAGCCGGAGTTGACGAGGACGAACACGGTGCCGAACGCGGCGCCGATGAGCGCCCCCAGGAACTGCTGTCGCATCCGGCGAACCTACCGGACGGCGATCAAGTACCCGCGAAGCCGTTCTGCCGCCAGGCTTCGTAGACCGTGATCGCGGCGGTGTTGGCCAGGTTCAGCGACCGGCTGGTCGGAAGCATCGGCAGCCGGACGCGCTCGGTCACCTCCGGCGCTTCCTGCACCGAAGCCGGCAGACCCACCGACTCGGGCCCGAACATCAGCACGTCGCCCGGCCCGTAAGCGACATCGGTGTACAGCCGGGTCGCCGACGCGCTGAACGCGTACACCTTCGCCGGCAGCAGCTTTTCCCACGCCGCGGCGAGGGAAGCGTGGACGTGGACCCGCGCGAGGTCGTGGTAGTCGAGCCCTGCCCGGCGCAATTGCTTGTCCTCCAACGTGAAGCCGAGCGGCTCGATCAGGTGCAGCTCGCAGCCGGTGTTGGCGGCCAGGCGGATCGCGTTGCCGGTGTTGGGCGGGATTTCGGGCTGGTAGAAGAGAACGCGGAACACGGCTCAGCCCTCGAGCAGGGCCGCGTAGACCTTGCGGACGGCGTCGGGTGGCGGGGCCGGGCGCAGCGTGGCCGGGTCGATGAAGACGTACCGGACGTTCGCCGCCTGCACGAGCGTCTCGCCGCGGTGGATCTCGAAGTCGAAGACCAGCGACGTCGTGCCGAGGTGGTTCAGGTACTGCGAAACGACGAGTTCGTCGTCGTAGCGCGCGGGGGCGCGGAACTTCAGGTTCGCCTCCGCGACCACGACGTCGACGCGGTGGGCGAGGAACTCGTCGTGCGAACCGAACAGGGCCTTCTCCGCCTCGAACGCGCACATGTCCACATAGGCCAGGTAGTGGGCGTTGAAGACGATGCCCTGGCCGTCGCACTCGTGGTAGCGCACGCGCAGCGGCATCTCGACGATCGGTCGGCGGGGTTCGGTCACCGGCCCAATCTAGCGCTCAGCCGTGCAGCGCCCGGTAAGCGGCCGCCGCACCCGGCTGGAGGGGGACCGGCTGCGTGCCGATCAGCGTCCGGACGTCGAGGAACTGCGTGCCGACGGCCTCGGCCGGCACCAGCGCGGTGGCCCGTTCGACGAGCAGCCGGACCACCGCCGCGGCGACGTCGTCCGGCAGTGCGGGGGAGCAGACGAGCAGGTTCGCGACGCCGATCGTGCCCAGCGCGCCGACCCCGCGGTACGCGCCGTCGGGCACCTGGACCTGGTCGTACACCGGGCCGTACGCGGCGCGCAGCGCGGGCACCACCGAATCGAGGGGCAGCAGGGCGATCGGAGTGGTGCGGGTCAGCTCGGTGAGCTTGGGCGTCGGCACGCCGCCGGACCACAGCATCGCGTCGATCCGGCGGCCGGCCAGCGCGCGGACGGCGTCGTCGAACAGCAGGTGCCGGGCGTCGACCGCGACCCCGGCCTTCGCGAACAGCCGCTCGCCGAGCTGGGCCGCGCCGGAGCCGCCCGCGCCCAGCGACACCGGACGGCCGTCGAGGTCGGCCAGGCGGCGCACCGGCCCGTCGGCACGTACCACGAGCTGCAGGTAGTTCTCGTAGACCCGGCCCAGCGCGAGCAGCGGCACCTTCGCGTCGAACGGGGGAGCGCCGTTCAACGCCGTCTGGGCGACGTCGGTGAGCGCGAGGCCGAGGTCGGCCCGGCCGCGGCGGACGAGGTCGACGTTCGCCACGCTGGCCTCGGTCGGCACCGCGGTGGCGTGCAGCAGCGGTTCCGCGCGGCTGAGCTCGGCCGCGAGGAGCTCGGCGAAGGCCAGGTAGAAGCCGCCGCGCTCGCCGGCCGCGATGGTGACCGTCCGTTCCGCGCCGCGGTACCCGGACGTCGAACACCCGGCCAGCGCGAGGCCGAGGCCGCCGAGCAGGGCGGTGCGCCGGGCGATGGTCATGGCGCCTCCGGCAGCGTGACGCGGACTTCGAGGCCGTGCGGCTCGGCCTGGCGCAGTTCGAGGACGCCACCGCGGGTGCGCACCTGCTGGTGCGCGATGGCCAGCCCGAGGCCGGTGCCGCGCGGGGCGCCTTCGCCACCCGCGCGCCAGAACCGTTCGGTGGCCCGCGCCCGGTCCTCAGTGGACAGTCCAGGGCCGTCGTCGCGGACGACGAGGGTCGCCGTCTCCGCCCCGGCTTCCCAGTCCGTCGTGATCTTCGCACCGCGGCCGGCGTAGTGGACGGCGTTGTCGAGCAGCACGTCGAGGATCTGCGCGAGTTCGCCTTCCGGGCAGCGCACGGTGACCGGCTCGGCGTGGCCCGGTGGCGGCACGAGCGCCGAACCGGCGTCTTCGGCGGCCGGGCGCCAGGCGTCGACGCGCTCGGCGAGCACGGACGCCAGGTCGCACGTCTCGTCCGTGCCCCCGGCCGCGACCCGCGTCGCCGTGCTCTCGGCGAGTGCAAGGGCCAGCAGTCCGTCGAGGAGCTTCTCCAGGCGCTCGACCTCGGCGACGGTGGCCCGGTAGGTGGCGCCGTCGCCCTCGACCTGGTGGGCGAGCGAGTCGACGCGCAGCCGCAGCGCGGCCATCGGGTTCCGCAGCTGGTGCGAGGCGTCGGCGACCAGCCGGTGCTGCTGGTCGGCCGCCTCGAGGACGGCCTCGGACATCCGGTTGACCTCGGCGGCCAGCGACCGCAGCTCGCGGGGTCCGGCTCGTTCCGGGACGTGCGCGCGGTGTCCGGCGGCGACGGCCAGCACGCCGGTCTCCAGCTCGTGCAGCGGCCGCACCATCCACCGCGCGAGCACCACGGCCAGCAGCACGAACACCACCGCTACCAGCAGCGCCCCGGCCCCGATGGTGCCCCAGCGGGTGGCGACGTCCGCGGCCGCCGCCGTGACCGAGGCGCGCAGCACGACGACGCCGGAGACGCGCGTGCCGGTGCCGACCGGGCGCGCGAAGTAGGCCGGTTCGGCCGACCACGGCGACAGGCCGTCGACGCGCGGTGCCGGCTCGTTGCGCATGGTCGCTTCGACGAGCGCGTGCACGGCCGGGTCGGCCGCGGTCAGCCCACCCGCCTGCACCAGCGGGACGCGCCGGGCGTCGACGATGACCACGCCTTCGCCGTAGAGGCCGGCGTACCGCGCCGCGTCGGCGGCGAGGGCCGCCGGGTCGCGGGTGTCGACGGCCTGCTGGGCCAGCACGACGAACCGGTCGACGTCGGCGGTGCGGGAGATGACCAGCTGCTGGGTGCGCTGCTCGGCGGTGGCGGTCAGCAGCGGCACGGCGAACGCGGCGACCACCGCGAGCGCGAGGGCCACCAGGACCACCAGCAGCCGGGCGCGCACGGCGTCAGTCCCGGCCGAGCCGGTAGCCGAACCCGCGGATGGTGGTGAGCAGGCCCGGCCGGTCGAGCTTCGCGCGCAGCCCGGTCAGGTGGACGTCGAGCGAGCGCGAAACCGCGAGGTAGGCGTCACCCCAGACCTCGTCCATGAGCTGCTGGCGGCTGACCGCGGTGCCCGGGCGGGCCGCCAGCACGGCGAGGATCTCGAACTCCTTGGTGGTGAGCCCGACGTCGTGCCCGGCGACGAGCACCCGCCGGGCGCCGAGGTCGATTTCGACGTCTTCGACGTGCACGACGTCCCCGGCCGGGGCTTCGCGGGCGACCGCGCGCCGCACGACGGCGTCCATGCGGGCCAGCAGCTCGGCGAGCCGCACCGGCTTGGTCAGGTAGTCGTCGGCGCCGAGGCGCAGGCCGCGGACGACGGACCGCTCGTCACCGCGGGCCGTCAGGACGATCACCGGAACCGGCGACACGGCCCGGATCTTGCGGAGGACGTCCAGCCCGTCGAGGTCCGGCAGCCCGAGGTCCAGGAGCACGAGGTCGGCGTCGCGGTGGCGGTGCAGGGCGTCGGCGCCCCGGCCGACGCTGGTGACGGGATGACCGCGCGCGTGCAGCGACTCGGCGAGCGCGCCGGCGACACCCGCGTCGTCTTCGACGAGGAGCACGCGCACGGTCATCCCCTTGTCAGCGTTCTTCCAGCTCCGACGTCCTCGAAGTTTCCCGCATTGTGCCGTAGACGATCAGGGAGACCAGGACGGTGCCGGTGACGTACCAGAAGAAGACCTGCTCGTGCCCGGCGCTCTTCAGGGCGAGTGCGATGAACTCCGCGGTGCCGCTGAAGATCGCGACAGTCAGCGCGTAGGGCAGGCCGACGCCGAGCGCGCGGATCTTCGTCGGGAACAGCTCGGCCTTCACGATCGCGTTGATCGACGTGTACCCGGCGACCACGACGAGCCCGGCCAGGACGAGGAAGAACGCGCCGACCGGGTTCCGGGTCGAGCCCAGCACGGTCATGATCGGCACGGTGAGCAGGGTGCCGCCGATGCCGAAGAACAGCAGCAGCGGACGGCGGCCGATCCGGTCGGACAGCCTGCCGAACACCGGCTGCAGGATCGCCGCGACGAGGATCGCCACGAAGAGGACCACGGTGACCGACCGCCGCGGGATGTGCGCGGTGTTCTCCATGAACTTCTGGCTGTAGGTGGCGAAGGTGTAGAAGCTGACCGTGCCGCCCAGGGTCAGGCCGACGACGAGCGCGATCTCCTTCGGGTACTTGGCGAGCTCGCGCAGGGTGCCGCGATCGTTCCCCTTGGCTTCGCGCTCGTAGCTCTCCGACTCGTCCATGCCACGGCGCAGCCACATCACGCTGAGCGCGGCGACCGTGCCGACCCCGAACGCGATCCGCCAGCCCCACGCGCTCAGCTGCTGCTCGGTCAGCAGGGCCTGGAGGATCAGCTGGAGGCCGAGGGCGAGCAGCTGGCCGCCGTAGAGCGTCACGTACTGGAAGCTCGAGTAGAAGCCGCGCTTGCCGGGGGTGGCCACTTCGGACAGGTAGGTGGCCGAGGTGGAGTACTCGCCGCCGACGGACAGCCCCTGCACGAGCCGGGCGACGAGCAGCAGGATCGGCGCGGCGATCCCGATCGTCTGGTAGCCGGGGATGACGGCGATCAGCGCCGACCCGCCGGCCATCATGGTCACCGAGAGCACGAGCGCGCTCCGCCGCCCGTACCGGTCGGCGATCCGCCCGAGCAGCCACCCCCCGAGCGGCCGCATGAGGAACCCGACCGCGAACACGGCGGCGGACCCCAGGAACGCCGCGGTGGTGTCGCTGGTGGGGAAGAAGGACTTGGCGAAGTAGGTGGTGAACGCGGCGTAGGCGTACCAGTCGTACCACTCGACCAGGTTGCCGATGGAGCCGCGCAGCACGTTGCCGATCACGCGCTTTTCGCTCACGCCCCCACCGGCGGTGGGGCTGATCCGGGTTGTCATCGTCGACCTCCTGTGTTGCGACTCACGGTGACCAACCAGCGGGTAACCAGCAAGGTCGGGAGGCAGTTCCTTACACGTGCTTAGGACGGTCGGGCCCACCCCGGGCGCGCCTGCGCGACAGGGGAGCACTGCCGATAGCCTCGTGCCGGACATCAGCGCACGGTCGACGAAGAGGGAGAACACTGTGGGACGGTCGGTCTTGGTCACCGGGGGCAACCGGGGCATCGGGTTGGCGATCGCCCGGGACCTCGCGGAGCAGGGGCACCAGGTCGCCGTCACGCACCGTGGTTCGGGGGCGCCCGAAGGGCTGTTCGGGGTGCAGGCCGACGTCACCGACACCGAGCAGGTCGACGCCGCCTTCAAGCTCGTCGAGGAGCACCAGGGCCCGGTCGAGGTGCTGGTGTCCAACGCCGGGCTGACCGACGACACGCTGCTGATGCGGATGAGCGACGAGCAGTTCGAGCGCGTCATCAACGCCAACCTGACCGGCGCCTACCGGGTCGCCAAGCGCGCCTCGCGCGGGATGCTGCGCGGCAAGTGGGGCCGGTTCGTCTTCATCTCCTCGGTCGTCGGCCTTTCCGGCTCGGCCGGGCAGGCGAACTACGCGGCGAGCAAGGCCGGCCTGGTCGGGTTCGCGCGGTCGCTGGCCCGTGAGCTCGGCTCGCGCAACATCACCTCGAACGTCATCGCGCCCGGCTTCGTGCACACCGACATGACCGACGAACTGCCCGAGGACCGCAAGAAGGAGATCCTCGCGCAGGTGCCCTCCGGCCGGTACGCCGAGCCGTCGGAGATCGCCGCCGCCGTGCGGTACCTGGCTTCCGACGACGCCGGCTACGTCAACGGGGCCGTGCTGCCCGTCGACGGCGGCCTCGGCCTCGGTCACTGAAACCCCCACCCCGAACCAGACTTGGAGGACCCGTGCCCGGACTGCTCGAAGGCAAGCGCCTGCTGATCACCGGCATCATCACCGACGCCTCGCTCGCCTTCCACGCGGCCAAGATCGCGCAGCAGGAGGGCGCGACCGTCGTGCTCACCGGTTTCGGCCGCATGTCGCTGGTCAAGACCATCGCCAAGCGGCTCCCGGAGCCGGCGCCGGTGCTCGAGCTCGACGTCACCAACCAGGAGCACCTGGACAGCCTCGCCGACCGCGTCCGCGAGCACGTCGACGGGCTCGACGGCGTGCTGCACTCGATCGGCTTCGCCCCGCAGAGCTGCCTCGGCGCCCCGTTCCTGGACGCGCCGGCCGAGGACGTCAAGACGGCGGTCGACGTCTCGGCGTACTCGTTCATGTCGCTGTCGAAGGCGTGCCTGCCGCTGCTGGGCCGCGGCTCGTCGATCGTCGGCATGGACTTCGACGCCCGCGTCGCGTGGCCGGTCTACAACTGGATGGGCGTCGCGAAGGCCGCGCTCGAGTCGGTGAACCGGTACCTGGCCAAGGAACTCGGCCCGCAGGGCATCCGCGTCAACCTGGTCAGCGCGGGTCCGATGAAGACCATGGCGGCGAAGTCGATCCCGGGCTTCTCGGACCTCGAAGACGGCTGGGGCGACCGCGCGCCGCTCGGCTGGGACAGCTCCGACCCGGACCCGACGGCGAAGAGCGTCTGCGCGCTGCTGTCGGACTGGCTGCCGGCCACCACCGGCTCGATGATCATGGTCGACGGCGGGGTCCACGCGCTCGGCATCTGATCGTCACACGCGTACCGGCTCGCGGTCGTCGTTCCGCTGGACGACGACCGCGACCGTGAGCGCCACCAGCGTCGCCGCGCCGAGCGCCAAGCCGGTCCAGGCGACGCTCGGGAAGCCCAGGCCGGCGCCGATCGCGACGCCGCCGAGCCACGGCCCGATCGTGTTGCCGACGTTGAACGCCGCTGTCGTGCTCGCGCCGACGAGGGTCGGCGCGTCCCCGGCCACGGCGTACGTCCGCACGTTCAAGGCCGGGTTGGCCCCGAACCCCGCGGCGCCGAAGACGAGCACGGCCGCCACGGCCACCACCGCGTCGGTCGTGAGGGCCAGCACGAGCAGGGCCGCCAGCGCGAGCCCGACGCAGCCGTAGAGCGTCGCGAACGGGTGCCGGTCGGCCAGCCGCCCGCCGGCCGTGATGCCGAGGAGCGCGCCGACGCCGAACAGGGCCAGCACGCCCGGGACCCACTCCGCGGGCAGGCCGTCGGTCTCGGTCAGCAGCGGCGCGAAGTAGCTGAACGCGGCGAAGATCATGGCCTGGCACAGCGCGATGACGCCGAGCGCGAGCCAGACCCGGCCGCGCCGGTACAGCCCCAGCTCCGTGCGGACGCTCATCCCGCCGCCGGTCGTCTCCGGCACGAGCGCGGCCACCCCGGCCGCCGCCACGAGTGTCACCGCCGCGACCGCCCAGAACGCCGTCCGCCGGCCCGCGTGCTGGCCGATGAACGTGCCCGCGGGCACGCCGGCGATGTTCGCCACGGTCAGCCCGCCGACCAGCACCGCCATCGCGCGCCCCCGGCGCTCGACGGGGACCAGCGCGATCGTCGTCGCCACGGCGACGGCCCAGAAGCCGGCGCAGGCGAGCGCGGCCACCACCCGCGTAGCGAACAGGAGCGCGTACCCCTCGGCGAGGGCGCCGACGACGTGCGCCCCGAAGAAGACCGCGAGCAGCGCCAGCAGCGTCCGGCGGCGGGGGAGCCGCAGCGTGCCGATGGCCAGCAGCGGTGCCCCGACGACCATGCCGATCGCGAAGGCGGAGATGAGCAGCCCGGCGTCGGGGATGCTGACGCCGAGGTCGGCGGCCATCCCGGGCAGCAGTCCGGTGATCATGAACTCGGACGTGCCCAGCGCGAACACGCTGAGCCCGAGAACGAAGACGGCCAGGGGCACGGGTCCTCCTTGGTTGTGTATCGATCGGTTCAAAATGAACGTGGAAAAACGACCGCTCGATCCAAAATGCGGGTCAGCGGGCGATCAGGGAGGAAAGGGCCAGGTCGGCGACCGCGTGCATGGTCTCGCGGCTGGTGCCCCGGCGGGCCATCACGCGCAGGCCGGAAATCGTGCTGAGCAGGAACTCCGCGACGTCGGCCGGCACCAGGCCGTCCCGGAGGCTGCCGTCGAGCACGCCCTCGCGCGCGCACTGGGCGAACAGGGCGAGGTTCTGGTCGGTGTCGGCCCGCAGTGCGGCCCCGACTTCGTCGTCCGGCAGGCCGAGCTCGGCGAGGGTGTTCACGACGAGACAGCCGCGGGGACGGTCCGCCAGGTCGGCCTCGACCGCGGTGTCGAGGACCGCCGCCAGCCGCTCGGCCGCGGTGCCGGGGCCGTCGAGGATCGCCTTCCGCTTGCCGAGCTCGCGGGTCGTGTAGTGCGCCAGCGAACGCTGGAAGAGGGTGCGTTTGCTGCTGAACGTGTTGTAGACGCTGCTGCGGCCGAGCCCGGTCGCCGCGCACAGGTCCTGGGTCGACGTCGCCTCGTAGCCGTGCTCCCAGAACGCTTCCATCGCCCGCTCGACGGCGGCGGACTCGTCGAACTCCCGTGGCCTGGCCATGGGGCCACCGTAGCAGGGTTTTAGACCGATCGATTCACAACGGGGCCGAGTCAGCGTGCGGGCCGCCACATCGGCAAGATGAGGGGGTGGGATACGACGCGTTGCTGTGGCTTTCGTTCGGCGGTCCGGAAGGGCCCGAGGACGTCATGCCGTTCCTCGAAAACGTCACCAGGGGCCGGGGCGTGCCGCGGGAGCGGCTGCTCGAGGTCGCCGAGCACTACCAGCACTTCGGTGGCGTTTCGCCGATCAACAAGCTGAACCGCGACGCGATGGCGGCGGTGGAGAAGCAGCTTTCGGCGGCCGGAATGGACCTCCCGGTGCACTTCGGCAACCGCAACTGGCACCCGATGGTCGAGGACACCCTCGCCGAGCTGACGGCGGCCGGCGCGAAGCGGGTCCTGGTGTTCCCCACGAGCGCGTACGGCGGCTATTCGGCGTGCCGGCAGTACGACGAAGACATCGAGCGCGCCCGCGCGGCGGTCGGCGCCGGGGCACCCGAACTGGTGAAGCTGCGCCAGTTCTTCGACCACCCGCTGTTCGTGTCGGCGAACGCCGACGGGGTGCGCGCGGCACACGCGGCGCTGGGCGACGCGCCGGGCGTCCGCACGGTCTTCACCGCGCACTCGGTGCCCGACAGCGCGGACAAGGCGTCCGGCCCGCCGGCGGAGGGCGGCCACCGTTATTCGCGGCAGATCGCCGAGGCAGCCCGGCTCGTCGCGGCCGAAGCGGGGATCGCGGAGTACGACGTGGTCTGGCAGTCGCGGTCCGGCCCGCCGCAGGTGCCGTGGCTCGAACCGGACATCGTCGACCACATCGACGCACTGCACGACCAGGGCGTCACCGGGGTGGTCGTCTCGCCGATCGGGTTCGTCTCCGACCACCTCGAAGTGATCTGGGACCTGGACAACGAGGCGGCGGAACGCGCGGCGGAGCACGGCATGGCCTTCGCCCGCGCGGCCACCGCGGGCAGCGACCCGCGCTTCGCGGAGCTGGTGGTGGAGCTGATCCGCGAGCACACCCACGGCGCGACCCCGCGCAAGCTGTCCCCGTTCCCGTCGGCGGGCTGCACCGTCAACGGCGCCCCGTGCGCGATCGGCTGCTGCGAACAGGCCAAGCGCCCGGCTCGCTGACGCGCGCTGCAGCAGGAATGCGCCCCAAGGCGGCCTTGGTTGCGTCAGACGCACCGAAGGCCGCCTTGGTCGCGTGAGACGCAACCAAGGCCACATTGGGGCGCTTGGGGTCAGCCCTCGCGGGCCGTCTGCTCCGCGAAGACCCGTACGGCTTCGTTGACCGCCGCGCACCGGGCCGTGCGGACCGCGTCCGACAGCGGCCGCAGCGCCTGGGCCCGCAGCGTCGACGCCGAGGCCGACAACGCGCCGCCCGGGTCGTCCGTCGACGCGACCACCAGGATCGCCGCGATCTCCTCGGCCCGCTGCAGCACCCGCAGGGCACGCCCGGGCGTGCCGGCCGGCCAGTCGACGTCCGGCCGGGACCGCAGGTGCGCCGAGAGCTCCGCGCGCACGCCCGGCCGGTCCGAGGCCACGTCCAGCGCCTGCAGGGCACCCGCGCTCGCCCGGATCGCGTCGGTCAGGCCGTGCTCGGCCTCGGCCAGGCCGACGTACTCCGGCCGGGCAGGCGAAGACAGCGAGTAGACGGTCCACCGGACCAGGCCCTCGGCGATCGGCTCCGGCACCAGGCCGAAGCCGAGGTCGGCGAGCACCACCGCGTCGCCGGCGCGCAACGCCGCGTCGGTGAACGGCCCGCCGCCGCCGAGGCCGCGGACGTCGCCCGGGACCGGCAGGACCAGCTGGAAGGATTTCGCTCCCTGCGAACGCAGCGCCATCAGCAGCTGGACGGGGGTGGCCGCCCGGTTGAAGGCCAGCGGCAGCGCGAACGCCTCCGCGGCGGCCGCGTCGGCGGCCACCACGTCGTGGGCTTCACCCCACGCGAGCAGGGCGTCGAGCACATCGTCGGAAGCGGCGGCTCCGTTCAGCCACGCGCTGGACCACACCGCGAAAGTCGCACTGGGACGGCACACGACGCCCTATTTTACCGGCTCGCCCCGTACCGGCAGTGCGCGCCCACGCTGGAGTCGCTCCACATCGACGCACCGCCGATCCGGCAGTAGCGTCGACCGGGTGAACGCTGTTCCAGACACGCTTCCCCGCACCGCCGGGGCCCTGCGAGCGGCCGGGTACGCACCGCTGCCGATCGCGCGAGAGATCCACGACAACCTGCTGACCGCCCTCAAGAACGGCGAAGACGCGTGGCCCGGCATCGTCGGGTTCTCGCGCACCGTGCTGCCGCAGCTCGAACGCGCGCTGCTGGCCGGCCACGACGTCGTCCTGCTCGGCGAACGCGGCCAGGGCAAGACCCGCCTGCTGCGCACCCTCGCCGGCCTGCTCGACGAGTGGACGCCCGTCATCGAAGGCTCCGAGCTGGGCGAACACCCGCTCGAGCCGATCACGCCCGCGTCGATCCGCCGCGCCGCCGAGCTCGGCGACGACCTGCCGGTGGCCTGGCGCCACCGCTCCGAGCGCTACACCGAAAAGCTCGCCACGCCGGACACCTCGGTCGGCGACCTGATCGGCGACGTCGACCCGGTGAAGGTCGCCGAAGGCCGCAGCCTCGGCGACCCCGAGACCATCCACTTCGGCCTGGTCCCGCGCGCCCACCGCGGCATCGTCGCCATCAACGAGCTGCCCGACCTCGCCGAGCGCATCCAGGTCGCGCTGCTCAACGTGATGGAGGAGCGCGACATCCAGGTCCGCGGCTACACGCTGCGGCTGCCGCTGGACGTCCTGCTCGTCGCCACCGCAAACCCCGAGGACTACACCAACCGCGGCCGGATCATCACCCCGCTGAAGGACCGCTTCGGCGCCGAGATCCGCACCCACTACCCGCTCGACGTCGAGGCCGAGGTCGCCGTCGTCAAGCAGGAGGCGAACCTCGTCGCCGAGGTCGGCGAGCCGCTGCTCGAGGTGCTCGCCCGGTTCGTCCGGAACCTGCGCGAATCGACGGTCATCGACCAGCGCTCCGGCGTCTCGGCGCGGTTCGCCGTCGCCGCGGCGGAAACCGTGGCGGCCGCGGCCCTGCGGCGCGCGGCGCTGACCGGAGAAGAGCCCGCCGTGGCGCGGCCGGTCGACCTCGACGCCGTCCCGTCCGTGCTGCGCGGCAAGATCGAGTTCGAACCCGGCGAGGAAGGCCGCGAGGTCGAGCACCTCGTCCACCTGATGCGCCGGGCGATCGCCGAGACCGCGCGCAGCCGCTTCGCCGGGCTCGACCTGCGCCCGCTCGCCGACGCCGTCGAGGAAGGCCACCTGGTCGCCACCGGCGAACGCGTCCCGGCGAAGGACGTCCTCGCCGCCCTGCCGGAACTGCCGGTGCTGCACGAGGTCGCGTCACGGGCCGGCGTCGGCGCGGACGAGCCCGCCGGGCGGATCGCGGCCGCCGTCGAACTCGCCCTCGAATCGCTGTTCCTGGCCCGGCGGCTGGCCAAGGACTCCGACGACACGACGACCGTCTACGGCCGATGACCGCGGTCCCGCTCCCCGACGGCTACTCCTACGGCCCGTGGCACGACGGGCCGGACCCGCTCGCGCCGCCGGCCGACCTGCGCGACGCGCTCGACGAGATCGGCCGCGACGTGATGGCCGGCGCGTCACCGCGCGGCGCACTGGAGGAACTGCTGCGCCGCGGCACCGAACGCACCTCGGGCCTCGACGAGCTGACCCGGCGGCTCTGGCAGCGCCGATCGCAGATCCAGCGGCGCAACAACCTCAACGGCACCCTGCAGGAAGTCCAGCGCCTGCTGCAGGAAGCCCTCGACGCCGAGCGGCGGGAGCTGTTCCCCGACCCGGACGACGACGCCCGCTTCCGCGAAGCCCAGCTGGACGCGCTCCCGCCGGGCACCGCCGCCGCCGTCAACGAATTGGCGAACTACGACTGGCGCTCGGCGCAGGGCCGCGAGAACTACGAGAAGATCCGCGACCTCCTCGGCCAGGAGCTGATGGAGTCGCGGTTCCAGGGCATGAAGCAGGCGCTGCAGAACGCCGGGCCCGAGGACGTCGAGCGGATCAACGAGATGCTCGCCGACCTCAACGACCTGCTCGCCGCCCACGCCCAGGGCGCCGAGGACATCCAGGAGCGCTTCGACGACTTCATGGGCAAGCACGGCGAGTTCTTCCCGGAGAACCCGCGGACCGTCGAAGAGCTGATCGACGCGCTCGCCGAGCGCTCGGCGGCCGCGCAGCGGATGCTGAACTCGATGTCGGCCGAACAGCGGGCCGAACTCGCCGAGCTGACCCAGCAGGCGTTCGGCGACCCGCGGCTCGCGCAGCAACTGTCCCAATTGGACGCCCAGCTGCGCGCGGCCCGGCCGGGCGAGGACTGGACGGGCTCGGAACGCTTCCGCGGCAAGAACCCGCTCGGCATGGGCGAAGGCGCGCAGGCGATGGCCGACCTGGCGGAGCTGGACGCGCTGGCCGAGCAGCTGGGCCAGTCCTACCCGGGCGCGAGCCTCGACGACATCGATCTGGAGGCCCTCGACCGCCAGCTCGGCAAGGACGCCGGGGTCGACGCCCGCCGGCTGTCCGAACTGGAACGCGAGCTGCGTCGCCAGGGCCTGTTCGAACGCGCCGCCGACGGCACGCTCCGGTTGTCGCCCAAGGCGTTGCGGCGCCTCGGCGAGACGGCGCTGTCCGACGTGGTGAACGCGCTGCGCGGCAAGACGGGCGACCGCGAGACCGAGTCGGCGGGCGCGGCCGGCGAACCGACCGGCGCGTCGCGGCCGTGGCGGTTCGGGGACATGCAGCCCTGGGACGTCCCCCGCACGATCCGCAACGCCGTGCTGCGCTCGGTGTCGGTGGGGGAGCGCCAGGTCCGGCTGGACGTCGAGGACGTCGAGGTGGTCGAGACCGAACACCGCTCCCGGGCGGCGGTCGCGCTGCTGGTCGACACGTCGTGGTCGATGGTGCAGGAGGGGCGCTGGCTGCCGATGAAGCGCACCGCGCTGGCCCTGCACCAGCTGATCAGCACGCGCTTCCGCAACGACGCGCTGCAGCTGATCACGTTCGGCCGCTACGCGATGCCGGTGGAGCTGCCGGAGCTGATCGGCCTGGAGAGCGCGTGGGAGCAGGGCACGAACGCCCACCACGGGCTGCTGCTGGCCGGGCAGCACCTCCGGCGGCATCCGGACGCGCAGCCGGTGGTCCTGATGGTCACCGACGGCGAGCCGACAGCGCACCTGGAACCGGACGGGGAGGCGGTCTTCGACTACCCGCCCCAGGACCGGACGCTCCACAAGACACTGTCCGAAGTGGACCGGCTGGCGAAGCTCGGTGCGTCCATTTCGGTGTTCCGGCTGGGCGACGACCCGAGGTTGACGGCGTTCGTGGACCTGATCGCCCGCCGCTCGGGCGGCCGGGTGGTGGCCCCGGACCTGGACGGCCTGGGCGCGGCGGTGGTGGGGGACTACCTGCGCACCCGGCGCCGCTGACCGCCGCGGCCCCCAAGCGCCCCAATGTGGCCTTCGGTGCGTCTGACGCACCCAAGGCGGCCTTCGGTGCGTCTCACGCACCCAAGGCCGCCTTGGGGCGCGGCTACCCGCGCCGGTGGCGTCCCCGGCCCGCCCGGGCCCTCGGCTCCTCGCCCGCCCGTCGCAACGACCGGGCGGCGAAGGCCGTGTCCGCGTGTCCCGCCGGCAAGTAAGCCTCGTGGTCGGCCAGCACCTCCAGAGCCAGCGCGCGAGCCTGCGTGTGCGCGCCGTCGGCCACCAGCAGGTCGACCGACCGCCGCCGCAACCTCAGTACCGGGCCGAGCCGCGGTAGGGCCTCCGCCGACGGCAACGCCCGGAAGTGCCGCCACAGCGCGGCCGCGTGGACGGTCAGCTCCGCGGTGTCCTCCGCCGCCAGCACGGCGAACGCCCGGTCCAGCACGACAGCCAAGCGCTCCTCCGCGTGCAGCCGGCCGAGGATCGTGCGCCGGGTCAAGCGGTGCATCGACACGATCTCGCCGCCGGTGTCGAACTCCGCGAGGGACGCCGCCGCGAGGCCCGCCAGTGCCGCGTCCACCGCCACCGGGTCCGGGCCCACGCCGTGCACCAACGTCCGTCGCACGCCCGGTGCGCCGAGCACCGCGAGGAGTTCGGCGACGGCCTCGGCGCGGCCGTCCCGGGCCGCCACCGTGCGCACCGCCGCGAGCGTCGTGTCCTCGACGCAGGGCGAGTGGTCTTCGCCCGGGTCGCGCTCCAGCGGTGGCGTGCGCGGCAGGCGGTCGAGGTACTCCTCGACGCCCGAACTCCGGATCACCCCACCCGCCTGGGCGAGCGCCAACGGCAAGCCACCGAGCTCGCGGGCGACGTCGGCCGGGGCCGCGTCCCGGCCCGAGCGCGCACGGAGGAAGCCGACCGCTTCGGGCTCGTCGAACGGGGGCACCGGGAGGGTGGCGCCGAGGACCTCGAAGTCCGGCACCGTCGTCGTCACGAGGACGCGGGCGCGGGCGGGCAGCCAGCGGTTGAGCGCGTCCGGGTCGGTCGCGCCGTCGAAGACGACGAGAGCGCTTTCGAGGCCGTCGAGCCACGCGAGGCCTTCTCGTGCCGCCGCTTCGGCTTCGGCCGGGGCCGGACCGCGGTGGCGGGCCAGTTCCGCGAAGACGCGGGCCGGGGTCGCGGGGTCTTCGGCCGCGATCCAGACCACCGGCGAACGGCCGGCCCGGACGTACGCCGCGGCGAGGTGGGTCTTGCCGGCTCCGCCGCGGCCGAGCAGGACGCAGAACCGGCCGTCGCGGAACGTCTCGTCGATCTTCGCCAGCAGTGTGGTGCGGGCCACGGCGGCGAGCGGCTCGGCGGGAACGGCGCCCGACACGAACCGGGGACGCGGGCGGCGCAGCCGCAGCACGACCGCCGTGACCAGCGCGATCACGACGATCGCACCGCCGACGACGATCCCGGTGCCCATCCGGCCAGGCTAACCGCGCGCGCCGCGCGACGGCGGTTGAGGAAGGGTGATGCTTGACCCTCACGTCACGTCAGGCAGCACCGTGGTCGTCGCAAGGGCCGAACGGCCACCGAAGAGGAGGGGACCGATGGAGCACCCGGTGGGCAAGGTCGCCGCACTGGCCGGGATCACCGTCCGGACGCTGCACCACTACGACGCGATCGGCCTGCTCAGCCCGAGCGGGCGGACCGCGGCCGGGTACCGCAGCTACGCCGACGAGGACCTCGACCGGCTGCAGCGGATCCTGTTCTACCGCGAGCTCGGCTTTCCCCTCGAGACGATCGCGACCCTCGTCGACGACCCGGGCATCGACGCCGACGCGCACCTGAAGAAGCAGCGGGAGCTGCTGGTGGCGCGGATGGGCGAGCTCGGGCGGATGGTCGCGGCCGTCGACCGCGTGATGGAGGCGAGAGCCATGGGCAGCGCGTTGACGCCCGAGGAGAAGTTCGAAGTGTTCGGCGAGTACCGCGAACCGGACGGTTACGCGGAGGAAGCCGCCCGCCGCTGGGGCCACACCCCCGAGTGGCAGGCGGCACCCGTGCCGTCGAAGGCGGACCTGATCGCCGGTGAGGCGGCCCGGCGGGAGTGGGTGGCGCGGCTCGGCGCCCTCCTGGACGCGGGCGCCTCGCCGGACAGCCCCGAAGCCGGGGAGCTGGCCGAAGCACACCGGGAGATGCTTTCCCGCGCGATGGGAGGGTGCTCCTACGAGACGCAGCGGCGGATCGCCGTGTTGTACGCCACCGAGCCCGCCCAGCTGGAGTTCCTGGTCCGGCCCGGCGAGCAGCGGCCCGGCGTGGGCGAGTTCGTCCGCGACGCCGTCGAAGCGAACGCGGCCCGCCGGGAGGAATGACTCCGCCACGTGGGGGAGGAGTCCCACCGGGCGGGAGGGTGCTCGGGGCAGCGCTTACAGTCGAGGTATGCAGACTTGGTCATCGGTCGACGTGCCCCGCATCCCCGGCACCCCCCGCCCGCTGCGGCTCCACGACACGGCCACCGGGCAGATCCGCCCGACCGCGCCCGGCGCCACCGCCCGCATGTACGTCTGCGGCATCACGCCCTACGACGCGACGCATCTGGGGCACGCCGCGACGTACCTCGCTTTCGACCTGGTGAACCGCGTGTGGCGCGACAACGGCCACGACGTCCACTACGTGCAGAACGTGACGGACATCGACGAGCCGCTGCTCGAGCGGGCCGAGCGCGACAAGGACGACTGGGTCGTGCTGGGCATGCGCGAGACGGCGCTGTTCCGCGAGGACATGACCGCGCTGCGGGTGGTCCCGCCGCGGCAGTTCGTCGGCGCCGTCGAGAGCATCCCGGAGATCGTCGAGGTCATCGCCAAGCTGCTGGCCAACGGCGCCGCGTACCGCGCGGACGACGCCGAGTTCCCGGACATCTACTTCGACCACAGCGCGACCGGCAAGTTCGGCTACGAGTCGAACTACGACGAGCCGACCATGGCGAAGTTCTTCGCCGAGCGCGGCGGCGACCCCGACCGGCCCGGCAAGCGCCACCCGCTCGACGCGCTGCTCTGGCGCGTGGCCCGCGAAGGCGAGCCGTCGTGGGAATCCGAGCTGGGCCCGGGCCGCCCCGGCTGGCACATCGAGTGCAGCGCGATCGCGGTCAACCGGCTGGGCCTCGGCTTCGACCTGCAGGGCGGCGGGTCCGACCTGATCTTCCCGCACCACGAGTACAGCGCGGCGCACGCCGAAGCCGTGGCCAAGGACGGCCAGTTCGCCCGCCACTACGTGCACGCGGGGATGATCGGCCTCGACGGCGAGAAGATGTCGAAGTCCCGCGGCAACCTGGTGTTCGTCTCGCGGCTGCGCGCCGACCAGGTCGACCCGGGCGCGATCCGGCTGGCCCTGTTCGCCGGTCACTACCGCGCCGACCGCCCCTGGACGGACTCGCTCCTGGCCGAAGCCGAGACGCGGCTGGCGCGCTGGCGCGAAGCCGTTTCGCTGGCGACGGGGCCGTCCGCCGAGGACACGATCGTCCGGCTGCGCGACCACCTCTCCGACGACCTCGACACGCCGAAGGCCCTCTCCGCGATCGACGCGTGGGCGACTGAAGCCCTCCGCCGCGACGGCACCGACCCCACGGCCCCGGACCTGATCCGTACCGCCGTCGACGGCCTCCTCGGCATCGCCCTCTGAGACCCGCTCAGGGCGGAACTTTCGTTACGAAAGTTCCGCCCTGAGCGTATAACGACCTATACGGCGGCGGTGGGGTGGCCGTCGATCAGGGCCAGGTGGTCGCCGGACCAGTCGCGGCGCAGCCAGCGGTCGTGAGAGGCGATGACGACCGCGCCCGGCGCCGTCTCCAGCGCCGCGAACAGTTCTTCCGCCAGTGTCAGCGAAATGTGGTTCGTCGGCTCGTCGAGCAGGAGCACGTCCGGCGGTTCGGCGAGCAGGATCGCCAGCGCCAGCCGGCGCCGCTGGCCGACCGACAGCGCCCCGACCGGCTGCCGGAGGTCCCGGGACGCCAGCAGGCCGAGCCGGCTCAGCGGGGGAGCGTCCTCGCCGAGGGTGTCCCGGTACACCCGGGCCGCGGTCCGCTCCGGCGAAGCGAAAGCGACGTCCTGCTCCAGCATCCCGACCCGCACGCCGTGTCCGAAGTGGACCGTCCCGGCGGCGGGGGCCAGCCGGCCGGCCAGTACCGAGAGCAGGGTCGACTTCCCGGCGCCGTTCCCGCCAGTGATGAGCAGCCGAGCCGAACCTTCGACGTCCAGCCGCGGCAGCCGGAGCCGGCCCGGGACTTCCAGCGCGCGAACCGAAATCGCCGGTCCTTCGCCGGCGGCCCGTCCGGTGAGCTCGGCCCGGAACCGCAGCGGCGCCGGGGGTTTGCGCACCTGGTCGCGTTCGAGGTTCTCCAGCCGCTGCTCGGCGTCGCGCACCCGCCGCGAGATCGTCTTCTGGACGCGCGCGCCCTTGAAGTGGTGGATGAACTTGTCGTTGTCCCGCGGGCCGCGGCCGTAGGCGACGTTGCGCGCGGTGACCGCGACGGTCTCCCGCAGCTCCTTCAGTTCCTCCTGTTCTTCGGCGAAGCGCTGCTCCCACCGCGCCCGCTCCGCCTTCTTGTGACCGAGGTAGTCGGAGTAGCTGCCGCCGTAGCGGACCGCGCCGCCGGCTTGGCGGTCCGCCGCGGCCGGGTCGAGGTCGACGATGTCGGTGCAGACGGCGTCGAGGAACACCCGGTCGTGCGACGACAGCACGACGATCCCGGTCAGCTCGGCGAGGTGGTGTTCGAGGAACGCCATCGCGGCGTCGTCGAGGTGGTTGGTCGGCTCGTCCAGCAGGAGCGTCTCCGGCTGCCGGATGAGCAGCGCGGCCAGCCCGAGGCGCGAGCGCTGCCCGCCGGACAGCGTGCCGAGCCGCCGGTCCGGCTCGACGCCGCCGAGGCCCAGCCCGTCGCAGACGAGCTTCGCGCGCCGGTCGGCGTCCCAGAGGTCGTGGGCCTGGGCCCACTCCAGGACCCGCCCGTACTCCTCGAGCACGGCCGCGTCGTCGGGCCGGTCGGTCATCGCCGCCGTCAGCTCGTCGAGGCGGGCCGCGGCGGCCCGGATCTCGGCGAGGGCGTGGTCGAGCACGTCCGCGAAGGTCGCGTCCATGGCGAACGGCAGTTCCTGCAGCAGGAACCCGACGTCCGGGCCGCGGAGCACCTCGCCGGAGCGCGGTTCTTCGAGCCCGGCGAGCAGGCGCAGCAGGGTGGACTTGCCGGTGCCGTTCTCGCCGACCAGGCCGAGCCGCTGCCCGGCCGACGCGGTCAGCGAGACGCCGTCGAGCACCACGCGGGTGCCGTAGCCGAAGACGACGTCCTTGGCCTGCAAGGGAAAGAGGGTTGACATCACGCATCACCGGGCCCGGATGAGAAAAGCGGAAATCCCGCCGGGCGTCGTGGCACGCGGGAGCGTCAGGCTCGACCGGGTGCCGCCTCGGAAGCGGGATGGGCGCGGTTCAGTTCTTCATAGTGGAGCCAGGTTAACGCAACGACAGTAGAGTTAGTCAACGGGTTATGGCCTGCGTCACATCCGGGAGGTCGACGGTCGACCGTTCGGCGGCCGCGGTGCCGTCGGTGAGGAACTCCAGCAACGCGGTCAGCTGGCGGCGATCGAAGCGCGCGAGCCGCTCGCCGACGAACCGGGCCATCGGCGCGTAGAGCTCGGCCAGCTCGGCCATCCGGTCGGGCAGCGGCCGGACGACGAGCCGGCGCCGGTCGGCGGGGTCGGGCGCGCGCTCGGCCAGCCGGTGCAGCGCCATCCGGTCGAGCAGGCGGGTGAACGCGCCCGTCGACATCCCGAGCAGCCCGGCGAGCTCGGTCGGGGAGTCGCTGACGCCGCCGTGGAGCAGGTGCAGGCAGTGCAGCTCGGTGGGGGTGACGCCCATCCGCTCGGCGACCGCGGCGTGGAAGAGCGCGGTCGAGCCGACGAAGCGGGGGAGGGCGAGAGCGGCGGCGGTGGCGAGTTCGCGCTGGTCGGGCAACGTCCATCCAAGGTTCTGTCACGGCGCAGTCACTGCCCGGTGCAGCTGCTGCGCGGCGAACGATAGCGCAGCCGGTTGACAAACCCGCAGGCGGGACCAAGTATGAAAGAAGTCTTTCGAAACAGTTCTTTCAGAATAGGAGTGCCCGATGGCCGAGCTGCCGCCGCGCAAGCGGATCGAGGACGTCGAGCTGTTGCGCGCGCTGGCGCACCCGCTGCGGTCGGCGCTGCTGAACCACCTGACCGCCGTCGGCCCGCGCACCGCGAGCGAGTGCGCGGAGGCGGTCGGCTCGACGGCGTCCAACTGCAGCTGGCACCTCCGGCAGCTCGCGCAGTACGGCCTCGTCGAGCGGGCCGACGCCGAAGACGGCCGGGAACGCCCGTGGCGAGCCCGTCAGGTCGGGCTCGAAATGGGGGAGCTGGCCGACGACCCGGCGCACCGCGCGGCCCAGCTCGGCGTGATCGGCGCGACGCTGAGCCACGAGCAGGAGCTGACCCAGCGGTACCTGGACTCCCTCGACGACCTCGACCCGGCCTGGCGCGCCGCGACCGGGATGTCGGCCTACGCGCTGCGCGTCACGCCCGCCGAGCTGACCCGGCTGACCGAGGCGATCGACGTGCTCGTCCGGCCCTACGTCGGCGCGATCCGGACCGACGCGCCGGACGGCGCGGGGTCGGTGCACCTCGGCTTGCGCGCGTTCCCGCGCATCGAGCACTCGGGGAAGGCGGAGGCGTGAGGCAGCTGCTGGGGGTGCCCGCGTTCGCGCGGCTGTGGGTGGCGGCGTTCTTCGGCGAGACCGCTGAATGGATGCTGCAGGTGGCGTTGCCGGTCTACGTCTTCGAGCGCACCGGCTCCGCCGCGACGACGGCGCTGAGCATCGTGCTCGGCCTGCTGCCCGCGGTGCTGCTGAGCCCGGTCGCCGGCGTCGTCGCCGACCGGTGGAACCGCCGCGCGGTGCTGTTCGGCGTCTGCTGCGGGCTCGCCGTCGTGGCGCTCCCGCTGCTGGCCGAGCCCGGCGTCGGCGTGGTCTACGCGGTGATGGCCGCCCAGGCGGCGCTGGCGTCGGTGTTCGAGCCGGCGCGCAACGCCCTCGTCCCGGAGCTGGTCGGCGTCGCCGACGTGACCGGCGCCAACGGGCTGATGAGCGTGAACGGCAGCGTCGCCCGGCTCGCCGGCGGCTGGGCGGGCGGCGCTCTGCTGGGCTTCGGCGGGCTCGCCGACGTCGTCACCGGCTACCTCGCCGTGCTCGTGGTGGCGGCGGCGCTGCTGGCCAAGCCGTTCCGGCGGGTCGCGGCGCCCGCGCCCGCCGCCGCGCGCGAACCCGTCGTGCGGGCCTGGCTCGACGGACTGCGCGAACTGACGCGCAACCGGCGGCTGTGGCGGACCGGGCTAGCGCTGGTGTGCACGTCGGTGGCGCAGGGCATGTTCCTGGTGCTGTTCGTGGTGTACGTCCTGGACGTGCTCGGCGGCAGCGAGGCCGACGCCGGCCTGCTGCGGGGCGTGCAGGCGATCGGCGGGCTGGCCGCCGGGTTCGCGCTGGCCACCGTGGCGCGGCGGGTGGCGCCCACGGCGTTGCTCGGGTGGGGCTCGCTGCTGCTGGGCGTGCTGTCCGCGGTGATCTGGAACCTCTCGCTGGTCACGACCGCGCTGGGCCTTTACGTCGGGCTGTTCGTCCTCGTCGGCGCGCCGGGTGTGGCCGTCGGCGCCGGGGTGCTTTCGGAGATCCAGAGCGCGGTCGCGCCGGACCGGGCCGGCCGGGTGCTGAGCACGATGTTCGCCGCGGTGGCCACCTTCACCACGGTGGGCGCGCTGCTGGCGGGCACCCTCGTCGCGGTGACCGGGCCCGCGGTGCTGCTGAACGTCCAGGCCGGCGTCTACGTGCTCGCCGGTGTGCTCATGCTGGCCCGGATTCGCAGGTTTCGCGAAGTCCCCAGGAGCGCGGTGGCTACGGTGGAGGGGTGCCACACCTCTTCGCCACCAGCGACCTCCACGTGACCCACGAGGGCAACGGCCCGATCCTCGACTCCGTCGTCCCCGAGACGGCGGACGACTGGCTGCTCGTCGCGGGTGACGTCGCCGAGCGCGCGGAAGCCACCATCGGGACGCTGAAGACGCTGCGCGAGCGGTTCGCGAAGGTCGTCTGGGTGCCGGGCAACCACGAGCTGTGGACGACGAACAACGACCCGTGCCAGCTGCGCGGCCAGGCCCGCTACGAGTACCTCGTCGAGCAGTGCCGCGAGATCGGCGTCCTGACGCCCGAGGACGAGTACCCCGTCTGGGAGCACGGGGCGAAACCGCTGACCATCGCGCCGCTGTTCCTGCTCTACGACTACAGCTGGCGGACCCCCGAAGCGGAGGGCAAGTCCCTGGAGGAGGCCCTGCGCCAGGCGCGGGAGGCCGGCGTCGTCTGCACCGATGAGTACTTCCTGCACCCGGACCCGTACCCGAGCCGGCAGGCGTGGTGCGCGGACCGGCTGAAGATCAGCACCGAACGCCTCGACGCGATCCCCGAGGACCACGGCACGATCCTGATGTCGCACTGGCCGCTGCACCGCCACCCGACGGCGCCGCTGTACTGGCCGGAGTTCGCGCTGTGGTGCGGGTCCACGAAGACCGAGGACTGGCACGTCCGGTACCGCGCGGAGATCGCGGTGTACGGCCACCTGCACATCCCGCGCACGACGGAGGCCGACGGCGTCCGCTTCGAAGAGGTGTCGCTGGGTTATCCGCGGGAGTGGCGCAAGCGCACGCGGGGCGCGGTGCCGATGCGCCGCATCCTCTGGCCCTCCTGACCCCCGGCCCCGGCGGAGCTTTCACGTGAAAGCTCCGCCGGGGCTTCAGGGTTCGGTACGACGCCGTTCTCGGAGCGCGCGGACCCGGCCCCGGCTCGCGCACGCCGGGGACGGGCACCAGCGCCGCCGGCCGCCCGGATCGGCGAAGACTCCCCGGCAGTCCTGCTCCGGGCAGGCGCGCAGGTCGTGGCGCAGGGGACCGGTGAGCCAGTCCGCCGCCTGGTGGGCCAGCCGGGCGAAGGCGGCGGCCGCGGTCGGCGAGGCACTGCGGTGCAGCCGGTCGAGCGCGGCCAGGTGCACCGGCTCCGCCTTCAAGAACCGCGTCAGCGCCCGTACCTGGTCCGCGCTGGGTGGAACGCCGTCGACCGCGCCCAAGGCGAGTGGCCGCAGCACTTCACGCAACTCGTGGGCGGTGGTCAAGTCGAACTCGGTCACCGCCGCCAGTGGCGTCAGCTCCGACGCGGCCAGCCAGTCGCGCAGCCGCTCCGCGGTCGGGAGGCGCTCGACCGGCTGCGGCCCGAAGTGGCGGCCGCGGGTGGCGAGCAGGTTCAGCCACGGTGCGCCCATGTCGAGGCGGAAGTCTTCCGGCACCTCGCCATCGTAACGGGTGAACCGTTACACTCGGGCAGGTGACTGGGGAACCCAAGGTGCGCACGCTGCTCGGCGACATCGATCCGGCTCAGCTCGGCGTGACCGACTCGCACGACCACGTTTTCTTCGCCTCGAAACTGCTCCCGGGCGAGGAACTCGACAGCACGGAAGCGGCCATGGAGCAGCTGATCGGGTTCCGGGCCGCCGGCGGGGCGAGCGTGGTGCAGTGGACGCCGTTCGGCCTCGGCCGCCGGACCCGGGAGCTCGCGCAGTTCTCGCGGGAGACCGGGGTGCACGTGGTCGCGGCGACCGGCCTGCACCGGGCGGCGCACTACTCGCCGGCGTTCGTCCACCGCGTGCTCGACGACCTGGTCCGGCTCTTCGTCGCCGACCTCGTCGAGGGCACCGGGGCCGCCGACCTGCCGGAAGACCTGCGGATGCGGCAGCACCGCGCGGGGCTGATCAAGGTCGCGGGCGCGTTCCACACGATCGACGAGCACGCCCGGACGACGCTGACCGCGGCCGCGGTGGCGCACGAAGAAACCGGGGCGCCGATCGCCGTCCACCTCGAACACGGCACCGCCGGGCTCGAGATCGCCGAGCTGCTCTGCGGCACCCACGGCGTGCCCGCCGACCGGGTGATCCTCGGGCACCTGAACCGCCACCCGGACCCGCGGATCCAGCGCGAAATCGCCGAAACCGGCGTCTTCCTGGCGTTCGACGGGCCGTCACTGGCGAACCGCGCGACCGACTGGCGGCTCGCGGACGGCCTCGAGGCCCTGGTGGACGCCGGCCACGGCGGTCAGCTGCTGCTGGGCGGCGACACGACGACCGCCACCGCCCGGCGCGAACCGGGCGGCCTCCCGTACCTGCTCACGACGCTGGCCCCGCGCCTGGCGAAGGCTCTCGGCGGCGACGTCGTCACGGCCATGCTGGTGGCGAACCCGGCCCGGGCGTTCGCCACCAGCTGGCGGAAGTAGCCCTCAGCGGAGGCCGAAGCCTTCCTGTCCGCCGCCTCGGCCGCGGCGGCGCAGGTAGCGCTCGAACTCCGCGGCGATCTTGTCGCCGCTGACGTCCTCGACCGCGACCTCGCTCTGCGCGTCCCCGCGCTCCTCGAGGCCCCGGACGTACTCGCTGATCTCTTCGTCCTCGTCGGCCATCTCGCTGACCGTGCGCTGCCACTCCTCGGCCTGCTCCGGCAGCGCGCCGAGCGGGATCTCGACGTCGAGGATGTCCTCCAGCTTGTGCAGCAGCGCCAGCGTGGCCTTCGGGGACGGCGGGTGCGAAACGTAGTGCGGCACCGCGGCCCAGATCGACACGGCCGGGATGCCCGCCTGCACGCAGTAGTCCTGCAGGATCCCGACGATGCCGGTCGGGCCCTGGTAGTTGTTCAGGTCGAGCCCGTACAGCGACGCGGTGTCCTTGTCGTACGCCGTCCCGGTGACCGGGACCGGCCGCGTGTGCGCGGTGTCGGCGAGCAGCGCGCCGAGCGTCACGACGGTCGCGACGTCGAGCTGCTTGATGTGCTCCAGCAGCTCCGCGCAGAACGCGCGCCAGCGCATGTTCGGCTCGGGTCCCTGGACGAGCACCACGTCGCGGTCGAACCCGTCGGGGCGGCACACCGACAGCGTTGTCGTCGGCCAGTCCACCCGTCGAGTGACGCCGTCCACCATCCGGACGGTCGGGCGGCTGACCTGGAAGTCGTAGTAGTCGTCGGGCTCCAGTTCGGCCAGGGGCGTGGCGTCCCAGTTCAGCTGCAGGTGCTCGACCGCCCGGCTGGCCGCGTCACCTGCGTCGTTCCAGCCTTCGAAGGCGACGACCATCACTGGCCGGGTGGGTTCGGGGCGGTCGCCGGGCGGCCGCGGGGTCTCGTCGACGGGCTCACTCACCAACCCAGCCTACGACCACCGGCCTTACCCTGTTCAGCATGTCCGACCGGGTGTCGTCGCCGTTCCTCGAAGCCCTCGGCTCACGCGTCCTCGTGGCCGACGGCGCGATGGGCACTGCGCTGCAGGCCCACGACCTGAGCCTGGACGACTTCGCCGGGCTGGAAGGCTGCAACGAGATCCTGAACGTCACCCGGCCGGACGTCGTCCGGTCCGTGCACCGCGGCTACCTCGAAGCGGGGGCGGACGCGGTCGAGACCAACACTTTCGGGGCCAATTTCGCCAACTTCGCCGAATACGACATCACCGGCCGGATCTTCGAGCTGGCCGAGGCCGGAGCCCGGCTGGCGCGGGAGACCGCGGACGAGTACGCGACGCCGGACCGCCCGCGGTTCGTGCTCGGCTCGGTCGGCCCCGGCACGAAGCTCCCGACGCTGGGCCACGCGCCGTTCACCACGCTGCGTGACGCCTACCGGGAGGAGGTCCGCGGCCTGCTGGCCGGCGGGGCGGACGCGGTGATCGTCGAGACCACCCAGGACATCCTCCAGACGAAGGCGTCGATCATCGGCGCCAAGCGGGCGATGGCCGCCGAGGGCAGGCACGTGCCGATCCTCGCGTCGATCACCGTCGAAACGACCGGCACCATGCTGCTCGGCACCGAGGTCGGCGCCGCGCTGGCCGCGCTGGAGCCGCTCGGGATCGACGTCATCGGGCTGAACTGCGCGACCGGCCCGGCCGAGATGAGCGAGCACCTGCGCCAGCTGGCCAAGCACGCCCGGGTGCCGCTGTCGGTGATGCCGAACGCCGGCCTGCCGGAGCTCGGCCCGGACGGCGCCGTCTACCCGCTCGGGCCGGAAGCCCTGGTCGAGGCCCTCACCGGCTTCGTCCGGGAATTCGGCGTCGGCCTGGTCGGCGGCTGCTGCGGGACGACCGACGAGCACATCCGGCAGCTCGCCGCCGCCGTCGCGGGCACCGCGCCGGTGGCCCGGCGGCCGCGGCCCGAGCCCGGCGTGTCCTCGCTCTACCAGGCGGTGCCGTTCAAGCAGGACGCCAGCGTGCTGATGATCGGCGAGCGGACCAACGCCAACGGCTCGAAGGCGTTCCGGACCGCGATGCTCGAGGGCCGCTGGGACGACTGCGTGGAGATCGCCCGCGAACAGACCCGCGACGGCGCCCACCTGCTCGACCTCTGCGTCGACTACGTCGGGCGCGACGGCACCGCGGACATGGCCGAGCTGGCCGGCCGGCTCGCCACCGCGTCGACGCTGCCGATCATGCTCGACTCCACCGAGGTCGCCGTCCTGGAAGCCGGGCTGCGGCGGCTCGGCGGCCGCTGCGCGGTCAACTCCGTCAACTACGAGGACGGCGACGGCCCGCAATCGCGGTTCACGCAGGTCATGGAGCTGGTGAGCGAGTACGGCGCGGCGGTCGTCGCCCTCACCATCGACGAGGAGGGCCAGGCGCGCACCGCGGCCAAGAAGGCCGACATCGCGACCCGGCTGATCGAGGACATCACCGGGAACTGGGGGCTGCGGACGTCCGACATCATCGTCGACGCGCTCACCTTCACCATCGCCACCGGCCAGGAGGAGTCGCGCCGCGACGGGGCCGAGACGATCGAGGCGATCCGCGAGATCAAGCGCCGTCACCCCGAGGTCCAGACCACGCTCGGGCTGTCCAACATCTCCTTCGGGCTCAACCCGGCCGCGCGGCAGGTGCTGAACTCGGTGTTCCTGCACGAGTGCGTCCAAGCCGGCCTGGACACCGCGATCGTGCACGCGTCGAAGATCCTGCCGATGGCGCGGATCCCGGACGACCGGCGCGCGGTCGCCCTCGACCTGATCTACGACCGGCGCCGCGAAGGCTACGACCCGCTCCAGGAGCTGATGGCCCTGTTCGAGGGGGTCAGCGCGGCGTCGTCGAAGGCGTCGCGGGCCGAAGAGCTGGCGGCGCTGCCGTTGTTCGAACGCCTGGAACGCCGGATCGTCGACGGCGAACGCAATGGCCTCACCGACGACCTCGACGCGGCGCTGGAGCAGCGGCCCGCACTGGAGATCATCAACGACACGCTGCTGTCCGGCATGAAGACCGTCGGCGAGCTGTTCGGGTCCGGGCAGATGCAGCTGCCGTTCGTGCTGCAGTCCGCCGAGGTGATGAAGGCCGCGGTGGCGCACCTCGAGCCGCACATGGAGACCGGCGACGACACCGGCAAGGGCCGGATCGTGCTGGCCACCGTCCGCGGCGACGTGCACGACATCGGCAAGAACCTCGTCGACATCATCCTGTCCAACAACGGCTACGAGGTCGTCAACCTCGGCATCAAGCAGCCGATCACCACCATCCTGGACGCCGCCGAGGAGCAGGGCGCCGACGCGATCGGGATGTCCGGGCTGCTGGTGAAGTCCACCGTGATCATGAAGGAGAACCTCCAGGAGATGAACTCCCGGGGCGTCTCCGCGCGCTGGCCGGTGCTGCTCGGCGGCGCCGCGCTCACCCGGTCCTACGTGGAAAACGACCTCACGGAGCTCTACCTCGGCGACGTCCGCTACGCGCGGGACGCGTTCGAGGGCCTGCGGCTGATGGACGCGATCATGGCCGCCAAGCGCGGGGAATCGCCCCTGGTGGACGCCGACGCCGAGCGGAAGCGCCTGGAGCGCCGGGAACGCCGGGAACGGTCGCTGCGGATCGCCGAGGCGCGCAAGGCCCGCAAGGCCGGGGAGGAAGCTCTCGAAGGTCCGCCGCCGTCCCGCTCCGACGTCGCCACCGACGTGCCGCTGCCGACCCCGCCGTTCTGGGGTTCGCGCGTGGTCAAGGGCGTCGCGCTCGCCGACTACGCGGCCATGCTCGACGAGCGCGCGACCTTCATGGGGCAGTGGGGCCTCAAGGGGGCCCGCGGCGGGGCCGGGCCGACGTACGACGAGCTGGTCGAGTCCGCAGGCCGGCCGCGGCTGCGGTACTGGCTCGACCGGCTGACCGCCGACGGGATCCTGGCCCACGCGGCCGTCGTCTACGGCTACTTCCCCTGCGTCGCCGAGGGCGACGACCTGGTCGTGCTCACCGAGCCGGAGCCCGGCGCGCCGGAGCGGGTGCGCTTCACCTTCCCGCGCCAGCGCCGCGACCGGCGGCTCTGCCTGGCCGACTTCTACCGGCCGCGGGAGTCGGGCGAGGTCGACGTCGTGCCGTTCACGATCGTGACGATGGGCCAGCCGATCGCGGACTACGCGAACGAGCTGTTCGCCGCCGACGCCTACCGCGACTACCTCGAGGTGCACGGCCTCGGCGTCCAGCTCACCGAGGCGCTCGCCGAGTACTGGCACTGCCGGATCCGGGGCGAGCTGGTGCTGCCCGGCGGTGTGGCGGTCGCCTCACAGGACCCGGACGACGTCGAGGACTTCTTCAAGCTCGGCTACCGTGGAGCGAGGTTCTCCCTGGGCTATGGCGCCTGTCCCGATCTCGAGGACCGGGCGAAGATCGTCGCGCTCCTCGAGCCGGGCCGCATCGGCGTCAAGCTGTCCGAGGAGTACCAGCTGCACCCCGAGCAGTCGACCGACGCGATCGTCTGCCACCACCCGGAAGCGAAGTACTTCAACACCTGAGGAGAATCCACTGTGGACGGAATCGCGGCCGTGCTGTGGGACATGGACGGCACTCTGGTCGATTCCGAGAAGCTGTGGGACGTCGCACTCTACGAGACGGCGGAAGCCTTGGGCGGCAAGCTCTCCGAGGAACAGCGGATGACGCTCGTCGGGTCCAACATGGACGACACCGCCCGGTACCTGCTCGAGGTCGTCGGCCGTGCCGTGACCCCGGAGGCGGTCGCGGCCACCGGCGACCAGATCCGCCGCCGCACGGCCGGGCTGTTCGACGACGCGCTGCCGTGGCGCCCGGGTGCCCGCGAAGCACTGGCCGCGGTGCGCGCGGCCGGGTTGCGGTCGGCGCTGGTCACCTCGACCGAGCGCGACTTGACCGAGCTGGCGCTCAACACGATCGGCCGCGACTTCTTCGACGTCACGGTGTGCGGCGACGAGGTCGACGGCTGCAACAAGCCGCACCCGCGCCCGTACCTGAAGGCCGTGGAGCTGCTCGGCGTCGACCCGGCGGCGTGCGTCGCCGTCGAGGACTCCCCGCCGGGCACGGCGTCCGCGGTCGCGGCGGGCTGCACGGTCCTGGTCATCCCGAACGACGTTCCGGTCGAGGCGGGGGAGCGGCGCGTCTTCCGCGACACGCTCGTGGGCGTCGACGTGGCGGCGCTGGCGGCTCTGCTGGGCTGAACGCCCATGTCGCTTTTCCGCTAGCCCGGGTGCTCCCGGTCCGCGATGCTGAAGCGGTGCATGAGGATTTCGAACGGTGCGTACGCATCGTGCAGGCGAAGGACGCCCGGTTCGACGGGTGGTTCTACTGCGCGGTGCTGACGACCCGGATCTACTGCCGGCCCAGCTGCCCGGTCGTGCCGCCGAAGCGGCCGAACATGAGCTTCTACCCGAGCGCGGCGGCCGCGCAGCAGGCCGGCTTTCGCGCCTGCAAGCGCTGCCGCCCCGACGCCAGCCCGGGCTCGCCGCTGTGGAACGAGCGCGCCGACCTGGTCGCGCGGGCGATGCGGCTGATCGCCGACGGCGTCGTGGACACCGAAGGCGTCCGCGGGCTTGCCGCGCGGCTCGGCTACAGCGTCCGGCAGGTCGAGCGCCAGGTGTTCGCCGAGCTCGGCGCCGGCCCGCTGGCGCTGGCGCGGGCCCAGCGCGCGCAGACCGCGCGGATCCTCATCGAGACGACCGCGCTGCCGATGACCGAGCTGGCGCAGGCCGCCGGGTTCGGCAGCATCCGGACGTTCAACGACACCGTGCGCGAGGTGTTCGCCCTCTCGCCGACCGAACTGCGGCAGCGCGCGAAGGTCAAGCCGGCCGCCGCCGGGGCGCTCGTGCTGCGGCTGCCGTACCGGAAGCCGCTGTGCCCCGACAACCTGTTCGGGCACCTCGTGGCGACCGGCGTCCCGGGCGTGGAGGAGTGGCGGGACGGCGCCTACCGCCGGACGCTGCGGCTGCCGCACGGCCCCGGCGTCGTGGCGCTGCGGCCGGAGGACGGCCACATCGCCTGCCGCCTCAGCCTGGCCGACCTGCGGGACCTGCCCGCGGCGACCAGCCGGTGCCGCCGCCTCCTGGACCTCGACGCCGACCCGGTCGCCGTCGACGACCAGCTCGCCACCGACCCGCTGCTCGCGCCCCTGGTCGCGGCCGCGCCGGGGCGCCGGGTCCCGCGCACGGTCGACGGCGCCGAGTTCGCCGTCCGGGCCGTGCTGGGCCAGCAGGTCTCGACGGCGGCGGCCCGCACCCACGCGGCCCGGCTGGTCGTCGCGCACGGCGAGCCGGTCGAGGACCCCGAAGGCGGCCTGACCCACCTGTTCCCTTCGCCGGAAGCACTGTCCTCGCTGGATCCGGAGACGCTGGCCATGCCGCGCAGCCGCCGCCGCACGCTGCTCGCACTGGTCGCGGCGCTGACCGACGGCCTCGACCTCGGCGCGGGCAGCGACTGGGACGCGACCCGGGCGGCGCTGACCGCGTTGCCGGGCTTCGGGCCGTGGACGGTCGAGAGCATCGCGATGCGGGCGCTGGGCGACCCGGACGCCTTCCTGCCCACCGATCTCGGGATCAAGTACGCGGCGGAGACCCTGGGCCTCGGTGGCCAGGCCGCCGTCGTCGCCCGGTCCGCGGCGTGGCGCCCCTGGCGCGCCTACGCCACCCAGCACCTGTGGGCCACCGGTGACCACGCGATCAACCGGATGCCCGCCGCCTAGGAGGTCCCATGCGTTCCCACTCGGTCATCGACAGTCCGTGCGGCCCGCTGACGCTGGTCGCCGAGGACGACGCGCTCTGCGGCCTGTACATGGTCCGGCAGCGCCACCGCCCGGACGAGCTGACGTTCGGCCCGGCCGACCCCGGCGCGGACATCTTCGCCCGCGCCGAAACCGAGCTGAAGGAGTACTTCGCCGGTCAGCGCGAACGGTTCGAGCTGCCGCTCGCCTTCGCCGGCACGCCGTTCCAGCGGTCGGTCTGGGCCCGGCTGCGCGAGATCCCGTACGGCACGACGATCTCCTACGGCGAGCTGGCCGACCGGCTCGGCAACCCCCTTGCGTCCCGCGCGGTCGGGCTGGCGAACGGCAAGAACCCGATCGGGATCATCGTCCCGTGCCACCGGGTGGTCGGCTCGACCGGTTCCCTCACCGGCTACGGCGGTGGCCTGGAGTGCAAGCGGTACCTGCTCGACTTCGAGCGGGGCGCGTTGTTCTGATCCCAGCTCTTGGGAGGCGGCGTCCACTCTCGTGTGAGATGGGCTGCACCCGCGGCGGGGCGGGGCGGCGCGCGCGGGGCCGGGGTGGAAGGATCTGCAGATCGTGAAGACCTTCGATGAGCTGTTCGCGGAGCTTGCCGAGCGCGCGCGTACCCGTCCCGACGGGTCCGGCACCGTCGTCGCCCTGGACGCCGGGGTGCACGCCCAGGGCAAGAAAGTGCTCGAGGAAGCCGGCGAGGTGTGGATCGCCGCCGAGCACGAGTCCGACGACCGCCTCGCCGAGGAGATCTCCCAGCTGCTGTACCGGGTGCAGGTGCTGATGCTCGGCCGCGGTCTGTCGACCGAGGACGTCTACCGCTACCTGTGACCGGGTCGCTCGAATCACGAGGAGAGAAGCGAAATGCTGCGTGTTGCCGTGCCGAACAAGGGAGCCCTCGCCGCCGCGGCGACGGAGATGCTCGGCGAAGCGGGCTACCGCAAGCGGCATGAGCAGCGCGACCTGACCGTGCTCGACCCGGTGAACGAGGTCGAGTTCTTCTTCCTGCGGCCCAAGGACATCGCGATCTACGTCGGCTCCGGCGATCTCGACCTCGGCATCACCGGCCGCGACCTCGCGCTCGACTCCGGCGCCCCGGTCGAGGAGATCCAGGCGCTCGGTTTCGGCGGTTCGACGTTCCGCTACGCCGCCCCGGCCGGCCAGGACTGGAAGCCGGCGGACCTGCACGGCAAGCGGCTCGCGACGTCGTACCCGCGGCTGGTCCGCGACGACCTCGCCCGCCACGGCGTCGAGGCCGACGTGATCCGCCTCGACGGCGCGGTGGAGATCTCGATCCAGCTCGGCGTCGCGGACGCGATCGCCGACGTCGTCGAGTCCGGGCGTTCGTTGCGCCAGAACAACCTGGTGGCCTTCGGCGACCCGATCTGCGTCTCCGAAGCGGTGCTGCTGCAACGTGCGGGTACCGGGGAGAGCCGGGCCAAGTCGCAGCTCGCGGCGCGGCTGCGCGGGGTCGTGTTCGCGCAGCAGTACCTGATGCTGGACTACGACTGCCCGCGCACGCTCGTCGAGCGGGCGATCGCCATCACGCCGGGTCTCGAGTCGCCGACGGTGGCCCCGCTGGCCGACGAAGACTGGGTCGCCGTGCGCGCGATGGTGTCGCGCAAGGACGTCAACCGCGTCATGGACGAGCTGGCCGAGGTGGGCGCCAAGGCGATCCTGGCGTCCGACATCCGCTCCTGCCGCCTCTGACCTCGTGAGTGTTTAGGCGGGTTAGAACCCGCCTAAACACTCACGAGCGCGGCCGGTTGGGCTTCTTCGGCAGCAGGTCGTAGAGGCCCTTGCGGACGCCGTTGTCGTTGACGTTGCGCGCTACCGCGACCTCGGAGATGAAGTCCTCGAAGACGAACTCCTCGTCGGCGGGCACGACGGCCGGGGCCTGGTTCTGCTCCAGGTAGCCGTCGAGGGTGCCCGCGATCTCGCGGAACGACAGCGCCTGCAACGTCTCCGGGGCGTAGGTCGTCACCGGGACGCCGTGCGCGGCCGCTTCGTTCATCACCACGCCGAGCGGCAGGTGCGACAGCATGGGGATGCCGAACTCGTACATCTCCTGCAGCGCCGCGGCCGCGTAGTGCGAGATCGGCCGCCGGTACAGGCTCGGCACCAGCCCGAACCACGACAGCGGCTGCCGCCCCACGGTCTGCTCGACGTACCGGACCTGGTCGGCCAGCAGCCGCAGCGCGCGGATGCTCGTCTTGTCCGGCTGCACCGGCACCAGGATGCCGTGCGACGCCGCCAGCGCGTTGTTCGTCAGCACGTCGAGCGCCGGCGGGCAGTCGATGACGCAGTGGTCGTAGTTGGCGAACTGGATGACCCGCGCGAGCTGCCAGCCGGGTACGCGGAACGAGTCGAGCCGCCGGATCAGGTCGAACATCCCCGGTGACGTCGGCACGACGTCGAGCGCGCCGCCGCGGCCGAGGTTGCTGCGCGGGTGCGGGACGACGAGCTCCTCGACCGGGCCCTTCCACGTCTTGGCCAGCGCCTTCGCCAGGGTCGGCGCGTCCCCGCGGACCTCGGACAGGCCGAGCATCTCGGTCGTCGCATGGCCCTGCGGGTCGAGGTCGATAAGCAGCACCCGCCGGCCCCGCTCGGCCAGCGCGGCCGCGGTGCCGACGCTCAGAGAGGTCTTGCCGACCCCGCCTTTCTGGTTGACCACCGAGGTGATCTGCATGCCGGAGCGCTCCTCAAGTCGGTCGTTCCGCGAAGGTTATTGGATCCGGGCCGATTGTGGGTGGCTATCCGCCCCCGGCCTGTCGCGGCCGGACCATCAGCGCCTGCGCGCCGGTGGCGAGCGGGCCGCTCGCGTCGTGCAGGATGCTCGTCGCCGTGCCGGTGCCGTGCCGCCCGACCAGCGTGACCGCGTCCAGGCCGATCCACTCGCCCGAGGGCACCCGCCGCAGGTGCACGGTCAGCTCGGAGTTGATGAACCACCACTGCCGCGGGTCGAGGAAGTTGGACACGCCGTTGCCGGAGTCGGCCACGGCGAACAGGCGCTGCAGCCCGCTCGGCTCCTCGCCGTCGACCAGCGGGACGCGCTGCCGGGCCCAGACCGCGGCCGGGCCGGGCACGTCCATGCCGCCGCGGACCGCACGCCACTCCATCGCGTCGAGGTAGCCGCTCTGCCAGCCTTCCGGCCACGGCGACTCGGTGACGCTGTCCGGCGCCGGCAGCATCGGCCCGCCGTCGGTGGCGATCTCGGCGGTGTCGGAGGTCGCGACCCGCCACGCCGACGCGCGGGCCACGACCCGCTCCGCGCTCGCCAGCTCGGCCCGCAGCAGCTCGACCGACCGGCCGGGGCGCTCCACCCCGGCCCGCACGGTGAGCTCGGCGACCGGGGCCGGTCCGAGGATTTCGACGGTGACCCTGGCCAGCTCGGCCGGGTGGGCGGGTTCGACGGATTCGAGGGCCCGCACCAGCAACGCCGACGGCGGCCCGAAGTGCTGCGACTCCGAGGACCACGGGCCCGCGGTGTGCGCGGTCGCGGAGAACCGGCCTTCGCCGAGCGGGACGTAGAACGCGTCGGCCATCAGTCGGCCCGGTCCAGCGGCGTCTCGTCACCCGCGTCGGGCTCCGGCCAGCCGGGGTATGCGGGCGGCGTGCCGCCGTACTCGGGGCAGTGCGCCTGGTGGTCGCACCAGTTGCACAGCTTGCTCTTGTTGGCGCGGAAGTCGCCGGTCTTGCCGGCCTTGAGGATGGCCTGCCAGATGGCTTCGAGGGTGCGCTCGAAGCGCAGCAGCTCGGCTTCGTCGGGGGTGTAGGCGAGGGACTGGCCGTCGGTGAGGTACATCAGCTTCAGCTGGCGCGGCACGATCCCGCGCAGCCGCCACAGCACCACGGCGTAGAACTTCATCTGGAACATCGCCTTGGCCTCGCCGATTTCCCGCGGCGCGGCACCGGTCTTGTAGTCGACGACCCGGATCTCCCCGGTCGGCGCGACGTCGAGGCGGTCGATGTACCCGCGGAGCAGCACGCCGGAGCCGAGCTCGATCTCGACGTGCAGCTCGCACGCCTCCGGCTCCAGCCGCCGCGGGTCCTCGAGTTCGAAGTAGGCGTCCAGCAGCTTTTCGGCCGAGCGCAGCCAGTCCGCGTGCTCGTCGGGCTTTTCGCCGTCGAACAGCTCGGTCCACTCCGGACGGTCCGCGGACAGGTCGGTCCACGCCGGGCCCAGCAGCTCCCGCGCCTGCGCGGGCACGCGCTCGGCGGCGGGCAGCGCGAACAGCCGCTCCAGCACCGAGTGGACGAGCGTGCCGCGCAGCTGCGCCTTCGTGGGCACCTCGGGCAGCCGGTCGACCGCCCGGAACCGGTAGAGCAACGGGCACTGCTTGAAGTCACTGGCCCGTGACGGCGACAACGCGGGCCGCCGCCGCACCTGCGTGGCGACGGCGGAGGCTGGGGGTTCCGTGGTGACGGTGTCGGCGTCGGGCATGGGCAGAGCGTAACGCCGGGGTACGACAGTTCCGGCGACCGCAACGCCCGTGGGCGGTCCCGAGGTGGTGGCGGGGCGCTTTCCGCCTGGCCCGTGCGACAGGAATGAGTCATTCACTACGTCCGGCGACAGGAATGAGTCATTCACGTCGTTCGCTGCGGGCGGCTGGGCGGCGGCCTGGCGAGCGGCCCGTCACCCCGGCCTGGCCCGGCGACGGCCGGCGCGCCGCCCGGCGCCGGCCCGGGCGCCGCCGGGCGACGCCGGCGCTCCGGCCAAGCGCGCCGCTGGGCGCCGCCGGCGCTCCGGCAAAGCGAGCGGCCCGGCCCGGCGCCGCAGCGCGGGGGTCGGCCTGGAGACCGGCGCCGCAGTGCGGAGGCTCGCCCGGCGCCGGCGCGGCTGCGTGGGAGCTGGCCTGGAGACCGGCGCCGCGACCGCCCGGCACGCCGCTCCGGACGGTCGCCCGCACCACCGCGGGCAAGGTCGCGAATGACTCATTCGGGACCCCGGAGGTCCCGAATGAGTCATTCGCGACCTCCGAGGCCGGGGCTGCCGACCTCCGAGGCCGGGGCTGCCGACCTCCGAGGCTGGGCTTCCGGCCACCGAGGCTGGGCTGCCGACTTCCGAGGCTGGGGCTGCCAGCTTCCGGGCTGGGGCTGCCGGGCTCCGTGGCCGGGGCTTCCGGCCTCCGAGGCCGGAGCTGCCGACGTCCGAGACCCGGGCTGCCGACTTCCGAGGTGGGGCTGCCAGCCGCCGGACGGCCCGGCGGGCGCCGCCGTACGGGTGCGCGACACCACCCGGCCCGGATCACCCGCTCCCCACACCGGGGGCTCTAGGCTCTCCGTCATGGCCGCGACCAGTGAGCAGGGCACCGGTGGTGCCCGGCAGGCCGTCCGCCCGGACGGCGGTCTCGTGCTGTTCCGGGTCGCCGGCGTTCCCGTGCTGCTGGCGCCGTCCTGGTGGATCGGCTCGCTGATCGTCGTCGTGCTCTACGCGCCGCTCGTCGGGCGGCTGCTGCCGGACGCATCGACGGTGACGTCGTGGCTGCTGGCCGGTGCCTTCGCGCTGCTGCTGGGGCTCTCCGTGCTGGCGCACGAACTCGGGCACTGCCTGGTCGCGCTGCGGCTCGGGATCCCCGTGCGGCGGTTGCGCCTGTTCCTCCTCGGCGGCCTGTCCGAAGTGGCCCGCACGCCGAAGCGGCCCGGCCAGGAAGGGCTGGTCGCCGCGGCCGGGCCCGCGGTGTCGCTGCTGCTCGGCGGGTTCTGCGGCCTGCTGATGTTCGCCGTGCCACCGGACGGTGCCGTCTGGCTCCTGGTCGCCGAGTGCGCGGTGGCGAACCTCGCCGTCGGTGTGTTCAACCTGCTGCCCGGGCTGCCCCTCGACGGTGGCAGGCTGGTCCGCGCCGGGGTCTGGGCGGCCACCGGCATCCGCTCGAAGGGCACGCGCGCCGCGGTCGCCGGCGGGGCGGTGGTGGCCGCCGGGCTGCTCGTCTGGGCGCTGTGGGGCCTGGCCACCGCGAGCCCGGACCGCTGGCTGCGGCTCGGCGTCTGCGTCGTCACGGCGTGGTTCGTGATCCTCGGCGCGCGCTCGGAGCTGGCCGCCGAAGCGCGCCGGACGTGGCCGGAGGGGCTGGTGCTCGGCGAGCTGGTGCGGCCGGTGCTGCAGCTGCCCGCGGAAAGCCCGGTGTCGGACGCGCTGGCCGCGTCGGCGGGCCGGGGCGTGGTGCTGGTCCGTGCCGACGGTGTCGCCGCCGGGCTGCTCGACGAAGGCGCGGCCGAGCGGCTCGCGGGCTCGTCGCCGCACGCGCCCGCCGAACTGGCGGCCGAGCCGATCCGGGCCGAGACGGTGCTCCTGGCGTCGGAGCCGGGGGAGGACGTCGTCGAGCGGGTCCGCGAGACGGCCGCGTGGCAGTTCCTCGTCGTCGACGACGAAGGGCGCCCGGCCGGCGTGCTGCGCCGGGACGACCTGCGGGCCGCGCTGAACCGCCGTACCCGCTGAGGCCGCGGCACGGACGGCCTGCGAAGATCTGTCGTCGGCCATTCGGGGTACAGGAGGAAGTGTTGTCGGTCAGCGGACCGTTTCGCGCGGGTGATCGGGTGCAGTTGACCGACTCGAAGGGGCGCCACTACACCCTGACGCTGGCCGACGGCGGTGAGTACCACACGCACCGCGGCGGCCTCGCCCACGACGACCTGATCGGCCGCCCCGAGGGATCGGTCGTGACGTCCGCCGGCGGGTCCACCTACCTCGCGCTGCGGCCCCTCCTGCCGGACTACGTGCTGTCGATGCCGCGCGGCGCGCAGGTGATCTACCCGAAGGACGCCGCCCAGATCGTGATGTGGGGCGACATCTTCCCGGGCGCGCGCGTCCTCGAGGCCGGCGCCGGTTCGGGCGCGCTGACGTGCTCGCTGCTGCGCGCGGTCGGCCCGGCCGGCACCGTGCAGTCCTACGAGATCCGCGACGACCACGCGGTGCACGCCGAGCACAACGTCGTGAAGTTCTTCGGCGAGAAGCCGGCCAACTGGACGCTCACGGTGGCCGACCTGGCCTCGCACGAGGGCGAGGTCGACCGGGTCGTGCTGGACATGCTGGCGCCGTGGGAGCAGCTGCCGAACGTGGCCGCGCACCTGGTGCCGGGCGGCGTGCTGACCGTCTACGTCGCGACCGTGACGCAGCTTTCGCGGGTCACGGAGTCGCTGCGCGAGCAGCAGTGCTGGACCGAGCCCGAGTCGTGGGAGACGCTGATGCGCCCGTGGCACGTCGTCGGCCTGGCCGTCCGCCCGGACCACCGGATGGTCGCGCACACGGCGTTCCTGCTGACCGCGCGGCGGCTGGCGGACGGCACGGTGTCCCCGCGCGTGTCACGCCGCCCCGCGAAGGGCAAGGGCTAACCCGGGACGCACCAGCGGCCGTTCTCCTTGTGCAGGGGGAACGGCGTGTCCTTCGTGCCGCCCGCCGCCTTGACGTGCACCTTCGCGGTCGCGGACTCGCCGCGGACCTCCGGGGGCTCGGCCAGGGTGGCCGTGACCGGACCGGCCGCGTCCCAGGTGCGCTGCAGCCCCGCGAGCGCCTCCGCGCTCTGCGGGCGGCAGGTCAGCCTGCCGAACGCCGCCGAGTCGTGCCGGGCGATCGCCTCGACGATCGCCCGGGCGAGGACGCCCACCGCCGCGGTGTCCATCGCGCTGGGCGAGGGGGACGCCGACGGGCGGGGCGGCCGGGACGTGGCCGTCGGGGCGGGCGGGGCGCCCGAGGGCGCCACGAGCAGCAGGCCCAGCACCACGCCCGCGACGGCCACGCCGAGCAGGACCAGCCCGGCGACGAGCGCGCGCTTCACCGCCGGCGGCGGCTCACGAGCCGTCCGCCTTCACGTTGGACAGGCACCACAGGCCGGCTTCCTTCTGCGCCGACATGGTGCCGACCTTGGTCTTGCTGCCGTCGGTGGCGGAGTAGCGCACGGTGGCCTTGTCCCCGGTCTCCTGCGGCTCGCCGGTCAGCTTGACCGTGACCTTCGGGATGTCGCCGGTGGTGCCCTCGTAGACGCTGCGGCAGATGACGTCGCCCAGCGCCTTCTCGTCGCCCGCGTTGTAGGCGTCGATCGTCGTGTCGAAGAGCTGCTTCGAGCTGGCCTGGCCGCTGGGGGCGGGGCCGCCCGCCGGCTTCGTGCTCTTCGTCGACGGGCTGGTCGGCGAGGACGTCTTGGGCTTCGAAGCGGACGTCTTCGGCGCCGACGTCGGCGCGGCCGAGCTGCTGCTGGCCGGCGGGGCGGCGGTGGGGTTGTCGTCGCCCTTGTTCGCCAGCACGATCGCGGTCACGCCGCCGCCGACGAGGACCACCGCGCCGACCGCGATGCCGATGATGAGGCCGGTTTTCTTCTTCTTGGGCGGCGGCGCGTCGCCGAAGCCGCCGCCCCCGTACTGGTCGTAGCCGCCGTAGCCCGGCTGCTGGGGCTGGCCCCACTGGTCCTGCTGCCCGTACTGCGGGTAGCCCTGCTGGGGCTGAGGGCCGGTCTGGGGCGGGTAACCGCCCGGCTGGGGCTGGCCGTACGGGTCGGGCTGGCCGAACTGCTGGGTGCCGCCGTAGCCCGGCTGCTGCTGCGGTCCGCTCTGGGGGTAGCCGCCCTGCTGGGGCTGGCCGTAGGGCCCGGGCTGCTGCCCGTAGCCCCCGGGCTGCTGCCCGTAGCCCCCGGGCTGCTGGCCGTAGCCGCCCGGCTGCTGCGGCGGGTAGGTCATGAGTGGTGCCCCCTAGCGTCCTTCGAAGAGACCCGGCGAACGGCGCCGACGTCGGCCCGATGCTAGCCACCGGGCCCGCCCGCCGCGCGATTAGGGCGGAACTGGCCGGAATTGCCCGTTGTCCCGCCGGTTGGGCACCACCGGTACGGGGTACTTCCGTCGTGCTTGCTTCACCCCGGCCCGGTCGGACCCGCGACACACCCGTGCCACGGCACCGAAATGGCCTCTTGCGCTGCGGGAATGTCCGTGCTGGGGAAGGCCGGCGAACCGCGACGCGCCGATCTTGTGATCCGGAAAGGCCTTTTCTTGTCGGTGATCGCCGGTACCGTGGAATGAAAAGCACTCCGAGGAGGTGCCCGATGCATCATGACCTTCCCGGAGGTCGGCGCGAGGAGGCCGACCCTTCAGCAACATCCGGAGCTGGGACGACGGCGGACGAGCAGGCTCGGCAGATCCGTTTTCTCGAGGAAGAAGTGGCGCTGCTGCGCCGCAAACTGACGGACTCGCCACGGCAGAACCGAGTTCTCGAACAACGACTCGCCGAGGCCTCGGAAAGGGTGAGCCAGCTCACCGAGCGCAACACCAAACTGGTCGAGACGCTGCGTGAAGCGCGAGGACAGCTCCTCGCTCTCCGCGAAGAGGTCGACCGGCTGGCCCAGCCACCGTCCGGGTACGGCGTCTTCGTCGAGGCGTACGAGGACAACACGGTGGACGTCTTCACCGCGGGCCGGAAGATGCGGGTGTCGGTTTCGCCCGCGGTCGAGATCTCGTCGCTGCAGCGCGGCCAGGCGCTGCGGCTCAACGAGGCGCTCACCGTGGTCGAAGGCGGCGGGTTCGAGCGCACCGGTGAGGTGTGCGCGTTGCGCGAGGTGCTCGCACCGGACGTCGCGGGCGGCAGCCCGCGTGCGCTGGTGGTCGGGCACGCGGACGAGGAGCGGGTGGTCCTGCTCTCCGATCTGCTGGCGGAGCAGCCGCTCAAGCCGGGCGACTCGCTCCTGGTCGACTCCAAGGCCGGCTACGCGTACGAGCGCGTGCCGAAGGCGGAGGTCGAGGACCTGGTGCTGGAGGAGGTGCCGGACGTCCGCTACGAGGACATCGGCGGCCTCACCCGGCAGATCGAGCAGATCCGGGACGCGGTGGAACTGCCGTTCCTGCACGCGGACCTCTACCAGGAGTACCAGCTGCGGCCCCCGAAGGGCGTCCTGCTCTACGGCCCGCCGGGCTGCGGCAAGACGCTCATCGCGAAGGCGGTGGCGAACTCGCTGGCCAAGAAGGTGGCCGCGGCGCGGGGCGACAACGAGGACGGGAAGTCCTACTTCCTGAACATCAAGGGCCCCGAGCTGCTCAACAAGTTCGTCGGCGAGACCGAGCGGCACATCCGCTTGATCTTCCAGCGGGCGCGGGAGAAGGCCTCCGAAGGCACCCCGGTGATCGTGTTCTTCGACGAGATGGACTCGATCTTCCGGACCCGTGGATCGGGCGTTTCGTCCGATGTCGAGACCACGATCGTGCCGCAGCTGCTGTCGGAGATCGACGGTGTCGAAGGCCTGGAGAACGTCATCGTCATCGGCGCCTCCAACCGCGAGGACATGATCGACCCGGCGATCCTGCGGCCGGGCCGGCTCGACGTCAAGATCAAGATCGAGCGTCCGGACGCCGAAGGCGCGAAGGACATCTTCTCCAAGTACCTGGCCGAAGGCCTGCCGATCCACGCCGACGACCTCGCCGAGTTCGGCGGCGACGCCAAGGCGACGTTCGACGCGATGATCCAGCACACCGTCGAGCGGATGTACGAGGAGAGCGACGAGAACCGGTTCCTCGAGGTGACCTACGCCAACGGGGACAAGGAAGTCCTGTACTTCCGCGACTTCAACTCGGGCGCGATGATCCAGAACATCGTGGACCGGGCGAAGAAGTCGGCGATCAAGTCGGTGCTGGAGACCAAGCAGCCGGGTCTCCGCGTGCAGCACCTGCTCGACGCGATCGTCGACGAGTTCGCGGAGAACGAGGACCTGCCCAACACCACCAACCCGGACGACTGGGCCCGGATCTCCGGCAAGAAGGGCGAGCGGATCGTCTACATCCGCACGCTCGTCACCGGCAAGAACCAGGACTCGGGGCGGGCGATCGACACCGCCACGAACACCGGTCAGTACCTGTAGGACCGCGAAACCGATGGGGCGGTGCGCTTCGGCGGCCGCCCCATCGGCGTGTCTAGCGGCGGACCAGTTCCGGCTCGGCGGCGCGGCGCGCCCTCAGCCGTCCGTGGGCGGCCAGGATGCCCAGCACCACGAGCAGCGCACCGGCCGGCTGGTTCCAGCTCACCGGCTCGCCCAGCACCAGCACCCCGAGCAGCACCCCGACGACCGGCGTCAGGTAGGTGACCGCCGAGGCGTTGGCGGCGCCCCAGGCGGCGATGATGCGGACGTTCCAGACGTAGGCCAGGCCGGTGCCTAACACGCCGAGCGCGACCATGCTGGCGACCACGGCGAGGTCCAGGTGGACCGGGGCGGTGGCGATGACCGGGGCGAGCAGGCCCAGGAGCACCGTCGCGCAGGCGGTTTGCCCGAACGCGACGACGACCGGGTCCGTCCCGCGGGGTGAGACGAACCGGCGCAGGTAGACGAAGCAGGCGCCGTAGCAGGTCGTCGCGCCGAGGCAGGCGAGCTGCGCCGTCAGCTGGTGGGAGACGTCGACGCCGTGCCACACGCCGACGATCGTGAGCACGCCGAGGAAGCCCAGCAGCAGCCCGGCGACCTTCGGGGGCGTGAACCGCTCTTCGGGCAGTGCCGCGGCCGCCAGCAGCATCGTGATGAGCGGCGTGGTCGCGTTGAAGATACTGGCCAAACCGGACGAAATGTACTGTTCCGCCCACGAGAACAACAGGAACGGCACCACGCACAGCAGCACCGACACGACCGCGAGGTGACCCCACAGCACGGGGTCGCGGGGGAGCGGGCGGCGCCGCACCGCCAGCACGGACGCCAGCGCGAGCGCGCCCAGCGCGACGCGGGCGAGCGCGACCTGGGCCGGGGAGAGGCCCCCGAGCCCCACCTTGATGAACAGGAAACTCGCACCCCAGACCACGGCCAGCAGCGCGAACCGCACCGTGACCCCGAAACCCGCCAGTCGCATGGGCGCAGTCAAGCCGGGAAACGCCGCCGGAAGCCAGCGGTTTTCCGACGTCACTGTGTGTATAACGACCTATACCGCGGGGGTAGGGTGCGGCCCATGGGCTGGCAGGCGGCGGTACAGCACGTAGCGAACCGGGTGAGCGGGCCGCCGCTACCCGAGGACCTCGACGTCACCGTGCACTTCCACCCGGACCGGCTGGTGGGGGACGTCCCGCTGCTGCGGCACCTGCGCACCGACGGCGTCTACCGCTCGCAGTTCGAGACGGGGACCGGGAACGGCGGCCTGACCGCGCACCCCGGCGGCGACCGGTGGCGCTGGGAGCACCGCATCTTCGGCGGCGTCTACGACGGACTGCCGCCGTCGGCGCGGCCGAAGTACGGCTCCCTGAACCACCGCCGCCGTCCCGCCGGCGGCTCGGTCCGGTTCGGCTCGGCGCACCTGCGCCTGAAGCGGGAAGTGCTGCCGCGGGTCACGTTCTGCTACCCCGACAGCTTCCGCGAGCCGGCCGACTTCGGCACGGCCGCGCACCTGCCGTTGCTGCCGCTCGTCGAAGCGGACGCGCCGGACGAGCTCGACGACTACGTCGAGGCGCACGTCCACGGCCTGCTGCTGGTCCCGGACGACGTCGCGGCGCTGGTGCTGGATCCGGCGTTCCGCGGCACCGACGTCGAAGCCGCGGCCGCCGGGTTCCCCGGCCCGGTCCACTGGCACCACGGGTTCCGGCTCTCCGTGGCCGTCCTCGCCGAGCACGCGGACTACCGGGGCGAGGACGTCGTGCGGACCGGGACGGAGATCGCCGAAGACGGGTGGCTGGACGCCCGCGTCATCGGGGCGGCCGTCCGCGCCGGACGGCACGATCCCCAGCTGCTCAAGCGCGTGTGGCACTGCACCGCGCGGTTCGGCCTACGCGGGTAGCAGCGCGTCGGCCAGCCGTCGCCAGTGCGGCAGGGCCGAAGTGCCCGGTTCGACGCCGATCACCTGGACGCCGACGTGGTCGGCGCCGGCGTCGAGGTGGGCCTGCAGCTTGCCGGTGACGGTGTCGAGGTCGCCCCAGAACACGAGGTCGTCGACGAGCCGGTCGCTGCCGCGGCCGCCGTCGATGTCCGCTTCGGTGTAGCCGAGCCGCTGGAACTTCGCGACGTTGAACCGCGAAGTGAGGTAGGTGTGCAGGTGGGCGCGGGCGATCTCCCGCGCGCGAGCCGCGTCGGTCTCGAACAGCACCGCGTGCTCGACGCCGAGGAACGGGCCGTCGCCGAGGATCTCCCGCGCCTGGGCCGTGTGCTCCGGGGTCACGTGGTAGGTGTGCGCGCCCGCCGACCGGTCACGGGCCAGCGCCAGCATCTTCGGGCCGTACGCGGCCAGCAGGCGCCGCGTACCCGGTGCGGGGGACTCGTCCATGGCGTCGAGGTAGTCGCTCATCGCCTGCAGCGGGCGGGCGCCGGGTTGGCCGGCGCCGTAGCCGAGGCCGAGCAGGTGGCGGTCCGGGTAGGCCTCGGCGAGCAGCCGCGCCGCGGCCTGGGTTCGGCGCGGCTCGCGCGCCCAGATCTGCGCGATCCCGTTGACGACGGTGAGGCGCTCGGTGACCGACAGCAGGAACCCGGCGTGCGTCAGCGCTTCCCGGCCGTGGGTCTCCGGGACCCACACCGCGGGCCAGCCGAGTTCTTCCAGCTCCCGCACGGAGTCCCGGATCAGGCCGGCCGGCTGGTCGTCGAAGTCGAAGGTCCAGATCCCGTAGCGGCCGAGCCGCGTGTTCTCGATCGTACCCATGAATCGAAGTATCGCAGAGTTACGATATGAGTCGCCAGTGGGGTCGGCGGGCGGGGGAGGGGAGTGGTCAGAGGGAGTGGCCGAGCACGGCGACGAACTCCGCGATCCGGGCTTCGTCGCGCTTGTAGTGCGTCCACTTGCCGACGCGCGTCGCGCGGACCAGGCCGGCACGCTGGAGCGAGGCCATGTAGGCCGACACGGTCGACTGGGCGAGGCCCAGCTTCTCCTGGATGTGGCTCACGCACACGCCGACCTCGATCGGGTCGGCGATGGCCCGCTCGACGGGGAAGTGCTCCTCCGGCTCGCGCAGCCACCGCAGGACCTGCAGGCGCACCGGGTTCGCGAGCGCCTTGAAGACGTCGAGCAGCTGCTCGACGTCGGGCTGGGAATCGGTGCGTGTCGTCATGGCTCACCTCCCACCATACCGGCGTATAACGACCTATACTTCGGGGCCGTGAGCGAAGAAACCCGCCCCCGTGCGCCGATCACCGAAGCCGACGTCCTGGCCTGGCTCGAGACGACGGCCGCCGCCGTCGAGGCGGGGGAGGTGGGCGCCCAGGAGCTCATCGACCTGCTCGGGGAGTTCCGCCGCGCGTCGGCCGCCTGCGCCGACGCGTCGGACTGGCTGCTGCTCGCGGCCCGCGAAGGCGGCGCGAGCCTCCGCCAGATCGCGCCCGTCTTCGGCAAAGGCTACGTCCGGGCCCCGGCCGCGCGGCTGGAGAAGCTCCACCGCCAGGCGCAGAACTCCGGCCAGTGGCTGGCGATCCTGCGGCACAAGGCGACGGCGTGAACCGCGTCGCGCTCGGCCTGGCGGCGCTGGGCAGGCCGGCGTACATCAACCTGGGCCGTGACGGGGCGCTGCCGGCGGTCCGGGACGTCGCCTCGATGCGCGCGGCGACGTTCGAGGTGCTCGACGACGCCTACGCGGCCGGGGTCCGGCACGTCGACGTCGCCCGGTCGTACGGGCGCTCGGAGGAGTTCCTGGCCGGCTGGCTCGCCGAACGCGGCCACGCCGACGTGGAGGTCTCGAGCAAGTGGGGCTACGCCTACGTCGGGGAGTGGCGGCTCGACGCCGACGTGCACGAGGTGAAGGAGCACTCGGCGGCGCGGTTCGCCGCGCAGTGGGCGGAAACCCTGACGCTGCTGGGTGAACGGGTCGGGCTCTACCAGGTCCATTCGCTCACTGTGGACAGTCCACTGTTCACCGACGAGCCGTTGGTCGAGGCACTGGCGGAGCTCGCCGCGAACGGCGTGGCGGTCGGGTTCTCGACGTCGGGACCGCGGCAGGCGGACGCGATCGAGCGGGCGTTCGCGCTGGAAGTGGCCGGGCGGCCGGTGTTTTCGGCGGTGCAGTCGACGTGGAACGTCCTGGAGACCTCCGCCGGCCGGGCGCTCGAAGCGGCGCACGCGGCCGGGAACCGCGTGCTGGTCAAGGAAACCCTGGCCAACGGCAGGCTCGCGGTCGAGGCGCCGAAGGCCGTTCGTGACATCGCGTCGGCGCACGGGATCGGCCCGGACGCCGTCGCCGTCGCCGCGGTGCTGGCCCAGGACTGGGTGGACGCGGCGGTGATCGGCCCGGCCAGTCCGGTTCAGCTGGAAGCGAACCTGCGCGCCACGGCCGTGGACCTGGGCGCGGCCGACCGGGACGCGCTGGCCGGGCTGGCCGAGGACCCCGGCGCCTACTGGCGGCACCGGTCCTCCCTGAAGTGGGACTGAGCGGTTGCACTACTCTTCGCTGGCACGAAACCGACGACAGGAGGCCGGGTGCGTCATCGTCAGGTGGTCGCCTTGGCGGCGGTCGCGCTGGTGGGCCTGACGGCCTGCGAAGGGCCCGATCCGAACAACCTCGAGACGTACTACGACGATCCGACGCCGACGTCCGCGCCGGTCACGACCGCCGAAACGCCGGTGAGTCCCGCGCAAGCCGCTCCGGCCACGCCGCCGGCGCCCGACGCTGGTCTGCTCGCGGAACGCGCGCTGCTGTCCGATGCGGACGTCGCGGAGGAAGGTGTGCGGCCGGGCGCGGGGGAGGCCGCGGGGTGCCTGGCCGACGGGCCGTCGGCGGGCAGCCGGACCACGAGCTGGCGCTACCCCAGCGGGTCGGAGCTGAGCCACCGCGTCGTCGCGTTCGCGGACGCGACGGCCGCCCAGGCCGTCGCGGAAAACGAGTGCGCCGGCAAGACGGTGAACGTCCCCCCGCAGCCCGGGGTCGAGCGGCAGCAGGCCTGGCGTGACGGCAAGACCTGCACGGTGCTGCTGGCCAAGGGAAGGCTCGTGTCCGAGCTGACGGTCTCGGCGAGCACCGAGGCGCGGGCCGTGGACGCGGCCAAGCGGCTGCTGCCCGCCATGACGGCGAAGCTCACCGCTCAGCCGTAGCGGCGGAACCACTCCTGGACGCCTTCGCGGCCGTCGGGGATGAAGGGCAGTGCGGGTGCCGGGTCGTCGATCCAGGCGCGCAGCTCTTCGAGCGGAATCCAGCGGCCTTCGACGATCTCTTCGGCCTGGTGGTGGATCGGGCCGTCCCAGCGGACCTCGAAGGCGAAGTTGTGGCAGCGGTTGCGGCCGTCGTCGTAGACCTTGGTGAACAGCGGTACGGGTTCCACCCCTTGGACGCCGAGCTCTTCGGCCAGTTCGCGGCGGGCGCAGTCGGCGGGTGTCTCACCCGCGGCGACGACGCCGCCGGCCCAGCAGTCCCAGGTGGAGGGGAACACGTCCTTGTCCGCGGTCCGGAGGTGCACGTAGACGGCTTTTCCGTCACCCGAACGGACCAGGACGACGCCGGCGGCGTGCCACAAGGCTTCGGCGCGGACGCGGGCGCGGGTGGTCTCGCCGACCACCGAGCCCGCCTGGTCATAGAGCGCAACGAGTTCGTCACTGCCTGGCATGGGTGCATCGTTCCACTAGGACGACCCCGTAGGGTGGGGACATGCGGCGGATCATGGGAACCGAAGTCGAGTACGGCATCTCCGTGCCGGGCGACGCGACGGCGAACCCGGTACTCACCTCCACCCAGGTCGTGCTGGCCTACGCGGCCGCGGCCGACATCCCGCGCGCCCGGCGGGCGCGGTGGGACTACGAGGTGGAGAGCCCGCTGCGGGACGCGCGCGGGTTCGACCTGACCGGGCCGGGCGGGCCGGGCCACGACCCGGACGTCGAGGACCTCGGCGCGGCGAACGTCATCCTGACCAACGGGGCGCGGCTGTACGTCGACCACGCGCACCCGGAGTACTCGGCGCCCGAGGTGACGAACGCGCGCGACGCGGTCATCTGGGACAAGGCGGGCGAGCGGGTGATGGAGGAGGCCGCGCTGAAGGCGGCGTCCGTCCCGGGTCAGCCGCAGCTGCAGCTCTACAAGAACAACGTCGACGGCAAGGGCGCGAGCTACGGCACGCACGAGAACTACCTGATGGCGCGGTCGACGCCGTTCACCGCGGTGATCGCGGGGCTGACGCCGTTCTTCGTGTCGCGGCAGGTGGTGACCGGCTCGGGCCGGGTCGGGATCGGCCAGCAGAGTGAAGAGGCCGGGTTCCAGCTCTCCCAGCGTGCGGACTACATCGAGGTCGAGGTCGGCCTGGAGACCACGTTGAAGCGCGGGATCATCAACACCCGCGACGAGCCGCACGCGGACGCGGACAAGTACCGGCGGCTGCACGTCATCATCGGCGACGCGAACATGTCGGAGTACTCGACCTACCTGAAGGTCGGCACGACGGCGCTGGTGCTGGACCTGATCGAGTCGGGCATCCGGTTCGACGACCTGAAGCTCGACGAGCCGGTCAAGGCCGTGCACCAGATCAGCCACGACCCGACGCTGAAGACGCAGGTGGCGCTGGCGAACGGGAAGAAGTACACCGGCCTGGACCTGCAGTTCGCCTACCACGAGATCGCTTCGCAGAACCTGGAGCGCATCGACGCCGACCAGGCGTCGAAGGAGGTCCTGCGGGTCTGGGGCGAGGTGCTGGACGCGCTGGCGCGCGACCCGCAGGAGTGCGCGGACCGGCTGGACTGGCCGGCGAAGCTGCGGCTGCTGGAGGGCTATCGGCAGCGGGACAGCCTGGCCTGGGGCGCGCCGCGGCTGCGCCTGGTCGACCTGCAGTACTCGGACGTGCGGCTGGCCAAGGGCCTGTACAACCGCCTGGTGACCCGCGGCTCGATGAAGCGGCTGGTCACCGAGGAAGAGGTGCTCGCCGCGGTCACGACGCCGCCGTCGGACACCCGGGCGTACTTCCGGGGCCGGGCGCTGGAGAAGTACGCGGCGTCGATCGCGGCCGCTTCGTGGGATTCGGTCATCTTCGACGTGGGCAAGGAGTCACTGGTGCGGATCCCGACCCTGGAGCCGCTGCGGGGGACGAAGGCGCACGTCGGCAAGCTGCTGGACAACTCGGCGACCGCCGAGGAGCTCGTGGAGGCGCTCACCGGTTCGGACTAGGCGGGACGCACCAGCGATCGCGGCGTGACCCCGAATGTCGGGGCCGCTGGGTAGGCTAGGAAACATCAGCCACACCGGGAGGCGAGATGGCCCAGGAAAAGATCGAAAAGCACGGCGGTGGTGACTCCGACGAGGAGTTCGACGACACCGGCGCGGCGGGTCAGGAGCGGCGCGAGAAGCTCGGCGAGGACGTCGACACGATCCTCGACGAGATCGACGACGTGCTCGAAGAGAACGCCGAGGACTTCGTCCGGGCCTACGTGCAGAAGGGCGGCGAGTAGCCGCACCGGGGCACTGCGCCCTTGCCGACCGTTCAGCCGGCGGCCGGGGTTCCGCGTGGCCGTTGGCGCGCGCGGGGCTCCGGCCCGCACAGATGGGACTTTTGAGCACGTATGGACAACACCAGGGGCATCTCGGGTCCCGCGCTGCCTGCCGCGTACTTCTCGTCGGCGACGTCGTCGTTTTCGGACTTCTTGCGGGTACAGGCGCCGGAGCTGCTTCCGGAGCGGCGGGTGACGGGTGGCGCGGCCGAGCTGGGCGTGCCGCACGGGACGACGATCGTGGCGTGCACGTTCGCGGGCGGTGTGCTGATCGCGGGTGACCGGCGGGCGACGTCGGGGAACCTGATCGCGAGCCGCGACATCGAGAAGGTGCACGTCACCGACGAGTACTCGGCCGTGGGCATCGCGGGCACGGCGGGGCTGGCCGTGGAGATGGTACGGCTGTACGCCGTGGAGCTGGCGCACTACGAGAAGATCGAGGGCGTTTCGCTGTCGCTGGACGGCAAGACGAACAAGCTGGCCGGCATGGTCAAGGCGAACCTCGAGATGGCGATGGCCGGGCTGGCGGCCATCCCGCTGTTCGTCGGCTACGACCTGGAGGCCGAGGACGCCAAGCACGCGGGCCGGATCGTCTCGTACGACGCCGCGGGCGGCCGCTACGAGGAGAACGGCGGCTACGCGGGCATCGGGTCGGGTTCGCTGTTCGCGAAATCGGCGCTGAAGAAGCTGCACGACCCGGACGCCGACGTCGAAGGCGCGATCCGGGTGGCGGTCGAGGCGCTGTACGACGCGGCGGACGACGACACCGCGTCCGGCGGGCCGGACCTCGTGCGGCGGATCTTCCCGAGCGTCGTGACGATCACCGCGGAGCACGGCGCCGTGCAGCTGCCGGAGTCCGAGACCGCGGCGGTCGCGGAGGCCGTGGTGGCCGGGCGGACCGAGCGCCAGCAGCGCCGGCTTTCCTGACGCGGGGCCGGACCAGTGAACGTTGGAACACCTGAGAACCTGGAGCGCACACCGTGACGATGCCGTTGTATGCCTCTCCCGAGCAGCTGATGCGGGAGCGTTCCGAGCTGGCGCGCAAGGGCATCGCGCGCGGCCGGAGCGTGGTGGTGCTGAAGTACGCGGGCGGCGTGCTCTTCGTGGCGGAGAACCCGTCGGCGACGTTGCACAAGGTGTCCGAGATCTACGACCGCATCGGTTTCGCCGCGGTCGGGCGCTACAGCGAGTTCGAGAACCTGCGCGTCGCGGGCATCCGCCACGCGGACCTCAAGGGCTACCAGTACGACCGGCGTGACGTGAGCGCGCGAGCGCTGGCGAACGCCTACGCGGCGACGCTGGGCAGCATCTTCACCGAGCAGCTGAAGCCGTTCGAGGTCGAGGTCTGCGTCGCGGAGGTCGGCGCGAGCTCGGCGGAGGACCAGCTGTACCGGCTGACCTACGACGGCTCGATCTTCGACGAGCCGCAGTACGTGGTCATGGGCGGGCAGAACGAGAAGATCGCGGCGAAGCTGAAGGAAACCTTCGAGGACGGCCTGGACCTGCAGGGGGCGCTGAGCCTGGCGGTGGCCGCACTGCGGGCCCCGGCCCAGCCCTCGACGTCCTCGTCCTCGTCGTCTTCTTCTTCGTCCGGGTCGGCTTCGAACGCGGCCTCTTCGAACGGCACGAGCGAAGACCCGCCGATCAAGCTGGAGGTGGCGGTCCTGGACCGCGACCGCCCGCGCCGCGCGTTCCGCCGCCTGACGGGCGCGGCGCTCGACGCGCTGCTCCCGGTCCCGGACCCGGTGGGCGAAGAGCCGGAGGCGAAGCCGGAAGGCGAGTGAGTTCCTGAGCGAACGGGGGCGTGGCCGCGGCCACGCCCCCGTTTCGCGTTCAGCGGCGGGCGAAAGCGAGCAGGTGGGCGCTGACGTCGATGAGCGCCGGGTCCCGCTCGGCGATCCGGGCCGCGCGCAGGGCGGGCTCGGCCAAGCCGGCGAACCGGGCGAGTCCCGCCACGTCGAGTGCGGGCCAGGCGGGGCCTTCGACTCCGAAGACGGTGGTGCCGGTGAAGCCCGCGTCCGCGACTTCGCCGTGGAGCCCGGCGGCGGTGTGCCAGTGGGTGGGGACGAATCCGGCGTGGCCGTCGTACGCACCGGTGGCGATGACCTCCCGGATCGACGCCTCGCGGTCCGCCGTGAGCGTGCCCGTGGTGGCGGTTTCCAGCAGGGACAGGTAGCGGCTGATGCCCGCGGCCGCGAGGAGGCCGCCCGGGCGCAGCACCCGGCGGGCCTCGGCGAGGGCCCGGGCGCGGTCCGCGTCCTCGACGAGGTGGTAGAGCGGCCCGAGGAGCAGCACGGCGTCGCAGTGGGAACTCGCCACGGGCAGCGCGCGGGCGTCGGCGATCCCGGCGGTGACGCCCGGGTGACGACCCGCCTGGCCGGCGTGGGACGGCACCGGGTCGAGCAGGTGCACCTCGTGCCCGTCGGCGGCGAGCCAGGCCGCGTGGACGCCGGTGCCACCCCCGACGTCGAGCACCCGGGCGCGCGGGGGCAGGAAGCGCCGGATCAGCTCGCGCGTGCGCAGGAACTCGAGCCTGCCGTGCGGGGTTCGGGTGAGGCGGGTGTCTTCGGCGGGGCCGGTGGCGTAGTGCGTCGCGAGGTCCATGCTCCAGGGTCTCCGGCGGCGCAACCGGCTTTCAGGACGCCGCGGGCGAGGCCCGGAAGTTCTGGTCGGCGAACGCCAGCAGGTACGGCAGCGTCGCCCGGGCCGTGTGCCAGGTGTGGTTGAAGCCGCGCTCGGCGTGCACCACCGCCTCCTGGCCGCGGGCCCGCAGCGCGTCCGCGATCCGGCGGGCGGTCGTCACGTCGGTCGGCGCGCCCGTGCCGACCGCGAGCATCACCGAGATCGGCGCCGTGAACTTCATGGTCGGCAGGTACCGGCGCGGGGTGTTGGCGGCGATGGCGGCCTGGTTGCCGCCCAGGATGCCGACCGAGTCGTTGAGGTCGTCGTAGGGCAGCGCGATGACCAGGGTCGCGAACTCGCCGACGTGGTGCAGCCCGATGTTCAGGGCGCCGAAGCCGCCACCGGACATGCCGCCCAGCGCCCGGTGGCCGCGGTCGGCGAGGGTGCGGTAGTGCCGGTCGACGGCCGGGACGACGGTCGCCGTCAGGTACGTCTCCAGCTGGGGGCCGCCGGGGACGTCGAGGCACTCCCAGTCGGTGCTGGGGTTGCCGGCGGTCAGGTCGACGCTCACCACGATCATCGGGGCGATCACGCCGGCCTGCTGCAGCGCCAGGAGCGTGCCGGGCGCGTCGCCCGAGGTCAGCCAGTCGCGGGGACCGCCGAACGGGTAGCCGTGGATGAGGTAGACGACCGGGTAGCGGCGGGCGGTGTCCTGGTCGTAGCCGGGCGGCAGGACGACGTAGTTGCTGCCCGACGGGACGCCGTGCGCGGGGTCGGGCACGTTCAGCACGTCGACGCGCTGGCCGCCGGCCGTGGCCGGGGCGCTGGGCCGCGGCGCGGACGGGGCCTCCTTGCCGTCGTCGAGCAGGCGCCCGGCCAGGTTCACCGGGCCGGGGCCCTTCTGGAGCAGGCGGGCGAGGTCGTCGCCGGTGCGGACGTACCCGACGTAGCTGTTCAGGGCAGTGACCGCCGCGAGCAGCAAAAGCACGCCGAACGCGGTGAACCCCCAGCGCCGGACGCGGCGGCGGTACCAGAGCGCGACGACGACCGCGAGGACGGCGACGGCGGCCGAGGCGATGGAGAGCCAGATGAGCGGTGACTCGAGCGGGCCCAGGTCGCGGGCCCGCGCGGTCACGTCACCCGGCAGCACCGGGTCGGCGGCGACCCCGTGGAAGACGCGCGCCACCCCGTGCCCGTCCATCGTCTCCCCGCTCGTCCCCTGGCCGCGGGCATGATCGCCCGCATCTCCCTCGCGAAGCTAGCCAGTGGTCCCTGTGGGTTCGTTGAGAGAAGGTAAAGCGCCGTCAAGGACGGTAGATGGTGAGCGCGCTGGGGCAGGAGCGGAAGCGGAACCGGTTGCCGAGCGGGCCGACCTCGCCGTCGGTGGCGACGCGGCGGTGGCCGTCGAGCAGCTCGACGTCCAGCTCGGGCAGGTCGAGCTCCTGGTAGACGTGGCTGGCGGCGAGGGTGCGGGTGAGCATCGCGGCCAGGAACCGGGCGCGGGAGTAGGGCAGGTCGGCGCGCAGGTAGCGGATGTCCAGCAGGCCCGTGTCGAGCGCGGGCCGACGGCTGGGGGCGAACCCCTTCGGCGCGTACGTGCCGTTGCCGACGAACAGCAGCCACACCTGGGTGAGCTTGCCGTTGAGCCGGACGGTCAGCGGCTTGGCGTGCCGCAGCGTCCTGGCCAGCGCGATCGCCGCCGAGGGCCACTTGGGGTGCTTCTCCTGGAGCTTCTCCCGCAGCCGCACCATCTCCGGGTAGCCGCCGAGGCTGGCGGTGTTGACGAACCAGCGGTGCGCGGGCTCGCCCGCCCCGTCGATCCGGACCTCGCCCAGGTCGATGCCGACGGCGTTGCCGACCTCGGTCGCCGCGTCGGCGTCGGGCATGGACCGGACGCCGACGTCGCGGGCGAAGTGGTTGAGCGTGCCGGTCGGGATCAGGGCCAGCGGCAGGTCGCGCTCGGCGGCGACCGAAGCCACCGCGGCAACGGTGCCGTCGCCGCCCGCGACGCCGAGCGCGCGGATCGTGCCGCGGGCGTCGATCTCGGCTTCGAGCTGGGCGTGCAGGTCCTGCTCGGGGTCCGGGTTGATGATCTCGGCCTTCGGCCAGGCGTGCCGGGCGTCCTCGGTGGGGTCCTGCCCGTCGATCCCGGACTTCGGGTTGACCAGCACGAGCATGTCGTCGCCGTCGACCATCTCGGGCGCGTCGGCGTCGTGGGCCGTGCGGGCGGGCACGTCGTCGTGCAGCGGCCACCAGTGCCGGGTGGCGAAGCCCACCCCGGTGCCGATGGCCAGGCCGACGCCGACGTCGGAGGGCCAGTGCACGCCGGTGTGCACCCGCGAATAGGCGACGGCCAGCGCCAGCGGGGCCACGGCGAGCCCGGCTCGCGGCGACTCCATCGCCACCGCCGTCGCGAAGGCGGCCGCGGACGCGGAGTGCCCGGACGGGAACGACGACGATGTCGGGCGTTTCCGCAGGCGGCGGCGCACGGGCGTCTCCTCCTCCGCCGGACGGCGGCGCGGGAAGAGCGGCTTGCCGATCAGGTTCGCGGCGGCGCTGGCGCCGGCGATCGCGACGACCCCGCGCAGCGCGGCCCGCCGGGTGGGGCCCTTCCGGACGGCGAGCAGCGCCGCGACACCCCACCACAGGCGGGACTTGTTGGCCGATCTGGACAGCACCATCAGGGCGTCGTCGGCTTTCGTGGCCGGCAAGGCGGCGCTGCGGCGCATGAGGGCGCGATCGGTGCGGCCGACCCGCCGGAAGGCCTGGATGAGCTGGTGTGTCAAGGAGTCGCCTTCCCCAAGTCGTCAAGAGCAGTGCTCCAATCGTGCCTGAATCGGGGAGTTTTCACCGTCTGTGGCAGACCGGGGGCGTGTCGACGCCCGAACGGCGCACCGTCGGAGGGGGTCCAGCGCCTACTCTGGTGGAATGCAGCGGCGGATCTTTGGCATCGAGACCGAGTTCGGGGTCACGTGCACCTTCCACGGACAGCGCAGGCTCTCGCCCGACGAGGTGGCGCGTTACCTCTTCCGGCGGGTCGTGTCCTGGGGACGCTCATCGAACGTCTTCCTGTCGAACGGCTCCCGGCTCTACCTGGACGTCGGCTCGCACCCCGAGTACGCGACGGCCGAATGCGACGACCTGGTCCAGCTGGTCACGCACGACAAGGCGGGCGAGCGGATCCTCGAGGACCTGCTGGTCGACGCCGAGCGCCGGCTGGCCGACGAGGGCATCGGCGGCGACATCTTCCTGTTCAAGAACAACACCGACTCCGCGGGCAACTCCTACGGCTGTCACGAGAACTACCTGGTGACCCGCGCGGGTGAGTTCTCGCGGATCGCGGACGTGCTCCTGCCGTTCCTGGTGACCCGCCAGCTCATCTGCGGCGCCGGCAAGGTGCTCCAGACGCCGCGCGGGGCGGTCTACTGCCTCTCCCAGCGTGCGGAACACATCTGGGAGGGCGTCTCGAGCGCGACCACGCGCTCGCGGCCGATCATCAACACCCGCGACGAGCCGCACGCCGACGCCGAGCGCTACCGGCGGCTGCACGTCATCGTGGGCGACTCGAACATGGCCGAGCCGACGACCATGCTCAAGGTCGGCTCGGCGAACCTGGTGCTCGAGATGATCGAGGCCGGCGTCCAATTCCGCGACTTCACCCTGGACAACCCGATCCGGGCGATCCGCGAGATCAGCCACGACCTCACCGGCCGCCGCCAGGTCCGCCTGGCCGGCGGGCGCGAGGCCTCGGCGCTGGACATCCAGCGCGAGTACCACGCCCGCGCCGTCCAGCACCTCAAGGAGAACGGGACGACGCCGGCGAACGAGCGGGTCGTCGAGCTGTGGGGCCGGGCGCTGGACGCGGTCGAGCAGCAGGACTTCGGCAAGATCGACACCGAGATCGACTGGGCGATCAAGCACCGGCTGGTCGAGCGCTACCGGCACAAGCACGACCTGGACCTGTCCAGCCCGCGGATCGCGCAGCTCGACCTGGCCTACCACGACATCCGCCGCGGCCGGGGCATCTTCGACCTGCTGCAGCGCAAGGGCCTGGTCCGCCGGGTCACCGACGACGGTGAGATCGAGGCCGCCAAGGACACCCCGCCCCAGACGACCCGGGCGAAGCTGCGCGGCGACTTCATCGCCGCCGCCCAGGCCGCGGGCCGCGACTTCACGGTCGACTGGGTGCACCTGAAGCTGAACGACCAGGCCCAGCGCACGGTCCTGTGCAAGGACCCGTTCCGCTCGGTCGACGAGCGGGTCGAACGCCTGATCAGCTCGCTCTGACGCCCGCACCGGTCGTGAGTGATAAGTCGGGTTAGAACCCGACTCATCACTCACGACCGGACTGGCGTGCCCTACGAAAGTCGGGGGGCGGGTGCGGCAGGATCTCCCGCATGCGTGTCGTGCTGCTCGTGCTCGCCCTGCTGGTTTCGGTCGCGGTCCCGGCGTCGGCGGGGGAGCACCGGCCGAAGTGGGACGTCAAGCCGACCGGCGTCACCGCCCAGTTCCGCGGCCTGTCCGCGGTGAGCGCGCGGGTGGCGTGGGTCAGCGGGACGCAGGGGACCGTCCTGCGCACCACCGACGGCGGGGCCACCTGGCAGTCCGTCGGGCCGCCCGGGACCGAGGCGCTCCAGTTCCGCGACATCGAGGCCTTCGACGCCGAGCACGCCGTGACCCTCTCCATCGGCCCCGGCACCGACTCGCGCGTCTACCGGACCGACGACGGCGGCGCGCACTGGCGCCAGACGTTCCAGAACACCGACGCGGCCGCCTTCTACGACTGCCTCGCCTTCTTCGACCCTTGGCGCGGCCTCGCGATGAGCGACCCCGTCGACGGCAAGTTCCGGGTGCAGGCCACCTTCGACGGCGGCCGCAGCTGGCACCAGGTGCCCGACCGCGGCTTCCCGCCCGCGCTGCCGGGCGAGGCCGGGTTCGCCGCCAGCGGTCAGTGCGTCACCACCGCCGGGCCGTTCGACGCCTGGCTCGCCACCGGCGGCGGCGCCACCGCCCGCGTCCTGCACTCCGGCGACGGCGGCCGCCACTGGACGGCGTCGGACACGCCGTTGCCGAGCAGTCCCTCGGCGGGCGTGTTCGCCCTCGCCTTCCGCACGCCGACCCAGGGCGTCGCGATCGGCGGCGACTTCGCGAACCCGGACGCGCCGGGCCCGGCCGTCGCGCTGACCCGCGACCGCGGCCGCACCTGGACCACCCCGGGGCAGTACCCCGCCGGGTACCGCTCCGGGCTGGCCTGGCGCGGCGGCACGCTACTCGCGGTCGGCCCCGGCGGCAGCGACCTCAGCCCGGACGGCGGCCGGCACTGGACCCGGTTCGACACCGGCAGCTTCGACTCGGTGGACTGCGCCGGGGCGGCCTGCTGGGCGAGCGGCGCCCAGGGCCGGGTGGCCCGGCTGGGTTAGAGCACCTGGCCGGTCGGGCGGACCATGATCTCGTTGACGTCCACCGACGGCGGCTGCTGCAGGGCGTAGAGCACCGCGCGGGCGATGTCGTCCGCCGCCAGCTTCGGCTTCTTGCGCTGCTCGTCGGTGAGGATGTCGGTGTCGGTGATGCCCGGGTTGATCAGCGTGACCCGGACGCCGGTGCCGACGGCCTCCTCGCGGATCGCGCCCGCCATCCCGGTCACCGCCCACTTGGTCGCCGAATAGAGGCTGCTGTTGCGGACGTAGCGGCCCGCGACCGAGCCGGTGATGAGCAGGTGCCCGGCGGTCTCCGCGAGCGCCGGGAGGGCCGCGCGGGCGGTGTAGGCGGCGCCCAGGACGTTCGTGCGGACCATCTCCTCCCACGCCCGCGGGTCGGGGTCGTCGGTGCCGAAGAAGGACGTCCCGACGCCGATGCCGGCGTTGGCGAAGGCCGCGTCGAGCCGTCCGAACCGGGCGACGGTCTCGCCGACCGCCCCGGAGACGCTTGGCCAGTCGCCGACGTCGGCGCCGAGGGCGAGGGCCCGGTCTTCGCCGAGCTCGGCGGCGAGCGCCGCGACGGACTCGGCCCGGCGCGCCACGAGCGCGACCTTGAACCCGGCTTCGGCGGCCAGCCGCGCGGTGGCGGCGCCGAGCCCGCGCGAGGCACCGGTGATGAGGAGTACGCGATCATCCATGCCGTCCAGGCTAGGGAGTCAGGACGAGCCTGCCACGCACCCCGCCCGCGGCCAGCCGTTCGTGCGCTTCGGCGGCGTGCCCGAGCGGCAGCACGTCCGCGACGCGCGGCGGCAGGGTCGCGGCCAGCCCGGCGAGCCGGTCGCCGTCGGCGCGGATCCAGACGCCGCGGACCCGGACGCCGCGCAGCGGGTTCGGGGCGGCCCCGGCGGCGAAGGCGACGAACTCGCCCCCGCCGCGGACGGCGTCCAGCGCGTCCAGCCCGAGGAGCGCGGTGTCGAGGACGGCGTCCGCCCCGCCGGGGACCAGCGCCCGGACGCGCTCGGCCAGGTCCGGGCCGCGGGGGACGAACTCGTCGGCGCCGAGCTCCCTGACGAGTGCTTCGTCGGCTTCGCCCGCGACGGCGACGACCCGCAGGCCCCGGGCGTGTGCGAGAGCGACGGCGTAGCCGCCGACCGCGCCCGCCGCGCCGGTCACCAGGACGGTCCCGGCGGTCTCGACGAGGTCGAGCGCCTGCGCGGCGGTCAGGGCGGTGAGCGGGAGGGTGGCCGCCTCCACGGGGGAGAGACCCGGGGGAGCGAGCGCGACGGCGGAGGCGTCCAGGACGACGTAGTCGGCGTAGGCGCCGAGGGGGAGGGCGATGCGGTCGCGCAGCCCGAGCACGGCGTCGCCGGCGCGGAACCGGGTGCCGCCGGCGTCGTCGACGACCCCGGCGACGTCCCAGCCGAGACCGAGCACCGCCCGCGGCGGGACGACCCCCGCCGCGCTGAGCACCCCGGCGCGGGTCGCGAGGTCGACGGGGTTGACCGCGGCCGCCGCCACGCGGACCCGCACCTGCCCCGGGCCGGGCTCCGGCACCGGTACCTCGGCGAACTCCAGGACCTCCGGGCCGCCGAACCGCCGGACCACCACCGCACGCATCTTCGTCTCCTCCTCGCTCGGGCTCCTTCCCCGCGACCGTATGGGGAGCTACTCTCCATCGGGAAGTACGCACTCGCAGGTTCCCCACGTACCCGGAGGTTCGCCCGGTGCCCACGCGCACGGCGGAACAGCGGCGGCACGCCGAAAAGGCCGCCTACGACGCCTACCTCGCCGCCTGCCCGACCCGGAAGCTGCTGGACGAGATCGCCGGCAAGTGGGTCAGCCTGGTCCTGGTTGCGCTCGGTGACGGGCCGCGGCGCTACAGCGACCTTTCGCGGCGCATCGCCGGGGTCAGCCAGAAGATGCTCACCCAGACCCTGCGGGTGCTCGAACGCGACGGTCTCGTGCGCCGCGACGTGACGCCTTCGGTGCCCGTCCGCGTCGACTATTCCCTTACGCCGCTGGGGGAATCGCTGCGCGCGCTGGTGGCCGGGTTCAAGGACTGGGCGGAGGCGAACTTCGACGCCGTCGACGCCGCGCGAACCGATTACGACGCGCGTACCCCGGACCTCACGATCGGGCCGGGCGGCGCGGGCTAGGCTCTACCGGGTGTCCACCGCACGCGCCGAACGGCTGGTCAATCTGGTGCTGGCCCTCCTGTCCACCCGGCAGTACCTCACTGCCGAGCGGATCCGCGGCATCGTGCCCGGGTACGCCGACGCGGCCAGCGACGACGCCTTCTTCCGGACGTTCGAGCGGGACAAGACCGAGCTGCGCGAACTCGGGATCCCCCTGGAAACCGGCCGCAACTCCGCGTTCGACGCGATCGAGGGCTACCGGATCGCCCGCCGCGACTACGAACTCGGCGAGATCGACCTCGCGCCCGACGAAGCCGCCGCGGTCGCGCTGGCGTCCCGGCTGTGGGACTCGCCGGAGCTGACCGGGCAGGCGCAGGGCGCGCTCGTGAAGCTGCGCGCCGCCGGCCTGGAGGTCGACGACCAGGCGCCCACCGTCGTCGAGCCGCGGGTGCGCGCCGAACCGGCGTTCGGGCCGCTGCTGGCCGCGGTCCAGAGCGGGCAGGCCGTGCGCTTCGAGTACCGCCGCAGCGGCTCGCCCGAGCGCATCATGCGGACGCTCGAGCCGTGGGGCGTGGTGTCGTGGCGTGCCCGCTGGTACGTCGTCGGGCACGACCGCGACCGCGGCGCCACCCGCTGCTTCCGCCTCTCCCGCGTCACCGGCCAGGTCCGCACCGTCGGCAAGCCCGGCGCGGTCCGCCGTCCCGAGGGCGTCAACCTGCTCAAGCTCGTCACGGCCTCCAGCGGCAGCGAGCCCGCGCCGGTCACCACCGCCCGGCTCTGGGTCGCCGACGGCCGCGCCGCCGGGGTCCGCCGCCGCGGCACCGTGGTCGGGCGCAGCACCATCGACGGCGAAGACGGCGACCTGATCGAGATCGGCCTGCTCTACCCGGAGTCGGCCGCCGACTGGATCAGCGCGCAGGGCCCCGACGTCGTCGTGCTGGAGCCGGACGTGCTGGCGAAGTCGGTCCAGGACCGGCTCGAAGCCGTCGCCGCCCGCCAGGGGAGCGCGGTGTGAGCGGGTCGACCGACCGGATGCCGAGACTGCTGGCGCTCGTGCCGTACCTGCTGGCGCGCCCCGGCATCCGCATCGACGAGGCGGCGCAGGACTTCGACGTCACGCCGAAGCAGCTGCGCAAGGACCTCGAGCTGCTGTGGATGTGCGGGCTGCCCGGGTACGGGCCCGGCGACCTGATCGACCTGTCCTTCGAGGGCGACACGATCGTCGTCACCCACGACGCCGGCATGAACCGCCCGCTGCGGCTCACCGGCGGCGAGGCGACCGCGCTGCTCGTGGCGCTGCGGGCGCTGGCCGAGACGCCGGGGGTGGTCGACGGCGACGCCGTCCGCCGCTCCATCGCCAAGATCGAGTCCGCGGCCGGGCAGGCCCAGCCCGCCGGCGTGGTCGTCGGCGGGGGAGTGCGCGAGGGCGAGAAGACCGCGCGGACCCGCGAAGAGGTCGCCCGGGCCCTGCGCGACGGGCGCGCGCTGCGGATCCGCTACTACACCGCGTCGAAGGACGAGATCACCGAGCGCACGGTCGACCCGATGCGGCTGCTGATCGTCCAGGCGGTCGGCTACCTCGAGGCGTGGTGCCGCCGCGCCGAGGGCGTCCGGCTGTTCCGGCTCGACCGGATCGACGAGCTGACGGTCCTCGGCGAGCCCTCGCGGCCGCCGGCGCACGCCCACCCGACCGACATCTCCGACGGTGTCTTCCGCGAACGTCCCGATCAGCGGGAGGCCGTGCTCGTCCTCGACCCGGACGCACGCTGGGTAGCCGAGTACTACCCCTGCGAGGAGCTCGACGAGCTCGAGGGCGGCCGGCTGCGGATCCGGATGCGCTACGCCGACCAGTCCTGGATGGTGCGGCTCGTGCTGGGGCAAGGCGGGGAAGTGCTGGTCGAGAGCCCGGCCGACCTCGCGTCCGAAGTCGGACGCCGCGCCGCCGACGCCGTGGCCCGAGCCCGTCACCTTCCGTCAACCTGCGACCACTAAGGTGATCGACGTGCCGTACCTGCCCACCGTCGTGCTCGTCGCGATCGGCCTGCTGCTGCTCGTCGTCCTGCTGGTGCGGACCACCAAGGTCTTGCGTGGCTTCAAGCGGACCGCAAGCATGGTGGCTACGAACACCCAGGACCGGGCGGGGTTGCTCCGCGCCCGGTCGGCCGCGCTGCGCGTCGCCTTCGCGGAGCGCCGCCGGAAACCGGAAAACCAGTAACATCCCTACCAGACGCAGATAGGAGGCCACCATGCTGAACGGATTGCAGCCGTGGCATTTGATCATCTTGGTGCTCGTCGTCGTGCTGCTGTTCGGGGCCAAGAGGCTTCCCGACGCGGCCCGGTCCATCGGCAAGTCCATGAAGATCTTCAAGGCCGAGACCAAGGACCTCACCGGCGACAAGGCCGCGGCGACCGAGGACGCCGAGCCCGTCGAGACGAAGCAGATCCCGGCCAAGCCCGTCGCACCCGCTTCGACCGACCAGCAGGTCGCCGACCTGCAGCGGCAGCTCGACGAGCTGAAGAAGCAGCAGGCCGCCGACCAGCCGCAGAAGAACGCCAGCTGAGCGGCTAGGCCACACCCGGTCCCCCGTCCACGGAGCGCGCCCGACGCGGCGCGCTCCGGCGGACTCCCACGAGAACGGAACAACCCGTGGCGGAATCCGCCTCCGGAAACGGTGACACCCGCCGGTCGAAGCGGCGCAAGCGCAGCCGTCGCACGAACCCCGACGGCACGATGACGCTCATCGAGCACATCTACGAGTTCCGCCGCCGCCTCGGCTTCGCCATGCTCGCCGTCGTGGTCGGCGGGATCATCGGGTTCATCTGGTTCGGGACCAAGATCGGCCCGATCCCGTCGCTCGGCGACCTCGTGAAGGACCCGTACTGCGCCATCCCGGCGGACCGGCGGCTCGACAGCGCCGAAGGGTGCCGGCTGCTGCAGACCGTGCCGTTCGAGGCCTTCATGACCCAGCTGAAGGTCGGCATCGCGGCCGGGGCCGTGCTCCTCTCGCCGGCCTGGCTGTACCAGCTCTGGGCGTTCATCGCCCCGGGTCTGTACAGCAAGGAGCGCAAGTACGCGCTGACGTTCGTCGGGTTCGCGTCGGTGCTCTTCGCCGCGGGCGCCGTGCTCGCCTACATCCTCTTCCCGCACGCCCTGCAGCTGCTCATGGGCTTCGGGCAGGACGCGTTCGTCACCGCGCTGACCGCGGACAAGTACATCTCGTTCCTGCTGTCGCTGCTGATCATCTTCGGGATCAGCTTCGAGCTCCCGCTGCTGGTGGTGATGCTCAACCGCGTCGGCGTGGTGAAGTACGTCCAGCTGAAGAAGTGGCGTCGCGGCATCGTGTTCGCGCTGTTCGTCTTCGCGGCCTTCGCCACCCCCGGTTCCGATCCGTTCTCCATGCTCGGCCTCGCCGGCGCGCTCACCGTGCTGTTCGAGATCGCCGTCCAGATGGCGCGCTTCCACGACCGCAAGCTCGAAAAGGCCCGCGGCGACGAGGGCTGGGACAAGCTCGCCGACGACGAAGCGGCGCCGTTCGACTACACGCCGAGCACCGTCGACGACGAGCCGTCCACCCCGACCGCGTCCGGCGGCCGGTCGAGTACCGACGACGTCACGTAGTGGGCATCCACGCCGCGCTCGCCGTGCACCCGGCCTCGGGGCACGGCGCCGCCGCCCGGATCGCCGACACGGTCGCGGAGCGGCTGCGCGGCGCCGTCGACCGCCTCGACGTGCTGGTCGCCAACTCCGTCGAGGAGTCCCGCGAGCTGATGCGGACCTCCCACGCCGGCGGCCTCGACGTGCTGGTCGTGCTCGGCGGGGACGGCGCCGCCCACCAGGGCGTCCAGTTCTGCGCCAACCACGACGTGGCCCTCGGCCTGGTCCCGGCGGGCACCGGCAACGACTTCGCCCGTGCCCTCGGCGTCCCGGCCGAGCCACTGGCGGCGGTCGAGGCGCTGGTCGCGGCCCTGAAATCGGGCGCGCGGCGGCGCATCGACCTGGGCCGGATCGGGGACACCTGGTTCGCGACCGTCCTGTGCGCCGGCTTCGACGCGAGCGTCAACGAACGCGCCAATCGGATGCGCTGGCCGTCCGGGCCCCGCCGCTACGACCTGGCGATCCTGGCCGAGCTGGCGTCCTTCCGGTCCCGCCCGGTCGTCGTCGACACCGGCACCGGGCGGATCGAGCTCGACGCGACCCTGGTCGCGATCGGCAACACCCGCTTCTACGGCGGCGGCGTCCCGATCTGCCCCACGGCCGACCCGGAAGACGGCGTCTTCGACGTCACGATCATCGGCCACGCCACCCGCCGCGGCCTGATGCGGATGCTCCCGGGCCTGCGCACCGGCAACCACGTAACCCACCCGGCGGTCCGCACCCTGCGCGCCCGCTCGGTGGAGCTGACCGGCAACAGCTGGCCCGCCTACGCCGACGGCGAGCCCCAGGGCACGGTCCCGGTGACGGTCAGCTGCGTCCCGGGCGCGCTGACCGTGCTCGCCTAACGCTCGTAGCCACCCGCCCTGGCCACCAGGTGGCGGAAGTGAGCCGGGGTCAGCAGACGGCCCGCGTCGGCGAAGTACACCCCGCCGCAGCGGTGGCAGAACCAGCCCTGCTCCCACACCTGCTGGGCCGCCGGGACGCCCTTCTGCTGCTTCCGGTGCGCTCGCACGCGGCGGACGTAGAGCCAGACCAGCACGCCCGCCGCCAGGTACACCCCGAACGCCGGCAGCGAGAGCACCGCGTAGCCCAGCGCCTTCGCGCCCTCGCCGCCGGGTGGCGGGTCGTCGGCCGCCGAGAAGGGCAGCAGCAGGAAGCAGCTGCCGACCAGCGCCAGCACGATCACCGCAGCCATCAGGCCGCCGCTGCGGCGGGGTGGGGGAAAGGGGTCAAGGGAGCGGGCGACCGCGGAGACCGAGACCCCGCTGACCTGGCTGCTCGTGTAGACGACCCCGTCGCCCGCGGGGACGGCCACCATCGGGCCCTGGCCGCGGTAGAAGGAGTGCCCGCCCTGGTAGACCGCCGGCACGTGCTGCACCTGGTCCAGCTGCCCGCAGCTCGGGCACGGTTCGGTCATCGGGACCTCCTTCCGCCCGCTCCGACGCGCCCGCCGGTGATCCGGTTCCCCACCCAGGTGTATAACGCCCTATACCGCCCCGCACGCCACGCCGTCGGTCACGCGGCGTGCGGAACCGCCGGGGGGTGTGACACGCTGAGGAGGTGGCCAGTAGCCCTTCTCCGTCCCCGGCCGAGGCCTATGCGGCCTCCTCGCGCCGCGGGAAGTACCCCCAGCTGACGCGCTTCGCCGCGGAGGCGTCCTTCGAGTTCGACGAGTTCCAGGTCCGGGGGTGTGAAGCCCTCGAGGGCGGCCACGGCGTGCTCGTCTGCGCGCCGACCGGGGCCGGCAAGACCGTCGTCGGCGAATTCGCCGTGCACCTGGCGCTGGCCGAGGGCCGCAAGTGCTTCTACACGACGCCCATCAAGGCGCTGTCGAACCAGAAGTTCGCCGACCTGGTCGCCCGCTACGGCGCCGACGCCGTCGGCCTGCTCACCGGCGACACCTCGATCAACGGGAACGCCCAGGTGGTCGTGATGACCACCGAGGTCCTGCGCAACATGCTCTACGCCGGCTCCTCGACGATCACCGACCTCGGTTACGTCGTGATGGACGAGGTCCACTACCTCGCCGACCGGTTCCGCGGCGCGGTCTGGGAAGAGGTGATCCTGCACCTGCCCGAGCACGTCCGCGTGGTCGGGCTGTCGGCCACCGTCAGCAACGCCGAGGAGTTCGGCGAATGGCTGGTCGAGGTCCGCGGGGACACCACCGTGGTCGTCGACGAGCACCGGCCGGTGCCGCTGTGGCAGCACATGCTGGTCGGGAACCGGCTGCTGGACCTGTTCGCGGGCGAGGACACCCACCTGCCCGGCGCCGAGCTGCGGATCAACCCGACCCTGCTGCGCCGCACCGAGGAGATCGGCCGCCAGTACGCGCCGGCCGGGTTCCGCGGCCCGCGCGGGCGGCGGGGCGCGCCGTCGCGGATGCCGCGGTTCCGGCCGCCGTCGCGCGTGGACGTCGTCGAGCAGCTGGACCGGGCCGGGCTGCTGCCCGCGATCGTGTTCATCTTCTCCCGTGCGGGGTGTGACGCCGCGGTGGCGCAGTGCGTGCGGTCCGGGCTGCGGCTCAACGGGCCCGGCGAGGTCGAGGAGATCCGCCGGGTGATCGACGCGCGGACGTCGGAGCTGCCCGAGGGCGATCTGGGCGTGCTCGGGTACTGGGAGTGGCGAGAAGCCCTCGAACGCGGCATCGCCGGCCACCACGCCGGGCTGCTGCCGGCGTTCAAGGAGACCGTCGAGGAGCTGTTCGTCCGTGGCTTGGTGAAGGTCGTGTTCGCGACCGAGACCCTCGCGCTGGGGATCAACATGCCGGCCCGCACGGTCGTGCTCGAACGCCTGGTCAAGTACAACGGCGAGGCCCACGTCGACCTGACGCCGGGGGAGTACACCCAGCTGACCGGCCGGGCCGGGCGGCGCGGGATCGACGTCGAGGGGCACGCCGTCGTCGCGTGGCAGCCCGGGGTGGATCCCAAGCAGGTCGCCGGGCTGGCGTCGACGCGGACCTACCCGCTGCGGTCGTCGTTCCGGCCGGGCTACAACATGGCCGTGAACCTGGTCGCGCAGGTCGGCGCGGCCGAGGCGCGGGAGCTGCTGGAACAGTCGTTCGCGCAGTTCCAGGCCGACCGGTCGGTGGTCGGCACCGCGCGCCGGATCGAGCGGAACAAGGAAGCGCTCAAAGGGTACGCGGCCGCGATCACCGGCGACTTCGACGAGATGCTCGAGTACGTCGAGCTGCGGGCGAAGATCTCGGCGCGGGAGAAGGCGCTGTCCCGGCAGAACACGGCGGTGCGGCGGGCGGGGACCGCCGAGTCGCTGGAGAAGCTGCGCAAGGGGGACGTCATCGCGGTGCCGGCGGGCCGTCGCGCCGGGCTCGCCGTGGTCGTCGACCCGGGGCTGGACCCGATCCGCGAACCGCGCCCGGTGGTGGTGACCGAGGACCGCTGGTCCGGGCCGCTGTCGGTGGCGGACTTCCCGGCGCCGGTCGAGGCGCTGGGGCGGATCAAGCTGCCGCGGCACATCGAACTGCGGTCGCCGAAGACCCGCCGCGACATCGCCTCGACGCTGCGCAACGCCGGGATTTCGTTGCCGGGCAGGCAGAAGCGGAATTCCGGGGCCAACGAGGACGGCGAGCTGGCGGCGCTGCGGCGGGCGTTGCGCGCCCACCCGTGTCACGGGCTGGCCGAGCGCGAGGCGAACCTGCGCTGGGTCGAGCGGTACCAGCGGCTCGCGGCGGAAACCCAGCAGCTGGAACGGAAGGTCGCGGCGACCACGCACTCGCTGGCGCGCGCGTTCGACCGGATCCTCGCGTTGCTGGGCGAGCGCGGCTATTTGGGCCCGGAGTCGGCCGGGAACGGGGAGGACCGCGTCACCGAGCACGGCCGTCGCCTGACCCGGCTCTACAGCGAGTCCGACCTGCTGGCGGCGGAGTGCATCCGGCACGGCGTGTGGCGTGACCTCGGCCCGGCCGAGCTCGCCGCCGTCGTGTCGACCCTGGTGTTCGAGGCGCGCCGCGACACGGCGGGCGAGCCGCGGCTGCCCGGGGGTGCGGTGCCCGAGGCGTGGCAGGAGACCGTGCGGCTGTGGGTGGAGCTGACCGAGGACGAGCGGCGGCACCGGCTCGACCGCACCCGGGAACCCGACGCCGGGTTCGCCTGGCCGGTCTACCGGTGGGCGCGCGGCGAGTCGCTGGAGAAGGTGCTCACGGCGGCCGAGGCGAACGGCCAGGAGCTGTCGGCGGGTGACTTCGTGCGCTGGTCGCGCCAGGTGATCGACCTGCTCGACCAGATCCGCGACGTGCTCGGCAAGGCCGACCCGGTCGGCGCGGCGGCGGCCGACGCGGTGAAGGCGCTGCGCCGCGGTGTCGTGGCCGCGGGCGCCGCGTGAACTTCGTGTTAGGGCTGCTCCAAGCGGGGCAGTGCCATGCGCGTGGGCACGTGTGCTCGGCTCCGACCTGTGGTTGGATCGCCACCAACACCGTGCGTACGCGGCTTTACGGCGGTTTCGGGGTGGACAGTGAGATGAGCGAAGCAGGCGGAGGCAGACGATGAGCACGCCGTATGGCGGCAACGACCCACAGCAGCCCCAGTACGGGCAGCAGCCGGGCGGCGCGTACCCGCCGAGCGGCCCGCAGGAGCAGCCCCAGTGGGGCCAGCAGCAGCCGCCTTCCTACGACCCGAACCAGCAGCAGTACGGCCAGCCGCAGCAACCCCAGCAGTGGGGGCAGCAGCCGGGCGGGTACGGCCAGCCGCAGCCGCCTCAGCAGCCGCAGTGGGGCCAGCAGCCGCCGCCGTACGGGCAGCAGCCCGGTGGCGGGTACCCGCAGAGCGGCCCGCAGGCCCAGCCCCAGTACGGCCAGCAGCCCGGCGGGGCGTACCCGCAGAGCGGGCCCCAGGCGCAGCCGCAGTACGGGCAGCAGCCGGGCCAGTACGACTACGGGCAGCAACAGCAGCAGTACCCCGGCCCGGGCGCGCCGGAGGGGGAGAAGCCGGCGGGGTCCAAGAAGGGCCTGCTGATCGGCGTCGTCGCGCTGGTCGTGGTGCTCGCCGTCGTCGGGGTGCTCGGGTTCGTCGCTCCGGGGTTCTTCAAGACGCAGGTCTTCAACAACACCCAGATGCAGACCGACGTGCAGAAGCTGCTCACCGAGACGTACAAGATCGACGGCGTCACCGGTGTGACCTGCCCGGCCGAGCAGAAGGTCGAGGACGGCGCGAAGTTCGAGTGCACCGCCACGATCGCGGGCAAGCCGCAGCCGGTGCAGATCACGGTCAAGGGCGACGGCGGGAACTACGAGGTTTCCCCGCCCGCCACCAAGTAGCCGCGCGAGGAGTCCGGCCGCCGGGGAATTCCGGTGGCCGGACTTCGCCGTTTCCGGAGATGATCCGGGGATGAGCGACTTCGAGATCCGGACGCTGCGCACGGACGAGCACCGCGCGGCGAGCGACCTGTTCCGCGACACCGTGCACGTCCGCCCGGCGACCGACGCGGAGTGGGCGCGCTCCGGACTGACCTACCAGCCCGGCGGGGCGATCGGCGCGTTCGACCCGGAGCTGATCGGCACGGCGCGGTTCTTCGACGCCGAGCTGACCGTCCCGGGCGGGGCGCGGGTGCCGATGGCCGGTGTCACCGGCGTCGGCGTCCGTGCCGACCGGACCCGCCGCGGGGTGCTGCGCGCGCTGATGGCGGCGCAGCTGGAGGAGTTCGCCGCGCGCGGTGTGGTGTGCGCGAACCTGCTGGCTTCCGAAGCCGGCATCTACGGCCGCTTCGGTTACGGCCTGGCGACGCGCATCCGGACCTACACCGTCGACCGGGCGCGGGCCCGGCTGCGGCCGGACGCTCCCGTGGGCGGGGAAATCGAGCTGCTGGACGCCGATCGGGCGTGGGAGCGCCTTCCCGGCGTGTACGACCGCATCGGGCGGCGGCCGGGGACGATGTCGCGGCCCGAGGTGCTGTGGCGGCTGTACGAGGCCCAGTGCCGTCGTCGCGAGCAGCCGATGAAGGCGGTGGTGCACCACGGTCCCGACGGGCTGGACGGGTTCGCCACGTACTTCGTCGAAGGCATGCAGGCCCACCCGTGGACCAAGAGCTTGGAGGTCCCGGACCTGTTCGCCGCGACGCCGGCCGCGTTCGCCGGGCTGTGGCGGTTCCTGCTCGGGGTGGACCTGGTGGACCGGGTCGTCGCCGAGGAGCGTCCGCTCGACGAGCCGATCGAGCTGCTCCTCGACGACCACCGCCGGCTGCTGGAAAACCGGATCGGTGACGAGCACTGGATCCGGCTCGTCGACGTGCCGAAGGCGCTGGGCGCGCGGGAGTACGGGCCGGGCGAGCCGGTCGTCGTCGAGGTCGTGGACCCGCAGCTGCCCGCCAACAACGGCACCTACCGGATCTCGCCGGACGGTGCCGAGCGCGTCGACGCTCCTGCCGCGTTGCGGCTCGACGTCACCACGCTCGGGATGCTCTACCTCGGCTTCTGGCGGCCGTCGGCGCTGGCCGGCGTGGGCCGGATCGAGGTGCGGGACCCGGCGGCCGCGGTGGCCGCGGACGTGCTGTTCGGCACCCGTACGGTGCCGTGGAGCGGCTCGCACTTCTAAAACGGGGTGCCGCGGTTCGTGCCGGGCGGCAAGATCGGGTGCATGACCGCCTTCGCCGTCCGCCCCGTCACCGATGACGAGCGCCGCAGCACGTTCGACCTGCTCGGCCGTTCGCTGCACAGCACGCGCGTCAGCGACGAGAAGTGGTCCCGCTACGGGGATTCGTGGCCGGCCGCGCACAAGTTCGCCGCGTTCGAGGGCGACACCCCGATCGGGATCGCGAGCTCGTTCGACACCGACCTCACCGTGCCCGGTGGCCGGACGCTGACGGCCGCGGCGGTCGACGGCGTCGGGGTGCGCGCCGACCGGACCCGCCGTGGCGTGCTCACCGAGCTGATGCGCGTCCAGCTGGCCGACGTCGCCGCGCGCGGGCTGCCGCTGGCGATCCTGCACGCGAGCGAGCCGACGATCTACGGCCGCTTCGGCTACGGCTCGGCCGCGCTGGGCAAGACGATCCGGGTGACGCGGCCGGCGGCCCGGCTGCACGAGCGCGTCCCGCTCGACGGCAACGTCCGGATGCTCACGCCGGCCGAGGCGGTGAAGGAGATTCCCGAGCTGTACCAGCGGATCGCGCGCCGCCCGGGGATGATCTCCCGGCCGCCGGTGTGGTGGCCGATGATGCACGACCGGCTGGCCGGCCCGGACGGCGACCACGTCGTGGCCGTCCACAGTGGACCGGACGGGGACGACGGGTTCGTCGTCTACGACACCGTCACCCGCCGGTCACTGGACACCCCGGACGAAGGCGCGGTGCTGAACGTCCGCGACCTGCACGCCGGCCACCCGGTCGCGCTGGCCGGGCTCTGGCGGTTCCTGCTGTCGGTCGACCTCGTCTCGGCGGTGCACGCCCGCCACCGCCCGGTGGACGAGCCGCTGTCGCCGATGCTGACCGACCACCGGCACGCCGCCACCCTCGCCGTCGAGGACGACCTGTGGCTGCGCCCGGTCGACGTCCCGGCGGTGCTGGCGGCCCGGACGTACCGCGCGGGCGAGCCGGTGGTGCTCGCGGTGACCGACCGCCTGCTGCCCGCCAACACCGGGCACTACGAGATCGGCCCGGACGGCGCGCGGCGGACCGGGGCCGCCGCGGACCTGACCCTCGACGTCGACACCCTCGGCATGCTGTACCTGGGGGAGTGGAGCGCCACGGCGCTGGTGCAGGCCGGCCGCGTCGAGGTCGTGGACCCGGCGGCGGTGGCCCGCGCGGACGAGCTCTTCACGACCACCACCGCCCCCTGGTGCGGCTCGTACTTCTAGGCGCCGGGGAGGGCCTTGAGCAGCCGTTCGACGGAGTTGCCCAGGTTCCACCGCTCGGCGAGCTCGGCGACCCGCTCGGGGTCGGCCGGCGTCGCGGGCACGGTGTCGGGGCGGGACTGCTCGACCGGCGCGTCGACGGCGACCCGCACCACGGTGGGCGCGACCGCGAGGTAGTCGGCGGCGTCGGAAAGCCGTAGCCGGGTCTTGAGCGGGACGCGGGAGTCGCCGGCCGCGGACGCCGCGAGCAGCGCGTCGAGCGAGCCGAACTGCGTGATCAGCTTCGCCGCCGTTTTCTCGCCGATCCCGGCGACGCCCGGGAGCCCGTCGGAGGGGTCGCCGCGCATCACGGACATGTCCGCGTACGCGGGCCCGGCGGTCTCGCGGGGCAGGCTGTAGCGCTCGGCGATCTCGGCCGGCCCCAGCACCTCGGCCTTAGCCCAGCCCTTGCCGACGTAGATCACCGACGCCGGCGACGGCTCGGTCCGCACCAGCTGGAACAGGTCGCGGTCCCCGGTGATCACCTCGACCGGGACGGCCTTCTCGCGCGTGGCGAGCGCGCCGATGACGTCGTCGGCCTCGTAGCCCGCCGCCTCCGCGGTCGCGAACCCGAACGCCTCGAGGAGGTCGAGGATGATCGGGACCTGCGGGGTGAGCGTGTCGGGCACCTCTTCGACGTCCGGGCCACTGCCGGTCTCCTCGGCGACCCGGTGGGCCTTGTAGCTGGGGAGGAGGTCGGTGCGGAACTTCGGCCGCCAGTCCGCGTCCAGGCAGCACACGAGCCGCGCGGGCCGCCGGTCGGTGAGGATCCGCGCGATCGTGTCGGCGAACCCGCGCACGGCGTTGACCTGCGTCCCGTCCGCGGCGCGCATCGAGTCGGGCAGGGCGAAGAACGAACGGAAGTACAGGCTCGCGGAGTCGAGCAGGGCAAGGGATCCGGTCACCCGCACAGCCTGCCACGCCCACCACCCACCCGGCGCGCACGACGCACCCCCGGGCCGGCTCCTGCGGCGGCTTCGCCCCCGGGCGCCGCCTCCCACACACCGAGCAGCTTGCCGAAGGCGAGGTCGCGAATGACTCATTCGGGACCTCCAAAGCCGCCAATGACTCATTCGCGACCTCGCACGAGCTGCGCACCCTGCCTGCCGGCGGTGAAGCGAGCCGGGGCCGGCGACTTTGCCGGAGCCCTGTCTTCGGAGGTCTTGAATGACTCATTCAAGACCTCCGAACACCCGGGGGAGGGGAGTGGCGGGGAGGCGCGTCACCCGGCCCGGCATGTCGTGGCCCCGGGCGGTCCGGGGACCCGGCCCGCCCGGCTAGGCTCGCCCTCATGTCGCGCCGTTCCCTCCACACGCCAGCCCCCGACGCCGCCGCCCTTCGCGCTCGCCTCGACCGCGCCCGCACCGCCGCGGCCGCCGCCGGTACCGACGCCCTGCTGATCGCGCCCGGCTCCGACCTGCGGTACCTGCTCGGGCAGGCCGGTGGCTCGTTCGAGCGGCTGACCACCCTCGTCGTGCCCGCCGACGGCACCCCGGCGCTCGTCGTCCCGAAGCTGGAGGCGCCCGGGTACGCCGACGTGCCGACCGACGAGCTCGGCGTCGAGCTGCTCACCTGGGTGGACGGCGACGACCCGTACGAGCTGGTCGCGGACCGGCTCGGCAAGCCCGGCCGCGTCGCGGTCAGCGACTTCACCCCGGCGCTGCACGTGCTGGCGCTGCGGGCCGCGCTCGGCGAGGCCGAGCAGACGCTGGCCGGCCCGGTCGTGCGCGAGCTCCGGATGCGCAAGGACGCCGCCGAGATCGCGTCGCTGCGGGAGGCGGGCGCGGCGATCGACCGCGTGCACGCCCGCGTCCACGAGTGGCTGCGGCCCGGCCGCACCGAGGCCGAGGTCGGCGCCGACATCGCCGCGGCCATCGTCGAAGAGGGCCACGTCCAGGCCGACTTCGTGATCGTCGGCTCGGGCCCGAACGGCGCCAGCCCGCACCACGACGTCTCCGGCCGCGTCATCGAGAAGGGTGACGTCGTGGTCGTCGACATCGGCGGCCCGCTGCCCGCCGGCTACAACTCCGACTCCACCCGCACCTACGCCGTCGGCACGCCGCGCGATGCCGACGTGGCCGAGACCTACGCGGTGCTGCAGCGCGCCCAGGCCGCCGCGGTGGCCGCGGTCAAGCCGGGCGTCACCGCCGAGGCCGTCGACGCCGCGGCGCGCGACGTCATCGCCGAGGCCGGGTTCGGCGAGTACTTCATCCACCGCACCGGCCACGGGATCGGCCTGGACGTGCACGAGGAGCCGTACATCATCGCCGGCAACGCGCTGCCGCTGGAGCCGGGCATGGCCTTCAGCGTCGAGCCGGGCATCTACCAGCCGAACCGCTGGGGCGCCCGGATCGAGGACATCGTGATCGTCACGGACACCGGCGTCGAGTCCGTCAACAACCAGCCGCACGAGCTCGTCGTGCTGGACGCATGACGCCCGGCGGCCTGGAGCCGCTGGACCAGGCGATCGTCCAAGAGCTCGCGGCCGACGGGCGGCGCAGCTTCACCGACCTCGCCGAGCGGGTCGGGCTGTCGGTGTCGGCGGTGCACCAGCGGGTGCGCCGCCTCGAGCAGCGCGGGGTCATCCTCGGCTACACCGCGCGGCTGGACGGCGAGCAGATCGGCCTGCCGCTGACGGCGCTGATCTCGCTCACGCCGAACGACCCGGCGGCGCCGGACGACTACCCGCAGCGCATCCAGCACATCAAGGAGATCGAGTCCTGCTACTCGGTGGCCGGCGACGAGTCCTACATCCTGCTGGTGCGCGTGCCGTCGCCGTTGGGGCTGGAGGATCTCCTGCGCCGGATCCGCGAGTCCGCGAAGGTGTCGACCCGCACGACGGTGGTGCTCTCTACGCCGTTCGAGGGACGTTCGCCGACGTTCTGACGCCGGGCTCCTGCCCGGTGACCGGAGCACTGGTACGGTAAAAGGTATGGCAACACGTAAGGTCACTCTTTCGCTGGACAGCGGCGCGCTGGAATTCGCCGAACGAGCCGCGAAAGCCCACGGAATCTCGGTCTCGTCCTGGCTGTCGAAGGCGGCCAGGCGCGAGGCGGTTCGCACGGGGTACACCCCGCGGAAGCCGGAGCCGGCCCTCGCGGAATCGGACGAGGCCGAGCGCAGCGCGGCGGAAAAGGATCTGCGTGCGCAGGGGTGAAGTCTGGACGTACCACCCCCCGACCGAACCGGCCCGGCAGCGCACGGTCGTGCTGCTGTCCTCGGACGGGGTGAACGAATCCGAGCGGCCCTGGCTGCTCGGCACCGAGCTGCTGGAGCGCGACCCGCAGGACATCCTCGGCGTCGCGATCGACGCGCGCTACTGGGTGTCGACGCTGAACCTGACCCGGCTCTACCGGCCCTGGTTCGACGAGCGGATCGCCGAGATCGACCTGGAAGTCCAGGAGCGCATCGACATCGCCCTCCGCGCGGCGCTCGATCTTTAAGTGTATAACGTCATATACGGCCTGGCGGGCTGAAAAACAGTCGTGGTACGGATAAGAACTCCGCTACAGACCGGGGTGGGCCTCAGCGGGCCACGACCTCCGGGGCCGAGTGCAGCTTCCCGTCGGCGCCCGCGAGGCAGGAGGCGTTCCCTTCGCGGGCCGCGATGAACTCCGTGACGCAGTTGGCGATCGCGGTGTGCCCGGCGGCGTTGGGGTGGAACGACTCCTGCAGGGCGTGCCCGGCTCGCTCGGCCCGGCCGAGGTCGGCGAGCTGCAGGGTGAGGCGGGTGAACCACTCGGTCGCGGGGTTGGCGCCGCCGCTGCAGGCTTCGTGCTGGGCGCCGGCTTTGGCGAGGTCCAGGAACCGGGCGCCGGTGCGCTGCGCGGCTGTTTTCAGGCCGGAGGACAGGACGCCGATGCCGGTCTGGGAGATCCAGCGGAGGTCTTCGACGCGGAACGGGCAGCCGTTGAGGGAGCGCAGGTCTTCGGGCAGGTCCGGGCCGATGGGTGCGGCGTAGGACTGCAGGACGAGCTGGTAGTCGGCGGGGACGTAGCCGGCTTGGGCCAGTACTTTCTTGACGTCGGAGACGGCGGTCGCGACCTTGGGCACCATGGCGTCCACTTTGGACTGCCAGCTCTGCTTGAGTGCTTCGCTGCACGCCGGGCCGCCGGGGTTGAACCAGGCTTTGAAGCATTCGGTGACCTGGTTGGAGAACTGGGGTTCGTCGTTCGCGCCGACGGCGATGACGACGGCGGCGACGCGGTGGTCCTTGACGAGGGTGGCGAGCTGCTGGGCTTGGGAGCCTTCGGTCCACTGCTTGACGTCGCCGAGGGCGACTTGCCCGGCGGGGGCGCCGGAGCAGCCGAGGTTGACGTGGGCGGTGATGCCGGGGATGGCGATCTTTTCGACGAAGGCGTTGGGGGAGCGGTGGCACCAGTTGCCGCCTTGGCCGTTGGTGGTGGCGGTGTACTGGCCGGCGCCTTCGCCGGAGACGGTGCTGTCCCCCATGGCGACGACGGTGAGCGGGCCGGTGCCGGGTGGTCCTTGGCGGGGCTGGGGTTGCCCGTTCTTGCTTTCGGAGCCGAAGAAGACGAAGGAGCCGACCAGGAGGGCCACGCTGACGAGGACCAGTGCCCCCCAGTACCACCGAAGACGTCGCATCGGCGTCGATTCTACGGTTCGGGCGCCGGGCTCCGGTGAAGTGGATCAGGGCTAGCCGGCTTCGGTGAGGTCGGTGGTCGCGGCGAGTTCGAGGGCGACGTCGGTGATGGTGCGGATGGCGGGGTTGTCGTTGCCGGGTGACCAGACGAGCTCGGTGCGGGCGAGGTCGCCGTCCAGGGGGATGAAGGTGACGCCGGTGCGGCGGAGGCTGTGTGAGGAGCGGGTGAGGCGGGTGACGCCCACGCCGGCGGCGACGAGTCCGAGGAGGCCTTGGACGGTGGTGGCGTGCTGGACGACGTGCGGGGTGAAGCCGGCGGCGGCGAAGTCGGTGTCGTAGGCGCGGTGCCAGGGTTCCCAGCTCGTTCGTGGGGTGAGGACCCACGGTTCGGTGGCGAGGCCGGCGAGCTTCAGGGTGGGGTGTTGGGCGAGGGGGTGGCCGGTGGGCAGGACGGCGCAGACCTCTTCGGTGAGCAGTGTGCGTGAGGTGAGGTCGTCGACCAGGGGTGGGCGGGTGAAGGCGAGGTCGAAGCGGCCGGTGCGGAGGCCTTCGACGAGTTCGGCGATGGGGGCTTCGGCGGTCGTCACGGCGAGGCCGGGGAAGCGTTCGCGGACGGCGCGGACGATCGGGGGCAGCAGGTAGTTCGCGGTGGTGGTGAGGAAGGCGAGGCGGGCGGTGCCGATTTCGCCGCGGACGGCGCGGCCGAGGGTGGCGACGGCTTCGTCGGCGCGGGTGAGTACCGCGCGGGCTTCGGGGAGGAACAGTTCGCCGACGGCGGTGAGGCGGGTGCCGCGGGCGTCGCGGTCGAAGAGGCGGGCGCCGAGGGTGCGTTCGAGGACGGTGATCTGCTGGGAGAGCGATTGCTGGGCGATGTGGAGGCGGGTGGCGGCGCGGGTGAAGCTGGTTTCGTCGGCGACGGCGACGAAGTAGCGCAGCTGCCGCAGCTCGGGGGTCACAGGCTCTGACTGTAGCCGTGGCAGGACACCGGTGTTGGCGTCCCGGTGGTGATCGTCCGCAGGATGGGGGGAGGAAAACCACTGGGAGGACGGGAAGATGACGAACACCGACGGCCGTGTCTGGCTGATCACCGGGTGCTCGGCCGGGTTCGGGCGGGAGATCGCGCTGGCCGCGCTGGCGGCGGGTGACCGCGTGGTGGCGACGGCGCGCCGGCCGGAGACGTTGGCGGACTTGGCGGCGCGTGGCGGTGAGCGGGTGCGGACGGCGGCGCTGGACGTGACCGACGAGGGGCAGATCGACGCGGCGGTGAAGACGGCGCTGGCGGCGTTCGGCCGGATCGACATCGTGGTGAACAACGCGGGCAACGGCTCGGTCGGCGCGGTCGAGGAGCTGACGATGGCGGAGTTGCGCGGGTTGCTGGACGTGATGTTCTTCGGCGCGGTGGCGGTGACGAAGGCGGTGCTGCCGCACCTGCGGGCGCAGGGTGGCGGGACGGTCGTGCAGATCAGTTCGATGGGCGGACAGCTTTCGATGCCGGGCTTCGGTGCTTACTGCGCGGCGAAGTACGCGCTGGAGGGCCTTTCGGGGGCGCTGGCGGCGGAGGTGGCGCCGTTCGGGGTGCGGGTGCTGATCGTGGAGCCGGGTGCGTTCCGGACCGAGTTCGGTGGTGGTCGCATGCACCGCTCCCGCACGATCGACGCGTACGCGGTGTCGACGTCGGGCACGCGGGAGGCGGTGGACGCGATGGACGGGAGTCAGCCGGGTGACCCGGCGAAGGCCGCGGCGGCGATCGTGCGGGCGGTCGGGAGTGCCGGCGCGCCGCTCCACCTGGCGCTGGGGGCGGACGCGGTGGAGGCGATCCGGGCGCAGCACGAGGCGCTGGCGGCGGACCTGGCGTCGTGGGAGGACGTCAGCCGGGCGACGGCGCTGGGTTAGTCCTGCAGGAGGCCGAGGACGTTGCCGTCGGGGTCGGTGAAGGTCGCGACGAGGCGGCCGTTGCCGACGTCCTTGGGTTCGTCCTTGACCTTCGCGCCGGCGGCGGTGACTTCGGCGAGTTTCGCCGCGAGGTCGTCGACGTGCCAGTAGGTCACCGGGCCGGTCATGCCCTGCTGTGCGCCGTGGGGGACGAGGCCGATGTGCTGGCCTTCGGTGTCGTAGCCGACGTAGTAGGGCGCGTCGGCTTGGGGTTCGGTGCCGAGCAGGGCGGTGTAGACGGCCTTGGCCGCGGCCAGGTCGGTGACGGGGTGCAGGACGGTTTTGATCCCCTGGGTGGTCATCGTGGTGCTCCTGGTGTCGTGGGCTGCGGTACGCCTGCGACGTTATTCGCGGCCCGTCGGCCGGGGCTTCTCGATTCCTGATCGATCAGTCGAGCAGTGCGGTGAGCACGCCGTCGAGGAGGCGGACGCGGCGGTCGGCGATGCGGTGGACTTCGTCGTCGTGGGTGGCGACGATGACGGCGGCTCCCTCGGTGGCGCAGCGGCGGAGCAGGCGCAGGACGCGGGGGGTGGAGCCGGCGTCGAGGTGGGCGGTGGGTTCGTCGGTGAGCAGGACGCGGGGGCGTCCGGCGACGGCGCGGGCCAGTGCGACTCGTTGCTGCTGGCCGAAGGAGACCTCGAGGGGGTAGCGGTCGCCGAGGTCGCCGATGCCGAGTTCGTCGAGGAGTCCGGTGACGCGGGTGTGGATGTCGGCGGCGGCGGGGCGGGGGATGTCGGAGCGCAGTCGGAGGGGGAGGGCGACGTTTTCGGCGATGGTGAGTTCGTTGGCGAGGCCGAGGGCTTGGGGTAGCACGGCGCAGGTGTGCCACGGGGGTGCGCCGGTGATGGGGACGCCGTCGAGGAGGACGCAGCCGGAGTCGGGGGCGTCGAATCCGCAGAGCAGGGCCAGCAGTGCGCTTTTGCCGGAGCCGGAGCGGCCGGAGACGGTGACGAGTTCGCCGGCGCCGACGCGCAGTTCGAGGCCGCGCAGGACTTCGATGTCGCCGCTGGGGTGGGTGAAGCTGCGGCGCAGGTCCTTGGCTTCGACGAGGGTCATGGCTGCGGTTCCCGTTCTTCGATGCTTTCGAGGGTGCCCTTGTGCAGGCGGGCCACGCGGGCGCCGAGGTCGATGAGGCGGTCGTCGTGGGAGGCGACGAGGACGGCGAAGTCCTGGTCGACGAGGTAGCGCAGGGTGTCGAGCACGAGGTCGGCGGAGGCTTCGTCGAGCTGGGAGGTGGGTTCGTCGGCGAGGATGACGGTGGAGCGGGCGGCGAGGACGCAGCCGAATGCGAGGCGTTGCTGTTGTCCGCCGGAGAGGGCGGAGATCTTCCAGTCGCCGGTGCCGTGCAGGCCGAGCTGGCCGAGGATGTCTTCGGCGTTGCAGTCGGTGCCGGCGGCTTCGGCGGCGGCGTGGAGGTTTTCGGCGACCGTGAGGTAGCCGAGGAGGTTGTCGGCGGGGTTCTGGAAGACCAGGCCGAGGTGGTGGCGGCGCAGTGCTCGTCGTTCGCGGTGCTTGAGCTTGCGGACGTCGGCGCCTTGGAAGGTCAGCGTGCCGCGGGCGGGTTGTTCGAACAGGCCCAGTACGCGCAGCAGCGTGGATTTGCCGGAGCCGGAGGGGCCGGCGAGGACGGTCATGCCGCGGGCGGGGACGTCGATGCTGACGTCGTCGACGCCGGTGACGATGCCGGCGGGGGTCTGGTAGTCCACGCCGATGCCGTGGAGGGAGAAGATCGGTTTTTCAGGCACGGATCAGCTCCGCGGTCCGGGCGGTGCGCACCGAGCGCACCGCGATCCAGCCGGCCAGCGCGACGACGGCCACGCCGATGACGACGACGGTGAGCACGAAGGGCAGCGGGTCGGGTAGTTCCGAGCGGGGTGCGAGGAAGGTGGCGGGGTCGAAGCGCGGTACCGAGAGGCCGGCGACGGAGATCCCGCAGACGACGCCGACGACGATCGCGAGGCCGCTGAGCGCGCCGAGTTCCATGAGGTGGCTGGCGAGCAGGGTCCGTGGGCGCATGCCCATGCGCAGCACCAGCGCGCCGGCGAGGGCGTTCTGCCGACGGCGGACTTCGACGGCCACGAGCAGGGCCAGGATCGCGACGATGCCGAGGACGGCGCCGAGGAGGGCGACGAACGAGAACGTCCAGGAGACGACGAAGAACGGGAGGCCGTCGAGGGCGGTTTCGCGGCTGACCCGGTTGGGGATGAAGACGCCGGCGCCGCGCAGCGCGGTGGTCGCTTCGGCCAGCGGCGCTTGGGTGAGCACGCTCCACTTGGGGACGCTGTCGAGCTGTGCGTGGCTGAGCACCGTGCGGGAGACGACGTAGCCGGGTGAGGTGCCGATCATGGGGAACACCGGCAGGTCGCCGGCGGGGACGGCGTCGGGGAGGCCGTCGGGCAGGGTGGCGGTCTGCTTGGGGGTGTGGCCGATGCGGATCACTGGTGTCCCGCGCGGGTCGGGCTGGGAGATCTTGCGCAGGAGCTCGTCGAGGTCGCCGGTCGGGACGCTGTCCACGGCGGCGCCGTGGGCGAACGTCGCTGGGTCGACGACGAGCACCACGCTGCCGGTGCCGGTCAGTTCGCCGACGACGGTGCTGGTGCCGGCGAGGGACGGCGGCATCGCGACGTCGCCCATGCCGATCGGGCTGTCGGTGTCGAGGCGGGCGTTGCTGCCGACGAAGACGGCGGACTTGGTGTTGAGCGCCTCTTCCTGACCGTGGGCGATGCCGATCCCGGTGGCGAGGGTGCCCACGGCGAGGGTGCCGATGACGAGGACGCCGGTGACCGGTGCGCGGGCGCCGGCGAGGCGCCGGATCGCCAGCTGCAACGCGGGTTTGGACCAGAAGCGGGCGCGGTGGGAGGCGTGCAGAGCGAGCCACGCCAGCCGGGCGGTCAGCAGGCCCACGGTCAGCACCACGAACACCGGGTAGGTCAGTGCCAGCGGATCCACCTGCGGTAATGGATTTCCGAGCCGGGATCCGCCGCCGTAGTGGGCCAGCCGGGTCCAGCCGAGCCAGGCCATGCCCGCCGTCGCGAGTTCCCACGGGAAGTACGCGAGCACCCGGGCCCGGTTGCCCTTGCGCCGCACCCGGCCGAGTTCGAACTCGCGGTGCACGCGGACGGCGACGACGGCGGCCAGCAGAGCCAGCGAGAGCACCAGGGTTCCGGCGGCGACTCCGACGGCCCGCAGCTCGGCGGCCGGGTCGGGGGCGCCGGGCGGGCCGTAGACGCCGAGCAGCAGCCGGGCCGCGACGGCTCCGGCGGCGCCGCCGAGGAGGATCGGCAGGCCGAGTTCGGCGACGGCGAGGCCGCCGAGGGCGGCCGGGCCGCTGCCGCGGGCGGAGAGCAGCCGCAGTTGCGCGTGCCGCCGCTGGTACCACTGCAGGGCGACGGTGCCGAGGCCGGCGCAGCCGACCAGGACGCTGATCAGGGCGAGCGGCAGGATCGAGACGAACACGTTGTCCTGGGCCTGGCGGGCGATCTGCACCGAGCGCTCGAAGGTCGGGACGTCGGCGGCGACGAGGGAGCCGAGGCCCTGGGCGGTCAGGTCGGCGCGGACGTCGTCGACGAGGTCGTGGGAGCGCTGCAGCAGGTCTTCGGCGCCGCTGAGGGTGGTCGGTGCCTGCTCGTAGAAGGAGATGTGGAAGTACTGCATCGTCGGCAGGCCGATGGTCTTGACGGCGGTGTCGAAGGTCTTCTGGTCGGTGGCGAAGGCGACCGAGTCGATCGGGTCGTTGGCCAGGCGGTCGATGACGGCGCCGGACTGCTGGGAGCACCAGAACCGGGGTGGCGGGTCGAGCAGGTCGCGGTAGATGCCGGTGACCGGGGGCAGCGTGGCGCCGTGGAAGTCGGGCGTGGTGCCGATCCCGATGTGTTCGGCGTCGGCGACGACGTTGCCGAGCCACAGCCCGGGGGCGCGGGTGCCCTGCTGCAGTGCGAGGTTGTCCAGACCGGTCTGGTCGCGGTAGCCGAGGCGGATCTTGTAGTGGGGGTCGCCGTTGAACTGGGTGCCGGGCAGGACGGTGGTGTAGGCGCCGACGACCGGTGCGCCGAAGCCGTGCGCGGGAGCGTGCCGTTGGACGGCTTGGGTGAGGGCGGGGATGTCCTGGACGCGGATGTTGCCCTTGCCGAACACCGGGCCGTAGCTGTCGGGGCAGGTGATGCCGGTCTGGTAAGTGACGGCGGCGCCGCCGGCGGCGGAGGCCTGCAGGACCGCGGCGGTGCCGAGGAAGCAGGCGAGCAGCGAGGTCACCGCGGCCACGATCAGCGTCAGCGGGCTGGAGAGGGCGGCTTTCGGGGCCGCTCGCCACGGCTTGGTCACTCTGCGTTGTCCAATCTTCCCCCATGTCACCCGCATGGACGCGCACGCTACCGGCATACCCGAGGGGTTGGAACGTTTTTGTCACGATCGTTAAACGCGGGACATGGTCACGCCCGGCGCAACCCGGACGGCCATCCGGCCGGTTTAGTGGTCTAGACCTTGACGTCAGGATTGGTCTGATCCAATCCTGAAGGCGTTCCCCCGTGCACCGCCGCGGCACGGTTCACCGCCGGCTCTGGAGCGCTCGATGCGACCACGCAGAATCTTCTCCCGAATGTCCGTTTTCCTGGCCACGCTGGCGGTTTCGGCCGGTTCGCTGGTCACCGCCGCCGAGACCGCCCAGGCCGCCACGCCGCTGCCCGCGCACGTGTTCGCGCCCTACTTCGAAGCCTGGACGGGGGAGAGCCCGGCCGCGCTGGCCCAGCAGTCCGGCGCCAAGCACCTCACGATGGCGTTCATCCAGGCCGCCACCAAGGGCTCCTGCACCGTCTACTGGAATGGTGACACCGGGATGCCGATCGCGAACGCGACCTTCGGCGCCGACATCGCCACCATCCGCTCCCGCGGCGGGGACGTCATCCCCTCCTTCGGCGGCTACACCGCCGACAACACCGGAACCGAAATCGCCGACAGCTGCACCAGCGTGGACTCGATCGCCGCCGCGTACGAATCGGTGATCACCACCTACGACGTCCCGCGGCTCGACATGGACATCGAGGACAACTCGCTGACCAACTCCGCCGGGATCGACCGCCGCAACAAGGCCATCAAGAAGGTCCAGGACTGGGCCGCCGCGAACGGGCGCTCCCTGCAGATCTCCTACACCCTGCCCACCACCACCCGCGGCCTCGCCGACAGCGGGCTGGCCGTGCTGCGCAACGCCGTCACCAACGGCACCCGCGTCGACGTGGTCAACCTGATGACCTTCGACTACTACGACAACGCCGCCCACCAGATGGCCACCGACACCCAGACCGCCGCCACCGGCCTGGTTTCCCAGCTCGCCGCGCTCTACCCGGGCAAGACGCAGGCGCAGCTGTGGGCGAGCGTCGGGGTCACCGAGATGATCGGCGTCGACGACTTCGGCCCCGCCGAGACGTTCACCACCGCCGACGCCGCCACCGTCTACAACTGGGCCGTCTCGAAGGGCATCAACGAGATCTCCTTCTGGGCGCTGCAGCGCGACAACGGCGGCTGCCCCGGCGGCGGCGCCGCGGACAACTGCTCCGGTATCGCGCAGGACACCTGGTTCTTCAGCCACGCCTTCGAACCCTTCACCGGCGGCACCTCCGTGCCCGGCAACGACTTCTCGGTCACCGCGAACCCGGCCTCGGCTGCCGTCGACCCCGGCAAGTCCGCCACCGCCACCATCGCCACCGCGGTGACGTCCGGCTCCGCCCAGCAGGTCGCGCTCTCGGTCACCGGCGCACCCGCCGGCGTCACGGCGTCGGTCAGCCCGGGCACGGTCACCGCGGGCGGCACCGCGACCCTGTCGGTGAGCACCACGACCGCGGCCGTCCCCGGGGTCTACCCGCTGACGATCACCGGCACCGCCGGCTCCGGCAGCCACAGCGCCACCTTCACCCTCACCGTCACCGGCACCCCGCCCGCCGGCGGCGTGGTCAACGGCGGCTTCGAAACCGGCACGCTGAGCCCGTGGAGCGCCACCGGCGACGCGATCGTCGCCTCCCCGGCCCACTCCGGCACGCACGCCCTGCAGGTCGTACCCACCGCCTCGGCCACCGGCGAAGCCGCGCAGAACATCACCCTGGCCCCCAACCACGCCTACACCCTCAAGGCGTGGGTCCAGGGCAGCTACGCCTACATCGGCGTCCGCGGCGGGGCCACCGCGAGCACGTGGACCTCGAGCAGCGGCTGGACGCAGCTGTCAGTGCCCTTCACCACCGGCGCGTCGGGCGCGGTGACGGTCTACGTCCACGGCTGGTACGGCCAAAGTGCCCTCTACGCGGACGACTTCACCATCGGCTGAGGCGTTCGGCGGCGGCCCGGTTGCGCAAAGCGGAGGTTGGCCGGGCCGCCGCGGGGCGAAAGACTCGCCAGGAGGATCTCTCGCCCCGCCCCCGCCAGGAGGACCGATGCCGCACATCCCGCTCGACCCGAACCTGCCCGGGATCTCCTCGCTCTTCGCCTACCGGCCGGAGACCGCGGCCCCGCTCGGGCAGCTGGCCCAAGTGCTGCTGCGCGGCCCGAACTCCCTCAGCGTCGGCGAACGCGAGCTGATCGCGACCGTCGTGTCCAACGGCAACGAGTGCCGCTTCTGCACCGGCAGCCACGCCGCCGCGGCCGCCGAAACCCTCGACGGCGGCCGCGCGGTGGTCGACGCCGCGTGCGGCGGGATCGACGACGCCCCCGTCTCGGCGAAGATCAAGGCACTGCTGTGGATCGCCCTCGCCGTCCGCGAAACCGGGCGCGCGGTCACCGGCGAGCTCGTCGCGGCCGCCCGCGCCGAGGGCGCCACCGACGTCGAGATCCACGACACCGTGCTGATCGCGGCGTCGTTTTGCCTGTTCAACCGGTACGTCGACGGGCTCGCCACGGTCGCCCCCGACGACCAGGCCGTCTACGACCAGATCGGCAAGCGCCTCGCCGCCGACGGCTACGCCGGGCTAGGGAACTAGCACCACGCGCCCCGGGCGGGTCCACGCCCGGGGCGCGTCCGGCAGCGCGACCCGCGCGTAGTCGACGGTGAGCGCGCCGGCGATCGCGTGCTCCACCACCGTCAGCAGCGCCTCGCGGCGCTGGTCGGCGGTCAGCTCGTTGTTCGTGTAACCCCGGACGTGCAGCGAGCGGCTGCGCAGCAGGGCCGAGGACAGGGAGCTCTGCTCGCCTGCGGAGCTGCCGAGGTTGACCAGGCGCCCGCCCGGGCGCAGCGCGTGCAGCGCCGCCGCGGCCGGGAGCCCCCACACCGGGTCGATCACCAGGTCGGCCGGCCATTCGCCGAGCCGACGCGCCAGGCTCCCCACGTCGTCACCGGCTTCGAGCCGGACCGTGGAGTCCGCGCCGAGCCGCCGGGCTCTCGCCAGCGCGGCGTCCGAACGCGCGCACGCGACGACGTGCCCCGCACCCGCTACCCGCGCCAGCTGGATCGCCGACTGGCCGACCACGCCACCGGCGCCGAGCACCAGGACCGTCTCACCGGTGGCGAGGCGCCCGGTCCCGGTCAGGCACCGCCACGCCGCGACCGCCGACAGCCCGAGCGCCGCCACCAGCGCGTGGTCGGCCCCGGGCGGCAGGACGACCACATCGGCGGCCGCCACCACGGCGTGCTCGGCCATGCTGCCGTCGCCGGGGATCATGCCCGCGGTCGTGGCGAACCAGACCGGCGTGCCCGCCGGGTGCGTCGGCGCCGGCCGCGTCAGGACGCCGACCCCCTGCACGCCCGGCACGTACGGCGTCGCCGGGCGGCCGAAGTAGGACGTGCCGGACGCGCAGAGCAGGTCCAGCGGGGTGATCGGGGCCGCCGTGACACTGACCGCGACCTCTTCCGGTCCCGGTTCGGGCACCGGCCGGTCGGTCACCACCGGCGGCTCGCCCGCCACCCGGATCTCCGCGGCGCGCACCGCGGGTCACACGGGCTGGAGGACGAAGTCGTACCGCGCCTCGAGCCACGGCCCGGCGCAGTGCCCGCCGTCCGGCGTCGGCCCGGGCTCGCGGGACTCGAAGGCGACGACCAGTTCCTGTTTGGTGCCGAACACGACGTCGCTGTCGAGGTACTCGGCGCCTTCCTGGAACAGGTGCGTGATCAGCGGCTCGTAGCCGGCCGCGTTGATCAGGAAGTGCACGTGGGCGGGCCGGAAGTGGCTGATGTCGGTGCCGCTGATCAGTGCGCCGACCGGGCCGTCCATCGGGATCGAATAGCCCTTGGGCGCGATCGTGCGCAGGCAGTAGGTGCCGTCGGCGCGGCTGGTGTACTTCGCGCGCAGCCGGGCTTCGTCGATACCGGGCAGCTGCGACTCGTACGCGCCTTCCTCGTCGGCCTGCCACACGTCGAGCACCGCGCCGGCGACGGGGGAGCCGTCGAGCCCGGCGACGGTCCCGGTGATGTAGAGCGGCGTGCCCGGCAGGCCGTCGGACATGTCGCCGCCGAACTCCTTTTCGGGGGAGCCGTCGATGTGGAACGGGCCGAGCACGGTGGCCGGGGTCGCCTTCGCGTCGAAGGCGTGGTTCATCTGCACCACCAGCATGCTCAAGCCCAGCACGTCGGAGGCGAGGATGAACTCCTCGCGCTTCTCGTCGCTGATCTGCCCGGTTTCGGTCAGCCACCGCATCGCGGCCATCCACTCGGTTTCGCTCAGCCGCACCTCGCGGGCGAAGGCGTGCAGGTGGCGCACGAGCGCGGCCAGCACCTCCGCCGTGCGCGGGTCGTGCGCGCTCGTCCAGCGCGCCGCGGCCAGCTCAGTGATGTTGTCCTCGGTGACGAGCTGCATCGGCGTTCCTCTCAGGGTTCGGGGTCCGGCGGCACCGGGCGGTTGTTCAGGTCGACCGACCGGAAGATGTCGTCCGCGACGGGGTGGCGCAGCTCCTCGGCGAGCTGGCCGATCAGCCCGGCGGTCCGGGCCAGCAGCGCGAACCCGCGCAGCAGTTCCAGCGGCAGCCCGAGGTCGGCCAGCGCCGCGCCGCAGGCGCCCGCGCCGTTGAGCGGCAGCGTTTTCCCGAGCACCCGGGGGTGCACCCGGCCGATCGCGGCGAACAGTTCCAGGTGGGGGCCGCGCAGGCCCTCCTCTTCGGCGATCGCGAACAGCCGCCGGGTGCGCGGGTCCCCGTCCTTGTGCACGTGGTGCCCGAGCCCCGGGACGAACTTCTTTTCCGCACGCTGCTTTTCGACCGTCGCGAGCGCGAGCGCGTCCCAGCCGGCTTCGTCGGCCGGGCGTTCGGCGGTCTCGAGCACGGCGTGCAGGAACCGGCCGCAGTCCTCGGTGACGCCGAGGAACCGCGACCCGCCGCCCAGCAGCCCGGCGGCGAGCGCACCCTGCACGGAGTCGGGGGCGGAGAGGTAGGTCAGCCGGGTCACGATCGCCGTCGGGGTGAAACCGTGGTCGGCCAGCGCGGCCAGCACCGCCTCGAAGACCCGGGTCTCCCCTTTGGACGGACGGCGCTGCGTCGCGAGCCAGAACGCGAGCTCGCCGAAACCGACCGAGCCCATGACGTCTTCGGCGAGGTCCTGGCCGAGCAGCGTGATCTTGTCCTTCGTGGACGAACCCAGCGCGGTTTCGTAGACGCGGTCAGGCATCGCGGTCCTCCTTCAGCCAGGCGCGCAGCTCGGCGCCGTGTTCGTCGAGCTCCGGCGGGGGCAGCCGGTAGGCGGCGGGCGTCGCGGAGAACCGGATCGGGTGGCGCGTGGTCGGGACCGCGCGGTCGCCTTCGCCGACCTCGACGACGGGGTCGAGCCCGAACCGCTCGGCCATCGCGAACCCGCCGTCGATGGTGTTGATCGGTCCACACGGGACACCGACCTTCGTCAGCGCTTCGAACCAGTCCACCGCGCTCCTCGTGGCCAGCCGCTCCACCAGGATCGGCCGCAGCTCCTCGCGGTTCTCGGTGCGGTCGGCGTTGCGGGCGAACCGCGGGTCGTCCGGGACGTCCGGCAGGTCCAGGACCTCGCACAGCCGGCGGAACTGCCCGTCGTTGGCCGCGGCGACGATCAGGTCGGCGTCGGCGGTGGGCAGCGGCTCGTAGGGGAAGACGCTCGGGTGGGCGTTGCCCATCCGGTAGGGGACCACCCCGCCGGCGGCGTAGGCGGAACTGTGGTTGACCAGCCCGGTCAGCGCCGAGGACAGCAGGTTGACCTCGACGTGCTGCCCTTCGCCGGTCGCGTCGCGGTGGCGCAGCGCGGCGAGGATGCCGATCACCGCGTGGTTGCCCGCCATGACGTCGAACACCGAGATCCCCGCCCGGTACGGCGGGCCGTCCGGATCGCCGGTGAGGCTCATCAGCCCCGAGATCGCCTGCACCATCAGGTCGTAACCGGGCACGTGCCGGCCATCGCCGGAGCCGAACCCGCTGATCGAGGCGTAGACGGTGGCGGGGTTGGTGCCGCTGACGGAGGCGTAGTCCAGGCCGTACTTGGCCAGCCCGCCGGGCTTGAAGTTCTCGATCACCACGTCCGCGCGGCCGGCCAGCTCGCGGGCGACCGCGGCGTCGGCGTCGTCGCGCAGGTCCAGCGCGATGGAGCGCTTCCCGCGGTTGACGCCGAGGTAGTAGGTGGAGACCTCGCCCCGCACCGGCGGCATCCACGTGCGTGTTTCGTCGCCGTGGGGCCCTTCCACCTTGACGACGTCGGCGCCCAGATCGGCGAGCAGCATCGTGGCGTACGGGCCGGCGAGCACCCGGGAGAAGTCCGCGACCAGCAGCCCGGTCAGCGGGCCGGTAGCGCTGGTGTCCACCCGGTTCCTCGCTTCCTGTCCGTCCAACGGACGCTTGTCCGCAGTTTGCCTTCGCGGGCCTCCGCGGTCAAGACACCGCGGGCACGGTGACCTGCGGGACGTCGTCGAGCCGCGCGAAGTCGGCGCTGATCTCCCCGGCGGTCTGCAACAGCAGCGGCAGGTGGTGCTCCAGCAGGCGCTCCACCGGCGTCTCGGCGGCGTGGCAGTTGACGTTGACCCCGGCGATCACCCGCCCGGCGCCGTCGCGCAGCGGCGCGGCCACCGACCGGATGCCCAGCGCGAGCTGCTCGTCGGTCAGGGCCCAGCCGCGGGCGCGGACCTCACGCAGCTCGGCGTCGCGCTCGGCCCGGCCGGGCTGCCAGCGCGGGACGAGCCCGGAGCGGGTCGGCTGGGCCAGCACCGCCTCCAGCTCGTCCGGCGGCAGGGCGGCGAGCTGCACCTTGCCCAGCGACGTCGGCAGGGCGGGGAAGCGGGTGCCGATCTGGACGGCCAGCGCGACGATCTTCGGCACCGCGACCCGGGCGACGTAGACGATGTCGGAGCCGTCGAGCTGGGCGATCGAGCACGACTCGTTCGTGCGCTCGACCAGGCGTTCCAGGTGCGGGCGGGCGACGTCCCACAGGCCCATCGACCGCACGTAGGCGACGCCGAGTTCAAGCACGCGCGGCGTGAGCGCGTAGCCGCGCCCGCCCGCGCGGACGTACCCGAGCTCCTCCAGGGTGAGCAGGATCCGGCGCGCGGTCGGGCGGGCCAGCCCGGCGGCGGTGGCCACTTCGGCGAGCGTCATCTCCGGCCGGTTCGGCCCGAACGCCGTGATCACCTCGAGCCCGCGCGCCAGCGCTTCGATGAAGTCGGGACCCGTTCCCTCGCGTGGCATGCACGTCCTCCCTCTGCAGTCCTCTCCGCAGCGTAGCGGCGGGGATTGACACCGGCCCGGCACTGGGCAAAGGTGACTCCACCCCTTCAGTGTCCGTAGAGCGGACGAGTGTACGCAACCGGAGGCAGCCATGTCCGGATCGATCGTCCTGCGGGGCGGCACGGTGCTGACCCTCGACGACTCCCGCCGGGTCCTCGCCGGCGAAGACGTCCTCGTCACCGGCGGCGAGATCGCCGCGATCGGCCCCGCCCTGGAAGTCCCCGCCGGAACCGAGGAGATCGACGCCACCGGCGGGATCGTCCTGCCCGGCATGATCGACACCCACCGCCACCTGTGGCAGACCGCCATGCGCGGCTACGGCGCCGACTGGACGCTCACGCAGTACTTCGTCTGGTACTACCTCGAATGGGGCAAGGTGTTCCGCCCCGAGGACATCTACGCGGGCAACCTGCTCGGCGCGTGGGAAGCGCTCGAAGCCGGCGTCACCACGACCGTCGACTGGTCGCACGGCCTGCAGACCACGCAGCACGCCGACGCGGCGGCCGACGCGCTCGAAGCCGTCCCCGGCCGGTTCGTGCTGGCCTACGGCAACATCCAGGACGCACCGGCGAACTGGACGGCCACGCCGGAGTTCCGCGACTTCGTCGCCCGCCGCACCGGCGGCGACCTGGGCTTCCAGCTCGCCTTCGACGTCACCGGCGACCCGGCGTTCCCGGAGAAGCCCGCGTTCGAGGTGGCGCGCGAGCTGGGCGTGCCGGTGACCACGCACGCCGGCGTCTGGGGCGCGACCGGCGACGACGGCATCCGCCTGATGCACGACCACGGGTTCATGACCCCCGAGACGATCTACGTGCACAGCGCGTCGCTGTCGGCCGACTCCTACCACCGGATCGCCGCGACCGGCGGATCGGCGTCGGTGTCGACCGAAAGCGAGCAGAGCGCGGGCCAGGGCTACCCCTCCACGTGGGCGCTGCGGCAGTACGGGATCCCGGTGTCGCTGTCGATGGACACGTCGGTCTGGTGGAGCGGCGACCTGTTCACGGCGATGCGCACGACGCTGGGCGCGGACCGCTCCCGCGAGCACCTCGAAGCCCACGCGAAGGGCGAGACGGTGACGCACGCGGCCCTGCGCGCCGAGCAGGTCGTCGAGTGGGCCACCCGCGGCGGCGCGGCCGCGCTCGGGCGCACGGACATCGGCAGCCTCACCGTCGGCAAGAAGGCCGATGTCGTGCTGCTGAAGAACGACCACTCACCGGTGTCGTTCCCGCTGCTGAACCCCTACGGCCACGTGGCGTTCCAGGCCCAGCGCGGCGACGTCCACACGGTGCTGGCCGGCGGCCGCGTCGTCAAACGCGACGGCCGCCTGGTCGGCGCGGACTTCCCCGCGCTCCGGCAGCGGGTCGAGGCGACGGTCGAGCACCTGCGCGGCCAGCTGGGCGAGGAAGCCTGGCGGCAGGGGATGAACCCGGACGTGCCGGAGACCAAGATCCTCGACAACCCGTACACCTACACCGACTACCAGAGAGACACCACCCACGGCGGCTGAGCTAATCCTCTCCCAGCTGGAGCAGGGCGGCGAAGTGCGTGGCGTTCGCACCGGCGACCACCGCGTCGACCGTGCAGCGGCTGACCGGGCTCGACATGGAGTCGTCGGCCGGATCCTGGCTCGACCACCACTCGGCGTCTTCGCCGAGCAGGGCCACCAGCTGCCCGGCGAGCTCCCGCGCGCGCTCGGCGTCCATGATGTCGTAGGTGTAGACCAGGCTGCGCGAGGCGAGCCCGGCCAGGCGCCGCTCGGCCAGGTCGCGGGGGACGGGCTGCAGCGCCGAGCCGACCTCCGAGAGGGGGACCGGCCGGGTCCGCGGGTCGATGTCGGCTTCCCAGCGCTGCTCACCGGTGGCGGCCAGTGCGTGGACGTGCTCGGCCAGGGTGGTGGCGTCCCGTTCGCCGGAAACGGCGAACACTTCGTCCTGGTTGCTCAGCCCGGCGAGGAGAACGGCGAGCTGCTCGGTGGTGGTCCCCATGTCCGGCATTCTGCCTTTGCGGCGGGTAGGTTGCCGACGTGGTCCAGGTTTTCATCCAGCCCGCCTACGGCACCGCCGACTCGCGCCGCTACGGCGCCGAGTCGCTCGAGCAGACCGCGGACTTCCGCGCGCACGCCGACCTGCTCGACCCCGCCGACTTCGCCCGCCTGAGCGCGCTGCACCCCGACGGCCGGGCCCGGTTCTGGGGCGCCAAGGACAAGTACGACCGCCGGATGGACACCGTGACCACCGGTGACGTTGTGCTGTTCACCGGCCGCAAGCACGTCCAGGCCGTCGCCGAAGTCGGGCACGGTTTCCGCAACCCGGCCTTCGCGCGGCGGTTGTGGAACCCGGATCCGGGGAAGTGCTTGTTCAGCAACGTCTACAGCCTCCGGCACTACCGGCGCACCGGGATGCCCTACGAAGAGATCTGGGCGCTGCCCGGCTTCACCGCCGGCGACCACTTCATGGGCCTGCGGTTCCTGGACGAGCCGAAGTCCGCCGCGGTCCTGGACCTGCTCCGGACCTGAGCCCTGCCCGTACGGGCAGCCGGGCGTACCCGAAGGTCTGCCGCTGCGCGGCTGTCCGGCCGGGCGCCCGACGCTCATCGTGGGAGGACCGCCAGCCCGAGGAGGTCCGCCGGTGATCCACGAGGTCGACGAGGCGCTGCGCAGGCTGGTGAAGGACGAAGCGCTGCGCGGCAGCGAAATCGACGTCGCCTTCGACGCGCCCACGAAGGACTGGGCGGCCCGGCGCAACGCCCCGACCGTCAACATCTACCTCTACGACGTCCGCGAAGACATGCGACGCCGTTCGCGGGGGCTGCTCAGCGAGTACGACCAGCGCGGCCAGGTCACCGCGCGGCACCTGCCGCCCCAGCACGTCAAGCTGTCCTACCTGGTCACCGCGTGGACCCAGCGCCCGGAAGACGAGCACCGCGTGCTCTCGGACCTGCTGCTCGGCCTGCTGCCGCACGAGGCCGTGCCGGCCGGGGTGCTCACCGGCTCACTGGCCGAGCTGGGGCTGCCGGTGCCGATGACCGTCGCGCTGCCGCCGCCGGAGGACCGCGCGTTCGCCGACGTCTGGACCGCGCTGGGCGGCGAACTCAAGCCGTCGCTGGACGTCGTCGTCTCCGCGCCGATCCACAGTGGACGCGTCTACCCCGCCGGACCGCCCGCCACCGACGGCCTCAAGATCGACACCGGCGGCGAGCGCGTCGGGCACCGGGTGTCCGACGCCGGCGCGGTCGACGGGCAGCGCCGGGTCGCCATGGCCCGCGAGCACCGGAAGTCCCGGTGAGCCAGGGGTACCTGTTCGAGCGGGTGGCCCGGCTCGAACAGCGCATTCGCGACGCGGTCGACAGCAGGCGGGCGGGCGACCCGAACCCCGACGACCCGTTCCGCGGCCTGTACCTGTCGAACGAAGCCATCGACGCGCTGCTGGAAAGCCACCGCGAACCGTTCCCGCCGTTCGCCGACTCCGCGCCGGACGGCAGGCTGCGCCCGCTCGCCGGCCGCGCCGGCCTCACCGGCGTCGACGTCGAACTGCTGCTGGTCGCGCTGGCCCCCGACCTCGACAGCCGGTTCGAGCAGTTCTACGGCTACCTCAACGACGACGTCACCCGCCGCCGCGCGACCGCCGGGCTGGCCCTGCGCCTGTGCGGGATCCCGGAGGCCTCGGCCGCCGGCCGGGCCCGGCTCGACGCCGACTCCCCGCTCCTGACCTGCGGCCTGCTCACCGTCGGCGACGACGACCGGCCGTTCCTCTCGCGCACGCTGCGCGTCCCCGACCGCGTGGTGAACCACCTGCTCGGCGACGATCGGCTCGCCCCCGAGCTCGCCGGCTGCGCCCACCTGGGCACCGAGCTCGTCGAAGTCCCCGGGCGCGACCGGCTCGCCCGCGCGATCGGCGACCGGGTCGGGCTGGTCTACCTGAAGGAACACCCCGGCGGCGGCGCGGAAGAGCTCGGCGTCGGCGCGCTGGCCGCGGCCGGGTTCCCGGCGCTGGTGGTGGACGCGGAGCGCTGGCAGGCCGAACCCGAGCTCACCGGGTCACTGCGGCGGGAGGCGCTGCTGCGCGGCGCCGGGATCGTGCTCGGTCCGGTCGCCGACCCGCGGCTCGCGGACCTCGCCCACCCGGCGATCCCGCTGATCGCGCACGGCACCGGCGCCTGGGACCCGCGGTGGAGCGCGACCGCGCCGCTGCAGCTCGACGCCGCACCCCTGCCCGCCGCCCGGCGCGCGGAACTCTGGCGCGGCCACCTCGAAGGCCGGCTCGCCCCGGACGTCGACCCGGGCGAGGCCACCGCCCACTTCGTGCTCGGGCCGGGGCAGATCGCCCGCGCCGCGAAAGCCGCCTCGGTGACCGCGCTGGCCGACGGCGGCCTGGTCCGCACGGCACACCTGCGCGCGGGCGCCCGGAGCCAGAACGCCGCCGGCCTGCAACGCCTCGCGCGGCGGATCGAACCGGCGGTCGGCTGGCCCGACCTGGTGCTGCCCGCCGGGGTCCTGTCGCTGCTCGACGAGCTCGCCGCCCGGGCCCGCTACCGCGACCAGGTGCTCGACGAGTGGCGGATGCGCCCCGGTGGCGGCCGCGGCCGCGGCGTGACCGGGCTGTTCGCCGGCGATTCGGGCACCGGCAAGACGATGTCGGCGGAGGTCGTCGCCGCCGCGCTCGGGCTGGACCTGTACACCGTGAACCTGGCGACGGTGGTGGACAAGTACGTCGGCGAGACGGAGAAGAACCTGGAGCGGATCTTCACCGAGGCGTCCGGGGTCAACGCCGTGCTGCTGTTCGACGAGGCGGACGCCATCTTCGGCAAGCGCTCGGAGGTCCGCGACGCCCACGACCGGTACGCCAACATCGAAAGCGCGTACCTGCTGCAACGGATGGAGACTTTCGACGGGATCGCGGTACTGGCGACCAACCTGCGGGCCAACCTCGACGAGGCCTTCACCCGGCGGCTCGACGTGATCGTCGACTTCCCGCTGCCGGACGTCGAGCTGCGCCGCCGGCTGTGGGACCGCTGCCTCGGCACGCGCCTCCCGCGCGGCGAAGACGTCGACCTCGGGTTCCTGGCCGGGGCGTTCGAACTGGCGGGCGGGCACATCCGCTCGGCCGCCGTCACCGGCGCGTACCTGGCCGCCGAGGCGGGCCGCCCGGTGGCGATGGGCGACCTGGTCGGCGCGGTCGCCCGCGAGTACCGCAAGCTGGGCCGGCTGTGCCTGGACCGCGAGTTCGGCCCGTACCTGGCACTGGTGACCGAGGGCTGAACTGCCCGTTCGGGCAGCGATCCCTGCCCCCGCGGCCGCGCACGCCAGTCTGGCGCGCCGCGCGCGGGCGGAGCAGGCTGAACGGGCGGCGGAGGGAGCGGACATGCGCGGGCACAGTCACGAACACGACGTCGAGCCGAGCCTCCGGCCCCGAGGCGACCGGGTCACCCAGGACGACCCCGACCTGCTGGGCCGCGCCGCGGCCGCCGGCCGGGTCGACGTCCTGGGCCCGGCGGGCGTGCTGGGCCTGCAGCGCGCGGTGGGCAACGCCGGCACGGCCGCGCTGGTCGAGGAGGAGTCCCCGGTCCACCGGGTGGTCGGATCGGGCGGCGGAGCCCCACTGGACGCCGCGACCCGAACGGACATGGAGTCCCGCTTCGGCGCCGACTTCTCCGACGTGCGGATCCACACCGACGGCGCGGCCCACGAGTCGGCGAAGTCGGTGAACGCCCAGGCTTACACGGTCGGGTCGAACATCGTGTTCCAGCGCGACAAGTACGACCCCGGCTCGGACCCGGGCAAGCACATGCTCGCCCACGAGCTGACCCACGTCGTCCAGCAGCGCACCGGCCCGGTGGAGGGAACGGACACCGGCGGCGGCGTGAAGGTTTCGGATCCGTCGGACCGCTTCGAGCGCGAGGCCGTGGCGAACGCCGACCGCCTGATGTCGGCCCCGGCCCCGGCACCGGCGGCCCAGCGGTGCGAGGACGGCGCGGCGCACGAGGAGCCGGTGCAGCGGATGACCGTGCAGCGCGAGGAAGCTCCCGCCGCCGAGGAAGGCGAAGAGGAGAAGATGGCGCAGACCTACGTGCAGCGCGAGGAAGAGACCGAAGAAGAGGCGTAGCGGTCCGCTAGGTCCCGTCCGGCCCCTTGAACCCCGGTTCGACGTTCCAGAGCCCGCTGCCGCTCTCGGCCGCGCCGTTGGACTTGTTGCACGTCCCGCACATGCCGTAGAGGTTGTCGAGCTTGTTGTAGAACGTGTTGCGGGTGGCCTGATCGGACTTCCGGCCGTCCTTGTTCCAGTGCTGGATGACGCTCGGGCTCCGGTGGTCGAGGTTGATCGCGGTCTTGCCGATGCCCGGCACGAGGTGCGGCGAGTTGTAGTCCTTGCCGGGGCAGATGTACGACGAGCTCATCTTGTAGACGGGGTCGCCCTGCCACTTCGGGGCCTCTTTGAACTTCAGGCTCATCAGGCGGCTGAGTTCCCGTCCCCGCTTGGCGTCGGCGGCGCCGTTGAAGCCGCCGTAGAACGTCGGCCGGAACTTCCCGTCCCGCCGGTACTCGGAGCGGATTTCGCCGCCCAGGACGTAGGTCGACTCCTTGAGCAGGTCGAGGTCGATCTCCTGCCCGACCGCCTGGAGCGTCGACGCGATGAGCCGGCGCTGGTCCCAGATCTCGGCTTCCGCCTTCTGGATCTCTTCCTTGGCGCTCGTGGCGAGAGCGTCCTTGAGCTTGCCCTCGTGGGCCACGACCACGCCCCGCATGGTGGTGAGCTGCCCGGCGATCGCGGGCTTGCTCTTGACGGCGTCGTGCGCGAGCGCCCGGTCGATCTTGTCGATCAGCGGGTCGGGGTGGCTGGCCATCAGGAGGACCGGGCGCCCACCCCGGTTGTCGAGGTAGATCGAGTGGGCGTTGCCTTTCATGCTGACCGGCGTCTTCGCCTTCAGCTTCTTCAGGAACGCGTCCTTGAGGCCCTTCACCCCTTCGGCGACCGCGGCACCCCCGCGCTTCACCTTCGACCAGATCTTCTTCCCCGCCTTCACGATCGTCCCCACCACGGAGTCGATCACCTTGCCCACCGGGGCCTGCACCTTCTCCAGGATGGACTTGATCTTCTCCGAGATCCCGCCCAGCCCGAGCAGGCTGGCCAGGAACCCCAGCACCATCGGCACCGCCTTGGCCAGGGTCCGCTCGATCAGCCCGGCCACCGCGCCCGCCCCGCCGCGGGCGATCGACTCCACCGAGTCCAGCACCGAGTCGACGAACTCCTTGATCTGCGCCGCCTTGTCCACGAAGAACATCACGATGTCATAGATCGCCTTGCAGGCCTTGATGAACGCCGCCGCCGGGTTGAGCATCGAAATGATCCAGGTGATGCCCGCCTTCACGATCTTCTCGATCACGAATTCCTTGATCCGGCCGAGCACCATTTCCTTGAGGTCGCCCAGCTTCTCGACGATCCAGCGCCACAGGCCCGGCACGCCTTCGGTGATCAGGATCTTGACCACTTCGAACGTCTGCTCCAGCTTGGCCAGCACCGGCTCCGGGATGAACCGCAGGATCCGCGCGCGGACGCTCGCCCAGGTCAGGCCCAGGATCGACAGGACCATCTTCAGGATGCCCTTCGCGTCCAGCGACTCCGGGATCTCGATGCCCGCGCTCGCCAGGTTGCCCAGCAGCCACCCCTTGAGGCCGTCCTTGAGGTGCTGGACGATGTTGGCCCCGAAGTTCAGCACCCCGGTCTTGACCGCGTTGACCAGGTTGCCGAGGAACTCGATCGGCTTCTTGATGATCAGCTCGACCGCGTTCGCCGCACGGGCCAGCACGCCCAGCAGCATGTCCTTCAGCTTGAGGACCGTCTCGATCGCGCCGCCGACGGCCTCCTTCGCCTTGCTCCACAGGCCCTTGTTCTCCGCCTGCAGCGCCTTGATCTCCTCGTCGACCGCGTCGCGGGCCTCGGTGTACTTCTGCGCCAGGTCCTCCACCAGCGCCTGCTGCTTGTCGTCGACCGACTTTTCCAGGTCATCGAACTGCCCGCCGAACTCCTTCGCCGCCTCGCCCGCGATCTTGCGCAACGCCGGCGACTTCGACTCGACCTTCCGCTGCACCTGCGCGCGGCCGTCGGCGATCAGCCGCTTCGCCTCGGCCAGCTTCTCGCCGACGAAGTCCGCGATCTCGCCGATGACACCCTGCATCTTGACCTCGTAGACCTTCTTGGCCTCGAGGAACAGGTTGTTCGCTTCGGCGGGCAGGTCGGCGAACAGGTCGTACGCCCAGCGCGCCGCACCGCTGACGCCGTCGTAGCGCTCGTCCTTGTAGCGCTTCATGCGGGCCTGGTGGTCGGCGGTGAACGCCGCCTTGGCCTGCGCCTCGCCCGCCTCGAACTTCTTCGCCACCTGGTCGTCCAGCGCGCCGAGCACGCCCTCGACCTTCGTCTTGGTGTCGTCGAAGATCGCCTTGATCTCCCCGGTGATCCGGGCCCGGTCCTGCTCGTCCTTCGCCTTCGTGGCCGTTTTCGCCGCCTGGCCCCGCTGCCCGGACTGCGAGCGCGCCCCCGTCATGCCCGCCATCGCGGACCGCCCGGACGCCTGTGCGGCGCCGGTGACGGCGGCCAGCTGCCCGGCTTCGGACTGGCGGACCACCGCCGGCGCCGACGCGGTGTGCTGCTCGCCTTCCTTCTTCGCCGCGAGCGCGCCGGTGAACTCCGGCTCGTTGGACTGCGCCAGCTGCTCGTCGGTGACGCCGGCCGCGGCCATCGCCCCGTGCGTCTCGCACTGCTCGGCGCGCAGGTCGGTCTGCTCGGGCGGCGCCTTGTCCGGGGTGGCCTTGCGCGGGTCCGGCGGCGCCAGCGCGGCCGGGGCCGGGGGCTGCGGCAGCGGCGTGACCGGCTTCTCCACCGCGCGGCTCGGGTCGGGTGCCTCCTTCGTCCGGTCGGTGACGTCCTTCGCCGAGGCGTCCTTGCCGCCGGTGACCTTGCCCAGCACCTCGGCCTTGACCTGGTCGGCCTTGCCGGAACCGGCGAACTTGTCGGCCTCGTCGAGGTTCTTGGGCGCCTGCTTGGCGATGGCGGCGTTCACCGCGGCGACGAACGCGGCCTTGTCGAAACCCGCCGGTTTCGCCGCCGCCATCTTGTCCGCCTGGGCGGCCTTGGCCTGGGCGTCCTTGTCGTCGGCGGGCGCGACCGCGGCGTCCTGCGCCGCCTTGACCTCCGCTCCCGCGGGCGGGTGCGCCTTCGCGGCCTTCCCCTGCGCGGCGACGTCCTTCTTGAGCGACCGGAACTTCGGGTCGGACGCCGGGGTGACGCCGGTGGGCGCGACCGGGGGAGCGGGACAGCCCTGCCGCTGCAGTGCGACCAGCCCGGACACCGCGGCGTTGCCCGCGGACGCCTGCAGGCGCAGCAACGCGGGCGGGCCGGCCCGGCGCGCGGGTGCGGCCGCCCGCGCGGGCTGCGCCGGCGATTCCCGTGGCACCCTGTCCCGCGGCGTGGCCATGGAACCACTGTCGGCCCGCGGCGCCCGGTTGCCAACGGCCGGACGGGCGGCCCCGGGTGCCCCAACGGGCAGCTGCCTTTAAGGGCAGAGATCGGTTCCCGCGGGCCTATCCGCACGGCCGTACCGCGCCGGACGCGCGGGCAGGACCATCGCCGATGTCAAGACTTGTGCGTCGACAAGGGAGGCCCGCATGCCCACCTATCTCACGCCGGGGGTGTACGTCGAGGAGATCGAGGCGGGCGCCCGGCCGATCGAGGGCGTGGGCACCGCCGTCGCCGCCTTCGTCGGCTTCGCCGCGGACGGTCCCTTCAACACCCCGACGCTGGTGTCCAACTGGGGCCAGTTCACCCAGACCTTCGGCGACTTCGTCGAAGGCTGCTACCTGGCCCAATCGGTCTACGGCTACTTCCTCAACGGCGGCACCAACTGCTACATCGTCCGCGTCGGCGGCTCGCGCGCCCAGGACAACGGCTCCACGCCGAAGCAGCTCACCGCGCGCCAGGCCGTGCTCGGCGGCTACCGCTTCGTCGCCAAGGAGCTGCCCGAGGGCAAGCAGGCCGGCGAGATCACCGTCGAGGTCGCCGACCCGACCGGGGACAACCCCGCCGAGGACCGGTTCACCGTGCTCGTCAAGCAGGACGGCAAGGTCGTCGAGACCCACAACGTGACGACCAAGCGCACCAAGGAGAACGTCGTCACCGCGGTGCGGGAGAAGTCCAGCTACATCACCGTCGAAGAAGCCGCGGGCGCCGTCGCCAAGCCCGAGAAGGGCAGCGCGACGCTCACCGCGCCACCGAAGGCACCGCAGGAGCCGCCGGTGCCGCGCCGGGTCGCCGCCGGTGACTACGTCGGCGACGTCGCCGACCGCACCGGCTTCGGCGGCCTCGAAGCGATCGACGAGATCACCATGGTCGCCGTCCCCGACCTGATGGCCGCCTACCAGCGCGAGCTGCTGGACCTCGACACCGTCAAGGCCGTGCAGCTGGCGATGATCGCCCACTGCGAGCTGATGGGCGACCGGATGGCGATCATCGACCCGCCACCCGGGCTCAACCCCCAGGAAGTCCGCGGCTGGCGGATGGACACCGCCGGGTACGACTCGAAGTACGCCGCGCTCTACTACCCCTGGGTCCAGGTGCTCGACCCCGCCACCGGCACCAACGCGTTCATCCCGCCCAGCGGCCACATGGCCGGGGTGTGGGCCCGCACCGACGCCACCCGCGGCGTCCACAAGGCACCGGCGAACGAGGTCGTCCGCGGCGCGCTCGCCCTGGAGACGCACCTGACCAAGGCGGAGCAGGAGCTGCTCAACCCGATCGGCGTCAACTGCGTGCGCTCGTTCTCGGGCAAGGGGATCCGGGTGTGGGGCGCGCGGACCCTTTCGAGCGACCCGGCGTGGCGCTACCTCAACGTCCGGCGGCTGTTCAACTACCTCGAGGAGTCCATCCTCAACGGCACGCAGTGGGTCGTGTTCGAACCGAACGACGACGCGCTGTGGGCCCGGATCCGGCGCACGATCAGCGCGTTCCTGGTCATGGAGTGGCGCAAGGGCGCGTTGTTCGGGCTGACCCCGGACGAGGCCTTCTTCGTCAAGTGCGACCGGGAAACCAACCCGGCCGAGGGCATCGACCTCGGCCAGGTGATCTGCGAAGTGGGCATCGCCCCGGTGAAACCGGCGGAGTTCGTGATCTTCCGGCTGGCCCAGATGTCCGGCGGCACCAGCCTGGTCAACGAGTAGTGAAAGGACTCCGACATGGCACTTCCCGATCTCGACAAGGCGGTGGGCCACTCCTTCGGCCTCGAGATCGACGGCGTCCAGATCAAGCAGATCTCCGAGGTCTCCGGCCTCAAGATGGAGCAGGACGTCATCGAGCTCAAGCAGAACACCGTGGACGGCAAGTACGTCATCAAGAAGCTGCCCGGACGGCCCAAGGCGGGCGAGGTCACGCTGACCCGCGGCCTGACCGAGGACAACAGCTTCGAGAAGTGGGTCAAGGACGCCCACTTCGGCAAGATGGCCTCCGCGCGCAAGGGCGGCGCGATCATCGTCTACGACTACGAAGGCACCGCGCTCAAGCGCTACAAGCTCACCAACGCCTGGCCCAAGAGCCTGGAAATCGGCGCGCTGAAGGCCGGCGACACGAGCGTGCTCACCGAAAAGCTGGTCATCACCTACGAGCAGATGGAAGTCGAGTGAGCCCATGCGCAGGGTGATGGCGTCGGCCCCGGTCGAGGAGAACCCCGCCACGTCGGTGGGCGAGCCCCGGCCGAAGCTGCGCACGGAGTTCGCGTTCGAGCTCCCGCGCGGCTACGTCGACGACGAGGGCAAGGTCCACCACTCCGGCGTGATGCGCCTGGCCACCGCACGGGACGAACTGGTCCCGCTGCGCGACGACCGGGTCCGCGAGAATTCGGCGTTCCTGACGGTGGTGCTGCTGGCCCGGGTCATCACCCGGATCGGCGACATCACCGACGTGCACGCCGGCGTCATCGAGAACCTGTTCGCCTCGGACCTGGCGTTCCTGCAGGACATGTACCGCCGGATCAACAGCGAGGGCCACACCAGGGCGGGCGTCGCCTGCCCCGAGTGCGGCCACAGCTTTGTCGTCGACGTCGCCGGCGGCCGCCTGGGGGAATCGTGACGTACGCGGCCGGCCGGCTGCACGAGGAAGTCGCGTACGTCGCCTACCACCTGCACTGGTCACTGGACGACATCCTCGACCTCGAACACCCCGACCGGTTGACCTACGTCGCCGAGATCGCCCGGATCAACACCCGGATGAGCCAGGGACGGTGACGCTGCGATGTGGTGGAGCAGGAAGGAGCCCCCGGCGCCGGTGCCGGTGACCCGCGCGGAATGGCGGAGGGTGCCACCGATCCAGCGCGTCCTGGCCGAGCACCCGCTGATCAACCCGGTGCAGCGGTTCAGCGGATCGTTGACGTCCTGGCAGAGCCCGGCTTACCTCGAGCCGCTAGGGCACCGGGTCGGGCCGGACGAGCCGGCTGGGGTGATCGGGGATCTGGCCCGGCCTCGGGTGCTTGACGGGCCGGTGCCGGCGATGCCGGTGGTGCAGCGGGCCACGCGCAGGCGGGGCGGGCTGCCCGGGCTGTCTCGGCTGTGGGGCGCGACGGTGCAGCGCGAGGTTTCCCCGGAGAGGGCTTCGGAGCCGGTTTTCGCCCCGGAGCCCTCTCCGGAGCCCGTAGCTGGGTTCGTGGCGGAGTCCGTGCCGGAGCCTTCGCTGGCACCTTCTCTGGTGCTGCCGACGGTGGCGGCGCGGGAGACTGTGCGGCCGTTGACGTTGGCCCAGACGATCGTCCCGCCGATGCGGACCGTCCAGGCGATCGTGGAACCGTCCCCTGTGGACGCTCCGCCCGTCTCCGAACCGCTGCCGCCGCCGGTGTTGCCGGTCGTGCAGCGGGTCGAGCCGGCAGCGCCACGACGGCTCGGTCTCGGTGCACCGATCATGCCGAGCGGCACCCAGCCCTTTGCTGCGGAGGATGCTCCGGCGCACCGTGCCGACTCGTCACCGGAGGTGACTCCGCCGGTGAACACCTTCCGTCCGATCGAAGCCCCGGAGACCCGATCCGGGACCGCGGAGCCGCCTCTGCCGGTGGCGAGGACCGCACAGGAGCCAACCCTCACGGTGACGCCCGCGAGCGAACCTCCGGCGCCGGAGACACCTCTTTCGGCCGCGAGTGCGCCACTTTCGTCCGAGGCGAGCGCGACGGCGGCTCTGCCGGTCGCCCGACAGGTCGTGGACTCGCCAGTGCCGACCCAGGTGGCCGAGACCGTTGCCGCGGCGGCGGTGCGACCGCCTCTTCCGGCTAAGGTGATCGAGACCCCGACGCTTCCGGCAGTGCCGACGACGGCAACTCCGCCCGCAAAACCGGACTCGCCACTTCCGGTAGCGCGAAGCACCGAAACCCCCGCACTGCAGGAGCCCCCGCTTCCGATCGCCCGGACGAGCGAAAGCCCGGCCACCCAGGAACCTTCGCTGCGGGTGGCACGGGCAATCGAGACGGTGAAACCGCCGGCACCCGAGCCGCCGCTCCCGGTCATCCACGCGACCGAACCAGCGCCGCCCGCGGTCCAGAACTCCCCGCTTCCGGCCGGCCCGACGAGGGAAGCCGCGGTGCTGCCGGTGAGTCGAGCGGTCCAAGACATTTCGCCTCCGGCCGGCCAGGCAAGCGAACCAGCGGCATTCCCGATCAGCCAAGCGGCACGGGACTTTCCGCTTCCAGCCGGCCAGACAAGCGAACCAGCGGTACTCCCGATCAGCCCAGCGGTGCAAGACATTCCGCTTCCGGCCAGCCGGGCAAGCGAACCAGCGGTACTCCCGATCAGCCCAGCGGTGCAAGACATTCCGCTTTCAGCCAGCCGGGTGAGCGAACGAGCAGCGCTCCCGATCACCCGAGCAGTACAGGACTTCCGACCGCCAGCCGGCCGGCCGGGCGAGGCTGCCGCAGTCCCGGTCAGCCGAGCGGTCCGGGACCTTCCACTGCCGGCCGGCCGGGCGGGCGAACCTGCGGTCCGGGACTTTCCACTGCCAGCCGGCCGGGCCGGCGAACCCGCGGAGCAGGACTTCCCACTACCAGCCGGCCGGGCCGGCGAACCCGCGGAGCAGGACTTCCCACTACCAGCCGGCCTGCCGGGCGAACCACCGGCGCTCCCAGTCAGCCGAGCAGTGCAGGGTTTCTCACCGCCGGGCGCGGCTGCCGCACTCCCGGTCAGCCGAGCGGTCCAAGACCTCCCACTCCTGGCCGCCCCGACGAGCGAGACCCTCACACTGCCCATCCCAGCCAACCCGACAACTGGAACCACGGCACTGCCGGTCAGCCGAGCCCTCCCAGCCAACCCGACGACCGGAACCGCCGCGCTGCCGGTCAGCCGAGCCGTGCAAGACCTCCCGGCCGGCCGCACGAACGAGCCCCCCGCTCTCCCGGTAACACCGAGGGCCGAGCAGCCCCTCGTGGTCGCGCGAACCCTGGACGCCCTGGCACCGCTGCCCACCCAGCCGACCGCAACAGTCCCGAAGGCCGGCAGCTCCCTGGCCCGGTCACTCGAGACACCAGCCACCCACAACGTCGAAACCACCGAACCGACGCTGGCCTACCTCCTTCCGCCGGCGACAACCCACGACGAACCCACCCAACCGGCACCCACCAGCCAAGACACACCCGCCATCCAGCGCGCCCCAGAACCGGAACCCGCACCGGCAGCACCAGCATCGCCGGCAGCGACCCCAACCCCACCGCCACCGGAAACCGAAGAACTCGTCAAAAAGCTCTTCGACCCGCTCCTGCGACGCCTCAAGACCGAACTCCGCCTGGACCGTGAACGCCGGGGCGCGCTCACCGACCGCTCGCACTGAAGGAGAAGCCGATGCCGGACACCGAAGAGGCCGTCGCCGTCTGCTACGTCGTCAAACTGGACGACAAGAACCTCGGCAACCTCGGCGCCTTCTCCAGCTGTGACGGGCTGGGGTGCGAATTCGTCATGGAACAGCGGGAAGAGGGCGGCAACAACGGCATGGTCTGGCAGCTGCCGACCCGGATCAAGTACTCGAACATCAAGCTCTCGCGGCCGGTCACCGCGGCTAGCTCGCAGATCACCAAGTGGTTCGCCAGCCTCGCGAGCGGGATCGAGCGCAAGACCGCCACCATCGAGGCGCGCACCCTCGAAGGGACCGTCATCGCCAGCTGGGCCCTGGAAGGCGTCGTCCCGGTGCGCTGGAGCGGGCCGCAGCTCTCGCCCGACTCGCCCAAGGTCGCCACCGAGACCCTCGAGCTGGCCCACCACGGCTTCCTCAGCCCGGCGAAGAAGGGCTAGCCATGTCCTCACCCGTCACCTTCACCTCGGCCGGCTCCGCGCCGCCCGCTGCCTACGGGTCCGGTGAGCCCGCGCCGAACAACCTGCAGCGCGCCTTGCTGGAAGTGCGGAAGCCGCCGCAGTCCGGGGGGACCGGGCAGCCGCCGGGGGAGAAGATGTTCGACATCAAGTTCCAGTTCAACCCCAAGGAACTGTCGCTGAGCAAGAACGCCAAGTGGGGGCGGGACGCGCAGCCGAACGCCAAGAAGAGCGCGCCGCCGCAGTTCAAGGGGTCCGATCCGGCGAAGCTGGCGCTGGAGATGTTCCTCGACGCCACCGACAAGATGGACGACGCCGTCGTCAAGAAGGTCGAGCAGCTGTTCACCTGCTGCGTGGCCACCGAGGACAGCCGCCAGCACCGCAAACCCTCGCCGCCGTGGGTGATCTTCAAGTGGGGTGGCATGACCGGCTTCCCCGCCTACGTCTCCAGCGTGACGGCCAAGTACACGCTCTTCACACCGTCGGGGACGCCGGTCCGCGCGGTCTGCACGGTGAACCTGGAGGAGATCGCGGGTGAGCTGAGCGGCCAGAACCCGACGTCCGGCGCGCTCGCGGCCCGGGACACCCACGTGCTCGTCGCCGGGGATTCGCTGCCCTCCATCGCGTTCCGGGCCTACGGCGACCCCGGCCGGTGGCGCGAGATCGCCGACGCCAACGACATCGACGACCCGATGCGGCTGCGGCCCGGCACCCGGCTGCTGGTGCCCGCGCTGGAGGAGCTCGATGGCTAACGAGACCTTCACCAACACCCTCGTCGTCGAGGTCGAGGGCACCCCGCTGGCCGACGACGTCAAGGTGATGCTCAGCTACGCCTACGTCGACGACAGCCGGAACCTGCCGGACACGTTCGTGCTGCGCTTCCGCGACCCCGGGTCCGTCGTGCTGGACAAGGGCAAGTTCAAGGTCGGGGCGAAGGTCACGCTCAAGGTCCAGACGTCCGATCCCGAAGGCCCGCAAGAGCTGATGGCCGGTGAAGTCACCGCGGTCGCGATCGACCTGGACCCGCACGGCACGTTCACCGAGGTCCGCGGGTACGACCAGGCGCACCGGTTGTTCCGCGGCCGCCGGGTGGCGGCGTACCCGAACATGACGATCTCGGACGTCGTGCGCAAGATCGCCGGGCGCGCGGGCATCGCGGCCGGGAAGATCGACGACGTCCGGGGCTTCGGCGGCCGCCCGAACACCCAGCTGAGCCAGGACAACGTCAGTGACTGGGAGTTCCTGTCGCGGCTGGCCGACGCGGTGGGCGCGCAGATCGCCGTCCGCGAGGGGAAGCTGAACTTCGAACTCCCCGAAAAACCCTCCGGCGCGCCTTCGACGACGACCAAGGCGACCACGGACCCGCTCGTCCTGGAGGCGCACGGGACGCTGGTCAGCCTCCGCGCGAGCGTCACCGCGGCCGAGCAGGTGCCCGAGGTGCGGGTCAACGGCTGGGACTACGAGCACAAGCAGCCGGTCACCGCCACCGCGACCCCGCGCAACGCGGGCACCGACGTACCCGAGGTGGACCCGGTGGCGCTGGCGAAGAAGTTCGCGAGCCCGCCCTTCCTCGACGCCGCCGCACCCCGGCGCGCCCAGGCCGAAGCGGACGCGACCGCGAAAGCACTGGCCGACCGGTTCGGCAGCGCCTGCACCGAACTCGACGGCGTCGCGAAGGGCAACCCGAAGCTGCGCGCCGGCACCGCGGTCACGCTCACCGGCGTCGGACGGCCCTTCTCCGGCAAGTACACCCTGACCGGCACCCGGCACCTGTTCAACGCCGAAGTCGGCTACACGACCGAATTCACCGTGTCCGGCCGCCAGGAACGCTCGCTCTACGGCCTGGTCGCCGGCGGGGCGAAGAGCTCGCCGTGGCCGGGCGTGGTCCCCGCGCAGGTGAGCGACCTCAAGGACCCGGCGAACCTCGGCCGCGTGAAGCTGACCTTCCCGTGGCTGGACCGGGACTTCACCAGCACCTGGGCCCGCACGGTGCAGCCCGGCGCGGGCAAGGACCGGGGCGCGCTGGTGCTGCCCGAGGTCGGCGACGAGGTCCTGGTCGGCTTCGAACACGGCGACTTCGAAGCGCCCTACGTCCTCGGCGGGCTCCACAACACCAAGGACGCCGCCCCGCGCCTGAGCAAGGACCCCGTCGACGGCACCAGCGGGCAGGTCACCGTCCGCGGGTTCGTCTCGCGGAAGGGGCACAAGCTGGAATTCGCCGAAGACGACGGCATCACCCTGGCCTCCGGTGACGCGAAGTTCGTGGTCAAGATCGACCAGAAGAACCAGGTCATCGAGGTCACCAGCGGCAAGAGCGTCACGGTCAAGGCCCAGAACGGCGTCAGCATTGACGCCGGGACCGGGCCGCTGGAGCTCAAGGGCCAGAAGGTGACGGTGAAGTCCCAGACCGACGCCAGCATCGAGGCGAGCAGCCGGCTGAAGCTGAACGGCACCGCCGGCGTGAAGGTCGAGGGCGCCACCGTGTCGGTCGCCGGGCAGGGCCAGACGGAACTGACCGCCAGCGGTGTCGTCACCGTGCGCGGCGGCCTGGTCAAGATCAACTGACGGGGGAGCGACATGCCACCAGCCGCGAGGGTCGGCGACCCGACGGGGCACCCGGGCGTCATCGCCGGGCCGGGGGTGCCGACCGTGCTGATCGGCGGGCTGCCCGCCGCGAACGTCGGCACGCTGCACACCTGCTCGTTCCCGCCGCCCGCGGTGCACCCGCCGACGCCGATCGCGCCACCGGGCTGCCCGACCGTCCTGCTCGGCGGCATGCCCGCGGCCCGGATGGGCGACCTGGCCACCTGCGGCGCGCCGATCGTCATGGGCTGCCCGACCGTCCTGATCGGAGGCTGAAGTGACGGTGCCGATGAAGGACTTCCTGGGCCGGGGACTGGCGTTCCCGCTGCACACCGACGCGACCGGGTCGATCGCGCTGGTCGGCGGCGAACGCGAGGTCGTCGAGAGCATCCGGCTGATCCTGGCCACGTCGCCGGGCGAGCGCCCGATGCGCCCGGAGTTCGGCTGCGCGGTCCACGACCTGGTGTTCGCGCCGGCCGACGCGGCGACCGCCGGGCAGATCGCCTACGAGGTGCGGACCGCGCTGGAGCGCTGGGAGCCGCGGATCACCCTCGACGACGTCGTCGTCGGCTTCGACGCGGCCGACCGGGGCACCCTGCTCATCGACATCCGCTACCACCTGCGCGGCACGAACGACCCGCGCAACCTCGTCTTCCCCTTCTACGTGATCCCGCCGCACGAGTCCGCAGCGCTCGATTCCCCAGTGGACGGTGCGTGATGTCCCTGCCGCTGCCCAACCTCGACGACCGCCGGTTCCAGGACCTGGTCGACGAAGCCAAGTACCTGGTCCAGCGCAACTGCCCGGAGTGGACCGACCACAACGTCTCCGACCCGGGCGTCACGCTGATCGAGACGTTCGCGCAGATGGTCGACCAGCTGCTCTACCGGCTCAACCGGGTGCCCGACCGGCACTACCTGCGGTTCCTCGAGCTGATCGGGGTGCGCCTGTTCCCGCCGGCCGCGGCGCGCGCCGACGTGACGTTCTGGCTTTCGGCCGCCCGGGACGTCCCGGTGGTCGTCGCGGCGGGCAAGCAGGTCGCGAGTGTGCGCACCGAGGTCGAGGACCCCGTCGTGTTCACCGTCGAGCGGACGCTGACCATCGTGCCGTGCTCGCTCGCGCACCTGGCGACCAGCACGTCCGACACCGGCCTCCCGCCGGTCGACCGCACCGACGAGCTCCTCGTGGGTGGCGGGCCCGCGGCCTTCGCCGAAACCCCGGCCCCCGGCGACGCGGTCTGCTTCGGCCTGTCGGACGCGGTGCCCGGCTGCGCGGTGCTGCTGCGGCTGGACTGCGAGGTCGAGGGCCAGGGCGTCGACCCGCACGACCCGCCGTGGCGGTGGGAGGCCTGGGACGGCTCCGGCTGGGTGGCGTGCGAGGTCGACCGCGACAGCACCGGCGCGTTCAACCGCGCCGGGGACGTCGTCGTGCACGTCCCGCACGGCCACGAGATGTCGGTGCTCGCCCGCCGACGCGCGGGGTGGCTGCGGTGCCGGCTGGTCGAGGCCAAGGAGAACCAGCCGTTCTACCAGCGCTCGCCACGGCTGCACGCGGTCGAGGCCTCGACCATCGGCGGCACGGCCGGTGCCGTGCACGCCGAGATCATCCGCAACGAGATCGCCGGGACCTCGGACGGCACGCCGGGCCAGCGGTTCCCGCTCGGCCGGCCGCCGGTGGTCGCCGGGGACGGCGAGCTGGTCGTCGAGGTCTCGGGCCCGGACGGCTGGCAGCAGTGGACCGAGGTCCGGTCGTTCGCCGGCTCCGGACCCGGCGACCGGCACGTCGTCCTCGACCGGGTCGGCGGGGAAGTCGTGTTCGGTCCCGCGGTGCGCCAGCCCGAGGGCGGCCTCCGGTACTACGGCGCCGTGCCGGCCAAGTCCGCCGCGATCCGCGTGCCCGAATACCGGTCCGGCGGCGGGCGGCGCGGCAACGTCGCCCGCGAGGTCCTCGAGGTGCAGCGGGACCCGATCCCGTTCGTGAGCAGCGTGGTCAACCGCCGTCCCGCGATCGGCGGGGTGGACGGCGAGTCGGTGCGGGACGCGCAGGTCCGCGGCCCGCTGCTGCTGCGCACCCGCGACCGCGCGGTGACCGCCGAGGACTACGAACAGCTCGCGCGCGAAGCGGCGCCGGAAGCGGCGCGCGTGCGGTGCATCCCGGCGCACGGCGCCGACGGCCGCGAGACCGGCGCGATCCGGGTCCTGGTCGTGCCGGCGGTGCCCGACACCGGCGAACTCGCCTTCTCGGCCCTGATGCTCGACCCCGGCATGCGCGCCCGGATCGAGCGCCACCTCGACGAACGGCGCTGCGTGGGCGCACTCGTGTCCGTCGAGCCGCCGTTCTACCAGGGCGTCACGGTGGTCGCGCGGCTGCGCGCCCGGCGCCGGACGACGGCGGGCACGCTCGGCGCGCGGGCGACCCAGGCCCTCTACGACTACTTCAACCCGCTCAGCGGCGGCCCGGACGGCGACGGCTGGCCGTTCGGGCGGCCGGTGCAGTCGGGCGAGGTCTTCGCGGTGCTGCAACGGCTTCCCGGCGTCGAGCTGGTGGAAGACGTGCGCCTGTTCGCCGCGAACCCGATCACCCGCGAACGCGGCGACCAGGCCGACCGGCTCGACCTGCCGCCGCAGGCGCTCGCGTTCTCGTTCGGGCACCAGGTGCGGGTGCGGGAGGCCGGCGCATGAGGGCCGGGATCCCGGGCCTGCCGAGCCCGCACCCGATCGGCGAGCAGCTGCCCGCGGTGTACGCCGACGACCGGTTCGTGCGGGGCTTCACCGGCGCGCTCGACGAGGTCCTCGCCCCGATCCTGTCCACATTGGACAACTTCGCGGGCTACCTGGACCCGGGGGTGGCGCCCGAGGACTTCGTCGGCTGGCTGGCGCACTGGGTCGCGCTGCGCGTCGACGAGAGCTGGAGCCCGGCGCAGCTGCGGGAGCTGGTCACGCGGTCGGTCGAGCTGCACCGGTGGCGCGGCACCCGGCGTGGCCTGGCCGAGCACGTGCGGCTGCTCACCGGTGGCGTGGTCGAGCTGACCGACAGCGGCGGGGTCGTGGCCTCGCCGCGGCCCGGCGCGCCGCTGCCGGACCCGGGCCCGGCCTGGGTGCAGGTGCGAGTCCGGGTGCCCGACCCGGCCCGGGTGGACCGGCGGCGGCTGACGGCGGCGGTCGTGGACGCGGTGCCCGCCCACGTGCGGGTCGCGGTGGAAGTGGTGGAGGGGTAGCGGATGGTCATCTACGCCGAGTGCGGGCACCAGGGTCCCGCCGACGTCGAGTTCTGCGGTGAATGCGGCCGGTACCTGAAGTGGGACGACGGCCCCGTCGCGGTGCGGTCGCAGCCGGTGGTGCAGCAGCAGGTCGTGCAGCCCGCCGAGCCGCTCGCCCCGGTCCGGCAGCCGGTGCGGCAGACCGTCGAGGACCAGGTCCTCCACCCTGGCGACCTGATCTGCGGCCGGTGCGGCAAGGGCAACGTGCCCACCCGCAACTTCTGCGGCCGCTGCGGCGCGTCGCTGGCCGAGTCCGAGGTCGTCAAGACGTCGTGGTGGCGGCGGCTGTTCGGCCGCAAGCCGAAGGAGCACAAAGCCGGGGCCCGGCCGGGCAAGGACGGCGTCCGCCGCCGGACCGGGCGGGCCGGGGCCGCGCGCCGGACCGCCGGCAAGGTGATCCGCCGCGCCGTCGCGGTGGCGCTGGTGCTCGCGGCGCTGGTCTACGCGCTCTACCAGCCGTTCCGTGGGGCGATCAACACCGCGGCGACCGGGCTGTGGGGCCAGGTGACCGGCATCTTCGAGGCCAAGCTGAACCCGGTCCGCCCGGTCAAGGTGACCGCGACCGCGCAGGTGACCGGGCACGCGGCCCCGCTGGTCAGCGACAACGCCAAGAACACCTTCTGGGCGGCCCCGACCGACCGGGAACCCGCGCTGGTGTTCACCTTCGACCACCCCGCGGACCTGCGGAAGGCGATCGTGTACTCCGGCGACGCCGCGAACTTCCAGGCCGCGCACCGGCCGCAGAAGCTGCACCTGGTCTTCTCCACCGGCAAGACCTACGACATGGCGCTGGCCGACACGCCCGACGCCCAGGAAGTCCCGATCGAGAACAGCGCCGGCGCGACCAGCGTCGAGCTGCACGTGACCGGGCTGCACCGCTCGCTCAACGGCACCGACGTCGCGATCTCCGAGATCGAACTGTTCGAAGCCGGCTGAGCCACCGACAGCTTGGGGAGGACCGACCATGCGCGCGAACCGGGTGGTGGCGGGCACCGCGGTCGTCGCGGTGCTCGGCGGCTGGGCGATCGGCGGAGCGCTCTCGCCGACCGCGGCGCAGGCACCCGCACCGGGGGCGGCGCCCTACCGCGTCGGCTACGTCAGCGCGGCCACCACCGGCCTGTTCCAGCCGGGCCCGGAAGGCGCGGAACCGGCGCTGCCGCCCGGGGCCGGGAGCGTCGACTCCGACGCGTCCGCGGGCACCGGCGGCATCGTGTGGGTCAGCCACCGCGCGCCGTCCGCTGGCGGCGCCGAGCGGGACGGCGAGCTGTTCTTCTTGAGTGACACCGCCAAGGCTCCGGTGCGGCTCACCACCGACGAGACCGTGGACACCCACCCCGCGCTGTCCCCCGACGGCCGCACGGTCGCGTTCGCCTCGGACCGCACCGGCAGCCGGAAGCTGTTCGTGATCGGCGTGGACGGCCGCGGCCTGCGCCAGCTGACCACCGGGCCGGCCGCCGACGACTCGCCGAGCTGGTCACCCGACGGCACCCGGCTGGCGTTCAGCAGCACCCGCGACGACCCCGCCGGGGACATCTACACCGTCCCGGCCGCCGGCGGCGTCCCCACCCGCCTGACCGCGGATCCGGCCGCGGACACCCAGCCCGCCTGGGGGCCGGCGCGGATCGCGTTCACCACCACGCGCTTCCACCCGGCGGGCGACGTCGTGCTGATGGCCGACACCGGGGGCGCGGTCACCCGCGCGGTGCCCGATCCCGGGGACTCCGCCGAGCCCGCGTGGTCCCCGGACGGCACCCGGCTGGCGTTCACCACCCACACGCCGGACCCGCTCGGCGACGTCAAGCAGGTCTCCGGCGGCCGGGTCTCGGCCATCTCGGCGCTGCCCGGCACCGGCGAGACCGAACCGGCGTTCCGGGCGAGCGGGCAGCCGGTGTTCACCGAGCTGCGCGCGGGCGGCAGCACCGACGTCTGGAGCGCGGACGCGACCGGCGGCGACCGCCGGGACCTCACCCAGCGCCCCGACGCCGACGAGTTCGACCCCGCGTTCTCCGCCGACGGCACGCTGCTGGCCTACACCCAGGCCGGCCCCGGCGAATCCGCGCGGACCGAGATCTTCGTGGCGAACGCCGACGGCAGCGCACCTCGTACGCTAACCGGCCCGGTGGCCGGGACCAAACGCGAGCGGCACCCGGCGTGGTCCCCGGACGCGACGACGATCGCGTACACCGACACCGTCTTCGAAGGCGAGAGCCGCCGGGACGTCGTCCGGATCGCCCGGGTCGCCGACGGCCTCGTTCTCGGCGAGATCCCGATGCCACCGCACCTGCGCGGCGACGACTCGCAGCCGGTGTGGTCGGCCGACGGCACGAAGATCACCCTGACGCGCGCGGCCACCCGGACGCCACCACCAGGACCGTCCAGAGTGGACCCCGCCGTCGTCGACATCCCGGTCGGCCAAGGCTCTTCGGCGACCATCGGGAAGACCGTGCCGACCGACAAGATCCGCTCCAAGCCCGACATCGTCCTGCTGATGGACCAGACCGCTTCGATGGGCGGCGGCGAAGGCGGACCCGGGGTGCTCGGCCAGGTGAAGCAGAACCTCGGCGCGGTCATCGACGCCGTGCGGACGCGGGAAGCCGACGTGCGGTTCGCGGTCGCGGCCTTCGGCGACGCCGCCGACCCGGACGACGTCATCGGCGGAACGCGCGTCCCGCGTTCCTTCTTCGTCCAGCAGCCGCTGACGGCGGTGGGCGCCGATCCCGCGGACCCCGGCCGCACGCTGCTGGCCGACGCGTTCGGCCGGATCCGGGCCGACTTCGGCGGCGACACGGCCGAAGACTGGCTCGCGGCGCTGCAGAAGGTCGCGACCGGCGCGATCACGTTCCGCCCGGACAGCAGCCGGATCATCGTGCTGGTCGGGGACGCGGCCAGCCACGAAGACCCGCCCGAGAAGGGCTCGGCGGTCAAAGCCGCGGTGATCGCGGCGCTGAACGCGGCGAAGATCAGCGTGGTGGCCGTGCCCGCGGTCACCGGCGGCGAAGGCGCGGACTCGACCCTCGACTACCGGGGGCAGGCGACCGCGGTCGCGAACGGGACCGACGGCGTCCTCACCGCGGGCACCGAAGCGGCGGGGATCACGGAGGCGATCATCAAGGGCATCGGCGACCTCCCGGTCTCGGTGCGGCCGGTGCCCTTCTGCGACAGCGGCCTGACCCTCACCTTCGATCCGGAAGGCGCCCAACAGGTCCCGGGCGGCACCCCCGCGCGGTTCACCGAGACCGCGATCGTCGCCGCGACCGCGCCCCTGGGCGCCCGCCTGCACTGCCGCGTCGAGTTCCGGCTCAACGGCGAGCCCACCGCGCGCCCCGGCTACACCGAGGACGTCACGGTGCGGGTCAAGGACCCGCGGCTCCCACTGATCACCGTCCACGACACGACGGTGACCGGCACCGCCCCGACGGTCATCGAGTACCCCGCGACCGCGATCGACGCCGACCGCGAAACCCCGATCACGCCGTTCTGCACACCGTCGTCGGGCAGCCTGTTCCCGGTCGGGGCCACCACCGTGACGTGCACCGCGACCGGGCGGAACGGCACCGCCACCGAAACCGCCGTCATGGCGGTCGACCCGGGCGGGGAACGGCAAGAACTGTGGCAAGTCGAGCTCGCCCCGGCGCCCGACAGCGTCGGCACCGGAACCCAGCGGGACCTCTCGCCCTCGTTCGGCACGCCGTGCGGCACCGGCCGGCAGGGCTCGGCCGATGTGTCACCGGACGGCGCCACGATCGTGTTCCAGAACGACAACCGGCTGATCTGCGCCGCGCCCGCCGACGGCGGCCAGGGCCGGGTGCTGGCGCAGGACGCCGGGTTCGTCGACGACCCGGCGTGGTCGCCGGACGGCGCACTGGTCGCCTTCGACAGCGCACCCGGGGAATCCCGGCCGGGCATCCAGGTCGTGCCCGCCGCCGGTGGCGCGCCCGCGGTGCTGATCGCCGGTCCCGGCGGGGCGTCGCAGCCGGCGTTCCAGCGGATCGCCGACGTCGCCGTGACCGCCACGGCCGTCCCCGCCGCGATCGCGTTCGGCGGCCTCACGACGTTCGAGTTCGTGGTCACCAACCACGGGGCCGCGGTCGCGCCCGGCGCCGGCCTGTTCGTCCGGCTGACCGCCGGCCTGCGGCCGCAGGCGCCCATCACCACCGCCGGCACCTGCACGCCGGACCTGGTCTGCGCGTTCGGCGCGCTTGCCCCGGGCGCCCAGGTGCGGGTGCGGTTCAGCGCCACCGGCGTCGTGGCCGGGCCGCAGGCCGCGACCGGCACGGTCACCACGGCGGGCGGGGACGCCGACGTGCGGGACAACTCCGCCACGGCGGTCGTCACCGTCGCCGAGAAGCCGCTGCCCCCCGTCACCCCGGGGTCGCTGTCGCTGGGGATGGCGGTGTCGGCCGTGCCGCTGTTCGTCGGCGGCGACGACGTCGTGCTGACCTTCCTGGTCCACAACGGTTCCGGGGCGCCGATGCCGGACGTGCGGCTGGTCACCCAGCTGCCGCCGGGACTGCCCGCGACCGCGGTGACGCCGGGGTGCGCGCCGGGCGGCGGCAGCTGCGCGCTCGGGACGCTGGCACCCGGCCAGACGGTCGAGGTCCGGATCGCGCTGGCGGCCAAGGCCGCGGTGGACGCCCCGGTGTCGGCGACGGTCGGCACGAGCGGACCGGACACCACCGCCGCCGACAACACCGCGAGCGCACGCGTGGTGATCCGGCAGCCGGTGGTGACGGTGGATCCGGGGATCGGCCCGCTCGGCTTCGTGGCGCGGGTGACCGGCACGGATTTCCCGCCGGGCGCGGCGGTCCGGCTGGCGTGGTCGGCCGGCATCTCGCCGGACCAGGGCCCGGTCACCGTGGGCGCGGACGGGAAGTTCCAGACGCAGTTCCTGATCTTCCACCACGACCTGATCGGACCGCGCACGGTGTCGGCGGCTTCGGTGATCGGGCCGAAGTTCCAAGCGGTGCAGTCGAATCCGATCGTGGTCGTGCTCCGCACGGAGCAACCGCCGTTCATCACCCGGGGCTGACCTCCGCCGCTGCCCGTACGGGCAACCACCGGCGCACGGGTGCACACCCGTCCGCCGGTGCCGCCGCGGGTGGCGGGCGCGGAGACTTCCCTGCATGGGAGCAACGGCGACGCTGTCGGAAGCCGGCCTGGTCGCGGAACCGGGCCAGGAGACGACGTGCTCGGTGAGCATCCGCAACGCCGGGCAGGTCGTCGACCGGTTCGCGGTCGACGTCGTGGGTGACGCGAGTGGCTGGGCCACCGCGGAACCGGCGACGGTCAACCTGCTGCCGGGGGAGACGGGCACCGTCACCGTGCGCTTCACCCCACCCCGGTCCTCCGACGTCCCCGCCGGCACGATCCCGTTCGGGGTCCGGGTGTTCTCGAGCGAAGACCCCGCGGGGTCGGTGGTGGAGGAGGGCACCGTCCAGCTCGGCGCCTTCACCGAGGTGACCGCCGAGATCGTGCCGGCGAAGGTGGAGGGCGGGTCCAAGGCGGACTTCGAGGTCGCCGTCGACAACCGGGGCAACCGGCCGGTGGCGGTGGAGCTGAGCCCGCTCGACCCCGAGGACGAGCTGGAGTTCCGGCTCGAACGCGAGCGGGCCGATCTGGCGCCGGGCACGGCCGCGTTCGTCCGGATGCGGGCGAAGCCGCGGAAACGGTTCCTGCGCGGGCAACCCGTCCGGCACCGCTTCCACGTGTTCGTCACCGCCGACGGCGGCGAGCCGCTCAAGACCGAAGGCACCATGGTGCAGCGGCAGCTGCTGCCCAAGTGGCTGCTGCCCGCGCTCGCCGCGCTGCTGGTGCTCCTGCTCGCACTGGTGACGCTGTGGTTCACCGTCCTGCGGCCCGCGGTGAAGTCCGCCGCCCGGGAGGCCGCGCAGGAGCAGAACCAGGAGATCGTGAAAGCCGCGCAGGACGCCGGCGCCGGCGCCGACCAGGCCAAAAAGGACGCCGGGCAGGCCAAGCAGAACTCCGAGGACGCGATGAAGGCCGTCGGCCTGACCCCGCCGGGCGGGAACACCGGTGGTGTCTCGAACGGCACCGTTCCGAGCCGTCCGAACGACGGCACCGCGGGGACCCCGACCGACTTCCGGGTGGCCGCGGACGCGAACATCGACTCGAACGTCAACCGGTTCGCCGAATTCCCCTACACGATGCCCGATCCGGGCAAGACGCTGGTGATCACCGACCTGATCCTGCAGAACCCGCGCGGGGACACCGGAACCCTGCGGCTGCTGCGGGATTCCGGTGGCACCAAGAGCGTCCTGCTGGAAGTCGGCCTCTCCAACTTCCGCGACCTCGACCACCACTGGCTGCAGGCGTGGCGGTTCCAGCCGGGGGAGAAGATCGTCCTCGCGGTCAGCTGCCAGAACCCGGGCGACCGCGGCCGCTGCACGCCGTCGGTCTCCTTCTCCGGCCGGATCGAGTAGAAAACCGTGTCAGATCAGCCCTTCGCGCATGGCGAACGCGACGGCGTGGGCGCGGTTGCGGAGCTGGAAGCGGTTGGTGATGTCGTGCAGGATCGACTTCACCGTCCGCTCGGAGTAGCTCAGCTGGTCGGCGATCTCCTTGGTCTCGAAGCCCTCGGCGATCAGCCGCAGCACGCGGGTCTCCCGCTGGGACATCCCGGCGAGGTCCCACCCGTTCGGGCGCAGCACGTCGCGTTGCAGCCGGGACACCCGGGACAGCAGGCGCCCGAGCAGGTCCGGCGGCAGCGCGCCTTCGCCGACGGCCGCGGTCTTGACGAGCCGCACGAGCGTGTCGGGGGTGGCGTCGGCCCGGCGGATGATCGCCGAGACGCCGTTGCCCACGACGTCGAGCAGCTCCGAGTCCTCGACCTCCCCGGCGACCAGGACGATGCCGGCGTGGTTGGCGCGCTGGAGGCTGCGCAGCAGCTGCCGGGAGTCCTCGTTCAGCCGTTCGACGATGACCAGCACCACGGCCTGTTCACCGCAGTCTTCGTCGGCGAAGCGGATCTCGGGGCGTGAGCGCAGCGCGGCGGTGACGCCCGCGTGGGTGATGGTGTCGGTGGCGTGCAGCAGCACCGGAACCTGGTCGGTGAACATCGGTGTGGCCCTCCCTCGAACGACGTCGGTTCCCTGCACCCAGGATCGGGGTGCGAGGGCTCGCCGAACAGGGATCAGGTGTCCCGATATGTCCCGCTTTCCTTACTCCGATCGGGCAATGCCGGTCTCTTTGGCCTTGGCGATGGCCTGGGCGCGGTCGGTGACCCGGAGCTTGCGGAAGATGTGGGAGACGTGGTTGCGCACGGTCTTCTGGCTCAGCACCAGCAGGTCGGCGATGGAGGCGTTGCCCATGCCGCGTGCGATGAGCTGCATGATCTCCTTCTCGCGGGCGGTGAGCCGCGGGAAGGACTCGTCGCGCGGGACCGCGGTGCCCAGCAGCGACAGCACCCGGGTGGCGATCGCCGGGCTGAAGATGGCCTCGCCGTCGCCGATCACCCGGACGGCGCGGATGATCTGCTCGTTGCGCGCGCCTTTGAGCAGGTAGCCGCGGGCGCCCGCGCGCATCGCGGCGAACACCGCGGCCTCGTTCTCGAACATCGTGAGCATCAGGACGCCGGTGTGCGGGCCGGCGGCCACGATCCGCCGCGTCGCCTCGACGCCGTCGAGGTCCGGGAGGTTGAGGTCCATGAGGACGACGTCGGGTTCCAGCTGCCGCGCGAGGGCGACGGCGGTGTGGCCGTCGGCCGCTTTCCCGGCGACCGCCATGCCGTCGGTCCCGTCGAGCAGCGCGCACAACGCTTCGCGGAAGACGGGGTGGTCGTCGACGACGAGGACGCGCACGGTGCCGAACATCGCCTCACGTCCTGGTGGCGAGCGGGAGCCGGGCGGCGATCCGCGTGCCGCCCGAAGGAACCGGCTCGATCCGGCAGCCGCCGCCGAGGTCGCCGGCGCGTTCCCGCATCGACCGCAGCCCGGTCCCGCCGACCGCGGGCAGCGCTTCGCCGTCGGTGCCCACCCCGTCGTCGACGATCTCCACGTGCAGGTCGCCGTCCTGCGGCCAGAGGGTCACGGTGCACTGACGGGCACCGGAATGGCGGGCGACGTTCACGAGCGCTTCGCGGATGATCCGGTACGCGGTGACCTCGACCTCCGCCGGCAGCGCCGGCAGCTCGCCACGCACCTCGACGTCGACCCGCAGCGGCCCGTGTTCGGCGGGCACCCGGTCACTGAGCACGCCGGCGTACCGCCGCACGGCCTGGACGAGCCCGTCATCGTCGAGCGCGGGCGGCCGCGCATCGGCCACGATCCGGCGCAGATCGGTGATCGCCCGGAAGAGCTCGTCTTCGAGCCGCCCCAGCAGCTCCCCGGCGGCCACGCGGTCGCGGGCGATCAGATCGCGGGCGGCGCGCAGCCCGAGCACGGCGACGGCGAGCGTCGGTCCGAGGCCGTCATGCAGGTCGGTGAGCACCCGTTTGAGCCGGTCTTCGTACCCGGCAGGAGGAACGAAATCGGGGACGACGAACGTCCGGCGCATCTTCACCCCCGTCCGGCGGACTCGTGCGGGTGGTCGAACCGGCTGCGCTGTTTCGCGTAGCAGGATGATTACCCGTTGTACTAGTCGCCGCATCCGGTTCCGGCGTTTCACCCCGAACCCCTGATCAAGGTCACGGAATGGTTCCGATGTAGGGGTGTGAGTAACGGAAGCGGCCGAGTGGCCCAGAAAACGGGGCGGGGAGGAAATCGATTCATGAAGTGCGCCGCGAACCGGTCGGATTCCGACGAGATCCGCGATCACGTCGTCTTCGGGAACGAGTGCCTAAGGCCGGCCTCTTCGGCGAAGGTGAGCTGTGGTGCCGCCTTCGAGTGGATCCGGACGTGCCCCCAGTCGCCGGCGAGCTCGTAGTGACCGTCGTGACGACGGAGGCTGTCGATGTTGCCGAAGTCTTCTTCGCCAGTGGCGTCGCGGTAGCTCTGGGATGACCGTGTGACCCACTCGATCTTCGTCGCCTCGGCGATGGTCAGCACGGCGTCGGCGCAGCAGTGCGCTTCACCCGGTCGAGGGTCGTGGTAGCGCGGGTGCGAGGGGGTCAGCACGGCTTCCAGCCGGAAGGACAGCGAGGTGGGGGTCACGTCGATGGCGAGGACAAAGCTGTCTTCGAGGTAGACGTTGGCGAGGCCGGGAAAGTCGGTGTAATTCGTCATCGGTTACGGGCCGTCGTTTGTCCACAGTAGAGTGGGAACGTTCACTGGGCTAATTGGTCCACCGGCAGATCCCCGCTTTCGGCCGACACCAATGCCGGGTCGCAGAAACCTGTGCGGCGGGTGCGCCGGCTCGCGGAGAACAACAGCGAGCCGGCGCACCCATAGTCGTAGCTACCTGGTCAAGGCCGGGGCTGGTTCGCCCACCAGGCCCGCCCGGCCTCCGGCAGCGTCGAGATCGGGTCGTAGTACGGGTACCGCCGCTGCAACGCTTCCGGGTCGTCCAGCTCGATACCCGTCCGGTAGTTCTTCGTCCAGTACGAAATCCCCAGCTCCCGGTCGTACTCCGCCAGCTGGTGCACCCACCGCTTCCCCACGTAAGGCACGTCGCACACGATCCGCGGCGTCGCGTACCCCGGCAGGTACCCCATGATCGAGTGCTGCAGCTCCTGCGCCTCCCACACGGCCACCCGCCAGTGCTCCGCGTTCGGGATCATGTCGCACATGTAGAAGTAGTACGGCAGGATGTTCGCCTCGCCCTGCAACGCGAAGCACAGGTCCAGCAGCTGCGCCGGGGTCGCGTTGACGCCGCGCATCAGCACGCCCTGGTTGCGCACGTCCCGCACACCGACGTTCAACGCCGTCTGGGCCGCCTCCGCCACCAAGGGCGTCACCGACTGGGCGTGGTTGACGTGGGTGTGGATCGCCAGGTTGACGCCGCGGCGCTGGGCGGTCACGGCGACGCGCTCGAGGCCTTCGACGACCTTCGGCTGGAGCCAGTGCTGCGGCAGCGCGGCCAGTGCCTTGGTCGCCAGGCGGATGTCGCGGACGGTGTCGATGTCCATCAGCCGCATGAGGAACGACTCCAGCTGCGGCCACGGGACGTTGGCCACGTCGCCGCCCGACACCACGACGTCGCGGACGCCCGGGGTCTTCTTCAGGTACGCGATCATCGCGTCCTGGCGGTCGACCGGCTTGAGGGTCAGCTTGTGCTTCTCGACCGTCTCCGTCGAGTTGCCGACCAGGTCCATCCGAGTGCAGTGGCCGCAGTACTGGGGACAGGTCGAGATCATCTCGGCCAGCACCTTGGTCGGGTAGCGGTGGGTCAGGCCCTCGACGACCCACATCTCGGCCTCGTGGAGCGAGTCGCGTTCCGAGTGCGGGTGGCTCGCCCACACCTGGTCACGGTCGCTGCGAACCGGGAGCATGTAGCGGCGGATCGGGTCGGCGTAGAACGCCTCGGTGACCTTCGCCGGGTCGGTGCCCGCCGTGGGCGCCATCGTGTTGAGCATCTGCGGCGGCAGCAGCATCGACATGGTCGCCATCTCGCGCTGGTCGGCGAGCAGGTCGTCGTAGAAGCGCTCCTCGAGCAGGTCGCCCATCAGGGCGCGCAGCTGCTTGGCGTTGCGGACGCAGTGCACCCGCTGCCACTGCGCGTCACGCCACTCGGCCTCGGTCACGTCGTGCCAGCCGGGGAAGCGGCGCCAGTCGGGTTCCACCAGCTCGGCGCGGGCGTACTCGTAGGGCTGGTCGAAGGCGGCGGCAGGCGTCACAGGTTCCTGGATCGCAGTCACTTGTACTCCTAGTCGTCGGGAACGCGTTAAAATATCCTGTCATAACGTTCTCACGGAGTAAATCTTCCTGCGCGCTGACCTGTCTTCCCCCAGGTGCAGTAGGCCTGTCCACCAGGGGCAGACTCAGGGGCGTGACGGACGAACACACGACGCTCCTGCTCGGCGGGCGCATCTACACCCCCGCCGGCCCGGACGCCACGGCCATGGCGGTCACCGGCGGCACCGTGGTCTGGGCCGGCCAGGACGCCCCGGCCCGCGCCCTGCACCCGAACGCCGAGATCGTCGACCTCCAAGGCGCCTTCGTCGCCCCCGCCTTCGTCGACGCGCACGTCCACGCCACCGCCACCGGCCTGCACCTGACCGGGCTCGACCTCACCGGCGTCCGCGACCGCGCCGACCTGCTCGGCCGGGTCCGCGCCGCCGTCACGCCGGGCCAGGTCCTGCTCGCCCACGGCTGGGACGAGTCCGGCTGGACCGACCCGCGCCTGCCCAGCCGCGCCGAACTCGACGACGCCGCCGCCGGCACGCCCGTCTACCTCAGCCGCGTCGACGTCCACTCCGCGCTGGTCTCCACCGCCCTCGTCGACCTCGCCCCGGCCGCACGCGCCGCCGACGGCTGGTCGCCCGACGGCCCGCTGACCCGCGACGCCCACCACGCCGTCCGCGCGGCCGTGCGCGCCGCCGTCACGCCCGAGCAGCGCGACCGCGCCCAGCGGGCCTTCCTCGCCGAAGCCGCGAAGCAGGGCATCGTGAGCGTCCACGAGTGCGCCGGCCCCGACATCTCCGGCCACGACGACCTCGCCGCCCTCCTCGCCCTCGCCGGCCCGGGCACCCCCGAGGTCGTCGGCTACTGGGGTGAGCTCGGCGCCGTCGGCACCGCCAGGACGCTGGGCGCGCGCGGCCTCGCCGGCGACCTGTTCGTCGACGGCTCCCTCGGCTCCCACACCGCCGCGCTGAGCGCCCCCTACGCCGACCACCCCGGCACCGGCACGCGCTACCTCGACGCGCACCGCATCGGCGAGCACCTGGCCGCCTGCACCGAAGCCGGGCTGCAGGCCGGCTTCCACGTCATCGGCGACGCCGCCGTGGCCGAAGTCGTCGAAGGCTTCCGGCTCGCCGAAAAGGAAGTCGGCCAGCGCGCGCTCGCCGCCGCCCACCACCGCCTCGAGCACGTCGAGATGGTCACCGCCGAGCAGGCGAAGCTGCTGGCCGGCTGGGGCGCCGTCGCCTCCGTGCAGCCGCTGTTCGACGCGCTCTGGGGCGGCCCGGCCGGCATGTACGCCGACCGCCTCGGCGCCGACCGCGCCGCCGGGCTCAACCCCTTCGCCACCCTCGCCGCCGAAGGCGTCCTGCTGGCCTTCGGCTCCGACGCGCCGGTGACCCCGCTCGACCCGTGGGCCGGCGTCCGCGCGGGCGCCTACCACCGGACGCCGGGGGCCGGGCTGTCGCCGCGGGCGGCGTTCACCGCCCACACCCGCGCCGGGCACCGCGCGGCCGGCGTCAACGACGGTGTCACCGGCAGCCTCGTGCCGGGCGCGCCCGCGCACTACGCGATCTGGGACGCCACCGACCTCGTCGTGGCCACCCCGGACAGCCGCGTGCAGCGCTGGTCCACCGACCCGCGCGCCGGGGTGCCGCCGCTGCCGAGGCTCGAACCGGACGCCGCCCTCCCGGCCTGCCTGCGGACCGTCCGCGCGGGTGAAGTCCTCCACGACGCCATCACCTAGAGTCGTCAGGCGTGGCAGTCACCGTGGCGGACCCCGAACCGGGCGCCCCGCACCCATCCCCGCGAACCCGGCGTTTCCCCCGCGCGTGGCTCCTGCGGCTGGCCGCGGCGCTGGTGTCCGGCTTCGCCTACTACCTGAGCTTCGCCCCGCGCCCGCTGTGGTGGCTCGCGCCGCTGGCGTTCGCCGGGTTCGCCCTCGTGCTGCGCGGGCGTAGCTTCCGCGGCGCGTTCGGCTACGGCTTCGCGTTCGGGTTCGTGTTCTTCCTGCCGCTGCTGACGTGGCTGCTGGACTTCCTCGGCCCCGACTTCGGCCCGTGGCCCTGGCTGGGCCTGTCGTTCGCACTGGCGCTCTACTACGGCCTCGCCGGCGGCCTCATCACGCTCGTCGCGCGCCTGCCGCTCGCGCCGCTGTGGGGCGCGCTGATCTTCATCGCACTGGAGACCCCGCGCGCCTGGTTCCCCTTCGGCGGCTTCCCCTGGGGCCGCGTCGCGTTCAGCCAGCCCGAAGGCGCGTTCCTGCCGCTCGCCTCGATCGGCGGCGCCCCGCTGGTCGGCCTCGCCGTCGTCCTCACCGGCTTCGCACTGGCCGCGCTCGTCGCCCGCCTGGGGGAAGCCCGCAAGCTGACCCGGCCCGCTGTTCTCACCGCACTCGCCACCGTGGTGCCGGTCGTCGCCGGGCTCGCGCTGTGGCCCGCGATCGGCACCGGCGCCCAGGACGGCGAACGCACCATCGCCACCGTCCAGGGCAACGCCCCCGACATCGGCCTGGCGCTGCAGGGCGAGCGGGTGCTGCTGCGCCGCAACACCCTCGCCGAAAGCCAGCGGCTCCTCGACGCCGTCCGCGCCGGGAAGGTCCCCAAGCCGGACCTCGTGCTGTGGCCCGAGAGCGCCACCACCGTCACCGGCCCCGACCCGCAGGTCGACCAGCTCGTCGCGAACTTCGGCGTCCCCGCCCTGATCGGCGCGCTCTACGTGCTGCCCGACGGGCACATCCAGAACTCCGTCATCGCCTGGGACCCGCACACCGGACCCGGACAGCGATACGCGAAGCAGCAGCTGGTGCCCTTCGGCGAGTACGTCCCGGCCCGCAAGGTCGCCGAGCTCGTCACACCGTTCCTCGACTCCGAGACCGTCGACATGCTCCCCGGCGACGGCGCGAACCAGACCCTCTCCGTCGCGGGCACCAAGGTCGGCGTGTTCGTCTGCTACGAAGCCGCGTTCGACTACCCGGCCCGCGACGCCGTCCGCGACGGCGCCGAAGTGCTCGTGGTGCCGACCAACAACGCCTGGTACGGCGAGAGCGAGATGAGCGTGCAGCAGCTGGCCATGTCCCGGCTGCGGGCGGTCGAGCACGGCCGGGCCGTCGTGGTGTCCGCCGTCTCAGGGGTCAGCGCGATCGTCGCCCCCGACGGGACGGTGACCAGCTCAACGGGCCTTTTCACCGCGGATTCCCTGGTCGGGCGCGTCCCGCTGCGGACGCAGACTACGCTGTCGGATCGACTCGGTGCGTGGACGGAGTACGGGCTGCTGGCACTGGCGATCGCCGGGGTGGCCGGCGGGCTCGTACTCCGTTTTCGCACCCGGCGCGCGAGCGCCGGCACGGCAGCAGGGGAAGCGGCGGACTGACCGCCGCGGATATCGGAGGAGCACGGATGTCGCAGGCGCCGCGGGGGGCCCGGGAAATCGATCCGGTGCTGGTGGTGATCCCGACGTACAACGAACGGGAAAACCTCGGCCCGATCCTGGATCGCTTGCACAAGGTACTCCCGGACGTGCACGTGCTCGTGGTGGACGACGGGAGCCCGGACGGCACCGGCGAGCTGGCCGACGAGCGCGCGGCCGCGAACGACCACGTCCACGTCCTGCACCGCACCGAAAAGGCCGGCCTGGGTGCCGCCTACATCGCCGGGTTCCGCTGGGGCCTGGCGCGCGAGTACAGCACGATCGTCGAGATGGACGCCGACGGCTCGCACGCGCCCGAGGACCTGCCGCGCCTGCTGGACGCCGTCGGTGACGCCGACCTGGCGATCGGCTCCCGGTACGTGCCGGGCGGCAGCGTGGTGAACTGGCCGCTCAACCGCCAGGTCCTCTCGCGTGGCGCGAACGTCTACTCGCAGCTCGCGCTGGGCATGCGGGTGCGGGACATCACCGCGGGGTTCCGCGCTTACCGCCGCCCGGTGCTGGAGAAGCTGGCGCTGGACGAGGTCAATTCGCACGGCTACTGCTTCCAGATCGACCTGACCGTCCGCACCGCGGACGCGGGCTTCGAGATCGTCGAGGTGCCGATCACGTTCACCGAGCGCGAGATCGGCGAGTCGAAGATGAGCGGCTCGATCATCCGCGAGGCGTTCCTGCGGGTGGCGAAGTGGGGCGTGGAGCGCCGCTGGCAGCAGGTGCGGCGGCTGGTCAAGCGCGGCTGAGCCGCGCGGTCACGATCCACGTCCGGGCCCCGAGGAGCACGCCTTCGGAGGTTTCGCGCGCGGCGAATGCGGCCCGGAGGCGGGCCACGGCGTGGTCGTCGCCGCCGGGCAGCAGCTGCTGGACGTCGTGCAGCCCGAGGGCGAACTCGGTCGCCGTGGCCGCGTCCGGGCCGTAGCAGACCGGTTCGCGCAGCTCGGTGAACTCGACGCCGGTGAAGCCGGCCCCTTCCAGCAGCGCCCGGGTGCGGCCGGGGTCGCCGAGGGAGAAGTGCGGCCCGGGCGGCGGTGGCTCGGTGCCCGGGGCCAGTGCGTCGCTCAGCACCGAGTACCACTCGTTGCGGTCGCGCTCCTGCCAGACGAGCAGCACCAGGCGGCCGCCGGGCCGCAGCGCGCGGGCCAGGCCGGCGAACGCCGCGGGCGGGTCGGGGAAGAACATCGCGCCGAACCGGGACAGCACGACGTCGAACGCGGCGAGCGGGAACGGGTGCGTCTGGACGTCGGCGACCTCGAACGCCGCTCCGCCGAGCTCGCGGGCCTTGGCGATGGCCGGTGCCGAGAGGTCGACGCCGAGGGCGTTCGCGCCCGCCTGGGCGGCTTCGCGGGTGGACTCGCCGGTGCCGCAGCCGACGTCGAGGACGTCTTCGCCGGGCCGCACGGCGGCCACCGCGCGGAACCGCTCGTTCTGCCTGCGGACCTCCTCGTCGAAGATCGCCGCGAACCGGGCCCGATGGTCACTCACGTCGTCTTCTCCCGTTCTCGGCCATCATGGGGCCGATGACGACCATCGTGGCCTTCCACGCCCACGCCGACGACCCCGTTCTGCTCAGCGGCGGCACCCTGGCGCGCGCCGCGGCCGACGGGCACCGGGTGGTGGTCGTCGTGGCGACCGACGGCGTGGCCGCCGAACACCCGACGCCCCGCTGGGGTGAGCTGACGGCCGCGGCGGCGATCCTCGGCGTGCGGCGCGTCGTGCACCTGGGGTACGCCGACAGCGGGCACGGGCCGGAGCTGTACGCGGACCCGCCCGGACGGCAGCGTTTCGCCCGCGCGGACACCGAGGAGGCCGCGCACCGGCTCGCGGCCGTGCTGCACGAGGAGCGGGCCGACCTGCTGCTCGGCTACGACGCCAACGGCGGCTACGGGCACCGCGACCACGTCAAGGTGCACGAGGTCGCGCGGCGGGCGGCCCGGCTGACCGGGACCCGGCTGCTGGAGGCGACCCTGCCCCGCGACTTCGCGCTGCGGTTCGTCCGGGTGGTCCGGGCCCTGCCGATCCCGTTCGACTACGACGTCGAAGCGCTCGAGCACGCTTACAGCCCGGCCGCGGCTGTGACCCACCGCTTCGACGTCCGGCGCTTCGCCGGGCGGAAACAGGCGGCGCTGGCCGCGCACGTGTCCGACGTCCGCGGTCCGGGGCGGCTTTCGGCGGTGCTGCGGCTGCTCGTGTGGCTGCCGGCGCCGCTGTTCGCGGTGGTGGCGGGCCGGGAGTGGTTCACCGAGGTCACGCCCGCAGGATCGGCACGCCCAGGTCTGCAAGTTCCTGGGCGTGCCGGTCGGCGGAGTCGGTGATGACGCCGGCGACGTCGGCGAAGGGCAGGACGGTGAACCGGGAGGCCGCGCCGAGCTTTTCGGCGCTGGCCAGCACGTAGGTGTCGGCCGCGCGCCGGGCCAGCGTGCGCTTCATCGCGGCTTCCTCGGCGTCGCCGGTGGTGAGCCCGGCCTCGGGGTGCACGCCGGTGACGCCGAGCAGGAAGACGTCGGCGCTGATCGCCTGGGCGGCCTCGGCCGCGGCGGCGCCGCAGGTGACGGCGGAGTGCCGGAACAACCGCCCGCCGAGCAGGAAGACCTCGACCCCGCGGTGCTCGAGCAGCGCGACGGCGACGGTGGGGCTGTGGGTGACGACGGTGGCTTCGAGGTCGCGGGGGAGAGCCTTCGCGACGGCCAGCGTGGTCGTGCCGCCGTCGAGGATGACCGTCGAGCCGGGCCGGACCAGCCCGGCGGCGACCGCGGCGACCCGGTCCTTGCCGTCGGTGGCGATGGCGGTGCGGCCGGCGTAGTCGGCGACGGCGGGGGAGACAGGCAGCGCTCCGCCGTAGACGCGCTGACACAACCCGGCCGTGGCCAGGTCGCGCAGGTCACGGCGAATGCTGTCCTCGGAGACCCCGAGCTCGGCGGCGACGTCTTTCGCCAGCACCTTGCCCTCGGCCGCCAGCCGGGCGAGCAGCAGTTCACGGCGTTCCCCGACCAGCATGCACGATCCTCCTTGTTTATTCCGAGTCGTGCACATTATGGTCGCGGCATGACCTCGCCCACAAGCCTGTCCCGCAACCCGCGCGTCCGGGTCACCGACGTCGAGCTGCTTTCGTCGGCCTGGTACGTCCTGCGCCGCACGACCTTCGACTTCCAGCACCGCGACGGCCGCTGGACGACCGAGCGGCGCGAGACGTACGACCGCGGCAACGGCGCCACGGTGCTGCTCTACGACCCGGCGGGCGGGACGGTGCTGCTGACCCGCCAGTTCCGGTACCCGGTCTACGTCAACGACCACCCGGACGGCATGTTCCTGGAGACGGCCGCGGGCCTGCTGGACACCGACGACCCGGAGACGGCGATCCGCCGGGAAGCGCAGGAGGAGACGGGCGTCCGCATCGGCGCGCTGGAGCACGTGTTCGACGTCTACACGAGCCCGGGCTCGGTCACCGAGCGCCTGCACTGCTACGCGGCCCCGTACGACCCGGCGGACCGCGGTGCGGGTGGCGGGCTCGCCGAGGAGGGGGAGGACATCGAGGTGGTCGAGCTGCGGTTCGAGGACGCGCTGAAGATGATCGGCACGGGGGAGATCGCCGACGCGAAGACGATCATGCTCCTGCAGTGGGCCGCGCTGCAGGGTCCGTTCCGCGCCCCGGGCGCGCGAAACGGGGGTGGGTAGGCGAAAGGCCCCCGCGGGGGGAGGTCGCGGGGGCCTTTCCGTTGTGGTGGGAGCGGTGCTACGGGCCGAACACGGCTACGCGGACCGGGAGGTCCGGCGGCCCTTCAGCTCGGCGAGACGTTCGTTGAGCAGGTCCTCGAGCTCGGGGATCGTGCGCCGTTCCAGCAGCATGTCCCAGTGGGTGCGCGGCGGCTTGACCTTCTTCTGCTCGGGCTGCCCGCCGTCGACGATCTCCGATTCGCTGCCGTGCAGGCGGCACTCCCAGACCGTCGGGATCTCGGCGTCGTCGGAGAACGGCACCTCGAACTCGTGGTTCTTCGGGCAGGCGTAACGCACGGTGCGGCGTGGAGCGAGGTCGTGGTTGCGGTCGGTCTCGTAGCTGACCGCTCCCAGCCGGCTTCCACGAAGAACACGGTCGGCCATAGTGGGGTCCTTTCAGTCAGCTCCGGGGTGGAGCCAGGGTGATGCTCACCCTATGCAACGACTCGGGGCCCCCGGGGATTCCCGGGACACCATGTCGTTGCTCACGATGAGCTGCGTCACCCGCCGGCATCAGCTTCCTCTAGTAGGAGGCGTTTCGCGCTCCGGCGTGACGTCAATACGGCCTTCTTAGTGCTGATATCCCCCGGATGGGCTACTGGGGTGTGACTCAGGTCAACCGTAACTGACCGTGATGAGCAGTAACCGGCCCCAAGTCACCCGATCGAAAGTGGCGGCGGCACAATACCTGATAACGCACCGTAGCGAATTCGGCCTCAAATCGTGCTGAAGCTGAAGTTTCAACTACGGATTGTTCGGTATCTGCCACCACGACCGTATCGCCTTCGCGCACGACCTCGCCGTCCACCACCCTCGCGTTGAACCGCCCGGGCAGCCCGCACCAGCACAGCACCTCCACCTGAACCGGCTGCAGCTCGTCCGCCAGTTCGAACAGACGAGCGGCTCCCGGGAACAACCGGCTCCGGAAGTCCGTCGCGATCCCGAAGCAGTACACGTCGATCTCGACCTCGTCGGCCAGCTCCGCCAGCTGGTCGACCTGCGCGGGGGAGAGGAACTGCGCCTCGTCCACCACCACGTAGTCCACGTGCTGCCCGCGCGCCCACTCCTGCCGCACCAGGTCCCGCACGTCGGTCTCCTCCACGACCTCCACCGCCTGCCGCGTCAGCCCGATCCGGCTGGAGATCTGCGGCGCGCCCGACCGGTCGTGGCGCACCAGGATCAGGCCACGCCGGCCCTGCCGGGCGTGGTTGTGGTCGATCTGCAGCGCGAGCGTCGACTTCCCGCAGTCCATCGGCCCGTAGCAGAACTTCAGCCTGCCCACCGGCGGCGTACCGCGGCGCGAACCCGCCGCGGGGACCGACGACAGGGCGTCCGTGGGGTCGGGGCCGGCGGCCCGGTCGTTCACAAAGGTCACGACAGCCGACCCTATCGGGGACTACAGCACCTCCGGCGGGGTGTTGCCCGCCGCCACGATCGCCCGCCGCACCGGCACCAGCGAAACCAGCACCAAACCCGCCACGAAGAAGATCACCAGCGCCACGATGGCCAGCCGGAACGACCCCGTCGCCTGCCCGACGCCGGCGAACACCAGCGGCCCCAGCCACGACGTCCCACGCTCGCCCACGACGTAGAGCGAGTAGTACTGCGCGTCCTTGCCCGCCGGGATCATCTGGCTGAACAACGACCGCGACAACGCGTTCGTCCCGCCCAGCACCAGCCCGATCCCGACCGCCACCGCGAGGAACTGCACCAGCTGCTTCGGCTGCACGAAGTACGCCCCGGCCAGCACCGCGACCCAGATCACCAGGCTGCCCAGGATCGTCCGCTTCGCCCCGATCCGCCGCGCCACCAGCCCGTGCAGCGTCCCGCCCAGGTACGCCACGAACTGGATCACCAGGATCGTGACGATCAGCACGCTGTTGCCGAACCCCAGCTCGTCCTTGCCGTACTGCGCCGACACCGTGACCACCGTGTTGATGCCGTCGGTGAAGACCAGGTAGCTGCCCAGGAACGCCAGCGTCAACGGGTACGCCTTCGCCGACACCAGCGTCTGCCGCAGCTCCGCGAACCCCGCCCGCAGCACCGACTTGCCGGACACGACGTCGACCGGCTCGTGCCGCCGGGGGAGCGCCCGCACCGCCGGGATGGTGAACGCCGCCCACCACAACCCCGAGGTCAGGAAGCAGATCTGCACCGCCATGCCCTCGCTCACCCCGAACGAGTCGTGCCCGAGGTAGAACCCCAGCTGCAACGCCAGCGCCAGCCCGCCACCCAGGTACCCGAACGCCCACCCCTTCGCCGAGATGTCGTCCCGCTCGTCCGGACCCCCGATGTCCACCAGGAACGAGTAGTAGACGACCAGCGAACCCCCGTACCCGATGTTCGCGACGATGAACAGCACCACACCCAGCTGCCAGTCCGACCCCGCGAAGAAGAACATCGCCGCCGCGGCCGCCGCACCCAGGAACGCGAACCCACCCAGGATCCGCCGCTTGTTGTGACTGCGATCGGCCACCGCACCCGCGATCGGCAGCACCAGCACCTGCACCACCGTCGCCACCGACAGCAGGTAGCCCCACACCGAACCCGCAGGGAAGTGCAACCCGAACAACGACACGTCGCAGTGGTGCAACGTGTCCGCCTTGCCCGCCGCGTCGACACACGGCCTGTCCCCGTTAAGGGTGAAGTTCGTCTTCGCGTCCGCCGCCGCGATCCCGCTCATCGACAGCGCGCCGAACACCGTCGTCGACGACGAATAGAACGGCGAATTCGCCCAGTCGTAGAAATACCAGCCCCAGCGCTCGCGCTTGGTCGAGCGCGTCCCGGCCAGCGTCATCCACGGCTCCTTCGAATCAAGAACTTCCAGGTCAGCGCGGAGACTACTGGGAGGTAGCGACGCGGCTCACAGCACCTTCGCAGCGTCGTCCAAATCGTGTCCGGTTTGTCGCTTCACGCGCATCCGCCACTTCCGGGACAACCACGATCCCGTCCCCCCGGCGTGTCGCGAACAGATGTGAACAGAGTTTCATGTGAGACTCGAGCGCGCAGTGTGTCCCTTGTGGTCAATGGGACACGCTCTTACTGTGCTCCCATGATCCAGATCCGGAGACGCACCGTCGCGAGAATGCTCCTCCTCGCCTTCGCCGCCATGGGTCTGCAGCTGATCGCCCCCGCCGCCGCCAGTGCCGACCCCGCGCCGACCGCCTGGGCCAAGCTCCGCATGTGCGAATCCAGCGGCCGCTACGCCACCAACACCGGCAACGGCTACTACGGCGCCTACCAGTTCGACCTGCCCACCTGGCGCAGCGTCGGCGGCACCGGCCGCCCCGACCAGGCCGCACCCGCCGAACAGGACTACCGCGCCCTCTACCTCTACCGCATGCGCGGCTGGCAACCCTGGCAGTGCGCCGGCATGCTCAAACTCGCCGGCGACGCCGACGCCCGCAGCAAGCGCATCCCCACCTACGCCGACTCCGCCTACATCGGCGGGGGACCGGCCCCCGCACCCACCCCGCCCGCACCCGGCGGCCCCATGCCCGCCTGGCCCGGCGTCGTCTACCAATACGGCGACTGCGCCGCCCCGCTCAAGGCGTTCCAGCTCCGCATGAACACCTACGGCTACGGCTTCACCGGCACCGGCTGCTACTACGAAAAGACCCGCACCGCCGTCCTCGACCTCCAACGCGCCAACGGCATCAAGGACAGCGGCCTCCTCGGCCCCAAAACCTGGACCGCCGCCTGGCAGGGCAAAGCACCCCGCTGACCCCCTCGTGAGTGTTTAGGACGGTTCTAACCGTCCTAAACACTCACGACTCCTGCGACCGCTGCCACGTACCCCGCTCGATCAGCACCTCGCGCAGCAGGTCCGGCCGATCCGTCACGATCCCGTGCACCCCCAGGTCCAGCAGCATCCGCATCTCCGCCGGATCGTCGATCGTCCACGTGTGCACCTCGATCCCGGACCGGCCCGCGATCGACAGGAACGCCTTGTCCACCACCCGCAACGCACCCTGCCGCACCGGCACCTGCGCCATCGCACCCAGCACCAGCCGGCCCAGGGGGAGCAGCGGCAGCTTCCCCCGCGCCCACAACGCGAACGCCGACCGCGGCCCCATCGCCGTCACCAGCTTCGGCCCCGCCAGCTTCCGCAACCGCACCAGCCGCGCGTCCGAAAACGCCGCCGCCGCCACCCGGTCGTGCGCACCCGTCCGCTCCAGCACCCGCACGAACGGCTCCACCGCCTGATCGGCCTTCACATCGACGTTGAACCGCGCACCCGGCAGCTCCTCCAGCACGTCCTCCAACCGCGACAACGGCACCTTCCCCCCGACCTTGACCCCCTTCAGCTGCGCCCACGTCTTCGACGCGATCGCCCCGGCCCCATCCGTCGTCCGGTCCAGGTTCGGATCGTGGTGCACCACCACCACACCGTCCGCCGTCGCGTGCACGTCCGTCTCCAGGTACCGGTACCCCTCCGCACACGCCCGCTGGAACGCCGGCAGCGAATTCTCCAGCCCGTCCAGCTCGTCGAGGTGCCAACCGCGGTGAGCGAAGGCACGGGGGAGCGGGTCGGCCAGGTACGGGAACGACGGGTGCATCCCTCAAGTGTGCACTTCCGCCATGACCCCGGCATGACCCGGCGATGGCCAGCTAGGGTCTCCCGGGTGAGGGAAGCCGCCGAATTCACCCAGCTCGAACCCGTCCCGGCCCGCCGCGGCGCCCCCAAGCACTGCGGCTGGTGCGGCCGCCGCCTCCCGGAAGCCGGCAACGTCGGCCGCCGCCGCCGGTACTGCGGCCAATCCTGCCGCCAGCGCGCCTACGAACGCCGCACCGCACTCCAGCGAAGCGGACTGCCCGAAGACGCCGTCGTGCTCTCCGACACCGAGATCGCCGCCCTCCAGGACCGCCTCTTCCAGCTCCGCTGCGCCGCCGAAGACATCGTCACCGCCGCCGACGACGGCGCCGACCCCCGCGAACTACGCGGACTCGCCGACGAAATCGCCCGCGCCGCCAAAGACCTCGAACAACTCCGCTGATCCCTCACCCCAGCCCGTCCAACGCCCGGTACGTCCGGTTGCTCGCCGCCGCCGCCCGCTGCTCACGACCCGTCGCCTCGATGTAGTTCTGACTCGTCGCCAAACTCGCGTGCCCCAGCAACGCCATGATCTCCGACGCCGTCGCCCCGTCCTCCGCCAGCCGCGTCGCGAACGTGTGCCGCAACGCGTGCAAGTTCGCCCCCGCCGGCACCCGGTCGTGCAACCCTGCACCCCGGTAACACGACTTCACCAGGTACTCCAGCGCACCCCGCCCGATCGCCTCACCCGCCCGATCCAGCAGCAACGGCGAACCAGGGGAGAACCGCGCGTGCGGGAACCGCACCCGGCACGACTCCCGGTACCGCTCGATCAGCTCCGCCAGCACCGGCTGCACCGGGATCGACCGCTCCCGGCTGCCCTTCCCCTTCACGTGCAACCGCAGCTCACCCGCGCGCCCCACCAGCGACCGCGACGTCAGCGCCCGCATCTCCGCCGCCCGCAATCCCGCCACCAGCCCCAGCGCGATCACCAGCACGTCCCGCTCCGGCCACGGGTCACGCGCGCGCCGCGAACCCGCAGCCGCCGCCGACAGCAGCTGCTCCGGGGTTTCCTCGCCCCGCAACGGCTTCGGCGTCAACGCCGGCGTCCGCGGCCGCGCCACCGCGCCCATCGGGTTGCCCGGCAACAGGCCGTCGGCCACGCAGAAAGTCAGGAACTGGTTCCACGTCGACCACGCCCGCAGCACCGAGCTCTTCGCGTGGTCGTCCGCGAACGCCCCGAACGCCGTCCGCAGCGCCGGTCCGGTCAGCTCGGCGACCTCCAGGTCCTCGGCAGGGCGGCCCAGCTCCGAAACCAGGAGAGTGGTGATCCCGGCGAGGTCCCGCCGGTAGGCGTCGGTGGTGTGCGGCGAGTCCTTGCGCGGCCGGCGGGCGGCGAAGAAGGCTTGCTGTGCCTCGGAAAGCCTCATGTGGATCTTGTACCGCACACCACCGACAGTTTCGGTGGCCGGGTCCCGACCCGACATTTCATGCATAATTGCCATTATGCATGAAATGTCGGTTTAGCCCGGAACGACCTCCCGGGGGATCCGGAACTCTCTCGGAGACGATTTCGGGCTCCGAATCGCCACTGGACGCCCCGCGGCGGGGATGTGCACGTATGTTCGAGCACGTGAGCCACTGGGTCTGGCCTGCGGCGATCCGCGGCGATGTCGAAACGTCGTCGGCTGTCGTCTCGAGACTCGGATTACCTACCGGAGTTTCGTCACCGTGACGTTTTGAGGTCGAGTGGCTGGACGTCGACTCCGCAGCTCCAGGGGATGCTCCTACGGCCCCCGGAAGCGCCTTTAGGGGCAACTAGGGCTTGACGCTAGAGAAGGGTGGGCGACAAACCTCAGGAGAAGCCGTCCTGACGAACTTCGTACGCGACCGCGGGACCCGCGCCTGGGCACCCCTCCCGGCTTCCCGTCGCAGCGTGTCCCCGAGTGCCGATAATGTACATTATGTCAAGTAACGTCAGTGCCAGTCGCTGATCGTCACGTCCCGCGGCGCCGGGGCGCCCTCCCCGGTCTCCACGAGCTGCTTGAGGCTCATCAGGTAGATCGCCCACTTCGTGCTGCAGTGGTGCATGAACTCGCCCGCCTCGCGCCAGCCTTCGTGCTTGAACAGGACGATCGTGTAGTCGCTGCGCTGTGCGAGCTCCCAGCGGATCGTCGTGCCGATCCACTCCGGCGGTCCGTCGACGACTTCCCAGCGGACGAGCCGGCCCGGCTCGAGTTCGACGACCTTCATGTCGAAGCCGCCCGGGATGAAGCGGAAGGCGATGACGCCGCCGGGTTCGGTGTCCCCCACGGTCTTTTCGGTCCACCAGGCGGAGAGGCCGTCGAGGGTGGTGAGGGCTTCGTACACGGTTTCCGGTGTGGCCTTTTCGATGCCGATGCGGTGCAGGATGTCCATTTTCACCGGTTCCTTTCGATGGTTTCGGCGATGTGCTTGATGCGGCGGAGCCGGGCGTCCCAGGCGGTGCCGACGTCGGTGAGCTGGGCGACGGCGCGGGCGAGCTGGGTTTCGTCGACGCGGAACTGCTTTTCGCGCCCTTCGGCCTGCGCGTGGACGAGGCCGACGCGGTCGAGGATGGCGAGGTGCTTGGCGACGGCTTGGCGGGTCACCGGGAGGTGTTCGCTGAGGCTGGTGGCGGTCCCCCGGCCTTCGGCGAGCAGCAGGTCGAGCATGCGGCGGCGGGTGGGGTCGCCGACGGCCGACCAGAGGTCGTCGTCCACGGCGGTGGTCACGAGGTGGCTCCCACCTTGGCGGTGACGGCGGGGATGCGGGGCAGGAAGTGGTCCCAGCCGCTTTCGTGGTCGGCGTATTCGGCGGCGATCTTGGCTTCGTCCCAGCCGCGTTCGCGGAAGCCGGTTTCGGTCATGCGCAGGCGGGTGCCGGTGCCGGCTGGTTCGAGTTCGAAGACGACGAGGAAGGAGTTCCCGGGTCCGGCGGTCTCCCCTGCCGCGTGGGTCCAGCGGAAGGAGAAGAGCTTCGGCGGGACGGCGTCGACGACGGTGAAGCGGACTTGGCTGTCGCCGAAGGTGATGTGTCCTTCTCCCCCGGGTTCGGCGGGGTAGTCGGCTTCGTCGGGCCACCATTCGCGGACGTGTTCGGGGTTGCTGACGACGTCGAAGACGGTGTCGGGGGTGGCGTCGATGTGGATTTCGCGTTCGAGGGTTCCGTGGTCCATGGCTGCTCCTTGTGCAACGTTTGGTTGCTTGTCACGTTAGCTTTCGATGAGCTGATGTGCAACCGTAAGTTGCGCAGGGATCCCGAAGACGGGCGCTCCCCTGCTGTTACCTGACCGAGTGATCCGGGGTGCCGTGGCTTGCGGGGGCTGTTGACTTTGGAGGTTCAGGCCTGGCCGGTCCGGTAGACGGTGCTGACGTACAGCGTGGTGTCGTTCGTCTACAACACGGCGAGCCTGGGGATCGCGGTCGGAGTGCTCACCGGGAAGTGAGGTCGACGCCGGTGAGTTCGGCCGAGAGGGTCCACAGGCGGGCGGCTTCGGCGGGGTCGATCGCGTAGTCGCGGACGCCGGCGCGGAGCCCGACGTCGGTGGCGCCGTCGCCGTCGGGTGCGCGTTCGGCGATGTCGCAGTCTTCGAGGTAGACGCCGCCGAGGCCGTCGAGCTGGGGTGAGGTGGCGGCCCAGACCTGGGTGGCGGCACCGGCTTCGGGGGTTTTGAAGTAGCCGCTGGGGACGCCGTTTTCGTCGACCCAGCCTTGGGCGACGCGTTCTTCCTGCGGGATGTGGCGGGCGAGGTGGGTCAGGATGGAACCGGGGTGCAGGGCGAAGGCGCGTACGCCGCGGTCGCGGCCGAGCCGGTCGAGGTTTACGGCGAACAGGACGTTGGCGGTCTTGGCCTGACCGTAGGCGAGCCACTTGTCGTAGCCGGTTGCGAAGTGGGGGTCGGCCCAGCGGATGGGTGAGAGGTGGTGGCCGCGGGAGGAGACGGAGACGACGCGGGCGCCGTCGGCGATGGCCGGCCAGAGCCGGTTGACGAGGGCGAAGTGGCCGAGGTGGTTGGTCGCGAACTGGGCTTCCCAGCCGGGGCCGACGCGGGTTTCGGGGCAGGCCATGACGCCGGCGCTGTCGATGACGAGGTCGAGGCGGCGGCCGGTGGCGAGGAAGCGGTCGGTGAAGGCGTGGACGCTGTCGAGGTCGCCGAGGTCGAGTTCGCCGACTTCGGCGCTCCCGCCGAGGGCGGTTTCGGCGGCCGCGGGGCGCCGGGCGGGAACGAGCACGCGAGCGCCGGCGGCGGTGAGGGCGCGCGTGGTTTCGAGGCCGATGCCGGAGTAGCCGCCGGTGACGAGGGCGAGTTTGCCGGTGAGGTCGATGCCGTGGAGGACTTCGGCGGCGGTGCTGGTGGCGCCGAAGCCGGAGCCGATTTTGTGCTGCGGGGTGGTCATGGTTTCGACGGTAGGAGCTGGAGTGCGCTCCAGTGCAAGTCTCGGTCGAGCGTTGACTGAAGCAATGAATCGGTGCTTCACTTCTTGACGTGCCCTACCGCCGCACCGCGAAGGTGCAGGAACGCCTGGACGCCCAGCGCGAGACGATCGTCGCCGCGGCGACCGAACAGCTGGCCGAGCACGGGTACAGCGGCTGCTCCGTCGCCGCGGTCGCCGAGCGGGCCGGGGTCGCCGTTGGCAGCGTCTATCGGCACTTCCCCACCAAGGCCGATCTCGTCGTGCACGTGTTCCGGCAGGTCGTGACGCGGGAGGTCGACGCCGTGCGGGCCGCGTCCGCGCGGCCGGGTGCGCCCGCCGAGCGGGTCCTGGCCGTGTTCGAGACCTTCGCCCAGCGTGCGCTGAAGGCGCCTCGGCAGGCCTACGCGCTGCTCGCCGAGCCGGTCGACGCGCTGATCGACGCCGAGCGGCTCGAGTTCAGGCGCGCGTTCACCGAGGTGGTCGCCGAGCACGTCGCCGCCGGGGTGAAGGAGGGCGCGCTGCCGCCGCAGGACGGCCGGCTGACCGCCGCCGCGTTGGTCGGGGCCGCCGCCGAAGTCTTGATCGGCCCGTTGACCAGCGGTAACGCCGGTGACGTCGCCGAGCTCCGCACGTTCGTCGTCCGCGCTCTAGGAGGTTCCGATGCCCGCCACGCATGAGGTCACCAACCAGGTCCCGCCACTGGCCGGCCACGACGTCGGCGCCGACCCGGCGCTGCTCGAAGGGCTCGAGCGGGCGGGCGCGGGCTGGGCCGCGGGCGAGGTGCACGAGCTGGGCCGGCTGGCCGGCAGCGAGCGGGTCCAGGAGTGGGGCCGGCTGGTGAACGAGAACGAGCCGGTGCTGCGCACGCACGACCGCTACGGCAACCGGATCGACGAGGTCGAGTTCCACCCGCACTGGCACGAGCTGATGAACGTCGCGGTGTCGCACGGGCTGCACGGCACGCCGTGGCGTGACGGCCGCGAAGGCGCGCACGCGGCGCGGGCGGCGAAGTTCTACGTGTGGGGTCAGGCCGAGTTCGGGCACAGCTGCCCGATTTCGATGACCTACGCGGCGATCCCGGCGCTGCGGGCCAACCCGGAGCTCGCCGCGCGGTACGAGCCGCTGCTGGCCTCGACCGAGTACGACTTCGGGCTGCGCGAGCCGAGCACCAAGCGCGGCCTGATCGCGGGCATGTCGATGACCGAGAAGCAGGGCGGCTCCGACGTCCGCGCCAACACGACCACGGCGACCCCGGGCGCGGACGGCAGCTACACCCTGGTCGGGCACAAGTGGTTCACCTCCGCGCCGATGTCGGACATGTTCCTGACCCTGGCGCAGGCCCCCGGCGGGCTGTCGTGCTTCCTGCTCCCCCGCGTGCTGCCCGACGGCTCGCGCAACCCTATCCGGCTGCAGCGGCTGAAGGACAAGCTGGGCAACCGGTCGAACGCGTCGTCGGAGATCGAATACGACAACGCCGTCGGCTGGCTGGTCGGCGAAGAGGGCCGCGGGGTCCGCACGATCATCGAGATGGTCAACAACACCCGGCTGGACTGCACGCTGGGCAGCGCGTCCGGGATGCGGCTGGGCACGGTCCGCGCGGTGCACCACGCCACCCACCGGTACGCCTTCGGCAAGGCCCTGGTCGACCAGCCGCTGATGGCGAACGTGCTGGCCGACCTCGCGGTCGAGTCCGAGGCCGCGACGACGGTGGCGATGCGGCTGGCCGCGGCGGGCGACCGGCCGGGCGACCCGCAGGAGCAGGCGTTCCGGCGGCTGGGGCTGGCGGTGTCGAAGTACTGGGTGTGCAAGCGGGCGCCGGTGCACGCGGCCGAGGCCCTCGAATGCTTCGGCGGCAACGGGTACGTCGAGGAGTCGGGCATGCCGCGGCTCTACCGCGAGGCTCCGCTGTCGTCCATCTGGGAGGGTTCGGGCAACGTGGCGGCGCTGGACGCGTTGCGCGCCATGGGCAAGCAGCCCGAGTCGGTGGCGGCGTTCTTCACCGAGGTCGAGCAGGCCGCCGGCGGTGACGCGCGGCTGGACGACGCCGTCGACCGGCTCCGCAAGGAGCTGACCGGCCTCGACGCGATCGAGTACCGGGCGCGGCGGGTGGTCGAGTCGATGGCGCTGGTCCTGCAGGGCTCGCTGCTGGTGCGCCACGGCCACCCGGCGGTCGCGGACGCGTTCTGCGCCTCCCGATTCGGCGGCGACTGGGGCATCGCGTTCGGCACGCTCCCGGCCGGCGTCGACACGGGAGCGATCATCGAGCGCGCCGCCGTGCGCTAACCGCGTGCGGCCCGCTGCCGGGCGAGCTCCTCGACCGCGCTGGGGAGGGTCTCCTCGAAGTCGATGAGCTTCGCCCAGGTCGGGGTGACGACGATGCGGACCATGCCGTCGTAGAGCGAACGCACCTCGCGCTCCCACTCGACGCGCTGCTCGGGCGTCATCTCGTAGCTGCCGTTCATCTGGAGGTACTCCTCGGGGATGCCGTCGACGACGTCGAGTTCGGCGCGGCCGCGCAGCAGCAGGATCTTCGGCGGGTGGGCTTCGACGTCGATGGTGAGGGCGACGGCCGGGTTGGCCCGCAGGGACCGCAGCTTGGGCATGTTCTTCGCGGTGCACATGACGAGCTCCGAGCCGTTCCAGGTGAACGCCATCGGGACCGAGCGCGGGGTGCCGTCCTGGGCGACGTAGGCCAGCCGGGCGATGTCGCGCGCCAGCAGCTCCTTGGCGTACGGCCGGTTCAGTACCTCGGTGATCTCGTGCTGCTCCATGGTGTCCTCCGGGTCCGGGACGGCCCTTGGTGGCCGTTGCTGACCCGGGGACGGAGCCGGCGGCGGGTTTTCGACATCAACCGCCGAGTGCGTCGAGGCAGGGACTGGGCGGGCGCGCGGGGAGTGCCGCACCCGCGCGCCCGCACCCCCAGTGGCCCGGCGGAACGCCGCCGCTGCGGGACAGGAGGCAATGGCCTGCGTGCTGGATACCGCGGATTCCGCGTTTTTCAGTCCGAAAACAGGCCCGGATCCGCCTCCGGGGGTCCCGACGGCCACCAGGTGTCCCCTTCGAGGCGGTAGGGGTGCCACCGGCCTCGCCGATCCAGCCGCAGCTGGAGCGCGCCGATCGTGCAGTGGTTGCGCTCGAACACCGGGTCCTCGCCGGCGAGTGCGGCCCGCGCCGCCGCCAGTACCGGCTTCGGCGGGCTCCACGCCGAGTCCAGCACCTCCAGCCCGTCGCGGCCGCCGAACGTCCACGCCGCCACCGCCCGGTCGAAGTCCGCGCCCGTGCCGAGCCGCGAAGCCACGGCGGGGAACTGCGCGGCCAGCCGGACCGCGTCGGGACGTCGTCCCGGCCACGGCTCACCCGCCAGGACCGCGCCGGCCTGGGCCGCGGCGTTGGCTGCCAGCAGCGCGAACGCCTCCGCGGGCACCCCCGGCGCCGCCGGGATCGACGGTGCGCCCGACGGCCGGAACGCGGCCAGCTCCGGCAGCGGCCCCGGCGTCCGGTCCGCGGTCGCCACGGCAGCGGCCGCCGGGGCCATCCGGCTCTCCAGCTCCGCCCGGATCTCCCGCTCACCCCGCCCCCGCATCAGCAGCAGCACGAAGGGGTCGGCGTCCAGCAGCCACGACGCCTGGAACGACAACGCCGCCGCGTGCCGGCACGGCAGCTCCCAGCCCGGGCACTCGCACTCCGGGTCGAGGTCGCCGATGCCGGGCAGCAGGTGCACCCCGGCGTCGTCGGCCGCCTCGACCAGGTCGTGCGGCATGTCGCGGTCCAGCAGCGCCGCCAGGTGCCCGGTCCGCGACGCCACCCGGTCGAGGAACCGCGTCCAGTCGCCGTCCGACAGCTCCGCCAGCCGCAGCTGGGTGCGGTACGGGCCGCCGTCGGCGTCGTCGACCACCGCCGCGATCCGGCCCGGGCTCACCGTGATCGACCCGACCAGCCCGGCCGCGGCGTACCGGCGGCCCTTCTTCAGCTGCCGGAGATCCAGCGCGGTGTCCTCCATCGCGCGCACCCACGCCCGCCCCCACCACGAACGGGCGAAGCGCCCGGCCGCCCCGAACGCGGGGAACCCGCGCACCCGGTCGTCGGTCATCCGCGGCTCCTCAGCTCGACGAGCTCCGCGAGCTCGGTGTCGGTCAGTTCCGTCAACGCCGCCTCGCCACCGGCCAGCACCGCGTCCGCCAGCGCCCGCTTCTCCCGCAGCATCGCCGCGATCCGGTCCTCGACCGTGCCCTCGGCGACGAGCCGGTGCACCTGCACCGGTTTCGTCTGCCCGATCCGGTACGCCCGGTCGGTCGCCTGGTCCTCCACCGCCGGGTTCCACCAGCGGTCGAAGTGCACGACGTGGTCGGCGCGCGTGAGGTTCAGCCCCGTCCCGGCCGCCTTCAGCGACAGCAGGAACACCGGCACCGCGCCCTCCTGGAACCGCGCGACCAGTTCCTCGCGGCGGGCCACCGGCGTGCCGCCGTGCAGCAGCTGGGTCGCGATCCCCCGTCCGGCCAGGTGCTTCTCGAGCAGCCGCGCCATGGCGACGTACTGGGTGAACACCAGCACCGCGCCGCCCTCGGCGAGGATCGTGTCCAGCAGCTCGTCGAGCAGCTCCACCTTGCCCGAGCGGCCGCCGGGCTCCTTGAGGTACTGCGCCGGGTGGTTGCAGATCTGCTTGAGCGCGGTCAGCAGCTTCACGATCCGGCCGCGCCGGGCCATCCCGTCGCTCGCGGCGATGTCGGCCATCAGCTCCCGCACGACCGCCTCGTACAGCGCCACCTGCTCCGGGCTCAGCGCCACCGGCCGGTCGGTCTCGGTCTTCGGCGGCAGCTCCGGCGCGATCCCGGGATCGGACTTGCGCCGCCGCAGCAGGAACGGCCGCAGCAGCCGCGAAAGCCGCTCGGCCGCCGCCGGGTCCCCGGCCTCGATCGGCTTCGCCCAGCGCTCCCGGAACTCCGGCAGCGATCCCAGCAGGCCGGGCGCCGACCAGTCGAGGATCGCCCACAGCTCCGAGAGCGTGTTCTCCACCGGCGTGCCGGTCAGCGCCACCCGCGCCGCGGCCGGCACCAGCCGCAACGCCTTCGCCGTGCCCGAGCGGTGGTTCTTCACGTGCTGGGCCTCGTCGGCGACCAGCAGCCCCCACCGCACCCCGGCCAGCGGCGCCGGATCGGTGCGCAGCGTGCCGTACGTCGTCAGCACGAACCCGTCGAGGTCCTCGAGCGAGCGGGCGCTGCCGTGGAAGCGCCGCACCGGCACCCCGGGGGCGAACCGGCGGATCTCGCGTTCCCAGTTGCCCAGCAGCGACGCCGGGCACACCACCAGCGTCGGGCCCGACGCGCGGTGCAGGTGCAGCGCGATCAGCGTGACCGTCTTGCCCAGGCCCATGTCGTCGGCCAGGCAGCCACCGAGCCCCAGGCCGGTCACGGTGGCCAGCCACTGCAGGCCGCGCAGCTGGTAGTCCCGCAGCCGCGCGGCCAGCCCGGCCGGGGGCACCTCCGGCTCCGGCGGCGCGGACAGCCGTTCCCGCAACCGCGCCAGCCAGCCCTCGGTGACGACTTCGACCACTTCGCCCTCGACCTCGGTGGTGCCGGTCAGCACCGCGCCGAGCGCGTCGACCGGCGTCAACGGCTTCAGCACCCGCTCCCGCGCCTTCGCCGCCAGCGCCGGGTCCACCAGCACCCACCGGTCGCGCAGCCGCACCACAGCACGGCGGGCTTCGGCGAGCGCGTCCAGTTCCGCCTCGGTCAGCACCTCACCGCCCAGGGCGAGCTGCCAGTCGAACTCCAGCGCCCGCCCGCCGCCGAAGAACGACGGCAGATCACCCGGTGCGTCGCCGGCGCGGACGACGGCCCGCGCGGTCAGCGACCCCGCGAGCTCGGCCGGCCAGTGCACGTCGATGCCGGCCGCCGCCAGCCGCGGGGCGGCGGCCGCGACCAGCTCGGTCACCTCGTCCTCGCCCAGCACCAGCTCGCCGGGCACCGCGGAGGTCAGCAGCGGGCTCAGCGCCGGCCAGACCTGCGCACCCCGCCGCAGCGCCAGGACGACGTCGATGCGCGCCCGCGGCCCGAACCGGCCGGTCTCCCACAGCTCCGCCGCGTCGGCGAGCTGCCCCGGCTCGGCCAGGCTGTGCACCTGCACCACCGCGCGGTAGCGCCCGGCGCCGAACCCACCGGGCGCCTCGATCCGCAGCGACACCCGGATGCCCGAGTCCAGGCCCGCGGCCAGCTCGTCCGCCCAGTCGCGCAGCGGCTCGGCCCGCTGCGGCGCGACCGCGGCGAACAGCCGCGTCCCGGCTGCCTTCGCCGCGGCGGGCGTGCGGGGCAGCGTGTCGGCGACGGCGTCGAGGAACGCCCGCAGCAGCGGCTCCGGCGCCCGGTCGTCCGGTGGCATCGCGGCCGCGAGGTCGCGCAGCCACGCGGCTTCGGCCGGTTCGAGCGGCCCGGCGCGCCAGGCGTCGTACCCGGCCGCGGTCACCCCCGGCAGCAGCCGTCCCGCGGCGACCAGCCGCAGCGCCGCCGTGGCCGCGGTCCCCCAGAACCCGTCCGGTTCGCGCAGCAGTTCCCCGAGCCCGTCCACCATGGACAGCTCGCGGCCGTCGAGGACCAGCCGTCCCGTCCGTGGTGGTTCCCCCGGTGTGAAGTCGACGTTCAGTTCCCCAGCCTCTCGTATCGGCGCACGGACAGCGGCACGAAGACCGCGAGCAGCACCAGCGGCCAGACCACGGCCATCAGCACCGGGTGCGTGCTCACCCAGGACGTCCCGGCCGCGCCGGGGTTGCCGAACAGCACCCGCGCGGCGGTCACCGTCGAGGACAACGGGTTCCACTCCGCCACGGTTCCCAGCCACGCCGGCATCGTCGCGGTCGCCACGAACGCGCTGGAGAGGAACCCGAACGGGAACTCCAGGGTCTGCGCGAGCGTCACCATCGACGGGTCCGACGTCAGCAGCCCCAGGTAGATCCCCGCCCACACCAGCGCCGTGCGCAGCAGGAGCAGCAGCCCGATCGCGGCCAGCGTTTCGCCGAGGGAGCCGTGCGGGCGCCAGCCGACGGCGAACCCGCAGCCCAGCAGCACCGCCAGCGCGAGCACCGCGTTCGCCAGGTCCGCGGCCACCCGGCCGGTCAGCACCGCCGACGACGCCATCGGCAGCGACCGGAACCGGTCGGTGACGCCCTTCGCCGCGTCGTCGAGCACCGCGATCATCGTGCCCGACAACCCGAACGCCATGGTCATGGCGAACATCCCCGGCATCAGGAACTCGCGGTAGGAGCCGCCGCCGGGCACGGTCATGCCGCCGCCGAGCAGGTAGGCGAAGATGAGCACCATCAGGATCGGGAACGCCACCACGGTGGCCAGCCGGGCCGGGCGCCGCGCGAGCTGCGCGAGGTAGCGCTGGGTCAGCGTCCAGCCGTCTTCGATCGCCCACCTCATCGCGCCACCCCCGTCAGCTCCAGGAAGACCTCGTCGAGCGTCGGGTGCCGCAGTGCCACGTCGGCGAACGCCAGCTCGGTCGCCGCCAGCTCGCGCACGACATCGGTCAGCATGGCCGGCTCGGCCGGCGCGCTGACCCGCAGTTCTTCGGTGACCGGCTCGGCGCCGGTGACCCGGGCCAGCAACGCCGTCGCCGCGCCGATGTCGTCCGGGTCGGTCAGCACCAGCTCGATCCGGGTCGCGCCGAGTGAGCCCTTCAGCTGCGCCGGCGTGCCTTCGGCGATGACGCGGCCGCGCTCGACGAGGGAGATCCGGTCGGCCAGCTGGTCGGCTTCCTCCAGGTACTGGGTCGTGAGCAGCACGGTCGTGCCGTCGGCGACCAGTGACCGCACGGCCCGCCAGACCTCGAGGCGGCTGCGCGGGTCCAGCCCGGTCGTCGGCTCGTCGAGGAACAGCACCCGCGGGGTCGCCAGCAGCGACGCGGCCAGATCGAGCCGCCGCCGCATCCCGCCCGAGTAGGCCGACACCGGCTTCGCCCCCGTTTCGGCGAGCCCGAACCGCTCGAGCAGGTCGTCGGCGCGGCGCGTTGCCTCGCGGCGGCCCAGGTGGTGCAGCCGGCCGAAGAGCACCAGGTTCTGCCGTCCGGACAGGATCTCGTCGACCGCGGCGTGCTGGCCGACCAGCCCGATCGCGGACCGCACTTTCGCTGATTCAGTGGCGACGTCGAAGCCGGCCACCCGGGCGACGCCGCCGTCGTGGCGCAGCAGCGTGGACAGCACGCGCACGGCCGTCGTCTTGCCCGCGCCGTTCGGTCCGAGCAGGCCGCACAAGGTGCCCGCCGGGACGGAGAGGTCGAACCCGTCGAGGGCGTACGCGTCGCCGTAGCGCTTGCGAAGCCCTTCGGCGTGGATCTGCGGAGTCATGCTCCCCCTTAACTCTGTACGTTGTACGTAGAAGAGGTTAGCACAACTTTGTACAGCGTACGGAGATTGGGTGGGCACAATGACCGGCGTGAGCACCGAGGACAACGGCGACGGCGACCCGAGGCGGGCGATCGAGCTGCTCTGGGGCGTCTCGGCGCCCCCGCGCCGCGGCCCCAAACCGAAACTGAGCACCGCCGACGTCGTCCGCGCGGCGGTCACCCTGGCCGACGCCGACGGCATCGAGGCGGTCACCATCCGCGGCGTCGCCGAGCACCTCGGCGTCTCCCCCATGTCCCTCTACACCTACGTGCCGGGCCGGGCCGAGCTGCTCGACCTGATGATCGACCACGTCCACGGCGAGCTCCCGGCCCCCGCGGCCGGGCTCGGCTGGCGGGCGGCACTGACCGGGATCGCCGAAAACCTGTGGGCGCTGTTCCACGCGCACCCCTGGCTGCTGCAGGTCACCACCAGCCGCTCGGCGCTCGGCCCGCACAGCTTCGCCAAGTACGAGAACGAGCTGCGCGCGGTCGAGGGCATCGGCCTCGACGACGTCGAAATGGACGCCGTGGTCAGCCTCGTCACCGGCCTGGTCCGGACCACCGCGCGCAGCTCCCTCGACAACGCCCGGCTGGTCCGCACGAGCGGCCTGACCGACGCGCAGTGGTGGGAGCGCGCCGCGCCGGTGCTGGCCGGCATCCCGGCCGCCGACGCGGCGCACTACCCGATCTCCTCCCGGGTCGGGCAGGCCGCGGGCGAAGCCCACAACGCCGCGGAGAACCCCGCCTACACCTTCCGCTTCGGCCTCGCCCGTGTCCTGGACGGCATCGAAGCGCTGGTGTCAGAGCGCCAGCGGTAGCGCCGCGGGGCGCCAGGTCCCGCCGTCGGGCGCGCGCGGCACGTCACCGGCCAGGGTCAGGCCCGGGTAGCGGTCGAACAGCATCGACAGCGCCACCTCGGTCTCCACCCGAGCGATCGACGCGCCGAGGCAGAAGTGCGGGCCGTGCGAGAACCCCAGCTGCGCGGGTCCCTGCCGGGTGACGTCGAGGCGGTCGGCGCCGTCGAACACCCGCGGGTCGCGGTCGGCGGCCACCATCGCCGCCGTCACCCGCTCGCCCGCCCGGACGAGCTCGCCGTCGATCTCGACGTCTTCACGCGCGAACCTCGGCGTGGTCAGCAGCTGCGGACTGCAGAAGCGCATCAGCTCCTCGACCGCGCCCGGCCACAACGCCGGGTCCGCTCGCAGCAGTTTCAGCTGGTCCGGGTGCCGCAGCAGGGCTTCGACGGCGTTGGCGACGAGGTTCACCGGCGTCTGCCCGGCCAGCACCAGGTGCCAGACCAGGGTGACCAGCTCGGTGTCGGTGAGCCGGTCGTCGTCCTGGGCGCGCACGAGGTCGCCGATGAGGTCGTCGCCCGGCTCGGCCCGGCTGCGCGCCACGGCTTCCTTCGCGCCCTCGATGATCGCCGGGATGGCCGCGCTGAAGTCCGGCCCGATCCCGCTCGCTACCGCGGCGCCGTACTCGCGCCAGCGCGGGCGGTCGGCGTCCGGGATGCCGGCCAGCTCGCAGATGACGTCCATCGGCAGCGGCCGCGCGAAGTGCGCCACCAGGTCCACGACACCGTCCTCGGCGTGCGCGGGCAGCGCGTCGAGCAGCTTCCCGGTGATGGCGGCCAGGCGCGGGCGCAGCTGGGCGGCGCGCTTCGGGGTGAACGCCGGCGCGACCAGGCGCCGCAGCCGCAGGTGCTCGGGCCCGTCCTGCTCGGACATGGTCTTCATGTATTCGAGGCAGTGCTCGGGGATGCCGGGCGGCCGCATGAAGCTCTCGGACCGGACCTCGAACCGCGGGTCGGCCAGCATCGCGCGGGCCTCGGCGTAGCGGGTCAGCGCCCAGAACGGGCCGAACCCGGGGATGACCAGCTTGGCCACCGCGCTCGTCTCCCGCGCGCGGTCGTAGGCGGTGAACGGGTCGGTGAGGACCGCGAGGTCCGTGAGATCGATTTCGGGGGTCATCCACCACTCCAGATGTTCAAATCAGATGTTCATGTCATCTCAGTGGTCACGGTATCTTGAGCCACGACACCGCGGCAAGGAGGACGATGGTCAGGCTCAGCAGGGCGGAAACCCAGGAACGCAACCGCGCCAGGGTCCTGGCCGCCGCCCGGGACGAGTTCGCCCGCCGCGGCTTCCGCGACGCCAAGATCGACGTCATCGCCGACCGCGCCGAGCTCACCCGCGGCGCGGTCTACTCCAACTTCCCCGGCAAACGCGCCCTGTACTTCGCCGTACTGGCCGACCTCGCCGAACGCGCACCCCGCCCCGCCACCCCGCCCGCGGACGCCGGCGCGGCCGACGTCCTGGCCGCGTTCGCCCGCGCCTGGGTCGCCCGCCTGCCGCTGGCCACCGACAGCGACGCCGAAGACGCCCGCCTCGCCCGCGACCTGCTGCCCGAGGTCCTCGCCGACGACCACACCCGGCGCCCGTTCGCGCAGCTCATGCGCGTGAACGCGATCCTGCTCGGCCTCGCCCTCGAACGCGCCCGCCCGGGACGGCGGCTCGTGCGGGTCGCCGAGGCCGCGCTCACGACCCTGCACGGCGCGAGCCAGCTCGCCGCCGCCGCACCCGGCTTCGGCGAGCCGTTCGACATCGTCACCGCCTGCGCCGCGTTGCTCGACCTCGGCCTGCGCGACGACTGGCCCGCAGTCCCGCCGATCACCACCCAGGCCCAGCCCGCCGACACCCGCTGGCAGCCGCCCACGGCCGTGGACCTCCTCACCGGAGACGCGGTCGAGCCCGGCGACGGCGTGGTCACCATCCTCGGCCTGCACCGCGCCTCGGCCTTCGAAGAAGCCGTCCGCGCCGGCGCCGACGTCACCGCCGTCCTCGTCACCAGCGACCCCGGCGAACTCGCCCCGCTGGCCCGCCTCGCGGTCGCCGACCTGCGCGGCTGCCTCGACCAGGCGATCACGCCCCCACGGCACCCCCGGCTGCGGATCGTCTGCGACGCGAGCGGCGAGCTCGCCGCGGCCGCCGGGATCACCGCGGTCAGCGACGCCACCGAAGCGGCGGTGCGCGTCGAAGGCGGCCGGATCGTCGCCCGCGCCGAAGGGTTCGGCGCCTGCCACGCCGCCGCAACCAAGTAGCGGCCCGGCCGAGTAGACAGCGGCTGTCGGTCCCGGCCCTCGCCGTTCGTCGGGTGGGTGAACCGGCGGGAGGAGCAGGCGTGGACGTCGAAACCGCGGTCGCCGAGGCGTTCCGCGAGGAGTGGGGCCAGGTCGTGGCCACCCTCATCCGGGTCACCGGCGACTGGGACCTGGCCGAGGAGTGCGCGCAGGAGGCGTTCGCCCTCGCCCTGCGCACCTGGCCCCGCGACGGCGTCCCGCGCAAGCCCGGCGCCTGGCTGACCACCGCCGCCCGCAACCGCGCCACCGACCGGCTCCGCCGCGACGCCGTCGGCGCCGCCAAGCTCGAGGAGGCCGGCCGCGTGCACGTGCCCGAAGGCGGGGAATCCGACGACAGCGGCGTCACCGACGACCGGCTGCGGCTCATCTTCACCTGCTGCCACCCCGCGCTGGCCACCGAAGCCCAGGTCGCGCTCGCGCTGCGCACCCTCGCCGGGCTGTCCACCGCCGAGATCGCCCGCGCGTTCCTCGTCCCGGAAGCGACCATGTCGCAACGGCTCGTGCGGGTGAAGCGCAAGATCCGCCACGCCCGCATCCCCTACCGCGTCCCGCCCGCGCACCTGCTGCCCGAACGCACCAACGCCGTCCTCGGCGTGCTGTACCTGACCTTCAACGAGGGCTACTCCGCCAGCGCCGGACCCGACCTGCAACGCCCCGACCTCGCCGCCGAAGCCGTCCGCCTCGCCCGCGTCCTCGCCGGGCTGATGCCCGACGAACCCGAAGCGCTCGGCCTGCTCGCGCTCCTGCTGCTCCAGCACGCCCGCCGCGCCACCCGCGTCGGCGAAGAGGGCGAGCTCGTCCCCCTCGAAGAGCAGGACCGCACCCGCTGGGACACCGAGGCCATCACCGAAGGCACCCAGGTCCTGGAGACCGCGCTGCGGCGCCGCCGCCCGGGGCCGTACCAGATCCAGGCCGCCATCGCCGCCTGCCACGCCACCGCCACCCGCGCCGCCGACACCGACTGGCCCCAGATCGCCGGCCTCTACCGCGAGCTGCGGAAGTTCGTCCCCAGCGCCGTCGTCGCCCTCAACCGGGCCGTCGCGGTCGGCATGGCCGACGGCCCCGAGGCCGGCCTCGCCCTGCTCGACGAACTGGACCTCGCGAACTACCACCTGCTGCCGGCCACCCGCGCCGACTTCCTCCGCCGGCTCGGCCGCCACGACGAAGCCGCCCGCAGCTACGCGGCCGCGCGCGAGCTCGCGCCCACCGACGCCGAGCGCGCGTACCTCACACGAAGAATTTCGGAGACGCTGTCCTTCCGGGCGGCTCCCGTTCGTCGGGAAGACGAACCCCGACCGGAGGAGACCCCATGACCACCCTCGACGTTCCCGGCGCCACCCTCACCTACGACGTCACCGGCACCGGCCCGCTCCTGCTGCTCGTGCCCGGCGGCGCGGCCGACGCCACCATGTTCGCCCCGATCCGGCCCCTGCTCGCCGAGGACCACACCGTCGTCACCTACGACCCCCGCGGCATCTCCCGCAGCCCCCTGCACGGCGAGCCGGGCCGCGACACCATCCGCGAACACGCCGACGACGTGCACCGCCTGCTCACCGAGCTCGGCGGCGGTCCGGTGGACGTCCTGGCCAGCAGCGGCGGTGCCATCACGCTGCTGGAACACCTCGTGCGCCACCCCGGCCGGGTCCGCACCGCCGTGCTGCACGAACCGCCGGTCACGCGGTACCTCGGCCCCGACGTCCTCGACGGGCCGGACATCCCGGCGATCTACCGCGAGCACGGCATCGGCGCCGCCATCGCCGCGTTCATGGAGATGGCCGGCTTCGACATCGCCCCGCCCGCCGACCCGACGCCTGAAGAGCTGGCCCACATGAAGGTGATGGAAGGCAACTTCGCCTACTTCTTCGGGCACCTGATGGCCGCCATCGGCGCCTACGAGCCCGACCTGGACGCGCTGCGGGCGACGTCCGCGCGGCTGGTCGTCGGCGTCGGGGAGAAGTCCGCCGGCCTGCCCGCCCACGAAGCGGGCCTGGGCCTGGCCGCCGACCTCGGGCTGAGCGCCGAACCGTTCCCCGGCGACCACGGCGGCTTCCAAGCCGAGCCGGCCGCCTTCGCCGCGCGCCTGCGCACCGTCCTGGAAGGATGCTGACATGCGGTACCTGCTGATGATCGCCGGTGACGAGAGCGCCGAGGAGCACCAGAACGACGGCTGCGGCGGCTGGGGCGAGGACCTGGAGCGCCGCGGCAAGATCCACGGCGGAGGAGGCCTGCGCCCGCCGTCGGAAGCCACGACCATCCGCGTCCGCGACGGCGAAGTCCTGCTCACCGACGGGCCGTTCACCGAGGCCAAGGAACAGATCGGCGGTTTCGTCGTGCTCGAGTGCGACGACCTCGACGAAGCCCTCGAGATCGCGGCCAAGCACCCCGCCGCCACCTACGGCAGCATCGAGGTCCGGCCGATGCTCGGACCGGCGGACTTCGCCTGATGCCCGCGATCGTCGAGCGGCGGGCCCAGCTGTACGTCGCCGAGCGCGCCACCCTCGCCAGCCCGGAGTTCCCGCGCCTCGCCGACCGGCTGCCGCCGCTGATCGGAACCCTCGCCGCGCACGGCGTCGCCCCGGCCGGAGCGCCGTTCTTCCGCTACCGCGTGCTGCACCCGGGGATGCGGTTCATCGTCGAAGCCGGCGTGCCCGTCGACGGCGGCTTCGCCCCGGAAGCCCCCGCCTTCGCCGACGAGCTTCCCGCGGGCCGGTACGTCCTGGAGACCTACGTCGGCGCGCCCGCCGGCCTGGCCGCAGCGACCGCGTCGGTCCTCGAGTGGGGCGCCGCCGAGGGCGTCGAGTGGGACCGCCGCGAAGGGCCCGACGGCGAGGAGTGGGGCTGCCGCCTGGAAGTGCTGCGCAGCAACCCCCTCGAAGTACCGGACCCCGCCCAGTGGGTGACCGACCTGCTCTTCCGCGTCGCCGGGTCGTGAGTGGTAAGTCGGGTTAGAACCCGACTTACCACTCACGACCGCCGGGTGAGCACGGCCGCGACCAGGCAGCCGAAGCCGGCCGTGCTCACCACCGCGCGCAGGACGTTCCAGCGGACCCACGTCGCCTCGAACCGCGCCCGCACCGCCGCGTAGTCGTCACCGCCGGCGTCCAGCGCGTTGTTGAGCGGGACGTTCACCACCCCGGTGATCACGAGCATCGCCACCAGGAACGCGAACCCGGCGATCACCCACGGCCGCGCCCCGGTGTCGAGGAACACCGCCACGCCCGCCAGCACCGGCGCGCCCAGGAACGTCAGCATGAACACCGGGTTCACGATCGCGACGTTGATCCCCCGCATCCCCTCCACGAACGTCTTGTCGTCCCCGCGCGCCAAACCCGGCAGCACCGAGCAGGCGTAGGCGTAGAACAGCCCGGCGATCAGTCCCGCCGCGACCAGCGCGGCCACCAGCACCACAGTGGACATCGGTTTCCCCTTCTCCGTCACCGGGCCCAGACCCCGGTCGCCGCGGCCGCGCGGGCGTAGTCCGCGAAGTCCGTCGCCGGGCGGCCCAGTACCCGCTCGACGTCGGTCGTGAGCGACGAGTTGCGCCCGTCGAGCACCCGGCCGAACAACTCGGCCAGCGCGCCGATCTCGGCGTCCGGCACCCCTTGAGCGGCCGCGCCCGCGGCGAACTCCGCCCCGGAAACCGGAACATAGCGGACATCCCGCCCGGCGGCGGCGGAAATATCCGCGGCGGCGTCGGCGAAGCTCAGCAGCCGGGGCCCGGTCAGTTCGTAGAGCTGCCCGGTGTGCCCGGGCTCGGTCAGCACGCGCACGGCGACGTCGGCGATGTCGCGGACGTCGACGAACGGCTCCGTCACCGTGCCGGCCGGCAGCGCGATCTCGCCGCCGCGCACCGCGTCGAGGAGGAAGTGCTCGCTGAAGTTCTGCGCGAACCAGCTGCACCGCAGGATCGTCCAGCCGGTGCCGGCGTCCCGCACGATCTGCTCGCACGCCTCGGCTTCTTCCTCACCGCGGCCGGAGAGCAGCACCAGGTGCCGCACGCCGCTCGCCACGGCCAGCTCGGCGAACGCGTGGACGTCACCGGCCGCCTGCGGCACCACGAGGTCGGGGTAGTACGTCAGGTAGACGGCATCGACGCCGTCCAGCACGGGCTTCCAGCTCTCTCGATCGGCCCAGTCGAAGGGCGGCGCGCCGCGGCGCGAGGTGATCCGCACGCCCTCGCCGCGCTCCCGCAGCCGGTCCGCCACCCGGCGCCCGGACTTGCCGGTCCCGCCCACCACCAAGAAGTTCGTTGTCATGGCAGTGAGTCAACCGGCGATCGGTGAGACTCTCCATAGTTCACAGGCTCGATGGCATGTTCCAGCGTCTACACTTGGGCGTATGGACCCGCTCGCCGCGCTGCTCGACGGACCTCGCGCCCACGGCGCGTTCCTGCTGCGCTCGGTACTGACCCCGCCGTGGTCACTGCGCATCGAAGACCAAGCGCCGCTGACCGTCGTGGCGGTGGTCCGCGGCGACGCGTGGATCGTGCCCGACGGCGGCGAAGCGGTCTCGATGAGCGAAGGCGACGTCGCGATCGCCCGCGGCCCCGACCCGTACCTGGTCGCCGACCACCCCGGCACGCCGCCGCAGGCGATCATCCTGCCCGGCCAGGAGTGCCGCACCCCCGACGGCGGGCACTTGACCGAGCTCACCGGTCTCGGCGTCCGCACGTGGGGCCACGGCAGCGACGGCCCGGTCGTGCTGCTCACCGGGACGTACACGATGGAAGGCGAGCTGAGCAAACGGCTCCTGGCGGCCCTGCCCGCGCTGATCGTCCTGCGCGCCGCCGACTGGCCGACCCCGCTGGTGGCGCTGCTCGCCGCCGAGATCGGGCGGGACGTGCCGGGCCAGGAAGCCGTCCTCGACCGGCTGCTGGACCTGCTCCTGATCGCGGCGCTGCGAGCCTGGTTCGACCGGCCGGACACCACCGCGCCCGCCTGGTACCGCGCCCACGACGACCCGGTCGTCGGCCAGGCGCTGCGGCTGCTGCAGCACCAGCCCGCCGAACCGTGGACGGTCGCCGATCTCGCTTCGGCCACCGGCATTTCCCGTGCGGCGCTGGCCCGCCGCTTCGCCGTGGCGGTCGGTGAGACCCCGATGGCCTACCTCACCGGCTGGCGGCTCGCGCTGGCCGCGGACCTGCTGCGCCAGCACCGGGAAACCACGATCGGGTCGGTGGCCCGCCAGGTCGGGTACGGCAGCGCGTTCGCGCTCAGCACGGCCTTCAAGCGGGAGTTCGGCGTCAGCCCGCAGCAGTACCGGACGCGGGAACCAGCGTCGTGAGCGCGGCCCCGGTGGCGGCGTCGAACGGCACCGAACTGTGCTCGTGCACGATCTTCCAGCCGTCGTCGTCCCGCCGGAACCCGACGGTGGACCGCACCCACATCGCCACCTCGGTGCCGTCGGTCATGGTGCCGCTGACTTCGAAGAGGTAGTGCGCGAAGGCGACGTCGCCGCCGGTGACCACTTCGAGGTCGGCGATCCGCAGGCCGATCTCCGTGCGGTAGGCGCGGAACCACTGAGCCAGCCGGGCCCGTTCGGCGTCGCGTCCCCGGTCCGCCAGCGCGCCGACCGCGTCGAACAGCGTGACGTCCTCGTCGTACTGCGCGACGAGGGCCTCGACGTCCTTCGCCGCCACGGCCGCGACCCGGGCTTCGACGAGCGCGGCGGTCACTTCAGCTCCTCGCCCAGCCGGTCGAGCCAGTCGCCCGTGCCCTGCTCGCGCCACTCCGGTTTCTCGGCGCCGTCGAGGAACGTGCCCTGCTCGGTCAGGGTCAGCCGGGTGCCGTCGGCGTCGGCTTCGAGTTGGACCGTGGTGATCGAGACCGTGGCGAGCGCCTGGCCACCGCTGAGCGTCGTGGCGTAGACGATCCGCCGTGACGGCACGATGTCGTGGTAGGTCGAGGTGACGTGCAGCTTCGTTTCGTCCGGGCCGAGCGCGTCGACGGTTTCGGTGCCGCCGACCCGGAAGTCCAGGGTGTGCGTGCCGTCGGGGACGAACCAGCGGGCCTTCGCGGCCGGGTCCGCCCACGCGGCGAAGACCCGCTCCGGCGGCGCGGGGTAGGTGCGTTCGAGGGTGAAGGTGGCGTGCTTGACGGTCATGACGTGCTCCCTTCCGAGGTCCCCGGCCCGGCGAGGAAGTCGCCGAGCCGGTCGAGCCTGCCCTCCCACGTGGTGCGCTGCCGCCCCAGCCAGTGCTCGCCGGCGCGCAGCACCTCCGGTTCGAGCCGGCAGGTGCGGACGCGGCCGACCTTCTCCGACCGCACGATCCCCGCGGCTTCCAGCACCTGGAGGTGCTGCACCACCGCGGCCAGCGACATGGTCAGCGGCTCGGCCAGCTCGCTGACCGACGCCGGCCCGCGCACGAGCCGCTCCACCAGCGCCCGCCGCGTCCGGTCGCCCAGGGCGCGGAACACCAGGTCCAGCGACCCCTCATGGTTAAGCATCTACTTAAGTTATGCCTGCTGCTCTGGTTGGTCAAGTAACTGCTTAAGTGTTTCGGGGAGCTCCGGCGTCTCGCGCACGACGGTGAGCACCCGGACCAGCTCCCGCTCGGCGGCGTCGCCCCGGCCCAGCGCCGTCCGCAGTTCGGCGCCCAGGTTCGTGGTGGTCTCGTGCATCGACCGGACGGTCTGCTCATGCGCGGCCTGCGTCTCGGCGAGCCGCCGGTCGAACCCGGCCCGCAGGCGTTCGGCGTCGACCCGGGCACGCTCCTCCTGCGCCGCGACGGCCTTGGCATGTTCTTCGCGGGCGAGGTCGAGCCGCCCCTGGACGGCCTCAGCGCGGCTTTCGGCGGCCTCGGCCCTTGCCTCGGCGGCTTGACTTCGCCCGCGTTCCTCGTCGACGGCGGTCCGGGCGGCGGCCAGTTCGGCGGTCAGCGTGGCGATCACCGCGGCGCGTTCGCCGGCCAGGGCCGCCGAGGCGTCGGCGCGATCGGCGACCCGGGCGAGTTCGTCCCGGACCGCGGCGAGCTGCCCCTCGGCTCGTTGCTGCTCCTGCACGGCCGCGCGGCGGGCCACGCGCTCCTCGTCCCGCTCCCGGAGCGCGGCGGCCTTGTCCTGCTCGGCGGCTTTCGCCGCGGCGACGGCGGCTTCGGCCTCGTCCCGGTCCTGCGCGGCGGCGGCTTCGGCACGCCCCCGGTGCAGCCGGTGCTCATCGGCCTCGGCCAGCGCCGCATCCCGCTCGGCCAGCGCGGCGGCGGTCGTCGCCTCGAGCTGGTGGCGCAGCGTCGTGAGCGTCTCCACGAGCCCGCGAGCCGGCTCGAGCACCCGGTCGACCTGCCCGGCGAGCGCGGTGACGGCGGTGTCGTCCAGCTCGGTGTCGCTCTCCCGCAGCGACTCGGCGTCCGCCAGCACGGCTTCGGCGTCCCGGCAGTTCAGGTTCCGCCGCCCCCAGGTCTTCCCGTCCTGGCAGAACCGCGCCCGGCTCCCGCGCCCCACCGCGGGCGGCAGCGGCGCCCCGCATCGCCGGTACTCGCAAACCCGGATCTGACCAGCGTCTTCCGTCATGATCAGGACCCTATCAAAGCTTCTGATCAGAACTAGAAGCAGCTGTTCAAAATCAGAAGATAGTGTGGCGAGCATCTAAGTTTGGATAAGGTCACATATCCGAATCCAGAACGTCCTGGAGGCCGAATCGGCCCCTCGAAAACTGGGTGGCTACCCGCGACGCACGCAGACGCCGAGTTTGCGCCGCAGGAACTCCCGCTCAGGACCGTTGCCCGTGAGCTCGATCGCCGCCGAATACGCCTCGGCCGCCTCCCCCGTGCGGCCGACGCGGGCCAGCAGGTCCGCGCGGATCGCGTGGAACAGCCCGAACGTCGGGAGATCGAGAGCCTCCACCAGCGCCAGCCCGGCCGCCGGGCCGTCGACCTCGGCCACCGCGACCGCCCGGTTCAAGGCCACCACCGGGGTCGGGGTGACCGCCAGCAGCTGGTCGTACAACGCCTTGACCTGCGCCCAATCGGTCGGCGCGTCGCTGTGGACGGCCTGAATCGCCGCCTGGATCTGGTAGGGTCCCGGCTGGTTGCGCCGCAGGCAACGCCGGACGATCTCCTGCCCCTCGGCGATCAACGCCGGGTCCCAGCGCGACCGGTCCTGGTCGGCCAGCAGCACCAGCGACCCGTCCGGGGTCGTGCGGGCGGCGCGGCGGGAGTGGCTGAGCAGCAGCAACGCCAGCAGACCCCAGACCTCCGGCTCGTCGGGCATCAACCCGGCCAGCGCGCGGGTGAGGCGGATCGCCTCGCCGCACAGGTCGTCGCGGACCAGGTGCTCCCCCGTGCTGGCCTCGTAGCCCTCGTTGAAGATCAGGTACAGCACGCTCAGCACACCCGAGAGCCGCGCGGGCAGGTCGGCGTCCTGCGGGACGCGGTACGGGATGCCGGCGTCGCGGATCTTGTTCTTCGCGCGGACGATCCGCTGGGCCATCGTCGGCTCGGGGACCAGGAACGCGGCCGCGATCTCGGTCGTGCTCAGGCCGCCGAGCAGCCGGAGCGTCAGCGCGACCTGGGTGGCGCGGGCCAGCGCCGGGTGGCAGCAGGTGAAGATCAGCCGGAGCCGCTCGTCGGGCACGGCGCCCTCCTCCACGGGCTCGGCTTCGGCGTGCGTGAGCGCCGCCTGGGCGTACTTGTCCGCCCGCGCCGCCTCCCGGCGCAGGCGGTCGACGGCGCGGTTGCGGGCGGTGGTGATGATCCAGCCCGCCGGGCTCGGCGGGAGCCCGGCGGCCGGCCACCGCCGGACGGCCTCGGTGAACGCGTCCTGCACGGCCTCTTCGGCGACGTCGATGTCCCCGAAGACCCGCACCAGGACCGACACCGCACGGCCGTACTCGGCGGCGAAGACGTCTTCGATCCTCATCCGCTGAACGGCCGCACCTCGACCGGCAGCGGCGCTACAGCGTCGGCGAGGCGCCCGCCCCAGGCGAGGGCGGCGTCGAGGTCGGGGGCGGTGATGATGGTGAACCCGCCGAGGTGCTCCTTGCCCTCGGCGTAGGGGCCGTCGGTGACGACGGTGTCGCCGTCGCGGGCCCGCAGCACGGTGGCGGTCGACGGCGGGTGCAGGCCCCCGGCGAACACCCAGGCCCCGGCCGCCTTGAGATCGGCGTTCAGCGCGTCGAGCTGCTTCACGATCCCGTCTAGCACGTCGGGCGGCGGGGTGGGGCCGTCGGGCTGGTAGATGCTGAGCAGGTAGTGCTTCACGTCGTCCTCCTCGGTGTCGTCACCGCTGAAACGAACGGGGCCCGGGCGGATCGACAGCGTCCCGCACGGATTTTGCGTGGACGAGGCCGGGAAGATCAAGGCATGAGGATTCGCGCTTCCGACCACGAGACCACCGTGACCACCCGCGGCACCCACGGCCCCGCCGTGCTGCTCGTGCACTCCCTGGGCCTGGACCGCCGCATGTGGGACCCGGTGCTCGATCGGCTCGCGACCGGGCGGCGGGTGTTCGCCTACGACATCCGCGGGCACGGCTCCGCCGCCGGCGCACCGCTGCCGTTCACGACGGCCGCCGCCGGCGCCGACCTCCTGGCCGTGCTCGACGCGCTCGAGCTGGGCATCGCCCACGTCGCCGGGTTGTCGCTGGGCGGGGCGATCGCGCAGACCGCCGCCGTCGCCGCACCCGGCCGGTTCGCCTCGCTGACCTTGCTGGGCGCGCCGGACCGCCCGGTTCCGGCGGCGTTCGAGGAACGCGCGCGCATCGCCGAGACCGGCGGCATGGCACCGCTGGTCGGGCCGACCCTGGAACGGTGGTTCACCGCCGCCGCGCTCGAAGCCGACACCGAAGGGGTGCGCTACGCCCGCGAGTGCGTCGCCTCCTTCGACCCGGTCACGTGGGCGTCGATCTGGCGTGGCTACGGCGGACTCGACGTCTACGAGCGGCTGCGCGGCTTCCCGGCCCCGGCACTGGCGCTCGCCGGGGAGGCCGACGCGTCGATCACCATCGACGGCATGGCCGCCGTCGCCGCGCGGATCGGCGGGGGCGCGAAGCTGGAGGTCGTTCCCGGCGCCCCGCACATCCAGACCCTCGAACGCCCCGATGAGGTGGCCGACGCCCTGGACCGGTTCCTGCCCGCGGAGATCGACATCCCGTAACCTCGGCGCGTGCCCGACCTGCAACCGGTGACCGACGCCGATCTCGCCGCCGCCAGTCCGGCCGAACGGCTCGCGCTGCTGGACGAGGCCGCGGCCCGGCACGTCGACGGGCAGCGCCCGCCGAACACGCTCAAGGCCTACGCCCAGGACTGGCAGGTGTGGCTGGACTACACCGCCGAGGCCGGGATCCCGCCGTTGTCGGCGACGATCGGCGCGCTGACCGGGTTCGTCGTGTGGCTCGAACGCGGCCGCACGCTGCGCCCGGACGAACGGACTGTGCCGGAAGTGCCCGAGCTGGCCGCGCCGGCGGCGCCGTCGACGATCGAGCGGCGGCTCACCGGGGCGCTCGCCGGGCTGCGGCACCACAAGGTCGTCGTCGACCCCGAAGCGAGCCGCGCCGCCTGGCGCGCGCTGAAGGGCTACCGGCAGCGGCTGGCCAGGGACGGCGTCCAGCGCGGGCGCGGCAAGGCCACCATGGTGACCCTCGCCGACCTGCGGGCCATGTCCCGCGCCTGCCCGGACACCCTGTCCGGCGCCCGCGACCGCGCGATGCTGCTCATCGGCTTCCCGATCGCCGCCCGCTGCTCGGACCTGGCGAACCTGCTGGTCACCGACGTCGAGCCGGTCGACGACCGCGGGCTCGCGGTGACCGTGCGGCACGGCAAGAGCACCGGCGACATGGTCGTCCCGCGGCGCGAGAACCCCGAGACCGACCCGGTGCGGGCGTGGCACGCGTGGCGGTCGGGCGCCGGGATCGCCGAGGGACCCGCGTTCCGCCGCGTCGACCGGCACGGCAACGTCGGCGAGCCCGCGCTGAGCACCACCGGCGTCAACCAGATCCTCACCCGGGCCGGCGTCCGCGCGGGCCTGCCCTACCCGGTGACCGGGCACTCCCTGCGTTCCGGGTTCGCCACCGAGGCCCGCCGGGCCGGCGCGGACGACCTCGCGATCGCCGACCAGGGCCGCTGGGTCCGCGGCAGCCGCGCGCTCTACGAGTACATCCGCCGCGTCGACCAGTGGAACGACAACGCGGCGGGCGTGCTCGACCTCTGATTCACCGGGCCGGCCGGGTGGCGCCGACGACTTCGCCGTCGAGCCGGGCGAGCCAGCTGCCGCAGACGCAGCGCACGTAGTCGAGCCGGTGGGAAGCGCGCTGGGCCGCGGTCGCCGGCAGTTCGGCGAGCGGCCAGCCGCAGCGGGGGCAACGGTTGACGTCCATGCCCTCGATCGTGCTGTAATGAGTTAGTGCACTTCAACCCTTACGGCGGCCCGGCCGCGCTCGTGGCCGCCGACCTGGTCAACGCCGGGTCCGCGAGCGAGCTGCTGGACGGAATGGTTCGCAACGGCATGGCGATCCAGGCGCTGACCGACACCGAAGCCACCCGGATCGCCGAGTGGGCCGGCCAGTTGCGGCCGGTGTTTGCCGCTCCACCGGAAAGCCGGCCGGACCTGGTCAACGCGCTGCTGGCGGAAGCCGCGTGCCGCCCGTACATCACCACCCACGACGACAAGCCACCGCACCTGCACTACTCGGCGGCCGACGCCGGGCCGGTCGGCCGGGTGCGCGCCTACACCGCGGGGGGCCTCGCCCACCTGGTGTGCGAGGCCCCGGACCGGCTGGGGATCTGCGGTCGCGAAGGCTGCGAAACGGCATACGTCGACACGTCCCGCAACGGCCGCCGCCGGTTCTGCTCGACGCGGTGCGCGACGCGCGTGCACGTCGCCGACCACCGGGCCCGGCAGGTCAGCGCTTGAAGACGGATGACCTGGATCGGGTGCGCCTCGGCAGTCAGGTCGCCAGAGAATCGACGATCTGGTCCAGGCCACTGACGTACTCCGAGATGAAGGAGCCATGCAACGGGACAGCCGGCAGACTGCTTAGACTGCGGACATGAGCAAGCGCTTAGTGGTATTGGGGGACTCGTTCACCGAAGGCGTCGGCGACGACGACCCGGCCGCCCCGAACGGGGTGCGCGGCTGGGCCGACCGCGTCGCCGAACAGCTCGCCGCTCGTGAGCCGGAGTTCCGGTACGCCAACCTCGCCATCCGCGGGAAGCTGCTGCCGCAGATCCTCGGCGAGCAGCTCGAGCCGGCACTCGCCCTGGAGGCGGACCTGGTCAGCCTCTACGCCGGCGGCAACGACCTCATGCGCCCGAAGGTGGACATCGACGCGCTGCTCGTCGACTACGAAACCGCCGTCGCGCGGATCCGGGCCACCGGCGCCCACCTGATCCTGTTCACCGGGGTCGACGGCGTCGAGGACCCGCTGTTCCGCGCCATCCGGGGCCGGGTGGCGATCTACAACGAGCTCGTGCGCGGCATCGCGGCCCGCCACGACGCCCTGCTGGTGGACCTGTGGTCGATGCGGCAGCTGTGCGACCGCCGGTTCTGGGCGCCGGACCGCCTGCACCTCAACGCGCTCGGCCACACCGAGGTCGCGATCGAGGTGCTGCGGGTGCTCGGGGTCGAACACCCGCTGCTCACCCCGGAACTGGCGCCGCGTGCGGTGCTGAGCCCGGCCGAGCGCCGCAGCCAGAACCTGCAGTGGGCGCGCGAACACGCGCTGCCGTGGGTGCGGCGGCGGGTGAAGGGCGAGTCGTCCGGCGACACGCTCAGCGCGAAGCGCCCGACGCTGGAGCCGGTCGCCTCAGCGCCGCTGCCCCGCTGACGTGCGGAGGCCGTCGAAGAGGATCGCCACGGCCCGGTCGCGCAGCCGCGCGTCCGGGCCGGCGTACTCGGCGGCCCGCGCGACCCCGATGATGATGGTGATCAGCTCGCCGACGACGAGGTCCTCGCGCACCGCGCCCGCGCCCTGCGCGCGCGAAAGCAGCACACCGAGCGCCTCCATCAGGCGGGCGCCGATGTCGGACTTCGCCACCGGCACGGTGACCCCGGCCGCGGTGAGCGCTTCGAAGTAGGCGTTCTTCGCGCTCGACATCTCGATCCAGCTGGTCAGGAACGTGAAGAACGCGCCGCCCGGATCCGCGGACTCCGCCGCGACGGCGGCCTCGGCCTGGTCCACGAACCGGCGCAGCCGGGCGACGAGCACCGCTTCGAGCAGGGCTTCCTTCGTCGGGAAGTGCCGGAACACCGTGCCGATGCCGACCCCGGCGGCGCGGGCGACCTCTTCGGTCGGCGCCCCGGTGCCCTTGGTGGCGAACACGCTCTCGGCGGCTTCCAGCACCCGCGCCCGGTTGCGGCGGGCGTCGGCACGCAGCGGTTTCGACGCGTGGGGGTCAGCGGTCGCGGAGCTCACCACCCGATCGTAACGGGATCGGGTCAGGCAGCGTGTCCAGCAATCGGGCCAGCGCGCGCGGCACGTGGGACCGCCAGCCGCCACCCATGATCCGGCGGGAGACGCGCTGGAACTCGTCGTCCGGGTCGAACCCCTCGTGGCTGAGGAACAGGCGGGTGCCGGTGCCTTCGGGGACCAGCCGCCAGGTGACCGTCCACTGCGGACCCCAGCGGATGCTGAGCTTGCGCTCGGGCTCGACCTCCAGCACCTCGCACGCCACCGGCCCGCCGGCGAACCCGGCCGCGGGCACCGGCTCGGCCAGCAGCTCGAAGCGGTGCCCCACCACGGGTTTGATGTCGTTGGGCATGCTGATCCAGCGTTCGAGCAGGTCGGGTTCGGTCAGCGCGCGCCACACCTTGCGGGCCGGGTGGGCGAGGAACTGGTCGACGTGGATCGCGGTGGGATCGTCTTCGGTCACAGGTCTTCCTCCTCGTCGAGCAGGTCACGCAGGTTGGCGAGCTTGCCGCGCCAGAAGCGTTCGTACGGCGTGAGCCAGTCCCTGACTTCTTCCAGCGGCGCCGCGTCCAGCCGGTAGACGCGGTTGCGGCCCTGCCGCTGCTCGGCGACCAGGCCCGCCTCCCGGAGCACCCGGAGGTGTTCCGACAGGCTCGGCCGGGCCATGTCGAACCGTTCGGCGAGCGCGCCCGCCGCCATCGGGCCGTCCAGCAGCAGCCGCAGGACCTGGCGCCGGGCCGGGCTGGCCAGCGCGGCGAAGACGTCGTCGTTGACCGGCATCAGCGCGGCACGTTCCCGAGGTCCGACGGCTGGAGCAGGCCGAGGGTGTGGCCGTCGAGGTCCCGGAACGACGTCGCCCGGCCCCACGGCTGCTCCCGCGGCTCGGCCACCTCGACCCCGGCCGCCCGCAGCGCGGCCACGTCGGTGTCGAGGTCGGTGGTCTGCAGCTGGAAGTGCCGCGGGCCCGGCTCGATCCCGGTGACCTGCTGGTCGGTCAGCACGACGCCGGTCTGCGCCCCCTTCGGCGCGACCATGACGAACCGGCCGCCCTCGGGCGTGCGGCGGTCGACGAGCGCTTCGAAGCCGAGCTTGCCGACGTAGAAGTCCCGCGCGCGAGCGTGGTCGGCGACCGGCAGGGTCAGGAACTGCACGTGCGTGATCGTCATGCCGCCGACCATACGTAGGAGATCTCCTACATGTCAACCGGGCTGCCGAACCACCGCTCCAGCGCCGCCCGCAGGGCCTTGCGCTCGGTGTCGCCCGGTTCCGGCGAGCTCGACGCCCAAGCGACGTAACCATCGGGCCGGATGAGCAACGCGGTCACCTCTCCCGGCGCCTGGCCCGGCACGAGGTCGACCCGGTCGGTCCAGCCGCGCAGCTCTTCCCCGAGCGAGCCGGTGAAGTCCAGCAGCAGCGGGCGGGCCGTCGTGGTCAGCTCGGCGAGGCGGGTGCCGTCGGCCAGCACCAGGTCCGGGGCCCAGCGGCCGTCGAGGGGGTGGTCGGTGGCCGGTTCGTAGCGGACGTCGGCGCCGGACATCAGGTCGGCGATGTGCTGCACGGTGCCCGGTAGCCGCAGCAGTTCGCCGAACAGTTCGCGCAGCGCGGTGACGTTGCTCCCCGGCGAGATCAGCGCGGACTGGGCCTGGGTGTGCATGACGACGCGTTCGGCGACCGGGCGGCGTTCGCTCTCGTAGGTGTCGAGCAGACCCGCCGGGGCCCAGCCGCGCACCGCCGCGGCGAGTTTCCAGCCGAGGGCGGCCGCGTCCTGCAGGCCGAGGTTGAGGCCGGGGCCGCCGATCGCGGAGTGGATGTGCGCGGCGTCGCCGACCAGCAGGACGCGCCCGTCGCGGTACTTGTCGGCCAGCCGGGTGTTGCGCCCGCGCAACCGCCGCAGCAGGTGCGGCCCGTCGCCTTCGGGCGGGTCGAGCGGCAGGGCGAAGCCGAGGACGCGATGGACGCTGGCGACCTGGTCCTCGAAGGTCATCGGCGGCTCGTCTTCTGCTTCTTCGCCGTCGGTCCACTCCACGGTGCTGATCAGCGGGCCGGTGGGGAACGGCGCGTGGACGAACAGGCCGGTTTCGGTGCGGTAGTGGAAGAACGGCGGGATCACGCCGTGCCCCGGCACCCGCACGCCACCGGACGCGGCGTCGACGAACTCCGCGGGCACGCGTGCGTGCGAGGAGAAGGAGAGCGTGCGATCTTCCGTCACGCCGGGGAAACCGATGCCGGCCAGCTTGCGGGTCGCGCTGCGGCCGCCGTCGGCGCCGACGAGGTACCGGGTGGTGATCCGCGAGGGGCCGTCGGGGCCGGACACGTCGACGGTGACCGTGTCGGCGTCCTGCGTGAGGCCGGTGAGTTCGTGGCCGCGGCGGATTTCGACGCCGAGTTCGGCGGCGCGTTCGGTGAGCATCGCCTCGACGCGTTTCTGCGGTACGCCGAGGATCGTGAGCGGGTTCGGCTCGGTCAGGGTGAGGTCGAGGCGCATCGCCCCGAAGACGAACGCCGGCACGGGCGGGCCGAGCGGGCCGGCCAGCCGCTCGTGGAGCCCACGGCGGTCGAGCAGGCGCACGACCTGGCCGACGAGCCCGTTGGCGCGGTTCTCCGCGGTCGGCTCGGGGAGCCGTTCCAGCACCAGCGGGCGAACGCCGGCGAGGGCGAGTTCGCAGGCGAGCATCAGGCCGTTGGGCCCGGCTCCGGCGATGACGACGTCTTCCATGGCGGAACTCCTTCTCTGGCAAGCACTGCAGGCAGCACGAAATGGCCCGTCGAGCGGGCAGCTGCGGATTCAGGGCAGGGTCAGCGCGGTTCGGGCAGGCCGGCGGCGAGCCGGCCGAACACGTCGCGCAGGAGCGTTTCGAGCGGTGGGGGCGGCTCGGCGACGAGCCACTGCTGGGTGACGACGGTGAGCGCGGCCCCGACGACCCCGGCGACCAGCCGCGGGTAGATGTCCCGGGCCGGGTCGGTGCCGGTGCGTTCGGCGACGGCGGCGGCGAACTCGGCTTCGGCCGCCGCGCCGGCTTTCTGGAACTCGCCCTGCAGTGCGGGTTCCGCGACCATCAGCCGCAGCCCTTCGATCCACGACCGGTCGGCGGCTTGCCCGGTGGGCTCGCCGAGCGGGAACCCCTCGAGCGCCGCCTGGGTGACGGCCTCCCAGATCGGTTCGCCGTCGGGCCGCTCCCGCAGCGCGGCGGCGATCGCCCGCGCCCGGTCGTGGTGGCGGGCGACGATGGCTTCGCCCTTGCTGCCGAAGTAGTTACTGAAGGTCCGGGTGGACACCCCAGCCTCGGCGGCGATGTCTTCGATCCGGACGTTGTCGTAGCCGCGTTCGACGGTCAGCCGGATGGCCGCCCAGCTCAGCGCGATGCGCGTCTCGTGCTTCTTGCGCTCACGCAGGCCTGGGGCGTCCATGAGTCCACCATAGCCGTACTTGCCGAATCTGCAAAGTTGCCGAATCTGCACTTAGTTGGTCACCGACTGGACGAGAATCCGGTCATCGATCGCCGAAACCGTCGACGAGCGTCACACTGTCGTGTGACATCAGTCACCGGAGGTGTTGCGAGATGGTCTTGGGCGACAACGGAGTCACTCACAAGGTGGAGCCGGACAGCAGGTCAGGGCGGGTGCAAGTGCGGCGGGCGGCGCTGGCGAGCGCCATCGGCACGACGATCGAGTGGTACGACTTCTTCCTCTACAACACCGCGGCGGCGCTGGTTTTCCCGCACCTGTTCTTCCCCGCGTCGAGTGCTTACGCGGGTGCGATGCAGTCGTTCGCCACCTACGCGGTCGGGTTCGCCGCGCGCCCGGTCGGGGCCGCGATCTTCGGGCACTGGGGTGACCGGATCGGGCGGAAGGCGACGCTGATCGTCACCCTGCTGCTGATGGGCATCTCCTCCGGCGTCGTCGGGATGCTGCCCGGGACGTCGGCGATCGGGTTCGCCGCACCGCTGCTGCTGGTGCTGCTGCGGCTCGTGCAGGGCATCGCCATCGGCGGTGAGTGGAGCGGCTCGGTGCTGCTCGCGATGGAGTGGGGCGACCAGCGCAAACGCGGCCTGCTCGGCAGTTTCGCGCAGATCGGCGTCCCGGTCGGGCTGGTGCTCGGCACCGGCGGGATGACGCTGCTGTCGGCGACCCTCTCCCCCGCGGCGTTCGACTCCTGGGGCTGGCGGCTGCCGTTCCTGGCCAGCCTGATCCTGGTCGCGGTCGGGCTGGTGATCCGGCTGAAGATCCTCGAGACGCCGATGTTCGCCAAGCTCGTCGAAAACCGGCAGACCGCGAAGACGCCGGTGCTGGACGCGATCCGGCACCACTGGCGCGAAATCCTGCTCTCGGCCGGGGTCCGGTTCAGCGAGCAGATGCCGTTCTACCTGTTCACCAGCTACGTGCTGATCTACGTCGTCGCGCGGCACGAGTTCAGCAAGACGTTCGTGCTCAACGCGGTCCTCGTCGGGGCGGCGTGCGAGCTGGCGCTGATCCCGTTGTTCTCCGCGCTGTCGGACCGCTTCGGGCGCAAGAAGGTGTACCTGACCGGGGCCGTGTTCACCGCCGTGATCGCGTTCCCGTACTTCACGATCCTCGCGCACGGCAGCCACGCGCTGGTGTTCGCCGCGGTCGTGGTGTCGTTCATCCCGCACGCGCTGCAGTACGGCCCGCAGGCGGCGCTGATCGGCGAGAGTTTCCCGACGCACCTGCGCTACGGCGGCGCCGGGCTGGGTTACCAGCTGGCGTCGGTGTTCGCGGGCGGCCCGGCGCCGCTGCTGGCGACGTGGCTGCTGCACACGACCGGGACGCCGTACTCGATCTCGGCCTACATCGTGCTGTCGGCGGTGGTCACGGTGGCGTGCGTGATCGCGCTGAAGGACCGCTCGAAGGCCGACATCGACGACGTTTCCGTGTACCAGCGCTGAAAAGCCGTGAAGGCCTCCTTACCGGCCAATAGAGCCGGTAAGGAGGCCTTCACGGCTTTGCGGGTCAGCGGCGCGGGCCGCCCTGGGGGCCGCCGAACGGGGGCTGCTGCGGGAAGGGCCCGCTGCCCGGGTTCTGCTGCTGCGGGCCGCCGTACTGGCCCGGGGGCGGCGACTGCGGTGCCGGCTGGCCCTGATACTGCTGGGCACCCGGGGGCGGGCCGGCCGGGGACTGCGGCTGCGGCAGCGCGGGCTGGCCGCTCTGCGGGGTCGGCGGCTGCGGCGCCGGGGTGACCTCCGTGCCGCGGTCCTCGTCCTCTTCCGGCGCGGCCTGCGGCTGGGCCGGGCGCGGGATCGACGGCCGCGCGGGCGGCGTCGACGAGGCCCCGATCGCCGGGACCTCCTTGCGAGCCACGGCTTCCGCGGCTGCGACGGCCTCGGCGACCTTCGGGTCGCTCTTCGTCTCGAACCAGCTGGAGACCTCGTCGTCCTCGAGGTCGGGCTTGGCCGGGACGTCGTCGTCCTTCGGCGGCTCGTAGCGGAACACGCCGTCGTCGCCGGGGGCGCCGAGCGCGCGGGCGAAGCCTTCGAGGGCCTTGCCGTAGTCGCTGGGGATCATCCAGACCTTGTTCGCGTCGCCCTGCGCCATCTGCGGCAGCGTCTGCAGGTACTGGTAGGCCAGCACCTCCGGGGTCGGGCGGCCGGCCTTGATCGCGGCGAACACCTTCTCGATCGCCTTCGCCTGGCCCTGCGCCTGCAGGTAGCGCGCGGCCCGCTCACCCTGCGCGCGCAGGATCCGGGACTGCCGCTCGGCCTCGGCCGCGAGGATGGTCGCCTGGCGGGCACCCTCGGCGGAGAGGATCTGGCTCTGCTTCTGGCCTTCCGCGGTCTTGATCGCCGACTCCCGCTGGCCTTCGGCGGTGAGGATCATGGCGCGCTTCTCGCGGTCGGCGCGCATCTGCTTCTCCATCGAGTCCTGGATGGAGGGCGGCGGGTCGATCGCCTTGAGCTCGACCCGGCTCACGCGGATGCCCCACCGGCCGGTCGCTTCGTCCAGCACGCCGCGCAGCTGGGTGTTGATCGAGTCGCGGGAGGTCAGGGTCTGCTCGAGGCTCATGCCACCGACGACGTTGCGGAGCGTGGTGGTGGTCAGCTGCTCGACACCGACGATGTAGTTCGAGATCTCGTACACCGCGGCACGCGAGTCGGTGACCTGGAAGTACACGACCGTGTCGATCGACACCGTCAGGTTGTCTTCGGTGATCACCGGCTGCGGCGGGAACGAGACGACCTGCTCGCGCAGGTCGATCCGGGCGCGCACCTTGTCCAGGAACGGCACGAGGATGTTCAGGCCCGGCGAGGCGACCGTGCGGAACCGGCCGAGCCGCTCGATCACGGCGGACTGCGCCTGCGGCACCACCATGACCGCCTTGGCTATCGTGATGACCACGAGCAGGGCCAAGGCTATGACCAGCCCGATCACAAATCCGGTCAAGAGAATTTCCCCTTACCTAGTACCATTCTTGTGCGGTGGACGGTGTTCCCGGCGCCGCGGGCGGACGCACCGAAAGCTCGAGCTGCTTCACGGCGACGCCCCAGCGGCCGGTGGTGTCGTGCAGGACCGTCCACACTGTACGGTGGAGGTCCCCCGGCGCGGCGACGGCGCGCTCGGCGGTGGTCAGGCCGGCTTCCTGCCGCAGCGCGGTGCGGGTGAGCTGCTCGATCGCGATCGCCGGGTTCGTGACCGTGTAGGTCGCCAGCCGCGGGTCGGTGATCACGAAGACGATTTCGAACCCCGCCTCGACTTCCTTGCCGTCCCCGGTCTCGACGGGCCGCGGCGGGGCGGTCAGGATCTGCTCGCCCAGGTCGACGCGCACCCGGACGCGGTCGGCGAAGGGCAGGACGAAGTGGCGGCCGGGGCCGAGCACGGCGCGGAACTTCCCGAGCCGTTCGATCACCGCGGCGCGGCCTTCGCCGACGGTGACGAGCCCGAGGCTCACGGCTCGGCCGACACGACGGCAGTGGCTCCGGAGATTTCGACGACCGTGACCGACGTACCGGGCTGGATGGGCGGGAGGTGCTCGGACATGCTGCGGGCCGACCAGACGTCGCCGGCCAGCTTCACCCGGCCCGCCTCGAAGTCCACTGTGGACAGGACGACGGCGCGGGCGCCGATCAGCGCGTCGATGCCGGTGTGGTGGGTCGGGCCGGCGAGGAAGCGGCGCTTGAGCGCGGGCCGCACCAGCGCGAGCATGCCGGCGGAGGCGACGGCGAACACGGCGACGTCGATGAACAGGTTCCCGGTGAGCACCTCGGCCCCGGCGCCGAACAGCGCCCCGACCCCCAGCATGATCAGCACGAAGTCGCCGGAGACGACCTCCGCGATCATCAGGGCGATGCCGACGATCAACCAGACCAGTGCCCAAGACATGGCTTCATGCTCTCAGATCGCGCCGGATCGCACCGGCGCGGTGACGGGACGTAACCTTCGCGTGACCTTGGACAAATCGGACATTCAGTCCTCCTCGGCGGGTTCGGTGACGAAGTCGATGAGCCGCTCCACGGCCCCGATGAGCGGGGTCTCGAGGTCGCGGAAACTGCTCACCCCGCTCAGGACACGTTGCCAGCCTTCGAAAGGTTGCCCCCAGCCGAGCGCGTCGCAGATCCCCTGCTTCCACTCGGTGCCGCGCGGGATCTTCGGCCACGCGCGGATCCCGACCGCCTCAGGCCGCACGGCTTCCCAGACGTCGATGTAGGGGTGGCCGGTGACCAGCACGTTCTCGTCGCGGATCGCCCCGACGAGCCGGGACTCCTTGCTGCCCGGCACGAGGTGGTCGACCAGCACGCCCAGGCGGCGGCCGGGACCGGTGCCGAACTCGGCGATCCGGTCGGCGAGCACGTCGACGCCGTCCAGCGGTTCGACGACGACGCCTTCGACGCGCAGGTCGTGGCCCCAGACGCGTTCGACGAGCTCGGCGTCGTGCTTGCCTTCGACCCAGATGCGGGAGTCGCGCGCGACACGGGCCTGCAGGCCCTGGACCTTGACCGAGCCGGACGCCGAGAGCTGCCGGGCGGGTGCCTTCGCCGGGGCGCGGTAGGGCACGAGCGTCACCGGCTTGCCTTCCAGCAGGAAGCCGGCGGGGGCGAGCGGGAAGACGCGGTGGCGGCCCTTGGCGTCTTCGAGCACGACGTTGCCGTACTCGATCTTCACCACCGCGCCGCAGAAGCCGCCGGCCGGGTCCTCGACCACGAGACCGGGTTCGGCGGGGACCTCCGGCACCTTCTTGCGGCGTCGGCCGGCGAGCACGTCGTCGTCATAGGAGTGGGAGCGCACGACCAGGCAACTTAGTGGGCGGAGGGACCCGGCGGGGTCGTGCCACGCCGGTCAGCGGGCCAGTTCGAGCAGGGCGTCGGTGAACGGCGTGCGCTCGCCCCGGCGCAGCGGCGCGTGGGCGGCCAGCGGTGCCAGCGCGGCGCACCACGCGAGGGCGCGTCCGGCGTCGAGGCCCGGCAGGTGCGGGCGGAGGGCCTCGACGCCGTCGTCGAGCGTGCCGCCGGCGGCCAGCGGCAGGTAGAGCCAGTCGGCGAGGTCGAAGGCCGGGTCGCCGACGCTCGGGCGCGGGTCGATGGCCACCGGGCCGCGGCGGGGGCCGGCGTCGAGGACGTTGCCCGGGTGCAGGTCGCCGTGCACGACCGCGACCGGGCCGTCCCCGGCCAGCGCCATCGCCCGGGCACGGGCCCTCGCGAGCACTTCGGGGGTCAGGTCGGTCTCGGCCGCGGAACCGGGGACGGTGCGCTCGGTGATGTCGTACATGAACGTCACCCGGTCGGTCAGCGGCGGCAGGTCCGGCGGGGGCTCGACGCCGTGCAGCTCGGCGAGCAGCGCGCCGATCTCGGGCCACGGCACTTCGCGGCCGCGCAGTTCGGTGCCGGGGACCAGGCCTTCGAGCAGAATCGCCCCGGCACCGAGGTCGGTGTCGAGGACCTCCACGGCCCGCGAGCAGCCGGCCCAGGCCCGGAGCCCGGCGAATTCGAGCCGGGCGACTTCGTGGTCCGGGGTCAGCTTGAGCACCCGCGGGTCACCGTCGGGTCCGGTGCACAGCAGGGTGCGGCCGGAGTTGCCGGGCCGGACCTCGCGGACGGTCAGGCCCCAGTTCGCGCTCAGGCGGCCGACCAGGCCGGGCAGCGCGTCGCACCAGGGGCCGGCGAGTTCGGCGCCGAAGCGGCGGACGAGCCGGGCTCGGGCCTCGGCGTCGATCAGAACAGGGGCCAAGGGATGGCGCGCCAGTCGTCGCCGGGCTCGGGGAAGATGCCTTCGGCGAGCAGCAGGTCGGTGCGTTCGGCGAGGGCGCGGATCTCGAAGCGGGTGATGTGCTCGGCCAGGGTCTCGCCGAGTTCGCCGTCGAGCTCGGAACGCAGTTTGCGCAGCTTCTCGACGGTGTCCGGCGGCACCGGCTCGCCGATCCAGCCCCACAGCACGGTGCGCAGCTTCGGGTCGGTGTGCAGGCAGATGCCGTGGTCGACGCCGTAGACCCGGCCGTCGACGCCGGGCAGTAGGTGCCCGCCCTTGCGGTCGGTGTTGTTGACGACGATGTCGAGCACGGCGAGGTCGCGCAGCCCGGGGTGGTCGGCGTGGGCCAGCACCGCAGGCTCGCCGTCGCGGTCGTGGGCGTGCAGCACCGGGCGCCAGCCGTCGGGCAGCTCGGCGGGCGGGAGGACCTCGACGAGGTCGTCCTCGGTGGTTTCGATCCACAGCTGGACCATGCCGGGACCGAACGGCCCGTCGCGCAGCACGGTCGGCGGGATCGCGCCGAGGCCGGTGGCGTCGGCGATGATCGCGGTGGCGACCTCGCGCCCGGCCAGCGTGCCGTCGGGGAAGTCCCACAGCGGCCGCTCCCCCGACACCGGCTTGTACACGACCCGGCCGGTGACGCCGTCGAGCTCGATGGCGCAGAACAGGGTGACGTTGGAGGCGTCCACCAGCCGTCCCTCGACGTCGATGCGGCCGCGGGTGACCAGCTCGCGCGACGCCGGGTCGGCCGGGTCGGGGGTGGGGACCATGGTCAGTCTTCGTCCGCGTCGGTCTCGCGCCGGTAGCCGTTCTGCCGGGGGCAGATGTGGCCGGCCGGGTCGAGCGGCTCGCCGCACAGCGGGCACGGCTTGCGGCCGGCGTTGACGACGCGGTCGGCTCGTTCGGCGAAGGCGCGGGCGGCGGCCGGGCTGAGGAAGACGCGGACGGCGTCCGGGCCCTCCTCGGTGTCGTCGAGCACGACCGTTTCGTCGACCTCGCCCTCGGTGATGGCGAGCAGCTCGATGACGACGGCGCTGCTGTCGGCGTCCCAGCCGAGGCCCATGGTGCCGACGCGGAACTCCTCCTCGACCGGCACGGTGAGGGGATCGAGGTCGACGAGGTCGTCCGGGGCGTCATCGGGGACGTCGGCACCGAACCGGCTGGCGACCTCTTCGAGCAGCGAGCTGAGGCGCTCCGCGAGGACGACGACCTGCTGCTTTTCGATCGTGACGCTGATGGTGCGCACGTCCTCGGAAGCTTGCAGGTAGAACGTGCGATCGCCGGGCTCGCCGACGGTGCCGGCGACGAACCGATCCGGCTGGCGGAAGACGTGGATTACGCGAGACATAGCACCGTCGACCCTAGGCCACGGCGGCATGATCGGCATCCGCCGCCCCTGGTTCGCGGGCCGCTAGCCTCTGGGGGTGTCTCGGATCTCCCCGTACGGAACCTGGTCTTCGCCCATCACCGCCGCCGAGGTGGCCGCCGCCGGCGGCGGCCCGCAGTGGCTCGACGTCGTCGGGGACGAGGTGTGGTGGGCCGAGGCGCGGCCCGGTGAGCAGGGGCGGGTCGCGCTGGTGAAGGCCGTTCCCGGCGGGACGGAGGACGTCCTGCCGGCACCGTGGAACGTCCGCAACCGGCTGCACGAGTACGGCGGGCGGCCGTGGGCGGTCACCGGCGGTGTCGTGGTGTTCACGCACTGGGTGGATCAGCGGGTTTACGCGCTGAGCGAAACCGGTGTGGTGCCGCTGACACCGGAGCCCGCCGAGCCGCAGGGCGTCCGGTACGGGGACCTGCGGGCCGGGCGGCCGGGTGAGGTGTGGGCGGTGCGGGAGCGCGCCACCGGGCCGCGGCCGACGGACGTCGAGCGGGAACTCGTCGCGATCGCGGTCGACGGTGGCGGGGAGCGGGTGCTGGCCGCGAGCCACCGGTTCCTGACCGTGGCGAAGCTGTCCCCGGACGGGCGGCACGCGGCCTGGTTCGGCTGGGACCACCCGGCGATGCCGTGGGACGGGACCGAGCTGTGCGTGGCCCCGGTCGCCGCGGACGGGTCGTTCGGGCCGCACGAGGTGCTGGCCGGCGGCGCGGACGTCTCGGTCTGCCAGGTCGAGTGGGAGACGTCGTCGGCGTTGCTGGCGCTGCTGGACCCGGACGGCTGGTGGAACCTGCACCGGGTCGGCCTGGACGGCTCGGTGGTGAACCTCGCGCCGGTGGAGCGGGAGCTGGGCGGGCCGCTGTGGAAGGCGGGCTCGCGCTGGTTCGCCCCGCTGGGCGGCGGGCGGCACGCGGTGCTGGCGGGCGGCCGGCTGGCGGTGCTCGACGAGGCCGACGGCTCGGTGACGCCGCTCGGCGAGGAGCTGACGGCGTGGTCGTCGACGGGGTTCGCCCCCTTCGGTGACGGGTTCGCCGGCGTCGCCGCGGGTCCGGTGCGGGAAGCGGCGGTGGTGCACGTGAGCGGTTCGGCGGTCACGGAGCTGACGTCGCCGCCGGAGGCGCCGTCGGAGTACCTGCCGGTGCCGCAGGAGCGGGTGATCACGACCGCGGACGGCGACGAGGTGCCGGTGGTGCTGTACCGGCCGGCGAACCCGGCGTTCGAGGCGCCCGAGGGTGAGCTGCCGCCGTTGCTGGTGCAGGTCCACGGCGGGCCGACCGGGCAGCACTTCCCGGTGCTGGACCTGGAGATCGCGTACTTCACCAGCCGCGGCATCGCGGTGGCGGCGGTGAACTACGGCGGGTCGACCGGGTTCGGGCGGGCCTACCGGGAGCGGCTGCGCGAGCAGTGGGGCGTGGTGGACGTGGCCGACTGCGTGGCGGTGGCCGAGGCATTGGTGGCGGCCGGGCTGGCCGACGGTGAGCGGCTGGCGATCCGCGGCGGCAGCGCGGGCGGGTTCACCGCGGCTGCGTCGCTGACCACGACGAAGACGTACCGGGCGGGCACGGTGATGTACCCGGTGCTGGACCTGGCCGGGTGGACCGGGACCGGGGGCGACACGCACGACTTCGAGTCGCGGTACCTGGACGGGCTGGTCGGGCCGCTGCCGTCGGCGAAGCAGCGTTACCTCGAGCGGTCGCCGCTGGCGAACGCCGGGACGCTGGCCGGGCCGGTGCTGTTCCAGCAGGGCCTGGAAGACCGGATCTGCCCGCCGGAGCAGGCGGACCGGTTCGTGGCCGGGCTGGCCGGCCGTGGCATCCCGTACGCCTACCAGCGCTTCCCCGGTGAGCAGCACGGGTTCCGGCAGGCGGCGACGATCGTGGCGGCGCTGGAGGCGGAGCTGTCGTTCTACGGTCAGGTGCTGGGCTTCGAGACGCCGGGTGTGCCGCGGCTGGAGCTGTCCCGGTGAGGCCGCCGCGGTTGCGGGCCGGCGACACGCTGGCGCTGGTGGCGCCGTCCGGGCCGGTGCCGGCGGACCTGCTGGAGAAGGCGCTGCCGGTGCTGAGCGGCTGGGGTGTCGAGGTGCGGGTCGGGCCGTGCGTGCGTGCTTCGCCCGGATCGCCGCCGTACCTGTCCGGTTCGGACGCGGCGCGGGCCGCGGAGTTCACCGAGGCGTGGCTCGACCCCGGCGTGCGCTGCGTGCTGGCGGCGCGGGGCGGGTACGGGGCGCAGCGGATGCTGGGCCTGGTGGACTGGGCGGCGTTGCGGGACGCGGGCCCGAAGGTGCTGGCCGGGTCTTCGGACGTCACGGCGCTGCACCGGGCGGTGGACGTCCACTTGGGACTGTCCAGTTTGTTCTCCCCGATGCCGGCGAGCGTGCTGTTCGACGACTTCGCGGTCGAGCACCTGCGGCGGGCGTTGTTCGAGCCCGAGCGGAACCTCGTCGTCCGCGGTGGCGCCGCGTTGGTGCCGGGGCGGGCATCGGGGGTGCTGACGGGCGGGAACCTGTCGTTGCTGGCGTCGGGGCTGGGAACGCCGGAGGCGGGTTCGGCGCGTGATGCGGTGGTGCTGCTGGAGGACGTGACGGAGAGCGTGTACCGGCTGGACCGGATGCTGACGCAGCTGCTGCGCGCGGGCTGGTTCGACGGCGTCCGCGGGATCGTGCTGGGCTCGTGGGCGGCGTGCGGCGACCCGGCGGAGGTGCGTTCGCTGCTGCTGGAGCGGCTGGGGCCGCTGGGGGTGCCGGTGGTCGAGGAGTTCGGGTTCGGGCACGTGGCGTCGTCGCCCACGGTGCCGCTGGGCGTGCCGGTGACGCTGGACGCGGACCTGGGGACGCTGACGTTCGACTCCCCCGCGCTGACATGACCCCGGAAGAGGCACGCTCCCGCTTCGCGGCGGCACGGGTGGCGCGGCTGGCGACGGTGTCGGCGGCGGGGGTCCCGCACCTGGTGCCGGTGACGTTCGCGGTGCGCGGCGAGTCCGTGGTGTTCGCGGTGGACCACAAACCGAAGTCGACGACGTCGCTGCGGCGGCTGCGCAACATCGCGGAGAACCCGGCGGTGTGCTTCCTGGCCGACGGCTACGACGAGGACTGGTCGCGGCTGTGGTGGGCCCGCGCGGACGGCACCGCGCGGGTACTGCCGCCGGGTGCCGAGCCGGTGTCATGGCTGGTGGCGAAGTACGCGCAGTACCGTGAGCGCCCGCCGGAGCACGCGGTGGTGGTGACTTCGGTCCACACCTGGCGTGGCTGGACCGGGTCGTGAGTGTTCAGTCGGGTTCTAACCCGCCTGAACACTCACGACCCGGGCGTGCGCGAAAGTCAGTCGCGGAGGAACTTCTCCGGGCGGCGCCAGGCGTCGATGATGCCCAGCGGGTCGGGGCGCAGCAGGGACGCCGCCGAGTAGAGGCTGGCCACCACGACCAGGGCGATGAACCACCAGTCGTAGAGGGCCTGCTCGCCGGTCGGGTAGTACACCAGCGTCACGAACACCGACACGGCCACCACCAGCGCCAGGTGCCGCGGCTGCCACTTGAACGCCGACAGGAGCACGAAACCCCAGGTCAGGTACCACGGCAGGGTCGGCGGCATGAGGATCGCCACCGCGAGCAGCGAGATGCCCGCGCGGTAGACGGCCTCGGTGCCGCCGCCGCGGCCGAGCCACCACTGGCGGACGCCGAACGCGATCAGCAGCAGCATGCCCGCCGCGCGGGCGACCGTGACGAACGGCGAGACCTGGACGTCCACGACCAGGTGGACCAGGTTGTAGAACACCTCACCGATGCCGGTCGGGATGTTGAGCCAGTTCGCGATGAGCTGCGGGGCCTTGAGCCCGGACCACCAGCCCATGTTCAGCGAGCCCAGCGAGATCCACGTGCCCGCGACGAACACCGGCAGGAACAGGCCCACCGAAGCCGCGCCGGCGCGCAGGAAGTTGCGGACCTTCGACTCGCCTTCGAGGTGGTTGGCCCACATCCAGACGATGAACGGCAGCGCGATCGCGGCCGTCGGCTTGATCAGCATGCCGACCGTCACCAGCACGACCGCGAGGACGTGCTTGCGTTCCAGCGCGGCGAGGACGCCGATGGTGAGGAACGCGAGCATCATCAGGTCGTTGTGCGGGCCGCCGAAGAGGTGGATCACCATCATCGGGCTGGCCACCGCGAGCCACAGCGCGACCGGGAGCTTGCCGCCGAGGTGCTTGACCAGCCGCGGGAGCGCCCACAGCGTGCCCGCGAGGCCCGCCAGCAGCACGACGCGCATCAGGATGACGCCGAGGATCATGTTGTCGCCGGTGGTGGCGACGACGCCCTTGGAGATCAGCAGGAACAGCGGCCCGTACGGCGCCGGCGTGGTCTGCCAGAGCGGGTGGACGTTCTGCACGACGTTCGGCAGCACGTCGAGCTCGGCGGGGCCGTTGGCGTAGGGGTCGAGCCCGTAGAGCAGCTGGGCGCCCTGGCCGAGGTAGGAGAAGACGTCGCGGGTGAACAGCGGCGGCGAGATGAGCAGCGGCGCCATCCAGCAGCCGGCGGCGACCAGGATCGGGCGGCTGCCGATGCGCCCGGCCAGCACGTAGCGGCCGAGGCGGACCCAGGCCCACACCACGAGGCCGAAGCCGGTGTAGAGCACGGCGTTGGCGAGCATGCGCCCGTGGCCGTAGCGGATCCACGAGAGCGGGCCGTGGCCGAGCACGGGATCGTTGATCAGGATGCCGCCCGCACCGAAGGCGGCGAGCATCAGCAGGGTGCTCCCGACGGTGCCCATCGCGATCGTCCGGTACGGGAATCGCGAGGGCACGCGGAGCCGCTCGGCCAGTCCGGCCGAGGGCGTCTGTGCGGGGTCGGTGGTGGTCGCCATTTCCGTTCGGAGATTACACACCGCGCTCGGGCGGGGTTCCCGCAGTGTCAGGTTTCCGGCGGCCCGGCCCGGATCGGCGCTGGGAGGTCCGGTCCTCGTGGCGGGTGGCGATGCCGGCGCCGGACGCGGCAGGGCTCCGGCGGTGTCCGAGACGGTGCGGGCCGGTCTGGGCGGGCTCCGGCGGCATTCGGCCCGGCTGCAGCGGCGTTCGGACGGCGCGCGGCCGGTTCTGGCTGGCTCCGGCGGCGTCCGTGGTGCGGCCCCGGCCCGAGGTGGCGGCACTGCGGTGGCAAGCGCGGCACCGGTGGGGGCGGGCGGGGCGGTCAGCTTCCGACGGTGCGGCGCTGGGCCGTGCCGCCGGGCAGGGCGGCCAGCAGGGACTTCGTGTAGTCGTGGTGCGGGTCGAGCAGGACCTGTTCCACGGTCCCCGTTTCGACCAGCTCGCCGCGGTACATCACGGCGACGCGGTCGGCGATGTTCCAGGCCAGGCCCAGGTCGTGGGTGATCACCAGCGCGGCCAGGCCGAGCTCGCGGCGCAGCCGCAGCAGCAGGGCGAGGATCTCGCCGCGGACCGACGCGTCCAGCGACGCGACCGGCTCGTCGGCCACCAGCACCGACGGTTCCAGTGCGAGCGCGCCGGCGATGACGACGCGCTGGCGCTGGCCGCCGGAGAGCTGGTGCGGGAGGCGGTCGGCGTACTTCTCCGCCGGTCGCAGTTCTGCGGCCTCCAGCGCCCGGTGGACGACTTCGCGCTCGTCGGCCAGCTTGTGGATCCGCGGGCCTTCCGCGACGGCCTCGTACACCGTGTGAGCCGGGTTCAACGCGCTCGTCGGGTCCTGCAGCACCAGCTGGACCTGCCGCCGGTACGCCTTGAGGCCCGCCCCGCCCGAAGGCACCGGCTTGCCGTCGAAGCGGACCACGCCGGAGTCCGGTTTCTGCAGGCCGAGCAGGGTGCGGGCGAGGGTGGTCTTGCCGGAGCCGGACTGCCCGACCAGCGCCACGATCTCGTCGCGCGCCACCGTGAGGTCGACCCCGGCGACGGCGTCGATCCGCTTGCCGGTGCGGTCGCGGAAGGACACGCGCAGCTTCTCCGCGGCCAGCAGCGGCTCACCCGCCACCCGTTCCGGCGGTTCGGGGGGCAGCGGGGTGCTGGTGGCCGGGGCGAACCGGGACACCGGGTCGCCGACCGTCGGGAACGCCGCCGCGAGCGCCCGCGTGTGCTCGTGCCGGGGTGCGCCCATGACCTCGGCGCTGGGGCCTTCCTCGACGATCCGCCCGTCGTACATCACCGCGATGCGCTCGCAGGTCGAGGCGAGCACGGACAGGTCGTGGCTGATCATGATCAGGCCGATGTCCTGCTCGGCGACCAGCCGCGAGAGCAGCGCGAGGACCTGGGCCTGGACGATGACGTCCAGCGCCGTGGTGGGTTCGTCGGCGATGATCAGCCGCGGCGAGCAGGCCAGCGCCATCGCGATCATGACGCGCTGCTTCTGCCCGCCGGACAGTTCGTGGGGGTAGGCGCCGGCCCGGCCCGGGGGCAGGTCGACCTGGGTGAGCAGTTCGGCGACGCGGGCGTCGACCTCCGCGTCGGTCAGCGCCTTGCCGGACGGCGGGTGCAGCCGGATCGGCTCGGCGATCTGCTCGCCGATCTTGCGCACCGGGTTGAGCGCGTGCATGGCGCCCTGGAACACCACCGACGCCTCGGCCCAGCGGACCGCGCGCAGGCGGCCCCACTTCATGGCGGTGACGTCTTCGCCGTCGAGGGTGATCTCGCCGGTGATCTTCGCGGTGCGCGGCAGCAGGCGCAGCACGCTCATCGCGACGGTGGACTTGCCGGACCCGGACTCGCCGGCGACGCCGAGGGTGCCGCCGGGGTCGAGGGTGAGGTCGACGCCGCGGACGGCGGGGACGTCCTGGTCGCCGACCGCGTAGGTGACGGTCAAGTCCGTGAGCTGCAGCAGCGGGGTGGTCACTTCTTCAACCTCGGGTTGAGCACGGTCTCCAGGCCCCGGCCGACCAGGGTGAAGAAGAGGACGACGAGGACGATCGCGATGCCCGGCGGGAGCACGTTCCACCAGGCGCCGCGGCTGATGGCGCCGTTGTTGAGGGCGTCTTCCAGCACCTTGCCCCAGCTGACGGAGTTGGCGTCGCCGACACCGAGGAACGACAGGGTCGCGTCGGCGATGACGGCGTTGCCGACCACCAGCGTGGTGTTGGCCAGCACCAGCGGCATCACGCCGGGCAGGACGTGCTTGCCGACGACGTGCAGGTGGCCGCCGCCGAGGGCGTGGGCGCGCTCGATGTAGGGGCGGCTCTCGATGGTCAGCGTCTGGGCGCGGACCAGCCGGGCGGTGCTGGGCCACGCGGTCAGGCCGATGGCGACGATGATCGTGCCGATGCCCTTGGGCAGCACCGCCGAGAGCGCGATCGCGAGGATCAGCGACGGCAGGACCAGGAAGAAGTCGGTGAACCGCAGCAGCGTCGCCGACACCCAGCCGCCGAAGTGCGCGGCGGCGATGCCGATCAGGGTGCCGATGACGACCGACAGCAGCGCCGCGGAGAACCCGACGAGCAGGGAGACCCGGGTGCCCCAGACGGTCATGAGCAGTACCGAGCGGCCGAAGTTGTCGGTGCCGAGCCAGAAGTCGCCGTTGGGCGGGGCCAGTGGCTGCCCGGTGGCCTTGGTGACGTCGAGGCCGCTCTGGTCGCTGATCAGCGGCAGGAGCAGCGCGACGACGACGGTGGCGCCGAGCAGGACCAGCCCGGCGAGCGCGGCGCGCTGCCCGGCGAACTCCCGCCAGGTCCGGGCGATCGACGCGCGGCGGCGGTGCCACGCGATCTGCCGGGGCGTCTCTGCGGTGGTCATGAGGTACGCACCCTCGGGTCGAGCACGCGGTAGAGCAGCTCCGCGAGCAGGTTCATCAGCACCACGGCGCTCGCGAGCACGGTGAACACGCCCTGCAGCACCGGCAGGTCGGGCCCGTGCAGCGCGTCGTAGGTCAGCTGCCCGAGCCCCGGCCAGCTGAACACCGCCTCGACGGTGACCGCGCCGGCGACGACCTGGCCGAACTGCATGAACACCAGCGTGGTGGTGGGCAGCAGCGCGTTGGGGACGGCGTGGCGGCGGCGGACGAGGTCGTCGCGCAGGCCCTTGGCGCGGGCGGTGGTGAGGTAGTCGGCGTTCATCTCCCCCAGCAGCGACGATCGCATGATCAGCATGTACTGGGCGTAGAACACCGCCAGCAGCGTCACGCACGGCAGCACCAGGTGGTGCAGGACGTCGAGGGTCTGGGAGAAGAAGTCGGGCGCGGCGTCCGGGGAGTGCATGCCCCGGCTGGGGAACAGGCCGTTGGTCACCACGAGCAGCATCAGGCCGAGCCAGAACTGCGGGACCGACCAGAGGGTCAGCGCGATCCCGGTCTGGGCGCGATCGAAGAAGCTGTCGCGGCGCCAGGCGGCGCGGATGCCCAGCCACAGGCCGATGAGCACGGCCAGGACGGTGGCGCTGCCGACGAGCAGGATGGTCGGCCAGAGCCGTTCGCCGATCATGTCGGCGACCGGGCGGCCGTTGTTGAGCAGCCGGGATTCGCCGAGGTCGCCGTGCAGCAGGTTCCAGAAGTACTGGCCGAACTGGACGAAGACGGGCTTGTCGACGCCCATCTTCTCGCGCAGTTCGGCGATCTGCTGGGGACTGGTGACACGGTCGCGGGTCATCGCGGCGACGGGGTCGCCGGGCAGCATGCGGAAGAGGAAGAAGAACAGGACGACCACCAGCACGACGCTGATGACCGCTTCGACGACCTTCTTCAGGACGAACCGGGCGGTGCCGGTCCCGCCGCGGTGCTCGTCGGGGTCGACGAGCACCGCGGCTTGTTCGGGGGCGGTCATGCTTACTCGCGGTCTTCCGAGGTCTTGTTCCGGCGGCTGAAGGCGATGCCACCGCCGACGAGGACCACCACGACGACCGCGCCGATCACGATCCACAGCACGGTGCCGCCGCTGCCGGAGTCCGCGGCGTTCTCGGTGCCGGCCGGGGTGGCGCCGTAGACGCCCCAGTAGCCGGTCTGCTCGAGGATCGCGCCCTTGGGCTGCGGCTGGGTGGTGAAGCCGGAGAACTTGTCGGAGCGGTAGGCCTCGAGCGCGTTCTGGTAGTCCAGGACGATCGTCGGGTACTGGCTGTAGAGCCGGGCCTGGGCCTGCTTGACGTAGTCGGCGCGCTTCGCGTCGTCGGTCTCGGTGAGCTGCTTCTTGTAGAGGTCGTCGTACTGGGCGTCGCAGAAGAACGTGTCGGTGCTGCCGCCCTTGGCGTCGGCGCTGGGCCGCGCGGCGCAGGTGTGCAGCGAGAGCGCGTAGTCCGGGTCCGGGTTGGTGCCGTAGCCGCCGATGGCGAGGTCGTACTTGCCGGTGGCGGTGCGGTCGGACAGCTCGTCGTCGGAGACCAGGTCCTGCTTGACGGTGATGCCGATGTCCTTGAGCCAGCCGCTGACGTACTGGGCGACGCCCTGGTCGTAGCTGCGGTTGGAGTGCCCGGTCAGGCGCAGTTCGAGCTTCGCGCCGCCGGGGGCGGTGCGGACGCCGTCGGGGCCCTTCTTGTAGCCGGCCTGCTCGAGGGTGGCGTTGGCGGCGGCGAGGTCGAACTTGGTCTTCTCGCTGTCGCTGGGGTCCCAGTGGTAGGCGCCGTAGACGGCGGGCACGACGCCGCCACCGACCTGGCCGAGGCCCTTGAGCACCTTGTCCACGATCGCCTGGGTGTCGACGGCCTGGGCGATCGCCTTGCGGACGTTGATGTCCTTGAGCACCGGGTTGCCGTCGCCGATGGGGTTGTTCGCGTTGTCCTGGACGCCGAAGTTGATGGCCAGCTCGTCGTAGCGGCGGCCGGGCGCGGCGTTGGTGGTGATGCCCTGCTGGCCCTGCAGCGCGGCGAACTGGTTGGGGTTGAGCCGGTTGATGACGTCGACTTCGCCCTGCTTGAGCGCGTTGACCGCGGCCTCGGTGTCCTTGAACTGCAGCAGCTGCAGCTCGTCGACCTTCGGGGCGCCGCGCCAGTAGTCCTTGTTGGCCTTGAACTTGACGTACTCGTTCGGCTTGAACTCGGTGACCTGGTAGGGGCCGTCGGCGACGCCGGCGATGGCGAGCCCGTCGGTCTCCGGTGCCTTGAGGTCCTTGACCGGTTCCCAGATGTGCTGCGGCACGATCGGGACGTCGAGCAGGTTCATGTTGACCTGCACGGTCTTGGTCTTGATGACGAGCGTGGTGTCGTCGGGCGCGGTGACCGTCTCGAAGTTGGCCACGTAGTTGCCGTTGGCGGTGCGGGCGTTCTCGTCGGTGAGCATGCGGTTGAAGGTGTAGGCCGCGTCCTTGGCGGTCACCGGCTTCCCGTCGCTCCACTTGACGCCGGTGCGGATCTTGAACGTCCAGGTCAGCTTGTCCGGCGACGGCGTCCAGGACTCGGCGAGCGCGGGCGAGGCCTCGGCCTTCTCGGCGTTCGGGACGGTGAGGAACTCGAAGGTGAACCGGCCGATCTGCGTCGAGGCGGCGAGCACGGCGGTGAACGGGTTCAGGTGGTCGATGCCGGTGGTCAGCGCGACCCGCAGCACCTTGCCCTGTTGTGCCTGGGCCGGGACCGCGAGCGGGATCGCCGCCAGTGTCGCGGCCGCGGCCACCGCGCCCACGCGGGCGAACCGCCCGAGTCTGCGTTGGAACTGCACCAAAAACCACCCCATCGTTCGCTTGTGAGCCTCCCCAAGGACGAGAAGTAACCACATACCGGGACAACCGCGCAATATGTTGCCGCCTCGGCAGGTGTCCGATCGTTATCGATCGATTCGTGTGACGCTGCGTGATCGGGGATTCCGCGCCCGGGCCGGGCGGGGGCTGGCTAGAGTGCCGGTCATGCGCATCATGATCTCGGCGGACATGGAGGGCGCCACCGGCGTCACCTGGACCGACGACGTCGTGCCCGGTTCGCCGCAGTGGGACCGCTTCCGGCGGCTGTTCACCGGTGACGTCAACGCGGTGCTGGCCGGGCTGTTCGAGGCCGGGGCCGCGGATGTGCTGGTCAACGAGGCGCATTCGTCGCAGCGGAACCTGCTGCTGGAGGACCTCGACCCGCGGGCGCGGATGCTCACCGGGCGGCACAAGCCGATGTCGATGATGCAGGGCATCGATTCCGGTGTGGACGGTGTCGTGTTCCTGGGCTACCACGCCGGTGCCGGGTTCGACGGGGTGCTGTCGCACACCTACCTGGAGAACCAGATCACCGGGGTGTGGCTGGACGACGTCCCGGCGAGCGAGGGCAGGCTGAACGCGGCGGTGGCCGCCGAGTACGGCGTCCCTGTCCTGCTCGTTTCGGGTGACGACGAAACGTGTGAAGACGCCCGTGATTACGCTCCGGAGGCGGAGCTGGTCCAGGTGAAGGAGTGCGTGAGCCGGTACGCGGCCATCTGCCTGCCGCCCGCGCGTACGGCGGAGCTGCTGACCGGCGCCGCGGCCGACGCGATGGCGCGGGCCGGGCGCGAGGAGCGGCAGGTCCGGGCGCACCGGATCGAGGTGGAGTTCGACGCGAGCCACCTGGCGCAGGCGACGGCGGTGATCCCGACGGTGGAGCAGATCGGGACGCGGCGGGTCGGGTTCGACGCGCCGGACATGACCGAGGCGATGAAGGCGTTCAAGGTCGTCACGGCGATCGCGGCGGGGGCGGTGCAGGGCATCTATGGCTGACGTCGTCGAGCTGTGCGCGGACCTGATCCGCTTCGACACGACCAACCGCGGCGGCAACGACGCCGAGCCCGAGCGGCCGGCGGCGGAGTACGTGGCGGCGTTCCTCGACGGGCTCGGGATCCCTTCGCGGATCCTCGAGGCCGCGCCCGGGCGGGCCAGCGTGATCGCCCGCGTGCCGGGCACGGACCCGTCGCTGTCGGCGCTGCTCGTGCAGGGCCACCTGGACGTCGTCCCGGCGGACGCGGCGGACTGGTCGGTGCCCCCGTTCTCCGGCGAGGTCCGCGACGGCTGCCTGTGGGGCCGCGGCGCGACCGACATGAAGGACTTCGTGGCGATGGTGCTCGCCGCACTGGCCGGTGGTGTGCGGCCGCGGCGCGAGCTGGTGCTGGCGTTCGTCGCCGACGAGGAGGACCGCGGCGAGTGGGGCGCGCACTGGCTCGTCGCGGAGCACCCGGAGCTGTTCGAGGGCTGCGCCGCGGCGATCAGCGAGTCGGGCGGCTACACCTACCACGTCCCGGCGGCCGACGGCCGCGACGTGCACCTGTACCCGGTGGGCACGGCCGAGCGCGGCACGGCCCACCTGCGCCTGACCGCCCGCGGCCGCGCGGGCCACGGCTCGCGCCCGAACGCCGAGAACGCCGTCACCCGGTTGGTGGGCGCGCTGCACCGGATCGCGGCACACGAGTGGCCGGTGTCGCTGACGCCGGCGGTGCGGGCGTTCCTGGAGCGCACCGGCGCGGCGCTGGGCGTGCCGGTGGATCTGTCCACTTCGGACGGTGTGGACGCGACCGTGGCCGCGCTGGGGCCGGCGGGGTCGCTGGTGGTGCCGACGGTCCGCAACAGCACCACGCCGACGATGCTGGACGCGGGCTACAAGGTGAACGTGATCCCGTCGACGGCGACCGCGCAGGTCGACGTCCGGGTGCTGCCGGGGACCGAGGAGTCGTTGTTCGCGGTGCTGGACGAGCTGCTGGGCGAAGGGGTGACACGGGAGTTCGTCGCGCACCAGCCGCCGGTGCAGGCCCCGGTGGACTCGCCGTGGTTCACCGCGATGGCCGGTGCTCTGCGGGCGGAGGACCCCGAGGCCGTCGTGGTTCCGTACTGCCTGGGCGGCGGGACGGACGCGAAGGCGTTCGCGCAGCTGGGCATCGACAACTACGGCTTCGCGCCGCTGTGGCTGCCGAAGGGCTTCCCGTACCGGGCGATGGCGCACGGGGTGGACGAGCGGGTCCCGGTGGAGGGACTGCACTTCGGGACCCGCGTGCTGTCGAGGTTCCTCGCTAGCGTGTGAACTCGGCCCAGTAGCGGGCGCCGTCGCGGATGGTCTCCAGGCTCACCAGGTGGACGCCGTCCTGGGCGATGGAGGCGATCTCCGCGCGGCTGAACGGCCACGGCGGGCCCTCCCACGTTTCGGTGTCCGTGCTCTCTTCCGCGACCTCGGAGACCAGCAGGGTGCCGTCCGTGGCGAGGAAGCCGGCCAGGGACGCCAGCGCCTTCGGGCGGTACTCGCGGGGCATCGCCTGGACGTTGATGATCTCCACGACCAGGTCGAACGCCTGCCGCCACTCCCCCGGCGGGGCGAGCAGGTCGGCCACCACGTACTCCACGGCGGAGTCCGGGAAGCGGGCCTGGGCGGCCTTGACCGCGGTCGGGGCGACGTCGAACGCCGTCACCGCCCAGCCGTGGGAAGCCAGCAGCTCGGCGTCGTCGCCGAGGGCGCTGCCGACGACCAGCGCGCGGCGGCCTTCGCCCGGTTCGACCCAGTCGGCGAGGTCGGCGTTGGGTTCGCCGCGGGTCCACGGGACTTCGGCCTCGCCGCGTTCGGCGGCGCTGTAGAGCTGGTCGAACCAGCCGGTCGGGTTGCCTGCGGCGAGGGACGCCCGGGAGAGGACCCGGTCGGCGGGGTCGGTCATGGCGCTGACCTTACCGATCGGGTGAACTCGGCGGGATCCGGTCACCGCACGCGGTCGAACCGGGCGGCCGAGCGCTCGCCGGAGTGGGTGACGCCGTCGAGTTGTCCACTTCTGGCCAGGTTTGACCAGCGGTCTTGACATCGATGTCACCCGCGCGTTTGTCTTCCTGGGCGCCGCCGGTCCCCGCCTGCGCGGCGCCCGATGAACCCGCCCTCCAGCACTGGGAGCAATGATGCCCCGAAGCGCCAGACCACCGGTCGCTTTCCTGGTGACCGCCGCCGTGGTCGCCGCCGGCCTGGTCGCCGTCCCCGCGGCCTCGTCGGCCGCCGACGAAGCTCTGCCCGCCGACTTCTCGTCCTCCTTCGAGGCCGGTGACGTCCAGCCGACCTGGACCGACACCGTGGACACCGACGCCGCCGGGAAGCCCCGCGCCTCGGGCATCAACGGCGCGAACGGCACCGCCATCCCCGGCGACATCCGCGGCAAGGTGACCGAAAGCAGCGCCAGCAGCGAGAACACCAGCGGCGGCGAAGTCGTCTCGAACCTCTTCGACGGCACCACCGACACCAAGTGGCTGTCCTGGGACCCCACCGCGTGGGCGCAGTTGTCGCTGTCGGAGCCGACCTCGATCACGCACTACGCGCTGTCCTCGGCCAACGACTTCGACAACCGCGACCCCAAGGACTGGACGCTGCAGGGCTCGAACGACGCCCTCACCTGGACCGACCTGGACAAGCAGAGCGACCAGGCGTTCACCGCCCGGTTCCAGCAGAAGGACTACACGCTGGCCGCGCCGAGCGCCGCGTTCAAGTTCTTCCGGCTGAACGTCACCCGCAACAACGGCGGGCCGATCCTGCAGCTGTCGGAGCTGCTGCTGGCCAACGACGAGCCGGCCCCGCCGCCGCTGCCGAACATGCGCAGCTTCACCGACTCCGGGCCGACCAGCGGGTACACGAACAAGAACCGCGTCGGCTACACCGGGCTCAAGGCGTTCCGCTACTCCGGCAGCCAGACCGCCGAGGGCCACGGCTGGTCCTACAACAAGGTCTTCGACGTCGACGTCCCGGTCGTCGCCTCGACCGAGCTGTCCTACAAGGTGCAGCCGCAGTTCATCACCGGCGACCTGAAGTACCAGAGCACGAACGTCGCGATCGACCTCGTGTTCACCGACGGCACCCGGCTGCGCGACCTGGGCGCCACCGACCAGTACGGCTTCCCGCTGACGCCGGAGGGCCAGGGCAAGAGCAAGGTCCTCTACACCAACCAGTGGAACCTGGTGCGCTCGGCGATCGGCACGGTCGCCAAGGGCAAGACGATCGACCGGATCCTCGTCGGCTACGACAACCCGGACGGTCCCGGCTCGCTGCAGGGCTGGCTCGACGACGTCAAGATCTCCGCGACGCCGACCCCGCCGGCCAGCACCCGCCCGACCGACAACGTGCTGACCACCCGCGGCACGATGGCCAACAGCACGTTCTCCCGGGGCAACAACTTCCCGGCGACCGCGGTGCCGCACGGCTTCAACTTCTGGACGCCGGTGACCGACGCCGGGTCCGACAGCTGGCTGTACAACTACAGCACCCAGAACAACGCCGACAACCTGCCGGCGCTGCAGGCGTTCGCCGTCAGCCACGAGCCGAGCCCGTGGATGGGTGACCGGCAGAGCTTCCAGGTGATGCCGTCCGCGGCCGCCGGGGTGCCCGACGCCAACCGCGACAAGCGCGCGCTGGCGTTCAAGCACAGCGACGAGACCGCGCGGGCGCACTACTACGGGGTGCAGTTCCAGAACGGGATCAAGACCGAGATCGCCCCGACCGACCACGCGGCGGTCATGCGGTTCGGGTTCCCGGGCGCGGACTCGAGCCTGATCTTCGACAACGTCAACAACTCCGGCGGGCTGACCCTCGACCCGGCGACGGGCACGCTGTCCGGCTTCACCGACGCCAAGAGCGGCCTGTCGGCGGGCGCGGGGCGGATGTTCGTCTACGCCACCTTCGACAAGCCGGTCACCGCGGGCGGCAAGCTCACCGGGCAGGGCCGCGACAACGTCACCGGCTACCTGCGGTTCGCCGCGGGCGCCGACAAGACCGTGACCATGCGGATCGCGACGTCGCTGCTCAGCGTCGAGCAGGCCAAGAAGAACCTGGCCCAGGAGATCGCCCCGAACGCCACCTTCGACTCCGTCCGCGACGCCGCGCAGCGCACGTGGGACGACCAGCTGAAGGTGATCGAGGTCGAGGGCGCGTCGAAGGACCAGATCACGACGCTCTACTCGAACCTTTACCGGCTGTTCCTGTACCCGAACTCGGCGTTCGAGAACACCGGCACGACCGAGAAGCCGGCCTACAAGTACGCGAGCTTCGTCTCGCCGAAGGCCGGGGCGGACACCCCGACGCAGACCGGGTCGAAGATCGTCGACGGCCAGACCTACGTCAACAACGGGTTCTGGGACACCTACCGCACCACCTGGCCGGCGTACTCGCTGCTCACCCCGGACATGGCCGGCAAGATGGTCGACGGATTCGTGCAGCAGTACCGCGACGGCGGCTGGATCTCCCGCTGGTCCTCCCCCGGCTACGCCGACCTGATGACCGGGACCAGCGCCGACGTCGCCTTCGCCGACGCCTACCTCAAGGGCGTGAAGAACTTCGACGTCAAGTCGTTCTACGACGCGGCGCTGAAGGACGCGACGGTGACCCCGCCGAACAACGCGGTCGGCCGCAAGGGCGTCGACGAGGGCATGTTCCTCGGCTACGCGCCCAACACCGCCGACCACGGCTTCTCGTGGTCGATCGAGGGCTACGTCAACGACTTCGGCATCGCGAACCTGTCGAAGAAGCTCTACGACGAAGCCCCCGCGAGCGACCCGCGCAAGCAGGAGTACCTGTCGAACTACGAGTACTTCACCAGCCGCGCGCAGCAGTACGTGAACCTGTTCGACCCGAGCGTCGGGTTCTTCCAGGGCCGCGACGCGCAGGGCAAGTTCAGCCGCTCGCCGCAGGACTACGACCCGCGGGTGTGGGGCATCGACTACACCGAGACCGACGGCTGGGGCATGGCGTTCTCCGTGCCGCAGGACGGTCAGGGCCTGGCGAACCTCTACGGCGGCAAGGCGGGCCTGGCGAAGAAGCTGGACGCGTTCTTCGCCGACCAGGAGACCGCGAACTTCCCGGGTTCCTACGGTGGCGTGATCCACGAGATGCGGGAGGCCCGCGACGTCCGGATGGGCCAGCTGGGTCACTCGAACCAGGCCTCGCACCACACGCTCTACATGTACGACTACGCGGGCCAGCCGTCGAAGACGCAGGAGAAGGTCCGCGAGGCGCTCTCGCGGCTCTACACCGGCAGCGAAATCGGCCAGGGCTACGCGGGTGACGAGGACAACGGCGAGCAGTCGGCGTGGTGGACGTTCAGCGCACTGGGCTTCTACCCGCTGCAGATGGGCAGCCCGAACTACGCGATCGGGTCGCCACTGTTCAAGAAGGCGACGATCCACCTGGCCGGCGGCAAGGACCTGGTGATCAACGCGCCGAAGAACAGCGCGAAGAACGTCTACGTCCAGGGCGTGAAGGTCAACGGCAAGGCGTACTCCTCTACGTCGCTGCCCCAGGACGTCATCGCGCGCGGCGGCGTCATCGACTTCGACATGGGCCCGAACCCGTCGAAGTGGGGCACCGGCCCGAACGACGCGCCGAAGTCGATCACCCAGGGCGACGCCGTCCCGGCGCCGCTGCACGACGAGACCGGCCCCGGCAAGGGCACGCTGTCCACTTCGGACGGCTCCGACGCCAAGGCGCTGGTGGACAACACCTCGCGCACCCAGGCCGCCGTCACCGGAGCCGTGCAGTACCAGCTGAACAACACCGACGAGGCCGTCACGAACTACACACTGACGTCCCAGACCGGTGCGGGCGACCCGAAGAGCTGGACGCTGAAGGGCTCCTACGACGGCAAGACGTGGGCGGTGGCCGACCAGCAGACCGGCCAGTCGTTCAGCTGGCGGCAGCAGACCCGCGCGTTCAAGGTCGCCAACCCGGCGCACTACGCCTACTACCAGCTCGAAGTGACCGCGACCAGCACCGGCGCCCCGGCGCAGCTGGCCGAGTTCGAGCTGCTGGGCAAGCCGGACGCCGCCTGCACCCGCACGGTGACGGGTGTTTCGAACGGGCCGCTGTCGATCACCTCGGGCACGGTGTGCCTGGAGAACGCGACGATCTCGGGCCCGGTCACCGTCGGCGCCGGCGCGTCCCTGATCGTCCGCGGCGGCCAGCTCAAGGGCCCGCTCGCGGCGACCGGCGCCGGCCAGGTCGTGCTGAACCGCACGAAGGTGAGCGGCCCGGTGGCGATCACCGGGACGACCGGCACGGTGTCGATCGAGCTGACGGAGGTCGGCGGCCCGGTGGCCCTGACCGCCAACCACGGCCCGGTCCTGACCTCGAGCACGGTGGGCGGCCCGCTGGCGTGCGCGGCCAACTCCCCCGTCCCGACCGACTACGACCTGCCGAACACCGTCCGCGGCCCGGCCGCGGGGCAGTGCGCGAAGATCTAGCCCGGTAGGAAGTGCCGTGAAGGCCACCTCGAGGAACTTCGAGGTGGCCTTCACGGCGTCCGGGGGCGGGCGTCCCACCTGACCGCGCCGGAACCGCGGCTGCGCCGTTCGGCGGATACGGTGTCCCCATGCCCGACGCCGCCTTCTTCTCCTCCTTCGAAACCGGTGATCCGCAGCCCGCGGATCCCACCTCGGTCGTGGACAGCGGACCGGACCGCTCGCCCACGGCCAAGACCGGCGTCGGCTTCAGCGGGGCGCGGGCCCTGCGCTACGGCTCGCGGCCGCGCACGGTCCTGTTCGAACTCGACCTCCCCGTCACCGCGCGCACCGAGCTGTCCTATGTGGTCTTCCCCGCCGCCGACGGGGAGATCCCCGCCTACCACGCCACCCGGGTCAGCCTCGACGTCGAATTCGCCGACGGGACGAGCGCCGGGTTCGAGCCGGTCGACGACAAGACGCTCTGGGTGGACCAGTGGAACCCGGTGCGCCGGCCGCTGGGCGCGTTCGCCGGGCGCCGGATCAGCCGGATCGTGCTGCGCACCGGCGCGCCGGACACCGACATCACCGGGTGGGTCGACGACGTCCGCATCGCCGAGCGGGCCCAGCCGCCGCGGGAGCCGGTCGACTACGTCCGCACCACGCGGGGCACGCACTCCAGCGGCGACTTCTCCCGCGGCAACAACTTCCCCGCCACCGCGGTGCCGCACGGCTTCAACTTCTGGACCCCGGTCACCGACGCCGGCGTCACCAACTGGATCTACTCCTACCACCGCCACAACGACGAGCGGAACCGCCCGGCGCTGCAGGCGCTCGCCCTGAGCCACCAGCCGAGCCCGTGGATGGGCGACCGCCACACCTTCCACGTCATGCCCGGCACCGGGCCGGTCGAACGCCACCGCCGCAAGCGCGCGCTGCCCTTCTCCCACGACGACGAAACCGACTCCCCGCACCACTACGGCGTCCGGTTCGCCAACGGGATGACCGCCGACCTCGCGCCGACGTCGCACGCGGCGATCATGCGGTTCACCTTCCCCGACAAGCACGGCTGGCTGCTGTTCGACAACGTCGGCAACCGCGGCCGGCTGCGGCTCGACGCCGACACCGGCGTGATCAGCGGGTACACCCGGGTCCGCAGCCGCCTGTCGGCCGGGGCGCGCCGGATGTTCGTCTACGGCGTGACCGACGCCCCCGCCACCCGGGGCGCGAAAGTCCGCGTGCCGCCGTGGCGGCGCGTCTCGGGCTACTTCGAGTTCGACGGCCCCGACGTCACGCTGCGGATCGCGACGTCGCTGATCAGCCTCGCCCAGGCCAAGCGCAACCTCGAACTCGAGATCCCGGCCGGGACGACGTTCGACGAGGTGAAGGCGGAGGCCCGGCGGCTGTGGCAGGAGCAGCTCGGCCGGATCGAGGTCGAGGGCGCGACCGAGGACCAGGCCACGACGCTGTACTCCAACTTCTACCGGCTGCTGCTGTACCCGAACGTCGCGCACGAGAACACGCCCCAGGGGATCCGGCACGCCAGCCCCGTCGTGCGCCGGTACTGGCCGAGCACCCGGCGCCGCAGCGGCGCGAAGGTCGTCGACGGCGAGCTGTACGTCAACAACGGCTTCTGGGACACCTACCGCACCACCTGGCCGGCGTACGCGCTGTTCACCCCGGAGCGCTGCGGCCGGATGATCGACGGGTTCGTGCAGCAGTACCGCGAAGGCGGCTGGATCTCCCGCTGGTCCTCCCCCGGCTACGCCGACCTGATGACCGGGACCAGCTCGGACGTCGCGTTCGCCGACGCCTACCTCAAGGGCGTCCGCGACTTCGACGTCGAAGCCGCCTACGACGCCGGGCTCAAGAACGCCACCGTCACCCCGCCGCACCGCGCGGTCGGCCGCAAAGGCCTCGAGGAGTCGATCTTCCTCGGCTGGACCCCGGCCTCGGTCCACGAAGGACTGTCGTGGGCCCTGGAAGGCTGCATCAACGACTTCGGCCTCGCCAACCTCTCCGACGCACTTTCACGTGAAAGTGCGGGCGCGCGGGCCCGCCGCTACGCCGACTACGCGGCCTACTTCCGCGAGCGCGCGAAGCACTACGTCCACCACTTCGACCCCGAGATCGGGTTCTTCCAGGGCCGCCACCGCGACGGCCGCCGCAAGTTCGGGCCGGCCGGCTACGACCCGGCGGCCTGGGGCGGCGACTTCGTCGAGACCAACGCCTGGAACACCGCCTTCACCGCACCCCACGACGGCCCGGGCCTCGCCGCCCTCCACGGCGGCCACGCCGGGCTCGAGGCCAAGCTGGACACGTTCTTCGCCACCCCGGAAACCGGACGGCGGCCCGGCGCCTACGGCGGCCTGATCCACGAGATGACCGAGGCCCGCGACGTCCGCATGGGCCAGTACGGGCACTCCAACCAGCCCTCGCACCACATCCCCTACGTCTACAACCTCGCCGGCGCGCCCGCGAAAGCCCAGCGCGTCGTGCGCGAAGTGCTGCGGCGGCTCTATCTCGGCAGCGCGATCGGCCAGGGCTACCCCGGCGACGAGGACAACGGCGAGATGTCCGCGTGGTACCTCTTCAGCGCGCTCGGCTTCTACCCCCTCGCCGTCGGCAGCCCCCGCTACGCCATCGGGTCACCGCTGTTCGAGAAGGCCACCGTCCACCTGGGCGAAGGCAAGAAGCTCGTCGTCCACGCACCCGGCAACACCGACGAGACCGTCTACGTCCGCGGCCTCACCGTCGACGGCGAGCCGCACGAAGCCACCTCGATCGCCCACGCCACCCTGGCCGGCGGCGCCGAACTCGTCTTCGACCTGACGACCGAACCCACCGGCTGGGGCACCCCGCCGCCCCCCGCCGAGCACCCGGACCCGGTCACCGACCTCACCGGCACCGCCACCAGCGAAGAAGCCAAGAACCTCGGCGCGCTCTTCGACGACACCACCCGCCCCCAGGTCACCTTCCGCAGTGCCACCCCGTCGATCGAGTTCACCGTCACCGGCGAACCCCGCGCGGTCACGATGTACACGCTCACCTCCGGCACCCGCGGCGGCGACCCCAGCGCGTGGGTGCTGGAAGGCTCCGCCGACGGGACCGGGTGGACCACCCTCGACGAGCGCGAAGGCGAACTGTTCCGCTGGCGCCGCCAGACCCGGCCCTTCGCCCTCGCCACCCCGGCCGCGCACGCCCGCTACCGGCTGCGGATCACCGCCACCCGCGGCCGCCGCACGACCCTCGCCCAGTGGGAGCTGCTCGCCCGATGAACCGGTTCCGCCTCGCCGCCCTCGACCGGCTCGCGGCGGCCGACCCCGGCCTGGTCCGACTGCGCCTGGCCGGCTCCGCCGTGCTCGGCATCGTGCTCGCCGTCGCCGCGCTGCTGCCCGCCCACCTGCCGCTCACCGTCATGCTCGTCGGCGCCATCGCCGCCATGATGACGGCGTTCACGGTCAACGACGCCACCCCCGGCGCCCAATGCGTGACACTCGTCCTGGCGTTCCTCACCGGGGCCGCGTCGATCACCACCGCCAGCCTCGGCTCGGCCCTGCCGCCGCTGGACAGCATCGTGTTCGTCCTGCTGATCTTCGTCGCCGTCTACGCGCAGCGCTTCGGCCCGCGCGGCACCGCACTCGGGTCGATCGCGTTCTTCCTGTTCTTCTTCCCGATGTTCCTGCAGGCCCACCTCGGCCAGGTCCCGCAGCTGCTGCTGGCACTGGCCGTCGGTGTCCTCGCCAACGCCGTCGTCCGGTTCGTCCTGCTGCGCCACAACGCCGAAGCCGAGTTCCTGCGCGTCCGCCGCGCCTTCCGCGCCCGCCTCGCCGCCGTCGTCCGCGCCGCCGAAGCCCACCTGGCCGTCGGCGCCGGCGAACGGACCCGCAAGCAGCTGCGGACCTCGCTGGCCCGGCTCCACGAATGCGTCCTGCTCATCGAGGACACCGCCCCCGACGTCGTCGACGCCCGCGCCGCCGACCGCCTGCGCCGCCGCGCCATCGAAGTGGAACTGGCCGTGCAGTGGCTGGCCAGCACCGTCCAGCGCACCTGCTCCGCCGAACTCGGCGCCGACGTCCGCGACGACCTCATCGCCCGCCTCGCCCGCTTCCGCGCCCTCATGGAACGCGACCCGCGCGAACTCCCCCTGATCAGCCAGACCGGCGAATACAGCCGCATGCTCGTCGAAGGCAGCCGCATCGACGAACACGCCGCGCCCGGCGACGGCGTCCGCAAAGCACTGGCCGAACTCGCGCTGGCCGACGACCGGGCCCAGCGCGCCGCCATCCCCGAAGCCACAGTGGACCCGCTCGGTGACGAAGACGACGACGAGCCGGAGTCCCGGTTCGCCTACGACAACGGCACCCGCAGCGCCATCCAGGCTGTCGTCGGCGGCGGGCTGGCCGTGCTCGGCGGGGAACTGGTGTCCCACCAGCGCTGGTACTGGGCCGTGCTGACCGTCTTCGTCGTGTTCATCGGCGCCTCCAGCGCCGGCGCCACCTTCGTCAAAGGCGTCCGCCGCCTCGGCGGCACGCTGATCGGCATCGTCGGCGGGGTCCTGCTCGCGCTGCTGGTCGGCGGGAACACCGCGGCCACGCTCGGGCTGATCATGGTCTGCGTGTTCGGCATGGTCTACACCGCGCGCGTCTCGCAGGTGGTGATGGCGTTCTTCATCACCAGCATGCTCGGCCTGCTCTACAGCCTCCTCGGCACGTTCAGCCTCGCGGTGCTCTGGATCCGCCTCGCCGAAACCGCCGTCGGCGCCGCCGCGGGCATCCTCGCCGCCGTCGTCATCGTCCCGGTCCGCACCCGCTCGGTGATGCTCGACGACATCGCCGAGGTCCTCGACGAGCTCGAGGAGTTCCTGCAGCACGCCTGCGGCCTGCTGGCCGGTGAGGAGAACGTCAGCATCATCGAGCTCTCCCGCGACCTCGACCGCTCGGTCGAGGTGGTCCGGACCACCATCGAGCCGCTGACCCACCCGGTCAACCTCCGCAGCGCCCGCCGCGACTACGGCTGGCACGTCCTGACCACGCTGGAAACCATCGCCTTCCGGGCCCGGCACGTCGCCGCCCGCGCCCAGCCCGGCCAGCTCGCCGGCACCGACACCGAGCGGCTCCGCCAGTTCACCGGGCGGCTGCTGGCCAACATCGACGTCCTCCGCAAAGCGCTCGACGCGCCGGGTGGCCCCACACCCGGCACGCTCGTGCGCGACGACGGCACCCCGGTCGCCGACCGCGTCGAGCAGGCCGAAACCCGGGCCGTCCTGTCCAGCCTCAGCCACCTCGACGAAGCCGTGATCTCCCTCGGCGGAGTCTTCGGCCTCCAGGCCACCGATCCGCGGGCCCCGGTGAAGTAGCGGGTCCGGGGCGGCGCGGTTGCCTGGCCGCGCCGCCCCTCTCCACCTCCTCCGGTTACCCGGAGCCGACGCCGATCAGGGGCAGACCAGCCACGCGAAGTGGTACACCGTGGTGATGCTGCCGTCGGTCGAGTCCATCGTGACGTAGCTCGTCGTCTTCTTCGGATCCGACGTCCCGACCGCCGCACGCAATTCCGTGTTGATGTTCAGATTGCGTTCCTCACCACAAGGCTTGAACACGATCGCACCGACCTCCGTCGAATCGGTGAAATGCCAGTCGTCTTCGAACGGCCCCGCCAGCGGATGCTGCACATAAGCCGTCGGTGAATTTCCCTGGAAATAGTAGTTCGCTCTTTCCAGACCGGTCGCTCCCCGTTCCAAGTGGGCGAATCCGCGGTAGTCGGCCTGCGCGATTCCGTAGGTGAAGCCCTGCGGCACGTGCACCCGCAGGCCGATCTGGCAGTTCTTCCTGGCGTCCAGCGGGCCGGCACCGACCCCGACCAACGCCGTGTAGGCGCTGTAAGTCACGGTGAACGCCGTGTTGTCCTGCGAAACCGCCACCGCCGACGTGTTCGGCGGACAGCCCGTGCCGATGGCGTTCACGACGTCGATGACAATTTTGTCCGGCGGCGGAGGAGTGTTCCAGGAATGCGGTGTGACCACAGAGGACAGCGCCATTACGGCAGCAACGACCGCAGACAGCATCGGAATCCTTCCCAATACATTCGAATTGGGTACGGGGGCGCCGACCATGGTAGCGAAACGATCATGCCAGCAAACACCCCTGAACGGAGCAACACGCAGTAGCCGTCCCGCCACGCGGTATACCGATAATTTCGGACCCGCATTATCCGGCACACGAAAGAATAGCAGAGGAAAACGATTTCGCGCCCCCGGACCGCCGTCCCCCGCGGGTGATCACCCGCGCGACGTCCGGGCTTGATCGTTTCACCCCGCCAGCAGCGCCCTGACGGGTCCCAGCGTCGCAACCGCCGTTGGCGACCACGGGCCCGCCGCGATCACCACGGCGTACCGCAGCTTGTCCGGCCACGAGAAGTCCGTGACCGCGATGCTCTACCCCCTCGTGAGCAGTTCCAGGCTGTGGCCGTCCGGGTCCTCGAAGTAGACGCCGCGACCGCCGTTGAGGCCGTTGACCTCACCGGCCCGCTCGTGGAACGGGTCCGCCCAGTACGTGATCCCGGCACGCTCCAGCCGCGCCATCGCGGCGTCGAAGTCGTCTTCGCCGACCAGGAACGCGTAGTGCTGGCTCGTCACCCGGTCCACCCGCAGGTAGTCCAGCGTGACGCCGTTCGCCAGCCGGATCGGCACGAAGGGCCCGGTCACCGGACCCGCCTCGAGCCCGAGGAACCCGGCCGACTCCTCCCGGTCGGTGGCGCACACGATCGTGTGATCCAGCGCGACGCCCATCACCGCTCACCCGCCGGCGCGAACGGCGGGGGGCCGCCGAGCGGGCTCAAGTGGATCCCGGCCAGCTGCCAGCGCTCCCCGGCCCGGACCAGGACGTGCGTGGCGCGGAACCGGCCGTTCACCGGGTTCCCCCGGTGCTTCGCGACCTGCTCGTGCACGCCGACCGCGATGGCCGTCGCGCCGAAGGCGCGGACCTCGACGTCGTCCCACGCCAGCTTCTCGGTCACCAGGTCGCCGCCGCCGTAGCGCGCCAGCCACTGGTCGCGGTCCAGGACAAAACCCAGCGGGCCGACCAGCCGGAAACCGTCGGCGGCCAGGCCGGCCAGCACGTCCGTGTCGCCCCGCTCTTCCGCCGCGGCCCACACCCGGCCGAACTCGCGGACCTGCTCTTCGGTGCCCATCGTGCTCCCCTTCCGGTTCGATGCGCACAACGTTAGATATCTAATGATTAGATGTCAAACGCTTAGGCCTCTGCGGTAAGCTCCACCCCGTGCCAGCACCCACCACCACCCCCCTCGGCGTCGTCCTCGCCCGCACCGCCAAAACCGCCGGCCGCGCCTTCGACCAAGCCCTCGCCGCCGCCGGCGGCTCCCAGCCCGTCTGGCAAATCCTCATCTCCCTCAAAACCCGCCCCGCCGCCAACCAGCGCGAACTCGCCGACACCGTCGGCATCCAAGGCGCCACCCTCACCCACCACCTCAACGGCATGGAAACCACCGGCCTCGTCACCCGCCGCCGCGACCCCGCCAACCGCCGCGTCCACCTCGTCGAACTCACCGAAACCGGCGAACAGCTCTTCCGGAAACTCGCCACCGCCGCCATCGCCCACGACCAACGCCTCCGAAAAGGCTTCACCGACACCGAGATCACCCAGCTCACCGACCTCCTCCACCGCCTCGCCACCAACGTCACCGACACCTGAAAAAGCGACCTGCGCAACAGTGACTGGACGCACCCAACCGACGACACCCAGGAGGGATAGGCTCCCTACCACTAGCCAAAGTCGTCTCAAGCTGGAGTACCGCAATGACCCAAGCCCCTGTCAACGTGACCGTCACCGGCGCCGCCGGCCAGATCGGCTACGCGCTGCTCTTCCGCATCGCGTCCGGTCAGCTCCTCGGCCAGGACGTCCCGGTGAAGCTGCGGCTCCTCGAGATCCCGCAGGCGGTCAAGGCGGCCGAGGGCACCGCCATGGAACTCGACGACGGCGCGTTCCCCCTCCTGGCCGGCATCGACATCTTCGACGACCCCAAGCAGGCCTTCTCCGGCACCAACATCGCCCTCCTCGTCGGCGCCCGCCCCCGCAGCAAGGGCATGGAGCGCGGCGACCTCCTCGAAGCCAACGGCGGCATCTTCAAGCCCCAGGGCGAAGCCATCAACGCCGGCGCCGCCGACGACATCAAGGTCCTCGTCGTCGGCAACCCCGCCAACACCAACGCCCTCATCGCCCAGTCGCACGCCCCCGACGTCCCCGCCGACCGCTTCACCGCGATGACCCGCCTCGACCACAACCGCGCCCTCGCCCAGCTCTCCAAGAAGCTCGGCGTCCCGGTCACCGAACTCAAGAAGCTCGCCATCTGGGGCAACCACTCCGCCACCCAGTACCCCTCGGTCCAGCACGCCGAAGCCGGCGGCAAGCCCGTCGAGGTCGACCAGGCCTGGCTCGAGAACGACTTCATCCCCACCGTCGCCAAGCGCGGCGCCGCCATCATCGAAGCCCGCGGCCTCTCCTCCGCCGCCTCGGCCGCCTCCGCCGCCATCGACCACGTCTACACCTGGGTCAACGGCACCCCCGCCGGCGACTGGACCTCCGCCGGCGTCGTCTCCGACGGCTCCTACGGCGTCGCCGAAGGCATCATCTCCTCCTTCCCCGTCACCGCCAAGGACGGCAAGTACGAAATCGTCCAGGGCCTCGAGATCGACGACTTCTCCCGCGCCCGCATCGACGCCTCCGTCGCGGAGCTCGTCGAAGAGCGCGACACCGTGAAGAAGCTCGGCCTCATCTGACCCACCCCGTGACAAGGGCCGCCGTCCACACCGGACGGCGGCCCTTTCGCGTCCCGCGAACACCCCACGCCCACAGCGAAACCCGCCCCACCCCACCGAGCTCCACCCCTACCGTCGCCCCATGACCCTTCTCGCCGTACCCGACATGCACACCCCCGGCACCACCCCCGAAGACTCGGTCTACCAGCAACTCCTGCGCGACCGCATCGTCTTCCTCGGCTCCGAGGTCAAAGACGACGTCGCCAACCGGATCATCGCCCAGCTCCTCCTGCTCGCCGCCGACGACCCGGCCAAGGACATCACCTTCTACATCAACTCACCCGGCGGCTCCGTCACCGCCGGCATGGCCATCTACGACACCATGCAACTCGTCAAACCCGACGTCGCGACCTACGGCCTCGGCTTCGTCGCCTCCATGGGCCAGTTCCTGCTCTCCTCCGGCGCCCCCGGAAAGCGCTACCTCCTGCCCAACACCCGCATCGTCATGCACCAGCCCTCCGCCGGCATCGGCGGCGCCGCCACCGACATCGCCATCCAGGCCGAGGTCTTCGGCAAGATGAAGCGCCGCATCGCCCAGATCACCGCCGCCCAGACCGGCCAGACCGTCGAACGCATCACCGCCGACGCCGACCGCGACCGCTGGTTCGACGCCGACGAAGCCCTCTCCTACGGCTTCGTCGACCACATCGTCGCCCAGGAGCAGACCGCCTGACACACCCCTGGCGGGGAATGCCAGCCCGCTGTGCGTTCCCCGCCAGCCACCCCCAGCACCCTCGACCACATGACGATCACCACCGCCGAGTTCGCGGCCGGCTACGACCGCCTGCTCGCACCCCTCGCCGAAGCCGGCACGCAGCTGATTCTCATCGAGCCGTTCCTCCTGCCGGTCGAAGGCGTCACCGAGGCCGGGGACATCCGCATCGACGACGACGTCCGCCGGCCACGGCGTCCTCGCGGCAGCCTGGCTTCGGCTGGTCACCTGAGGGTCCCTGCTCTGGGCGTGTTTTCCGGCGTACAAAAAGGACCGCGGGGCTGGTTTTTCGACACCAGCCCCGCGGTATAGGTCGTTATACAGTCAGAGACTCAGACCCCGGCGGGCCAGCAGCGGCTCGATCTCCGGGTCGCGGCCGCGGAACGCGCGGAAGGCGTCCATCGGGTCGACGCTGCCGCCCCGGCCCAGCAGGGTGCGGCGGAAGTGGTCGCCGTTCTCGCGGGTCAGTCCCCCGCTCTCCCGGAACCACTGGACGGTGTCGGCGTCGAGGACTTCGCTCCAGATGTAGGAGTAGTACCCGGCGCTGTAGCCGCCGCTGAAGATGTGGGCGAAGTAGGTCGTGCGGTAGCGCGGCGGGATCGCCTCGACGGCCACGCCCGCCTTCACGAGGGCCTCGGCTTCGAAGCGCTGGACGTCCTCCACCCGGTCGTCGACGCCGAGCCCGTGCCAGGCCTGGTCGAGCAGGGACGCCGCGAGGTACTCGGTCGTGGCGAAGCCTTCGCCGTACTGCTGGGCGGCGAGGAGCTTGTCGACCTGCTCCTGCGGCAGCGCCTCCCCCGTCTCGTGGTGCTTGGCGTAGTGGGCCAGCACCTCCGGCCACAGCATCCACATCTCGTTGACCTGGGACGGGTATTCGACGAAGTCGCGGGGCACGTTGGTGCCGGAGAACGTCGGGTAGCGGACGGACGAGACCAGCGCGTGGAGGGCGTGGCCGAACTCGTGGAACGCCGTGACGACCTCGTCGAAGGTCAGCAGGGTCGGCTCCCCCGCCGGCGGCTTGCCGACGTTGAGGACGTTGACCACGACGGTCTTGCGGTCCAGCAGCTCGGACTGGTCGACGAAGGTGTTCATCCAGGCGCCGCCGCGCTTGGCGTCGCGGGCGTAGAGGTCGAGCAGGTAGAGGCCGAGCGCGGTGCCGTCGGCGTCGAACACCTCGAAGGTCCGGACCTCCGGGTGGTACTTGGGGAGGTCGTGCCGCTCGGTGATGGTGAGGCCGTAGAGCTTGCTCGCGGCGAAGAAGACGCCGTCGAGGTAGACGCGGTCGGCCTCGAAGTACGGCCGCAGGGCCTCGGTGTCGACGTCGAAGCGCTCGCGGCGGACCTGGGCGGCGTAGAAGGGCCAGTCCGACGGCCGCAGCGTCGCGCCCGGAACATCGGCCTCCAGCAGCTGCTGCAGCTCCGCGGCCTCGACACGGGCGTTCGCGACCGCGGCGGGCGCCAGCCGCTCGAGCAGCCCAGCGGCGGCTTCCGCCGTCTTGGCCGTCTCGTCGGCGATGATGTACGCCGCGTGGTCCGGGTAGCCGAGCAGCGCGGCGCGCTCGGCGCGGAGGCGGACGATCTCGGCGACGACACCGTTGTTGTCGAAGTCGGTGCCGCGGTTGCCGCGCGCCATCGACGCGGCGTGGATCCGCGCGCGGACTTCGCGGTCGCGCAGGGTCTCCAGCGGCGACGCCTGGCTCGTCGGCAGGGTGAGCGGGATGACGTACTTGCCGTCCGCACCACGGGCGGCCGCCGCTTCGGCCGCGGTGGCGATCGCGCCGTCGCCGAAGCCGGCCAGCTCGGCCCGGTCCTCGATGACGACGGCGAGCTCGTTGGTGTCCTTGAGCAGGTTCTGCTGGAACTTGGTCTGGAGGGTGGAGAGCTGCTCGTTCAGCTCGCGCAGGCGGGCCTGCTCGGCCTCGCCGAGCCCGGCACCGGCGCGGCTGAAGTCGGTGTGCCGCCGTTCCAGCAGCCGCAGCGACTCTTCGTCGAGGCCGAGCTCGTCGCGCCGGGCGTGCAGGGCGTCGATGCGGGCGAACAGCTTCGGGTCCAGGTGGACGGCGTCGTGGTGCGCGGCCAGCTTCGGCGCGAACTCCGCCTGGATGGCCTGGATCTCGTCGGTGCTGTTCGAGCCGGCCAGGTTGTAGAAGACGCTCGCGACGCGGCCCAGCAGCTCACCGGCGCGCTCGAGGGCGACGACGGTGTTGTCGAACGTCGGCTCGGCGTCCTGCTCCGCGATCTGCCGGATCTCCGCCGCGTGTTCGGCCAGCCCGGCCTCGAACGCGGGCCGGTAGTGCTCGTCGGCGATGCGGTCGAAGGGCGGCAGGGCGTAGGGCAGTTCGCTGGGTGCGGCGAACGGGTTGTCCGGCGAAATCATCGGCGCAGGCTCCTGGTCGGGGTGGAACACTCGGTCCCGCCACCCTACGGGTTACCCCGTCATCGATGTCAGCGCTTTCCGGAGGTGGCCAAGTTCACGGCCCGGTGGTACCGCCCACGACGGCGTCACTGCTCGACGCGGCCTTTTTGCCCCGTTTCGGCTTGCCTTCCGGCTTGGGTTCCGGCGGCACGATGCCGCGCAGATCACCGCCGTGGTCGTTGACCCGCATGACGAACGGCCGCGTCTCGGTGTAGCGCACGACCGAGATGGACGCCGGGTCGACGACGATCCGCTGGAACGCGTCGAGGTGCTGCCCGAGCGCGTCGGCGAGGATGGACTTGATCACGTCACCGTGGCTGCACAGCAGCCACACGGCGTGGTCGCCGTACGCGGCCGAGATCCGCCGGTCGTGCGCCCGCACGGCGGCGACCGACCGCGCCTGCATCTGCGCGAGCCCCTCACCGCCGGGGAAGACCGCGGCGGAGGCGTGCGCCTGCACGACCCGCCAGAGCGGTTCCTTCGCCAGGTGCTTGAGCTCCTTGCCGGTCCAGTCGCCGTAGTCCACTTCGGACAGCCCGGGCTCGACGGTCTTTTCGAGGTTCCGCGCGGCCGCGAGCGGGCCGACCGTCTGCTTGCACCGCAGCATGGGCGACACGACGAGCCCCGAAAGGGGCACGCCGTCCAGCCGCTCGACCAGCTTCTCCGCCTGCGCGCGGCCGGTGTCGTCGAGGTTCACCTTCGGCGAGCGCCCGGCGAGGATGCCGGAACCGTTGGCCGTCGACTTGCCGTGCCGGAGGAGGATGACCGTACTCACGGCACCCACCCTACGGGGGAACCGATCACGCGGTCGGCCAGGCTCGGCGGCCGGCTCGTGAGTGTTTGGTCGGGTTCTAACCCGACCAAACACTCACGAGGGCTGGTGACCGGCGGATCAGTGGCCGACCGGGCCCGCGTTCGGGTCCAGCGCCCCGGTGAAGATCAGCACGAACAGCAGCACGCCCAGCGCCAGCCGGTACACCACGAACGGCACGAAGCTGCGCTTCTTGATGTAGGCCATCAGCCACGCGATCACCACGTACCCGACCCCGAACGCCACCAGCGTGGCCAGGATCGTCGGGCCCCACTGGGCCGGCACGTCACCCGAGCCGATGTCCTTGAGCTTGTACACGCCCGACCCGAACACCGCCGGCAGCGCCAGCAGGAACGAGTACTCCGCCGCCTCCGCGCGGGTGTAGCCCAGCAGCAGGCCCGCGCTGGTCGTACCGCCCGAGCGGGACACGCCCGGGATCAGGGCCAGCGCCTGCGCGAAGCCGAAGCCGAGGCCGTGCGGGACCGTCAGCTGGTCGAGCGTGCGCTCCTGCTTCCCGATCCGGTCGGCGAGCAGCAGGATCAGGCCGAACACGATCAGCACGCTCGCGGTGATCCGCAGGTCGCGGAACGCGCTGTCGATCTGGTCCTGCAGCAGCAGCCCCAGCACCACGATCGGCAGCGAGCCGACGATGATCAGCCAGCCCAGCCGGGCGTCCGGGTCGCGGCGCCACTCCGCCTGGTACAGCGAGAAGAACCAGGCACGCAGGATCTTCCCGATCTTCGGGCCGAAGTAGATGATCACCGCCAGCTCGGTGCCGATCTGGGTCACCGCCGTGAACGCCGCGCCCGGGTCGTCCCAGCCGGCCAGCGCCGCGACGATGCGCAGGTGCGCGCTCGACGAGATCGGCAGGAACTCGGTCAGGCCCTGGACCAGTCCCAGCACCAGTGCTTCGAACCAGCCCACGTCAGGCCACCCCCGCCAGCTCGAGCGCCTCGACGGCGGTTTCCAGCGCGCCGGCCGGCTCCGGCGTGAACGGCGACACCGACAGGGTCGTCACGCCGGCTTCGGCGAATTCGGTCATCTTCTCCGCGATCCGTTCCTTCGGTCCCAGCAGCGACGTCGCGTCGAGGAACTCCAGCGGCACCGCCGCCATCGCCCCCGCCCGGTCGCCGTCCAGGTACTTCTCCTGCACCTCCGCGGCTTCGGCCGCGAAGCCCATCCGGCACGCCAGCCGGTTGTAGAAGTTCTTCTCCTTGCTCCCCATCCCGCCCAGGTACAGGGCCGCGTAGCCGCGCACCGCGTCCGCGCAGGCCCGCCAGTCCTCCCCCGGCACCAGCGGCACCGTCGGGACGACGTCGAAGCCGTCCAGGGTGCGCCCGGCCCGCTCGGCGCCGGCGCGGATCCGGGCCAGCTGCTCCCCCGCGTGCGACGGCGAGAAGAACACCGGCAGCCAGCCGTCGGCGATCTCGCCGGTCAGCTCCAGGTTCTTCGGGCCGATCGCGGCCAGGTACAGCGGGATGTGCTTGCGCGCCGGGCGGACGGTCAGCCGCAGCGCCTTGCCGGGGCCGTCCGGCAGCGGCACCGTGAAGTGATCGCCCTCGAACCGCAGGCGCTCGCGCCGCAGCGCCGACCGCACGATCGTGGCGTACTCCCGGGTGCGTTCCAGCGGCGAGGTGAACCGCACCCCGTGCCAGCCCTCCGACACCTGCGGGCCGGACACGCCGAGGCCGAGCCGGAACCGGCCGCCCGAGAGGTTGTCCAGCGTCGCCGCCGTCATCGCGGTCATCGCCGGGGTCCGGGCCGGGATCTGCAGCACCGCGGCCCCGACGTCGATCCGCGACGTCTGCGCGGCGAGCCACGTGAGCACCGTCACCGCGTCCGAGCCGTAGGCCTCCGCGGCCCACACGACGGCGTAACCGAGGTCGTCCGCCTGTTTCGCCAGCGCCACGTCGGCGGGGTCGTTCCCCGCGCCCCAGTAGCCGAGATTGAGTCCGAGTCGCACGGGGCCGAACCCTAACGGGGGCCCTCGGCCGCGACACGACTCACCTTGGTCAGGTTCGCCGGGGCCCGCCCACTAGGCTCGGCGGTCGTGGAAAAGCGACTGCTCGGCCGCTCGGGACTGCGGGTCTCGCGGATGGCGCTCGGCACCATGACCTGGGGTGGCGACACCGACGCGGAGGAGGCGGCCAGCCAGCTGGTCGCCTTCGTCGACGCCGGCGGCACCCTGGTGGACACGGCCGACATCTACGGCGAGGGCGAGAGCGAGCGGGTGCTCGGCTCGCTGCTCGGCGACCTCGTCCCCCGTGACGACGTCGTCCTCGCGACGAAGGCGGTCGCCAAGCGCACCGACGGCCCGTTCGGCGGCGGCGCCTCCCGCGGCGCGCTGCTCAGCGCGCTCGACGGTTCGCTCAAGCGGCTCGGCACCGACCACATCGACCTGTGGCAGCTGCACGCCTGGGACGGTTGCGTGCCCCTCGCCGAGACGCTCGCCGCCCTGGAGTACGCCGTGACCAGCGGAAAGGTTCGCTACGTCGGGGTCTCGAACTACGCGGGCTGGCAGCTGGCGACGGCCGCCGCCGGCGCCGCCGCGGTCGCCCCGATCGTCTCCACCCAGGTCGAGTACTCGCTGCTGGAACGCGGCGTCGACCGCGAAGTCGTGCCCGCCGCCGAGCACCACGGCATCGGGTTGCTGCCCTGGGCGCCGCTCGGGCGCGGCGTGCTGACCGGCAAGTACCGCACCGGCACGCCCGCCGACTCGCGCGGCGCGAACAGCGCGTACGCCGGCTACGTCGAGCACCACCGCACCGACCGCGCCGCCCGGATCGTGCAGGCGGTCGCCACCGCCGCCGACGGGCTGGGCACGTCGCCGCTGGCCGTCGCGCTGGCCTGGGTCCGCGACCGCCCGGGCGTCGTCGCCCCGGTCGTCGGCGCGCGGGACACCGGTCAGCTCACCGGCTCGCTGACCGCCGAAGGCATCACCCTGCCGCCCGCCATCCGGTCCGCGCTCGACGACGTCAGCGCGATCGAGGTCGGCTACCCCGAGCGGTGGCCGCGGTAGGTGTCTGTTGGGTGACACGTACGTGACGGCAAGGGGATCGAGGAGCATGCTGGTGAACGACAACCGTCGAGGGACAACCGGAGGCCACAGGGTGCGTCGGCTCACCGCCGTGTCGTGGATCGCACTGCCGCTCGCCGGTGCCATGGTGCTCTCGGGGTGTTCGTCGGCGCAGTCGACCGGTGACGAGCTGCAGATCGTGGCGAACCCGCAGGCCGCGGGCCCGCCCGCCTCCCCCGCGGTGAGCGTGCCACCGGCCGGGCAGGTCCTGCCCGGCGGCGCCGTTTCCGCCCTCACTGTCGACGCGAAGACTTCGACCCTCGTCGTGGCGCTTTCCGACCCACCCTCGCTGCGGCTCTACGACCTGAACTCGCTCGCGTCACCCCCGGTGAATATGCCGTTATACGGCAAGGCGGAGAAGCTGACCGCGGCGCCGGGCCGGGTCGAGATCGCGGAACCGGGCGCGGGCGTGGTGCAGCAGCTGACGCTGCCCGACCGGAAGCTGACCGAGACGAAGACCGGCGGGAAACCGGCGTCCAGCATCGCTTTCGGCGCGGACAGGCTGGTCGCGATGGGCGACGGCAAGGACATCCAGGTGCTCCCCGCGAGCGGTCCGGCCCGGACGATCGGCGGGCAGCTCTACAGCGCCGACGACGTCGTCGACACCGGGACCGGCGTCGTGGTGCTGGACCGGCTGCGCACGGCGGTGTTCTCGGTCGACGTCGCGGCGGGCAAGGTCGGTGAAGGCCTGCGGGCGGGCGACGGCGCCGCGAACGCCGTAGCGGATTCCTACGGGCGAGTGCTGGTGACCGACGTGCGCGCGGGCGCGCTGCTGGCGTTCTCGGCCGGCCCGCTGATCCTGCGGCAGCGCTACCCGGTGCCGGGCGGCGCGTACGGGATCGCTTACGACGCGAAGCGGAGCCTGGCCTGGGTGACGCTCACCGAACGCAACGAAGTCGTCGGGTTCGACGTCCGCGGCGGCGAACCCGTGGAGAAGTACCGGTTCCCGACCGTGCGCCAGCCGGACTCGGTCGGGGTGGACGAGAGCAGCGGCCGCGTGCTCGTCGGCTCGGCCGCCGGAGAAGGGACCCAGGTGATCCAGCCATGACGACGGTCAGCGAGGCGGTGGTCGAAGGGGATTGGGAGTACCGCCGCCTGCACCTCCCCCCGGGCGTGTCCCGGCGTGCGGCGGCGATCCAGCTCTCCATCCACGCGGAGTTCGCGGGCTGGGAACTGCGCACCGTGCGGCTCTACGCCGACGGGACGCGCCGGGTCTGGCTGCGCCGCAAGAAGACCAAGGAGAGCTTGCCGGCCGGGCTCCCGACCTAACCGCACGACCTACTCCGCGTCTCGCCCCAGCGCCCCAAGGCGGCCTTCGGTGCGTCAGACGCACCCAAGGCGGCCTTCGGTGCGCAAGACGCAACCAAGGCCACATTGGGGCGCTGGGGAGTCCGGGCGAGGTCAGCCGAACACGCGGTTCAGCCACGTGCTCCAGGTCTTCTCCTCCACCTCGGCGTCCGCTCCGGGCGTGAACACGTGGTGGGACGCGACCATCGGGCCGCGGAACCCCTTCATGAACCGGAGCAACGCTTCCGCCGTCCGGATGCCCACCGTCTGGTCGTTGGCCACGTACACAACGCCGCCGAGGGACACCCCATCGCCCTCGGCCGGGCGGGCGGACAGCCCCAGCGCTGTGCCCAGGCGGGCCCACGCCTCGTCCCAGTCCGCCACCGGCGGGCCGAACGCCGTCACCGGGACCGCCGTGCGGCCGGCGAAGTGCGTGACGTACTCGACCAGGGTGCGGAAGAACAGCGCGCCGCCCGCGGTCATCGCCTCGAACTCGTCCTCCCAGTCGTCGCCGGGGAGGAAGCCGCTGGTGACGCAGCGGATGACCGAGCTGCCGCCGTCCCGGCCCTCGATCAGGAACTCGTAGGCGATCCGGCGTCCGTCGGGTCCCGGGTCGGTGCCGTAGACGAGCTTCTCCAGCGGGTCCCACTCGCGGATCCGGTACTCCGGCTGGTAACCGCCGAACGCGCCGCGGACCACGCCGCCGGTGCCGCCCTCGACCTCGTTGCGGCCCATGAACCACGAGTCGATGCCCGGTCCGGTGGCGATGGCCTCCCACACCTGCTCCGGCGTCGCGCCGACCTCGGCGACGTCGGTCCGTTCGAACTCAGGCCCCACCTGCGGTCTCCTCCGGGATGCTCGGGTGGACGGCGACGACCACCCGGTAGCCGCGGCCCTTCTCGGCCGCTTCGTCGTGGTACTTCCCCACCAGCGCGGTGACCGCCGTGGTCAGCTCCTCGGCGAACGCGGCCCGGTCGGCGGGCGAGGCGAACCGGACTTCGCCGTCGAGCGCGAAGGTCGCGACCCGCTGCTTCGCCTTGGCCGCGCCGGTGATGAGCAGGCCGACGTCGCGCACCAGGCGGCCGGCCACGGCGAGCAGCCACCGGGCCGAAAGCCGGTCGGGCGACTGCGCGGGGTCGGGCTGGACCGCGCCGAGGGCGATCGGCGAGATGACGTACGACGACGCCGTCGCCCGCATCATCCGCTCGGTGACGTTGCCCTTGCGCCGCTCCTCGACCAGCTCCACCAGGCCGTGCGCCTCCAGCGCGCGCAGGTGGTAGTTGACCTTCTGGCGCGGCAGGTCCACGCGCGCCGCGAGCATCGTCGCGGACGCGGGTTCGGCCAGTTCGGCCAGCAGGCGCGCGCGGATCGGGTCCAGCGACACCTCGGCCGCGGCCGGGTCTTCGATCACCGCCACGGAGAACATGCGCCCAGCATCGCTTCCGAACAGAGAAGTTGTCAAGAACTCTCGTCTTGTCGGTGGCTGGCGTTGACCAGGGCGACCACCCGGGGCAGCACCTGCGCCGCGGCCTCCAGCGGGACGACGTGCCCGACCCCCGGCAGCACCACGGCGGTCCCGTCGCCGAGCCCGCCGGCCCACTGCTCGACGTCGGAGGCCCGCACGATCCGGTCCCGCTCCCCCACGATCGCCGTCACCGGCACCTCGCCCACCTGCGCCAGCGCCGCGTCGCGCGCGTAGGCGTCCAGTGCCGGGCGGAAGACCGAGACGGTGTGCGGCCAGTTGCCGCGGATCATCTTCACGGTGAGCTCGACCTGCTCCGGGTCCGGGTCGTCGCCGAAGAGCCACCAGCGCAGGCCCGCGCTGACCGCCCGGCTGGTGTGCTCCCGCACGACGCCGAAGAGCTTCGAGCCGAGCACCGCTTCGAGGTCGCGCGCCAGCTTCCCCAGCGCGCTCGGCCAGGCCGCCGACACCTCGGTGGCGAGCGTGCCGGACGACGTCGCCAGCAGCACCAGGCCGGCCACCCGCGCGGCGAACAGCTCCGGGTGCCGCTGGGACAGCGACATGATCGCCAGGCCACCCATGTCGTGGCCGACGAGCACCACCCGGCCGTCCGGGACTTCGCGCTCGACCAGCTCGGCGAGGTCGTCGCCGAGCTGCGCCATGGTCGCGGTGCCGCGCCGCGCCCGCCCCGAACCGCCGTGGCCGCGCTGGTCGTAGGTCAGCACGGCCACCGGCCCCTCGGCCGCGTCCGGCACCAGCGGCGCGATCCGGCCCCAGCTGCGCTGATCGAGCGCGTAGCCGTGGACGAAGATCACCGTCACCGGCGCTGCCGGATCGCCCCTGCGGATGACCTGCAGGGACGTGCCGTCGGCGAGCGCGAAGCCGGTCATCAGGACGTGCGCAGGAACCGGTCCAGCACCCGGGTGCCGAACTTCAGCGCCTCGACCGGGACCCGCTCGTCGACGCCGTGGAAGAGCGCCGAGAAGTCGAGGTCCGCGGGCAGCTTCAGGGGCGCGAAGCCGAAGTTGCGGATGCCCAGGTCCTGGAACGACTTGGCGTCGGTACCGCCGGAGAGCATGTACGGCAGCGTCTTCGCGCCCGGGTCCTCGGCCAGCACCGCGGCGGTCATCGCGTCGACGAGCGCGCCGTCGAAGGTCGTCTCGACCGGCGGCAGCTCCATCCACTCCTTCTCGATGTCCGGGCCGAGCAGCTCGTCGAGCTCCCGGTCGAACGCCTCGAGCCGGCCGGGCAGGATCCGGCAGTCGACCGCGGCTTCGGCGACCGACGGGATGACGTTCGACTTGTACCCGGCGGTGAGCATGGTCGGGTTGGCGGTGTCGCGCAGGGTCGCGCCGATCATCCGGGAGATGTTGCCCAGCTTGGCGACCGAGCCCTCGAGGTCGTCCTCCGGGAAGTCCCAGCCGGTGATCTCGGTGACGCCGGCGAGGAACTCCTTCACGGAGTCGGTCAGCACCAGCGGGAAGCGGTGGTTGCCGAGCTTGGCGACGGCCTCGGCGAGCTTCGTGACCGCGTTGTCGCGGTGGATCATCGACCCGTGCCCGGCGGTGCCGCGCACGCGCAGCTTCATCCAGCGGATGCCCTTCTCCGCCGTCTCGATGAGGTAGGCGCGGACGTCGTCCTTGAGCGTGATCGAGAAGCCGCCGACCTCGCTGATCGCCTCGGTGACGCCCTCGAACAGCTCGGGCCGGTTCTCGACCAGCCACTGCGCGCCGTACTTGCCGCCGGCCTCTTCGTCGGCGAGGAAGGCGAACACGAGGTCGCGCGGCGGCACGATGCCGTTGATCTTGTAGTGCCGGGCCAGCGCGAGCGCCATCCCGCACATGTCCTTCATGTCGACCGCGCCGCGGCCCCAGACGTAGTCGTCCTGGACCGCGCCGGAGAACGGGTGGACCGACCACTCCGACGGGTCCGCGGGCACGGCGTCGAGGTGCCCGTGGATCAGCAGCCCGCCCCGGGACCGATCGGCGCCTTCGAGCCGCACGATCACGTTGTGCCGGTTCTTCCCACCCGACTCGACGTAGGTGATCTCGTAGCCGGCGTCGGTGAGTTTCTCCGCGACGTACTCGGCCGCCGCCCGCTCGCCGACCAGCGTGTCGGGGTCCCCGGTGTTGGTCGTGTCGATGCGGATGAGCTCACTGGTCAGCGTGACGGCTTCGGCCGCGGCGGCTTCGATGGTGTTCGGTTCGGTCACCGGCCATTCCTATCACCCGCACGGCCGCGTGCGCCGACCACGCGCCTGGTGGGACGGTCGCGGGCCCGGCGGTGACACCCTGGGGGGGTTTCTCCTCATCAGGGAACGGTGGGCCGCTCCCGCTCACGGGCCAGCAGTCCCGAAATCGCCACTTCCAGCGTGCGGCGCACCAGCTCGGTGAAGTCCACCCGGGTGGCCGCCACCGCCGGATCCAGCTCGTACGCCGCCCGCAACGCCTCCGACGGCCGGCTGTGCGGCCACGCCGCCGCGGTGACCAGGTGGGCCGTGCCCACCAGCTCGTACGCCGCCTGCTCGGTCAGCTCGGGCACGTGGCGGCGGACCACAGCGACCAGCGACTCCAGGGCCCGCCGCAACGCGCGCTTGTGCTCCAGCGCCACCTCGGTGGAAACGTTGCGCTCCAGGACCGCCGCCTGCGAGCTGATCAGGTCGCACAGCACCGGGCGCCGGGTCACCGACTCGGCCACCAGGCGCGCCAGCCGGTCGCCGCGCTCGCGGACCGATCCCGGCCCGGGCGCCGATTCGGCCAGTTCCGCGATCCAGTCACGCACGTGCCGGTCGAGCAGGTCCAGCAGGACCGCTTCGCGCGACTCGACGTACCGCACGATGTTCGCCTTGGCCAGGCCCACCCGGCGGCTCAGCTCGTTGAAGCTCAGCTCGGCGACCGGCATCTCGGCCAGCAACGCGTCGGCGGTGGCCAGGATCGCGCGCCGTCGCTCGGCCCGCTGCTCGTCGGTCCGGGCGCGCTTGAAGTTCACCTCTCCCATCTTACGTACCCCCGGTACGTTGTCAACGAACCACCGGTACGTTATCGTGAGCGTACGTAACGTACCAGCGGTACTTAGAGAGGTGTGCCATGTACCAAGTCCCTGACCAGCGCGGGAAGCTCGCCGTCGTGACCGGCGCCAACAGCGGAACCGGCAAGGAAACTGCCAAGCGCCTGGCCGCGGCCGGCGCGGACGTGGTCCTCGCCGTGCGGACGCCCGAGAAGGGCGAGCACGCCCGCCGCGAACTCCTCGCCGAACACCCGGACGCCCACCTGGAAATGCGCCGGATCGACCTGGCCGACCTGGCCTCGGTCCGCGAGTTCGCCGACGGGCTGATCGACGGCGGCCGGCCGCTCGACCTGCTCGTCAACAACGCCGGCGTGATGGCCCCGCCCCGGCGGTTCGAGACGGCCGACGGCTTCGAGCTGCAGCTGGGCAGCAACTACCTCGGCCCGTTCGCCCTCACCGTGCGCCTGCTGCCCCTGCTGCTCGCCGCCCCCGCCCCGCGGGTGGCGACGATGAGCAGCGGCCGGGCCAATGCCGGCCGGATCGGCTTCGACGACCTGCAGTGGGACCGCGCGTACCACCCGAACCGCGCCTACGCCCGGTCGAAGCTGGCCGACCTGATGCTGACGCTGCGCCTAGCGGACATCGCGGCCGAGCGCGGCTGGCCGCTCCTCTCGACCGCCGCGCACCCCGGATACACCCGCACCAACCTGCTGGTATCGGGCCCGGGCCTGGCCGGCGGCGGCCCCGGCCCGCTCGAGTCGCTGCTGTTCAAGCTCCTGCCGTCCCAGGGGGTCGAGCAGGGCGCGGAACCGCTGCTGTACGCCGCGACGAGCCCGGACGCGGTGCCCGGCGGCTACTACGGTCCCCGCTGGGGGCTGGTCGGCCCGTCGCGGACCACCCGGCCGCCGCGCCGCGCGCTGGACCGGGCCATGGCCGAGCGGCTGTGGACCGAGTCCGAACGCCTCACCGGCGTCTCGCTGCCCGCCCACGCCTGAGGCTTCACCCGCGCCGACCGCGCGCCTGGTGGGATCGGCGGGGGTGACTCAGGGCTCGATCCCCCAGCTGAGGGTTCCGGACCGGTAGGCGGTGGTGGTGGCGAGGTCGCTGAACGACGCCGCGGTGCGGAAGCTGTAGTCGTCGGCCTGGGTGAAGGCGGACCAGTCGGCCTTGGCGACCCGGATCTGGACCTCGCCGGTGGCGGCGCCGGCGGCCAGTGAGCCGCCGCTGAAGCCGAGCTCGACATAGGCGTCGGCGCCCGGGCGCGGCGAAGCGAGCTTCACGACGCGGAGGGTGACGTTCCCGCAGCCGGGCACCGCGTAGTCGCACCAGATCTGGTAGCCCGGATTGGTGGCGTCGCCGGTGAACCAGTAACGCGCGGTGACACCGGTCAAGGCGACAGGGGTGCTCCCCCGGTTGACGATCTGCAGGCTGGTGCGGATCTGGTTGTCCGTCGCGCCGCCGCCGCGCTGCTGCACGGCGAGTTCGCCGGTACCGGGGTCGCCACCGCCGGTCGTGGTGGTGACCGACACGGGGCCGCCGGCCGGGGACCGGTTGCCGGCGGCGTCGCGGGCGCGCACCGAGAACGTGTACGCGGTCCCGGGAGTGAGGCCGGTGACCTGGTAGCTCGTGCTCGTCGTGCTGCCGATCGTCGCACCGGCGGAGTCCAGCACGTCGTAGGCGGCCACGCCGACGTCGTCGGTGGCGGCGGTCCAGCTGAGCCCGACGCTGGTGCGGCCGGCGGTGGCGGTGACCCCCGACGGTGCGGACGGCGGGGTGGTGTCCGCTGTGGACGGTCCGGGTTCGCTGCCCCACAGCACCGTGGCGCCCTGCGCGAGCACCAGCCTCGTGGCGTTCACCGGTGCGGTCCCGCTGGGGGCGAGGCCGGTGTGCGACCAGTCGTTGCCGGGGTCCCAGGTGCCGGTGCTGGCGATCCGGAACTGCACTTCCTTGCGGTAGCGGGACTGACCGCCCGGGGCGACGCCGCCGGAGCACGGCACCTCGACGTAGTACACCTGGCCGGAGAACTGGCGCACGGCGGGCGCGTCGCACTGGTTGTACGCCGAGGTGACCGAGATCTGGGCGGGTGTGGTGGCGCCGTCGAGCGTGAAGTAGTAGCGCAGCGAACCGGTGAAGGTGCGCGCCGGCCACGCCGACTTGTTGAGCACGTACGCCTTGATCTCGGTGAAGGTGCCGCCGTCGGGCTGGTTGAGCCCGCCCTGCGCGAGGATCTCCGGGCCGTCCGGGGTTTCGGCCGGCGGGAAGCTCGCCGACGGGGTGCCGCCGTACTCGCCGTAGAGGCGGGCCAGCGCGCTGGTGAAGCCGGCGTTGTAGTCGAGCGCCACCTCGTTCATGGTGTAGTTGCCGCGGTCGTCGGTGTAGGCGTCGTTGGCCGAAGAGGGGCCGCCGACGAGTGCGCCGTACAGGGTGTGCCGGCTCTGCGCCGGGTTGGTGATGGTGTCGTCCCACGAGCCGTGTGCGGTGCGGTGGTGCGGGTTGCGGGGCGGGTTGACCCCGAACCCGACCTCGAAGCTCGCGCCGCGGGGGTTGTCGCCGAGCGCGTAGTCGATCTGCCGGACGCCGAAGGCGTGGTACGTCGTCGCGCGGGTGGGATCGTGGGCACGCAACCAGTCCGAATAGGTGAGGGCCACGAACGCGGTGTTCGCCGCGTAGCGCAGGGATCCCCACTGGTCGAGCACGGCCTGGCCGCCGGGCGAGTAGGGCACGCGCTGGCCGTTGACGCCGGTGGTCCACCAGTCCAGCCAGCGGTTGGCGTCGGCGACGTACTCGGCGTCGCCGGTGAGCTGGGCGAGCAGGACGTAGGCGCCGTAGGACTTGTCGTCCCAGGCCAGCGTCCAGCGGTAGGAGCGGGTGGTGGTCTGCGGTTCGGTGGCCAGCTTCTCGTATTCCGTGCGGGCCTTGGTCAGGTAACTCGAGTCGCCGGTGGCCTTGTAGAGCCAGATCGCGCCCCACACCAGCTCGTCCTGGTAGCCGCTCCAGGACTTGTAGAAGTTCTGCGCGTCGGTGATGCAGTTCGAGTACGCGCCGCGGTGGTTGTCGGCGAACGAATACAGCTGCTTGGCGTGGGTGAGCAGGGTGGCCGCGTAGGCGGGGTCGTCGGCCTTGAACACCAGTGAGCTCGCGGCCATTTGCGCGGCGCCTTCCCCGGCGAGGTCCGAGCCGGGGCAGGAGTCGTCGACGCGGTAGGCGGGCCGCGCCATGGTCATCGTCTCGGCCGGGCCCCACCACTTGTGGTCGTCGTCGCCCTTGCCGACCTGGCCGTAGAGCACGTCGGGCTGCGGGTGCGCCTTGATCAGCCAGTCGTCGCCCCAGCGCAGGTTCGACAGCAGGTACCGCCACTGCCCGGAATCCTGGTAGGCGGCGCGGTTCTCCAGCGCTCCCCAGGCGAGCATGGTCATGCTGAACTCGAACGGGAGCCCGAACTTGACGTGGTCCCCCGCGTCGGAGAACCCGCCGGTGAGGTCCACGCCCGCGTCCTTGCCGTCGCCGAGGGCGGACGGGCCCCGCCAGGACACGCGGTTTTCGGCGGGCAGCGCACCGGAACGCTGGGCATCGTAGAACCAGACGGCCTTTTGCAGCGCTTCGCCGTAGTTGAACTTCCCGGTGGCGGCGGGACTCGCGGACACCGCCGGGGCCACCAGCACCGCGCCGATTACGAGCAGGGCCACGACTACCCGGGACATCGCGTTCGTCAGTGAGCCGCGCACTCCGCCTCCTCGTTGATGGGAGCGCTTCCAGAGCCGAAGGGTAAGGAGCCGGATCCGCTGTGTAAAGCACTCCGCCCCGGGCTGACCGGTTCGGCGGCGCCCGGCTACGCCATCCGCCGGAGCACCACCGGTTTTGGCGGGCTGAGCGAGGGAATCACGGCAACTCTTCCCCGCGGCCACTTCCCCGGCTACAGTCCTGATCGGCTGGGAGCGCTCCCAATCCGTGAACCGGTGGTGTCATGCCACCCAGCCGTCCGAAGGAGAAGTGCATGCGAAGCAGGGCAGTGGCAGCCGGCGCACTCGCCGCGCTGGTCACGACCGGCGTCCTCACCACGGTCACGTGGGGCGACGCGCAGGCCGCCGAATCGGCGTTCTACGTCGACCCGGCCACCAACGCGGCCCGCTGGGTCGCGGCGAACCCCGGCGACTCGCGGACCGCGGTCATCCGCGACCGCGTCGCGGCGGTGCCGCAGGCCCGGTGGTTCACCACCACGAACACCTCGGCCGTGCGCGGCGAGGTGGACTCCTACGTCGGCGCGGCGGCCGCCGCCGGGAAGATCCCGATCATGGTCGTCTACGACATCCCCAACCGCGACTGCGGCGGGGCGAGCAGCGGCGGCGCACCGTCCCACGACGCGTACCGCGCCTGGATCGACCAGGTCGCGGCGGGCTTGGCGGGCCGTCCCGCGGCCATCGTGCTCGAACCCGACGTGCTCGCGCTCATGACGAACTGCCAGAGCGGCGACCAGCAGAGCCAGACCACCGCGTCGATCGCCTACGCGGGCAAGAAGCTCAAGGCCGGCTCGAGCCAGGCGAAGGTGTACTTCGACATCGGGCACTCGGCGTGGCTTTCCCCGGCCGACGCCGCCTCGCGCCTGCGGGCCGCCGACATCGCGAACAGCGCCGACGGCATCGCCACCAACGTGTCCAACTACCGCGCGACCGCCGACGAGGTGTCCTACGACAAGGCAATCCTCGGCCAGCTCGGCACCTCGCGGCTGAAGGCCGTGGTCGACACGAGCCGCAACGGCAACGGCCCGCAGGGCAGCGAGTGGTGTGACCCGGGCGGACGCGCGATCGGCAAGCCGAGCACCGACCAGACCGGCGACGGCCAGATCGCCGCGTTCCTCTGGGTCAAGCCGCCGGGCGAAGCGGACGGCTGCATCGCCGCCGCCGGCCAGTTCGTACCCCAGCGGGCCTACGACCTCGCCGTCGCGGCCGGTCCCCTCCCGACCACGACCACCGGCACGAGCACCAGCACCACGCCGACCACCACCACGACCCCGCAGCCGTCCGGCACCTGCCACGTCACGCACCGGGTGGTCAGCGCCTGGACCGGCGGGTACACCGGCGAAATCGTGCTCGAGAACCGCGGCGCGCCGGTCGACCGCTGGACGCTCACCTTCGCCGCTCCCGGCGTGACCGTCAATCAGGGCTGGAACGGCACCTGGACCGACACCGGCGACGTCGTCAAGGTCGACAGCGCGGCGTGGAACGGCAGCCTCGCCACCGGTGCGACCGCGACGATCGGCTACAACGCCGGCTACAGCGGCGGCACGCCACCCTTCCAGTCCCCGACGCTCAACGGCGCCTCCTGCTCCTGACTCCAGCCGACGCCTCCTCGCAGGGAGTCCTTCCCGGCGAGGAGGCGTTCCGTTGCCCGAAACCCCCCGCGATTCTGCCCCTGAGAAGATAATACGTATTACTCTCTTGTCTTGAGTGCGGGCACATGGCACCGTCACGGCACACTTCGACGACGAAGGAGCGGCCATGACCCTCACCCGCCGCGGCCTGCTGGCCGGGACCGCCGCGCTCGGCGCGGCCGCACTCCTGCCCGGGGCCGCCACCGCCGCACCGGCCGGGTTCCCGGACTATCGGTACCAGCGCCTGGCCCTGGTGAAGAGCAAGCTGCGCTACAACCCGACCGGCGAGCTCATCTTCCCGTGCGTCCGCGGCACCAAAGACCGCATCCCGGGCGCGCTCGCCGCGTACTACCTCTACTACGCCCCGCACGACGCACCCGGCGGGATCTGCCTGGCGTACGCGAATTCCCTCGACGAGGAGTTCACCGAGTACGCGGGCAACCCGATCATCAAGAACTCGTGGGCCGGCGAGTACTCGGTCAGCCACGTCTCCTCCCCGCACGCGCTGTGGAACGACGACGTCCAGCGGCTCTACCTGTACTTCCACGGCGAAAACACCGTGACGCGGCTGGCCAGCTCGGCCGACGGCATCCACTTCACCTACGAGAAGGAGGTCCTCTCGACGCGGCTGCAGCCCGCGGGCACCACCGAAACGTCGTACGCCCGCGTGTTCCGCCACGACCTGACGGCGAAGAACGCCCGGTACGTCATGGTGTTCATGCTCAACAACACGACCAACCACCGCGACATCGGCTGGGGCTGGTCGGCCGACGCGCTGAACTGGACGTTCGCGCAGACGCCGCTGGTGCGGCACACCGACGTCGGCGCGTCGGACATCGGCGGCCCGCACCTGCTCTTCCGGAACGGCAGCACGTACGTCGTCTACAACACCGACATCGCCCACGGCGGCAAGCTGATGATCACCGAGGTCGGCAACGACTTCTCGAAGCGCACCCACCTCGGGGTGTTCCACACCCCGCTGTCCGGAGCGCCGGACAACGGGCGCTGCGCGGCGCCGAGCTTCGGCACCTACCAGGGCCGCGAGTACATGATCTACGAGGCGGGCGCGCGGCTCGCCGGGAACATCGCCATCGCCCGCGCGGTCTGAGCCCCGGTGGCAGGATGCGGCCATGCTCTCGCTGCCCCTCGACGGCGTCACCGTCGTGTCCTGTGAACAGGCGGTCGCCGCCCCGCTGGCCACCCGGCACCTCGCCGACCTGGGTGCCCGGGTGCTCAAAGTCGAACGGCCGGGCAGCGGCGACTTCGCCCGCGCCTACGACGAAACCGTGCACGGCCAGTCCAGCCACTTCGTCTGGCTCAACCGGTCGAAGGAGAGCGTCACCCTCGACCTCAAGAGCGAGGCGGCGGGCGAGGTCATGGCGGCACTGCTGGACCGGGCCGACGTGTTCGTGCAGAACTTCGCCCCGGGCGTCGCCGAGCGCCTCGGCCTCGGCGCGGCCGGGCTCCGCGCGTCCCGGCCGCGGCTGATCACGTGCTCGGTGTCGGGGTACGGCTCGAGCGGGCCCTACCGCGACGCGAAGGCGTACGACCTGCTCATCCAGTCCGAAGCCGGGCTGGTGTCGGTGACCGGCTCGGCTTCGGAGCCGGCGAAAAGCGGCATCCCGGCGGCGGACATCGGCGCCGGGATGTACGCCTTCTCCGGCATCCTGTCCGCGCTCTACGACCGCGAGCGCACCGGGCAGGGCACCGAGCTGGAGGTCAGCCTGTTCGACTCGCTCGTCGAGTGGATGGGATTTCCGCTCTACTACGCCGGTTACGGCGGGACGCCGCCCCCGCGGACCGGCACCAGCCACCCCGCGATCGCGCCCTACGGCACGTTCGCCGCGGGCGACGGGACCGAGCTGGTGCTGGCCGTGCAGAACGAGCGCGAGTGGGCGGCGTTCTGCGAGTACGCGGTCGAGCGCCCGGCCTGGGTGACCGACGAGCGGTTCGCGACCGGCAGCGCCCGCGTCGCGAACCGGCCCGCGCTGGAACGGGAGATCGACGCGATCTTCGCCGGGCTGACCGGCGCCGAGCTGGAGGCGCGGCTGGCGAAGGGCCGGATCGCGCACGCCCGCCGCCGCGAGCTGACGGATGTCCTGGCCCACCCACAGCTCACGGCCCGCGACCGGTTCACGGAGGTGGCGACGCCGGGCGGCCCGATCCGGGCGACGCTGCCGCCGATCACCGTGCCCGGGCGCGAGCCGCGGATGGACCCGGTCCCGGCCGTGGGCGAGCACACCGACGCGGTGCTGCGGGAGTTCGGCCTCGACCCGGAAGCGTTGCGGCGTCAGGGAGCCGTGTAGCGCGAGGAAGTCACTCCCCCAAGATGCGCCGGGCCCGCTCCAGCACCGGCTTGTCCACCATCTTCCCGTCCACAGTGGACACCGAATCCCCCGCCACGACGACCCGGCGCGCCCACTCGCGTTCGGCTTCGGTCGGCTCGAACCCCGCCCTGACCACGGCGATCTGCCGCGGGTGGACACACAGCTTTCCGCCGAAGCCCAGCCGGCGGGCGTACCGGACGTCGGCGGCCAGCCGCTCGTCGTCGCGCAGGTCCGTCGTGACGCCGTCCACCGGTGGGGCCAGCCCCGCCGCCGCGCTCGCGATCACCAGCCGCGAGCGCGCGTAGGCGAACGGCTCCGGGTCTTCGGGCTCGACGCCGAGTTCCGCGGCCAGGTCGACGTTCCCGAACGCCAGCCGCGCCACCGACGGGACGGCGGCCAGCTCGCCGGCCCGTTCGACCCCTCGCGCGGTCTCGACCAAGGCCACCACTTCGCGGAACCCGGCCAGCGCCCCCGGCGTCTCCGCCTTCGGCACCATGACGGGCACGCCGCGCGCGGCCACCAGCGCGGCGTCGGCCTCGAACCACGGGGTGCCCGGGGCGTTGATCCGGACCATCGCCTGGCCGCCGCCGGCCAGCCATTCGCCGGCCGCCGCGCGGGCCTCGTCCTTGTCCCCCGGCGCGACGGCGTCCTCGAGGTCCAGGAGCACGACGTCGGCGCCACTGGCCGCGGCCTTGCCGAAGCGGTCGGGCCGGTCGCCGGGCACGAACAGGAACGTCGTCGCCGTCATGATGCCCCGAAGGTATCAAAGACGCCGGAAAGGGTCTTGGACGCGGCGGCCGGGTGCGGCCGAGAGTGGAGGGCGAACCACCACGACCACGAAGGGTTGGCAATGAAGGTCTTCCTCACCGGCGGCTCCGGGTACGTCGGCCGCTCGACCGTCCGGGCGCTCGTGCGCGACGGGCACGAGGTGAGCGCGCTGGCCCGCAGCGACGCCGCGGCGCGCACGCTCACCGGACTCGGCGCGCGACCGGTCCCGGGCGGGCTGACGGACACCGGCGTCCTCCGCGACGCCGCGGCTTCGGCCGACGGCGTCGTCCACCTCGGCCAGCACTACGGCGACGACACCGCCGCCGTCGACCGCGCGGCCGCGGACGCGCTGCAGGACGGCCTCGGCGACCGCGGGCCGTACGTGCACACCGGCGGCGTCTGGGTGTACGGCGACACCGGCGGTGTGGTCGACGAGGACGCGCCCCAGTCGCCGCCGTCGATCACGGCGTGGCGCCGTGCCAACGAGGACCGGGTCCTCTCCCGCGGCGGCCACCCCGTGCTCGTCATGCCCGGCCTGGTCTTCGGCCTCGGCGGCGGGCTCGTCGAGGCGTTCTTCGCCGGGCCCGGGCGCGCGGCGGGTGCTGTCCCCGTGATCGGCGACGGCGCCAACCACTGGGCTCTCGTGCACGTCGAGGACATCGCCGAGCTCTACGTGCTCGCCCTGCGGGCGCCGGCGAAATCGGTGTACGCGGGGGTGAGCCAGAACGTCCCGGCGCGGGACGTCGCCGCGGCCCTTACGCACGCCGGGGGTCGCGTCGAGCACCTCTCGATCGAGGAGGCGGTGGACCGGATGGGTCCGAACGCCGAGGCGTTCGCGCTGGACCAGCGGCTGACCGCGGCCCGGGCGCGGCGGGAACTCGGCTGGGCGCCACGGCACGTCGACGCCGTCGCGGAACTGCGGGGGTAAGGGGTCCGCCCCGGCCGGAGTGCGTGTTCGCCCGATGCAGCCGGGGCGGCCTCAGCACGATCGTGGACTCCATCGTCCGACGGAGTGAGGGATCGGCATGCGAGGCGACTGGATCTACGACTGGGCCAAGGTGGAGATGGAGTACCGGGCGGGCCCCACCCCCGCGGTGGCCCCGCCCCGCCGTCCTTCGAAGCTGTGGCAGGCCCTGCGGGCGGGCCTGTTCCCGGGGCGGCGGCCTCACCGCGACTCGGCGACGATCTCCGCGAACTCGGTGATCAGCGGCGACCGGCGGGTGGCCACCCACGCGACGCACACCTCGTTCGGTGGCAGATCTTCGACCGGCACGTGCGCGACGCCGGGCCGGGTGTAGTACGCCGACGTCGACCGCGGCACGACGGCGATGCCCCGCCCGGCGGCGACGTGCTCCAGCTTCTCTTCGACGCTGCGGAACTCCCGCCGCGGCGGGGGCGGGCCGTCGCGCAGCTCGACCGCGATGTCGCGCCACTCCGGGACGGCGTCCGGATCGTTGAGCACGTGCTCGTCGGCCAGATCGGCGACGCGCACCGACTCCTTGCCCGCCAGCCGGTGGCCGGCCCGCACCACGGCCACCCGCGGCTCGGTGAACCACGGCCGGACGCTCAGCCCGCGCCGGTCCACCGGGAGGCGGATCACGCTGACGTCGGCGCGGCCGTCGTGCAGCACCTCGGTCTGGTCCTCCCACGTCGTGCGCAGCAGCTCGACCGCGACGCCGGGGTGGCGCGCCGACAGCGCCTCGACCGCTTCGGTGACCGTGAGGCCCGGCATGAAGGCCACGGTGAACGTCCCGCGGGCGGCCGTCGCGACCCGGCGGCGCAGCGCTTCGGCCGAGGCCAGCAGCGGACGCGCGTCCGCCAGGAGCTGACGGCCCGCGTCGGTGAGTTCGGTGGAGCGCTGGTCCCGCCGGAACAACCGCGCCCGCAGCTCCGTCTCCAGCGCCCGGATCTGCCGCGACAGCACCGGCTGCGCGATGTGCAGCCGCGCGGCGGCGCGGCCGAAGTGCAGTTCCTCGGCGACCGCGACGAAGTAACGCAGCTTGCGCAGGTCGACGTCGGTCACGCGTGTGCCTCGAGGAACTTCAGCAGGTGCGGGTTCACCGCCGCCGCGTCGGTGAAGCTGAGGAAGTGGGCGCCGCCCTCGACGACGACCAGTGGCTCGGCCGCGGGCAGCGCGTCCGCCAGCTCCGCCGCGCGCTCGACCGGGTAGGCGAGGTCCGCCGAGCCGTGCAGGACCAGCGCCGGGCACGAGATTTCGCCCGCGCGCGCCAGCACGGCGTCCCGGTCGACGAGCGCGTGCATGGCCGGCGTCAGCTGCGCGGGCGGCACCGCGGCCCAGCGCTCCTTCCACTCCGCCACGTCGAAGTCGCCGAAGCAGATCCGCGCGACGCCGTCGAGCACCTCGGGCGGAGCGCCGCCGGACACCCACGCGTCCAGCACCGCCCGGTAGCCGGCCGCGACGGCGGGGTCCTCCGCGGCCGCCGACGTGCCCAGCACCGCGAGGGCGCGGATCCGCGCGGGGGCCAGCAGCGCCAGCCGCAGCGCGACGAAGCCGCCCTGGCTGGTCCCGACGACCGCCGCACGCTCGACGCCGAGGTGGTCGAGCACGCCCAGGACGTCCCGGGCGACGTCCCAGTAGTCGAACGGCCCGCCGGCGGGGGTGCCGCCGTGCCCGCGCTCGTCGACGGTGACGCACCGGAAACCCTCGAACGCCGCCAGCTGCGGGGCGAACATCCGGCCGTCCATCAGGAAGCTGTGCAGGAGCACGACCACCGGGCCCGGACCGCCGTGGTCGGTGTAGGCCACTTCGCGCCCGCCGATGAGCGTCATCGCACCTCCGGATCTGTTCAGCCGGCGAACCGGCCGATCGCCACGAACGCCGCCAGCACGAGCAGCACGGCGTTCATCGGCAGCGCCTTGGTTTCCTTGCGCCGTGCGTGCACGATGATCGCACCGATCTGGACCACCGCCAGTCCGGTCGCGGCCAGCGGGGTCAGCACCGGCGCGATGTCCAGCGCCCACGGCAGGATCAGCCCGATCGCGCCGAGGATCTCCACCGCGCCGATGCCCTTCACCGCCGCGCCGGAGAAGTCCGCCGTCCAGCCCATGTTCGGGTTTTCCAGCAGCTTCTCGCGCGGGGTCGCGAGCTTCATGCCGCCCGCGCCGAGGTACAGCGCGGCGAGCACACCCGACACGACCCACAGGACGACGTTCACGGCCACCTCCGGTCCGAAGAAAGTAGTTGAACACTACACCTTTTTCCGGAGGATGCGCCTCAGCTCGGCTGGACCGTGACCGACCCGCCCGGCCGCAGGGTGATCACGCGGTTCCAGGCCCCGGCGCGGACCTCGGTCCGGGTGCCGCCGACGCTGCGGATCACCGCCTTCGTGACCTTCCCGGCCCGCCAGGAGAGGTCGACCTCGAACCCGCCGCGCGCGCCGATGCCGGTCACCCGGCCCGAGCCCGCCCAGGCCGCGGGCAGCGCCGGCAGCAGTTCCAGCACCCCCGGCCGCGAGTACACGAGCATCTCCACCATCGCGGCCGGCGCGCCGAGGTTCGCGTCGATCTGGAAAATCGTGTAGCTGCCCTGGCTGTACATGTCGAAGAAGTTCGGCGCGGTCCCGTTGCCGTTGGCCACCGACGGCCGCAGCACCGTGAGCAGCAGCTGGTACGCGCGGTCGGCGTCCTTGAGCCGGGCCCAGCAGGCCGACCGCCACGCGGTCGCCCAGCCGTAGCTGTCCATGCCCCGCGCGATCAGCAGCGCGCGCACGCCGTCGAGCAGTTCCGGCGGCGCTGTGTCGGAGGCGATCCGGTCGCCGGGGAAGAACCCGATCAGCGGGGACAGGTGCCGGTGCGTGGTCTCGCCGAGGTTGTCCGGCGACATCCACTCTTCGAGCCAGCCGGTCGTGGGGCTGACCTCCGGCAGGTACAGCTTCCGCTGCAGCCCGGCGATCCGGTCGCCGTACGCGCGGTCCCGCCCCAGCACCGCGACGGCTTCGCGGTAGTGCTCGAACAGGTCCCAGACGATCTCCTGGCTGTAGGTGTTCCCGCGGGTGTCCTGCGGGCCGTGCTCCGGCGACCAGTCGTGGTCGTCGACCAGGACTTGGCGCCCGCCGACCGTCATCGGCAGCAGCCGCGCCTCCCAGAACTCGCACGCGCCCTTGAGCAGCGGGTAGATCCGCGCGAGGTAGGCCTTGTCCTGGGTGAAGGCGTAGTGGTCCCAGAGCGAGTTGCACAGCCAGGCGTTGCCGCCCGGGTGCCACCACCAGCCGGAACCGCCGTAGATGTTGGTGGAGAACGCGACCGCCCAGCCGCCGATCTTGCCGCTGGTGTTCCGGAACCTGTTGCGGGGATCGTTGAACAGGCGGTTCGTGGTGGCCGTCCACACGGGAAGCTGCGCGAGGCAGTAGTCCGCCAGTGCAGTGAAGCTCCCGGGCAGCCCCGCCCGGTCGGCCAGCCAGTAGTTCATCTGGACGTTGATGTCGGTGTGGTAGTCGCTCATCCAGTCGGGCGTGTTGTTGTTCTGCCAGAGGCCCTGCAGGCCCATCGGCAGGCCGTCGCGCGACCCGGTGATGGTCAGGTAGCGCCCGAACTGCAGGTAGCTCGCCTCGAGTTCGGGGTCGGCGGTCGCCGGGTCGTCGTGCCGGGCCAGCAGCCGCGACCACGTGTCCAGCGCGCGCTTGGCCGGCGGCGACTGGCCGAGGTCGACGGCCATCCGGTCGTAGAGCCGCCGGTAGTCGGCGACGTGCGTGGCCAGCAAGGCGCCACCCCCGGCCCGCAGGGCGTTCGACGCCTTCTGCTTCGCGAGCGCCCGCGGGTCCAGGGAAGCGTCGAGGAACTTCCGGGCCGCGTCGGGCACGTAGTTCGTGCCGCCGCTGAGGACGATGACGACTTCGCGCTTCCCGCTGAAGGTCACGTCACCGGCCGCGGTGCACGCGTACTTCAGGCCGTTGGCGAACTCGCCGGTGAACGCCGCCGCGCCGGACGTGGTCTCGCCGCGGGTGGGCTCCAGCCTGACCGAGCCGGTCATCGGACCACCGGTGAGCCGGACGACCACGACGTCGTCGGGGTGGCTCACGAAGTACTCGCGGCGGTACCGCACGCCCTGGTGCCGGTAGGTGATCACGACGACGCCGTTGCTGAGGTCGAGCGTGCGGCGGTAGTCGGTGACGCCGGTGTGCGCGGGGACGGCGATCCGGACCTTCGCGAGCAGGCCGAGGGTGCCGAACTTCTCGCGCTCGTAGGGGAACTGGCCGTCGTCTTCGAGGACGTCGTTGACGCCCCCGGTCCACAGCGACGCGTCGGAGAGATAGAGGAAGTCGGCGGCGGGGTCGCCGCCCACGAGGGCACCGATCCGACCATTGCCGATCGGCAGGCCCTGTTCGATGATCTTGTCCTCGGCCGCGGGAGCCGGGTACCACAGCGTCGTCGCCCGGCCGTCCGGCACGAGGTCCGCCTCAGCGGGACGCAGCACATCCGCGCTGGCCACGAAGGGAGGAATGGCGCTGAAGGCGAGGCCGGCGCCGACCGCGCCACCCAGCTTGAAGAACGTACGGCGAGAGGGAGGGTTCGACATGTCGGATCCGTTCGGCGTTGAAGGCAGGACCGGCGTGCAGCCCGCCAAACATATGACCTATCCGACAGCGCGGTCAAGAATCTTCGTAATTAATCCGATTACATATGAGCGTGCTCGGCCAGGTACTCCCGGAACGTGATCTCGCCGTCGCGGTGCTCCGGGGTCAGGTGACCGCCACCGGCGTATGCCCGGAACGTCTCCCCCGGCACCGTCAGCGGCACGATCCGCCGGACCCGCCCGGTCGTCTCGCCGACCGCCGCCGCGAGCTCCGTCGCCGTCAGGATCTCCGGGCCGCCGAAGTCGGCCACCCGGCCCGCCGGGTCACCCCGCACGAGGTCGGCCAGCCGGCGGGCGACGTCGCGGACGTCCACCGGCTGGAACGAGATGCGCGGCACCGGGACCACCGGCAGCCGGGACGCGCCCGCGAGCAGGGTGCGGACCAGGCCGTGGAACTGCGTGGCCCGCTGGATCGTGCACGGCACCCCGGACGCGGCGAGGAGCCGCTCGGTCTCGTGCTTGGCCCGGTAGTAGCCCAGCGGCACGCGGTCGACGCCGACGATCGAGACGTACACCAGGTGCGGTGCGCCGGCCCAGCGCGCTGCCTCGGCCAGGATCCGCGCCAGTGTCGTCTCGTGACGGAAGTCGGTGGCGCAGTGGACGATCGCGTCCACTCCGGCCACGGCGCTGTCGACGCCGCGCCCGGTCCGCAGGTCGCCCCGGACGACGTCGGGGCCGGCCCGCCGGCTCAGCACGCGGACCTCCTCCCCCGCCGTCCGCAGGCGCGCCACGACCGCCGAGCCGAGCTGCCCGGTGCCGCCGGTGACCAGGATCCGCACGGGGACCACCTCCGGCGCCATCCTGGCACGGCGGCGCCCGCCGGGAAACGGTTTCCCGGCGGGCGTCCCCGGCTCACTCAGTTGCGGTTGACGGTGAAGGTGGACGTGGTGTTGCGGATGTCCTGGGCGTTGTCGCTCAGCGTGAGCCCGGTGAACGTCGCCGAGCCGACGGCCGGGCCCTGCCCCGGTTCCGGCAGCTCGTTGGCCCAGATGCCGATCCCGGACTTGGCGTCGAAGGCGTCACCGCTGCGGTGCGCCCCGGTGATCGACACGTTCGTCAGCGTCGTGTCCTGGACGGAGTTCTGCGGCTGCCCGCCGACGTAGTTCGTCTGGAACATGATGCCGCTGTAGGTCGGGCTCTCGATGTCCACATCGGACACCCGGATCCCGCGGAACTCCTTGGACGCGGAGAACAGCCAGATCGCCGGGAACGTCTGCTGGCCCCAGAAGTGACCACCGTCCCGGACGAGCGAGGCGTTCTGGACCGTCGTCGGCTGCGGCCCGAACCCGAGGAACGGGTAGCCGAAGTCGAGCGAGCTGATCGTGATCGCCGAGTACGTCAGCGTGTCCGCGATGTAGAGGTTGCGGAAGGTGTTGTCGTACCCGCCGTAGACCGCCAGCCCGGCCGCGCGCCACGGGGTGAGCGAGGTCAGGTTCTCGAACACGTTGTCGTACTGGTTGCCCTGGTTGATGTCCGTGGCGGCGAACAGCGCGAAGCTGTCGTCCCCGGTGGACCGGGCCTCGATGTTGGTGACGTGGTTGCCGGTGCTCCCGTTCGTGAGGTTGACGCCGTCGGCGAAGGTGTCGCGGATCCGGGAGTTCTTGATCGTGGTGTTGTCCACATTGGTGCCCCAGACCATCACGACCTGGTGCTCGACCCAGATGTTGTCGATCGTCAGGTTGGCGACGTTGGTCAGGTTGAACACCTTGCCAGGGCCGTCGATGCGGGAGGTGTAGTTCCCGAACACGGCGAACCCGCTGAACGTCGACCCGTTCGCGCTCGACTGGACGTCGATGCCGATGTCCGTGTTTTCCTGGCCCGAAGGCGCCGAGAACTTCGTGAACCACGGCCCCGCGCCGGTGACCGTCACGGCCTTGCCGTAGACGTTCAGCTTGCTCGAGAGCGAGTAGTTCCCGGCCGGCAGGTAGACGCCGGTGAGCGTCGTGTCCTGGCGGACCTTGTCGAGCGCGCTCTGCACGTCCTGCTGCGTGAACCCGGTGGGCGTCGCGAAGTGCGCCGGGTCGGGGTTGGCGGTCGCGGTGGCCTGCTCGAAGTTCACGAAGTCGATCGCGTAGTTCGTGCTGTTGGCCGCGTCCTTCTGCAGCTTGATCTTGTGCCCGGCGGGCACGGTCGTACCGAGCATCGCGCTGGCCTCGTCGTAGATGTGGCGCGGCCCGGTGCCCGGCGAGTTGCCCGGGCCGGTTTCGGCGCCGTAGAGCCACGCGTAGTGCGAGGTCAGGTCGATGGCCTTGAGGAACGTGCCGTCGACGTAGACGTTCAGCGTGGCGTTGATGCCGCCGCCACCCGCGGAGTCCGGGATGGAGAACCGCGTGACCAGGGTGTTGGTCGAGGCACGCGTGGTGAACTCCACCGACGAGCCGGTCGAGTTCAGCGTGACGGCCTTGCGGCCCGACGCCTCGCCCGCGAGGTCGCCGATCGTCCGGTTGGGACCGACCACCGACGCGCCGCCCGCGACGACGCCGTCCTCGGCCTCGTACATGTCGTAGGGCATGTTCGCGCCCCGGCCGACGAACAGCGCCTGCGTGCTGGTGTTGTTGGCCTGCTTGACCGGCAGCTCGTTGGCGTCGTTCGCGACGACGGTCTTCACCGTGTACCGGCCGTTGGCAGCCGTCCAGGTGCCGACGGTCACCGGGCTCGCGGTGGCCCCGGCGGCGATCGCACCGGTGTAGCTGCCGCTGAGCGTCTTGACGACGGTGCCGTTCTGGTCGGTGACCGTCACCGTGACGCCGTGGGCACCGCCCGCGCTCGCCACGGTGCCCTGGTTGCGCAGGGTCGCGGAGAACGTGACGGTGTTGCCCGCGGCCGGGTTGTTCGGCGACCACGCCGTGGCCGCGACGAGGTCGGAGCTCTGCACCGGGCTGACGACGAGCGGCGTCGAGCCGGTGTAGGAGTTGTTGGCCTCGTTCTGCTCGATGACGGCGTTGGCCTCGTCGACCTTCGCGGTCAGCTGGTAGCTGCCGGCGTCGCGGGTGCCGATGTTCGCCGACACCGTCGCCGACGCACCCGCGGCGAGTGCGCCGACGTTCGCCGTGCCGACCTTGGTCGTGCCCAGGTAGAGGTTGACGTTCGTCGCGCCCGAAGCCGCCGTGCCGGCGTTGCGGACGGTCGCCGACGCGGTGATCGCGTCGGTCTCCACGGGGTTCTGCGGCGACCACGACACCCCGGAGACCGTCAGGTCCGGGTTGGGCGCGGGGACGCCGAAGACCTGGAACTCCGCGGCCTGCCCACCGCCGGCGCCGGAGTTGGCGGTGACGCGCAGGCGGACGTCGGCGGCCCGGCCGCTGAGCGGGATGGTCACGGTGTTGCCGCTGTTCGGGGTGAAGCTGTAGGTCTGCGCGGCGGCCAGCGTGGTGAACGCGGACGCGCTCTGCTCACGGCCTTCGACGGCGATCGTCTGCGTGCGCGGGCCCCAGGCCGGGTCCGGGTTGAGCTTGACGACGACCTGGTTCACGTCGGCGTTCGAGCCGAGCGCGACGGTCAGCAGGTTGGGGTAGGTCCCGCCGCCGCCTTCCCAGTACGTCGTGACGGAGTTGTCGTTGGCGTTCGCGGCGACGAAGGAGAACTCCGTCGAGGACGCCGTGATCGGCTTGCCCACCGCGAGGTTCGTGCCGGCCTGGGTGCCGGCGCGGGTCACCGTGGTGCTGTTGCCGGACTGGTTGCCCGCGGCGTCTTTGGCGCGCACGTAGTACGAGACGGTGGTGCCGTCGGGCTGGTTGTCGGTGTAGGTCAGGACGTTCCCGGCGACGCTGCCGCGCAGCTGGTCGTTCGCGTAGACGTCGTAGCCGGTGACGCCGGTGTTGTCGGTCGAGGCCGACCAGGTGAGCCGGATCTGGCCGCTCGCCGGCTGGGTGTAGGCGAGGTTGCCGGGCGCGGACGGCGGCTGCGTGTCCCCGCCGGCCGGCCCGTGCACCTCGAACTCCGAGAGCTGGGCGGCGGGCCAGCCGGTGTTGGCCGTGACGTTCAGCCGGACGTAGCGGGTGCTGCCGGTGACGTCCACGGTGACGGTGTTGCCGGTGGCGGGGTCGAACCGGTAGCCGGCGGACGGCTTGAGGTCGCTGAAGCTGGTTCCGTTCGTGCTGCCTTGGACGCTGAAGGTCTCGGTGCGGGCCTCCCAGTTCGACGGCAGCTTGAGCACCAGCTGGGCGACGCTGGTGGCCGCGCCGAGGTCGGCCTGGACCCACTGCGGGAACTGGTTGTTGGCGCTTTCCCAGTAGGAGGCCTGGTTGCCGTCGCCGACGTTCGAGAGGGGGTAGCCGGCGAGCTGGCTGCTCGCGGAGTAGGTCGCGGCGGCCGCCTGCGCGGCGACGGCGGCGGCGGGCGCGGAGGTGGGCGCGGCGCTCGCGGCCACGGCGGGGGTGGCCAGGAGGAGGGACAGGGCGGCGTAGGTCGCCGCGCGCGACAGGAGTCGCTTCGTTCTCATGGGGTTCCTCGGATCCGGGGAGGAGGGGAGACGCGTCGGGAGGGCACAACCAGGAACGGACACGCGCGGACCGGATCCGGGGGCGCACGCGGGCAGCACGGCATAGGCACCTCTTCGTCGAGGGCTTCCTGACTCGTGCCGAGATTTCTCGCGGTGTTGTCAGGTTCTTGCACTGATTCGTTCAAGAGTTACCGTGACGGGGGTCTCAAGTCAACGCCCGGGCCGCAAAAAGGCCTCCTCGCGGGGGATGCGAGGAGGCCTGGGCGGCTTGGATCAGGAGTGGACGGCCCCGAGACGGATCGCGTGGGTGCCCGGCGCGTTGGCGGGCTCGCCGCAGTGGGCGCAGACGGTGACCGGGTGCAGCTCCTCGCCGCAGGCGTGACGCCAGAGGGTGGGCGGTTCACCCTGGTGGACGTACTGGTCACCCCAGGCCATCAGCCCGAGCAGAATCGGCTGCAGCGCCCGGCCGGCTTCGGTCGGGTAGTACTCGTGACGTGGCGGATGGGCCTCGTACTGGCGCTTTTCGAGCACCCCGGCGTCGACGAGCTTGCGCAGCCGCGCGGCGAGGATGTCCCGGCTGGCGCCGGTGTTTTCGGCGATCTGGTTGAACCGCCGCTCCCCCAGCATGATCTCGCGAAGCGCGAGGAGGCTCCACCGTTCACCGACGACTTCGAGAGCTTCGGCGACCGAGCACTCGCGACCACGCCGCGTCATGCCACCTCCATCGGGTTGAAAATCCAACCTAGCACCTTGACTGGGCGGCTCGCCGCGGATCGCCGCCGGGCGGGGCTCGCACGGGCCGCCCGGGTGTCGCGAATGACTCATTGGGGACCTCCAACGCCCCCAATGAGTCATTCGCGACCTCCCAAGCCGCGCGTGTGACCTGCCGAACAGCACAGTTGTGTATTCCAACCCACTCGGCGTATACCGGAGCAATCCCCGATCTGCGAGGAGGCAGACGTCATGACGGACGCGGTGATCGTCGACGCGGTACGGACCCCGATCGGCAAGGGCAAGCCGAACGGAACGCTCGCCGGGGTGCACCCGGTCGATCTGCATGCCCATGCCCTTCGCTCGCTCGTCGAACGCACCGGCGTCGACCCGGCGCGGATCGACGACGTCATCAGCGGGGCCGTCGGGCAGATCGGTGAGCAGAGCATGAACACCGCACGCTGGGCCGCGCTGGCCGCGGGCCTGCCGGAGTCGGTGCCGGCCGTGACCGTGGACCGGCAGTGCGGGAGCAGCCAGCAGGCCGTCCACTTCGCCGCGCAGGGTGTCATCGCCGGGGCGTACGACGCCGTCGTCGCGTCCGGGGTCGAGTCGATGAGCCGGGTGCCGATGGGCAGCCAGGTGGCCGGGCGGGATCCGTTCGGGCCGCAGGTCGCCGCGCGCTACCCGGACGGGCTCGTTCCGCAGGGCATCAGCGCCGAGCTCATCGCGGCGAAGTGGGGCTTCAGCCGGGCGCAGCTGGACGAGTTCTCCGCCGCCAGCCACCAGCGGGCCGCGCGGGCGTGGGCCGACGGGAAGTTCGCCGGTGAGGTCGCGCCGCTCAAGGCGCCCGGTGCGGACGGCGTGCTCGTCGACGTCACGACCGACGAGACCGTGCGGCCGGGCACCACGCCGGAGATCCTCGCCGGGCTCAAGCCCGCCTTCCGCGCCGACGCCTGGGAGCAGCGGTTCCCGGACCTCGGCTGGCACGTCACCGCGGGCAACTCCTCGCCGATCAACGACGGGGCCGCCGCGCTGATGATCACCAGCTCCGAGACGGCGAAGGCGCTCGGGCTGCGGCCGCGGGCCCGGCTCCACAGCTTCGCCGTCACCGGCGACGACCCGCTCCTCATGCTGACCGGCGTCATCCCGGCCACGCGCAAGGTGCTGGCCCGCGCCGGGCTCGGCGTCTCGGACATCGACGCGTTCGAGGTCAACGAGGCGTTCGCGAGCGTCGTGCTGGCCTGGCAGGCCGAGATCGGCGCGGACCTGGCCAAGGTCAACGTCAACGGCGGCGCGATCGCCATCGGGCACCCGCTCGGCGCCAGCGGCGCCCGGCTGATGACGACGCTGCTGTCGGTGCTGGAGCAGACCGGCGGCCGCTACGGCCTGCAGACGATGTGCGAGGCGGGCGGCCTCGCCAACGCGACCATCGTCGAACGCCTGGACTGACCCGGTCGTGAGTGTTCAGTCGGGTTAGAACCCGCCTAAACACTCACGACCGGCAGGGCCAGGTACGCCCGCAGCGCCGCCACGGCTCCCCCGGGATCCGCGGCGGCGACCGGGAACGCGTCGTCGTAGCCGAGGGCGAGCAGCTCCGCGCGCGTGTTCCGCAGGCGGCCGCCGATCACCACGGGCAGCCCGCCCAGCCCGGGGTCGGCGCGCACGCGGCGAAGCACGTCGACGCCCGCACCGCCGAGCACGGCGGACAGCACCAGGCAGTCCGGGCGCTCGCGGCGGCACGCCCCGAGCGCCTCCGCCGCCACACGCACGACGTGGCCTTCGCGTTCGAGGACGACCTGCAACGCGACCAGGCTCCACGCGCCCGCGTCCACACCCGACAGCACGACCTTCACCCCGTGCCGATCCGCGAACCGGCCCGGAAATACGTCAGTCCTCGGGTGGTTCCTCGACGCCGTCGCGGTCCGCCCACTCCAGCAGCGGGTCCAGCGAGAACACGGCCTTGTCGATGCCGGCGTGGAGGTCGCCCAGCTCGGCGAAGCGCGCCGGGACGGTGGCGATGGTGCAGTCGCCGGGCTCGACGTCGTCGATCTCCTCCCAGCGGATCGGCGTCGACACCGTGCCTTCCGGGTTCCCGCGGACCGAGTAGGCGCTCGCGATCGTGTGGTCGCGGGCGTTCTGGTTGTAGTCGACGAAGAGCAGCCGCGGGTCGCGGTCCTTGCGCCACCAGGTCGTGGTGACGTCGTCGGGCGCGCGGCGTTCGACTTCGTGCGCGAAGGCCAAGGCCGCGCGCCGGACCTCTTTGAAGCCCCAGTTCGGCTCGATCCGGACGTAGATGTGCAGGCCGCGGCCGCCGGAGGTCTTCGGCCAGCCGACCGCACCGAGTTCGTCGAGGATCTCGTGCGCGACGTGCGCGACCCGGCGGACGCGGTCGAAGCCGCAGTCGGGCATCGGGTCGAGGTCGATGCGCCACTCGTCCGGTTTCTCGGTGTCCGCGCGGCGCGAGTTCCACGGGTGGAACTCCACTGTGGACATCTGGACCGCCCACGCGACGTGCGCCAGTTCGGTGACGCACAGCTCGTCGGCGTGCCGGTTGTACCGCGGGAAGGTCACCCGGACGGTTTCCAGCCACGGCGGCGCACCGTTCGGGACGCGCTTCTGGTGCACCTTCTCCCCCGCCACGCCGGACGGGAAGCGGTGCAGCATGCACGGCCGCTCGCGCAGCGCGTTGACGATGCCGTCGCCCACCGAAAGGTAGTAGTTGACCAGGTCGAGCTTCGTCTCGCCGCGGGCCGGGAAGTAGACCCGGTCCGGGTTCGAGATCCGCACGGTGTGCGGCCCGACCTCCAGCTCCACCGACGGGGACTTCTGCGCCATGGGTGAGACGCTAGCCCAAAACCGCGGTTACGGTGGGGCGGTGAACCTGCCGCCGGACGGTCACGTCCACACGGAATGGTCCTGGGACACGGTCACCGGGTCGATGCTCGGCTCCTGCGAGCGAGCCATCGAACTCGGCCTGCCGTCGGTGGCGTTCACCGAGCACGCCGACCTGACGCCGTGGCTGATCCCCGAGCCGATCCGGCCCCTGCTTCCCGACCACTTCCGGGTGCGGCTGCGCCCCGACGGCGTTCTCGAGCCCCCGGATCTCGACGTCGAGGGCTACCTGGCGTGCGTCGCGGACTGCCGTGACCGGTTCCCGGACCTGAAGATCCTCTCCGGCGTCGAACTGAGCGAACCGCACTGGCACCGGGACCGCGCCGACGCGCTGCTCGCGGCGCACGACTTCGACCGGGTGCTCGGCTCGGTGCACTCGCTCCCGGATGGCGAGCACCACCACGAGCTGACCGTGGTCTCCGGCCGCCCGCCCGGCGACATCCTGCGGGCGTACCTGACGGAGGTGCTCGGGCTGGTCGAGTCCACGGCGGACTTCGCGGTGCTCGCGCACATCGACTACGCGCTGCGGTCCTGGCCCGTCGAGGGCCCGCCGTTCGCGGCGGCGGACTTCGAGGAGGAGTTCCGCACGGTGCTGCGCGCGCTGAAGGCGAGCGGGCGCGCCCTGGAGGTCAACACGCAGGTGCCGCTGCCGGGCGAAGTCGTGCGCTGGTGGTTCCAGGACGGCGGCGAGGCGGTGGCCTTCGGCAGCGACGCGCACGCCCCCGGCCTGGTCGGCAAGGGATTCGCGGACGCCGCCGCGCTCGTCGAGTCGTGCGGGTTCCGCCCCGGCCGCACCCCGCACGACTTCTGGCGCCGCTGAGACGCGCAGCTTTCACGTGAAAGCGACGCGCCCAGGTCGCAGCTTTCACGTGAAAGCTGCGGATTCAGGCCAGCGCGTGCCGCCCGTACGCGCGCGACTCCGCGCTCTGGTCGAGCAGCCGGGCGGCCACCCGGCCGATCGCCGCGTCGAGTTGGGCGCGGTCGCCGGTGCCCCAGTCGCCGAGGCGGTCGGCCAGCCAGCCGTGCCAGGCACCGACCACCTTGGCGAACTCCGCGCGGCCCGCGCCGGTGAGCTCCCAGCCGTCGCGCGCGTACCGCAGGTGGCCCGTCAGTTCCAGGCGGTTGAACGCCGGTTCGAGCACCGGCGCCGGGACGCCGAAGTGCTCGCCGATCGCCTTGAGCGTCGCCGGCTCACCCCGGCGTTCGCGCAGGTGGACCTGCAGCAGGCACCAGATGCCGCCTTCGTCGAGGTCGCTGCCCGCTCGCTCGACGATCGCCGGGGCGACCTTGCGGCGCTCGCGGAAGAAGAGGGTCGCGACCGCGCGTTCGAGCTCGCGGTCGTCCGTGCGGGCCTCCGGCATCGCGAAGCCGTCGCCGAGGTCCGGGGCCGCCGCGCGGGCGGTGTCGCGCAACGGCACCTCCTTGAGGAAGAACGCCAGCACGAAGGCGACCAGGCCGACCGGCGCGGCGGCGAGGAACACGACGTGCAGGGAATCGCTGTAGGCCTGGATCACCGGCGCGGACACCGAGTCCGGCAGCGCGTGCAACGCCGTCGGCACCTGGATCGCGCGCGGGTCCACCCCCGGCGGCAGCGGGTGCGCGGCCACCGCCGCGGCCAGGTTCGGGGTCAGCTGGTTGGCGTACACCGTGCCGAAGATCGCCGCGCCGAACGAGCTGCCGATCGAGCGCAGGAACGTCACGCCCGAGGTGGCGACGCCGAGGTCGGCGTAGTCGACGGTGTTCTGCACGGCGATGGTCAGCACCTGCATGCCGAGCCCGATGCCGAGACCGAGCACCGCCATGTACGCCGACGCTTCCCAGAAGCCGGTGTCGGTGTCGAGCCGGGACAGCAGGTAGAGCCCGACGGTCATGCCCGCGGCGCCGACCAGCGGGAAGATCTTGTAGCGGCCGGTCCGGCTGACCGCGTTGCCGGCGGTGATCGACGCGACGAGCAGCGCGAGCACCATCGGCAGCAACCGCACCCCGGACGAGGTCGCGGAGGTGCCCTGGACGTACTGCATGTACGTCGGCAGGTAGGACAGCGCGCCGAGCATCGCGAAGCCGACGACGAAGCTCATGATCCCGGCGACGGTGAAGACCGGGTTGCGGAACAGCCGCATCGGCAGCATCGGTTCCTTCGCCCGCAGTTCGACGAAGACGAACGCGGCGAGCAGCACCACCGAGCCGATCGCCATCCCGATGATCGTCGGCGAATCCCACGCGTACTGCGTGCCGCCCCAGCTCGTCACCAGGGTCAGGCCGGTCGCGGCCAGGCCGATCAGCAGGATGCCGAGGTAGTCGATGACCGGTTTGACCACGGCGCGGGCGTTCGGCATCGCCGAGGACGCCACGACCAGCACCACGACGACCAGCGGGATGTTGACGTAGAACGCCCAGCGCCACGAGAGGTGGTCGACGAAGAAGCCGCCGAGCATCGGGCCGGCGACGGTGACCACGCCGAACACCGAGCCGAGCACGCCCTGGTACTTGCCGCGCTCGCGCAGCGGGACGACGTCGGCGATGAGCGCGGTCGAGGTGACCATCAGCCCGCCGCCGCCGAGGCCCTGCACCGCGCGCCAGACGATCAGCCACACCATGCTGTCGGCGAACCCGGCGAAGAACGAGCCGATGCCGAACACGACCACGGACAGCTGGAACATCAGCTTGCGGCCGAAGAGGTCGCCGAGCTTGCCGACGACGACGGTCATGATGGTTTCGGCGAGCAGGTAGGACGTGACGACCCAGGACAGGTGCCCGGCGCCGCCGAGGTCGCCGACGATGGTGGGCAGCGCGGTCCCGACGATGGTCTGGTCCAGCGCGGCCAGCAGCATCCCGAGCAGCACGGCGCCGAAGACGGCGTTGACCCGGCTCTTGCTCAGCGGGGCGGGCCCCGGCTCGTGCGCGACCTCCGCGGTGGCCGTCATCTCCCACGCTCCTCGCTCGGCCTCCGAGGCTAGTGGGCGGAGTCCACTGTGGATAGCCACTCGTTCCGGTGACGCAACACCACTTCGAACGGTTCGAAGCCTTGCGCGCGGTAGAACTCGAGCGCGCCGTGGTTGGCCGCGAAGGCCGTCACGGTGACGTCGTTCGCGCCGTTGTCCCTTGCCCAGCCGAGGAAAGCCGCGACCAGCTCGGCACCGGTACCGCAGCGGCGGTGCTCAGGGCCGACCCTCATGCTCTCCAGCACCGCGCTCACCGCGGCGGGACGCAGGGGGTTCGGGGGCCGCAGCCGGCCGATCAGGTGCCCGCCGCCGGCGAGCAGGCACAGGCAGGCCGGGTCTTCGACGAGACCCGCGTAGTAGGCCTCGCCTTCGCGGGCGGGCCAGCCGGTGTCCATGAACGGATCACGGCGGCCGCCGTCCTCGGCGAACAGGGCCGCGGCCGAGGCCACGAGCGCCGGGACGTCACGGGCAGCGCACACGGAAACAGTCATTCCGGCACGGTAGCCCGGGTGATTTTCCCGAGGAACCTCATGTTTTGGGCAGCAGGCTCTCCAGCGCGAGCTGCTCCAGGTGTCCCGCGGCCGCGGCGCTGCCGCCCGCGGCGTGGAACGACGCGGCCACGGTCTCGGCCGCGCGGCGGTAGGACGGCTCGGTCAGCACCTCTTCGAGCGCCGCCACGATCCGCTCGCGGCTCGCGCGGCCGAAGCGCAGCCGGATGCCCGCGCCCGCGGCGACCACCTGGGCCGCCACGATCGGCTGGTCGTCGCGGATCGGGGCGACCACCAGCGGCAAGCCGTGCCACAGCGCCTCGCACACGGTGTTGTGGCCCGCGTGGCAGAGCACCGCGTCCACCCGCGCGAGCACCGGCAGCTGCGGGACCGAGGGCCGCACCAGGACGTTGGGCGGGACCGCGCCGAGCACGCCGCCCGGGTCGGCGATCACCGCGCGGGCGGGCAGGCCGGCGAACGCGTCCGCCGTCGCCGCCAAGAATTCGGCGCCCGCGCCGGTGTTCGCCGTGCCCAGCGAAACGAGCACGGCCGGGCGCGGCGGGTCGAGCCACTCCCACGGGAAGTCGCTCGGGGACGGCCGGGTGCCGAGCGCCGGCCCGACCAGGCGGACCCGCGGCGGCAGCGCGGCCGCGCCGAGCAGTTCGCGGGTGGTGAAGGCGAGGACGCCGTGCGGGGAGAACCGGGGGTCGGCCGTGCCACGGCCGCCGGCGATCCGGGCACGCAGGCCGTCGAGCAGCCCGGCCACCCAGTCCGCCACCTTCGGCATCCCGGCCAGGGGATCGACCAGCTCGGCCGACGTCGTCGCCGAAGTGACCCACGGGAGGCCGTGCGCTTCGGCGAGCAGCCCGCCGGCCAGTGCCTGCTGGTCGGCGACCACGACGTGCGGCTCGAACGCGCCGAGGGCGGTGGCCACCCCGGGCGCCATCGCGTCGGCCAGCGGGACGAGGAAGTCCTGCCAGAGGTACCGCAGCGCGGCGGGTCCCTTGAGCTCCGGCGGACGGGCGGGGACCGCGGGTGGCAAGGCGCACGAGAACACGAGCGCGTCCGGGCCGGCCAGCTGCCACAGCAGCTCGTCGTGGCCCGCCCAGGCGACTTCGTGGCCGCGCGCGGTGAGCTCGGCCGCGACGCCCGCCGCCGGGTTGACGTGCCCGATCAGCGGCGGGACGACGAACAGGAACCGGGCCACTACCGCACCCGGGCCGGGGCGCGCGAGGTGTCCCGGACCCAGTCGAAGACCAGGTCGATCACCTCGGCCGTCCGCTCCACCAGCACCGAATGACCCTGGTCGGGCAGCACCACGCACCGGCAGCGCGCCAGGTTCGCCTCGAAGTCCGGGACCTGCGCGGCGAGCCCGGAGTCGCCGCCGAAGATCGCGAACACCGGGCAGCGCACGGCCGAGAGGTCCGCCGCGATGGTCGCGCTGCGCGGGATGTCCCCGGCGATCGTCGTGGTCTCCAGGATCCGGTGCGCGGCCTTGGACAGCCGCGCGGTGTGCGCGCCGTGGTTGTCCGCGATCCAGCCGATGACCTCGTCGATCGCCAGCCGGGTCTTGGCGTCGGCGAGGCCGTCGGCCATGTGCTGCGTCCACGCCTCAGTGGGCGGTTCGCCCTCGATCGCGACGACGCTCGCCACCCGGTCCGGCCGGGCGGCCGCCAGGCCGAACGCCACCGACGCGCCGAACGAGTTGCCGACCACGTGCACCGGCCGTGTCGCACCGCTGGCGTCCAGGACCGCGACGAGGTCGTCGACGAACTCCTCCAGCCGGTACCCCGACGCGGGGCGCGTGGTGCGGCCGTGCCCGCGCAGGTCGTACATCAGCACGTCGAGCCCGCGCGCGGCCAGCGCCGGGCCGAGCGTGAAGTAGTAGCTGGCCAGGCTGTCGGTGAGCAGCCCGTGCACGCACACCACCAGCGGCGCGTCCCCGTCGAGCGGCACGTCGGGCGCGAGCCGCTGGACGTGCACGTCCAGCTCGCCCGCGCGGATCCGGCTCACGCGGTGGCCCGCAGCGAGGCGACGGTGTAGCGGACGAGCTCGCCGACGGTCAGCGCGATGATCTCGTCCAGGTCGCGCTCGGCGATGAAGGTGGCGAAGTTGACGCGGTCGCCGTAGTGCTCGCGCAGCTGCCCGGACAGCGCCACCAGATCGACGCTCTCGAGCTCGAGGTCGTCGTGGAACGTCGTGTCCATGGTGATCTCGGCGTCGTCCAAGCCGTAATCCTCCAGCAGCTCCCGCAGCATCCCCGCCAGCTGCGCGAGGACGGTCCCCTCGTCCGTGGCCGTGGTCTCGACGCTCATCCGGCGGTCTCCTTCGTTTCTTCGGTCCAGGCGACGACGTAGCGGCGCGGCGGCTGCACGACGTCGGCGCAGCGGACGAGGTGGTCCCGCCCGGCGGCGCGGACGGTGAGGTCCGCGGGAGCGGCCGCGACGACCTCGAAGTCGCGCGGTTCGCCGCGCAGGCCGGTGCCGAGCAGTTTCGCGACGGCTTCCTTCGCGGTCCAGAACCGCGCGAACCACAGTTCCGGATCGCCGGGCAGGCCCGCGAACAGGGCTTGCTCGGCCGCACCCAGCGCGGCGTCCACAGTGGACTCGCGGCGCGCCCCGACCTCTTCGACGTCGATGCCGCACGGCCAGGGCCGGGCGATCGCCACGCCCGCCTCGGCCCGGTGCGCCAGCGAGATCGTCAGCGGCGGCAGTTCCCGGCCGTAGGCACCGGTCACGAACGGGCGCCCGCCGGCGTCGTTCCCGACGCGCAGCTCGGCCGGGAACATCTCGGGCTCGCCGCGGGCCCAGAGGTACTGGCGGACGGCGTCCTTCGCGGCGATGCGGCCGAGCAGCCACTGGCGCCGCCCGCGCGGCGGCCGGTGTTCGTAGGCGTCGCGTTCGGCGCCGGCGAGGTAGTTGCGCATGATCAGCTCGCGGGTGGCCAGGTCCGGCCACTGCTCGTGCACCAGCGCCCAGCCGCCCGGCTGCTCGACCGACAACGTCGAGCGCTCGGGTGTCCGGTCGGCCTGGCGGATGTGCGGGGTGCTGTCGAAGCGACGGTCGCGCCAGCCGGTGAACTCCGCCCACACCTGTCCCCGGTGGACGAGCTGCATGTCGGCGTCGAGGAATTCGCCGGTCAGCCCGGTGATCTTGACCAGGCACTCGAGGCGCTCCCCCGGCGCCGGGTGCGGGCCGTGGAACCGGATTTCCCGGACCGCCACCGGGAAGACGGTGGTGCGTTCGGCCAGCCGGGACATGATCCAGTAGCCGAGCACCTGGCCGACGTTGTCGAGCAGCGCGCCGGGCGCGTCCGGCGTGGTCAGCACCGCGCGGACGTGCCGCTCGCCGGCGGCGGTCAGCTCGGTGACGCCCTGGAAGCGCGGGCCGTGGAACATCCAGCGGTCGGCGTACAGCTCGGCGGCGGACGTCTGCGGGACCTGCTCCGCTTCCGCCGCGAACCGCCACGGCGCCGGTGCGCCGCCCGGGTAGGCCGGGGCGAGCTCCACGACGGCCTGGGAGTAGCCGTCCAGCGTGGCGAGGACCCGGCCGTCGCCGTGCGGGCGGACCCGCACGCCCACGGTGACCGCCGGGACCGCGGTGATCCACTGGGTCAGCCGGACGTCGTGCACGGCGACCGCGCGGCGCCCGGGTGCGGCCTGCTCGGCGAAGCCCATCAGGTGATCGATCACCGTGGTGGCCGGAACGACCGGCCACCGGTCGCCCGGGTCGGCCCCCGCCGGCTGCTTGAAGAAGCAGTGGTCGAGCAGATAGGGCATCGCCTCGACCGACACGTCGAGCGTCGTGTCCAGCTCCCCCGGCGTCGCTTTCACGTGAAAGCTACGCCCCAGGTGGTCGCTTTCACGTGAAAGCGACGCCCCGGCGAGGGCGGTGGAGGCCAGTTGCGCGGTGTCGGCCAGGAGGGCGGCGAGTTCGGCGGCGAGCGGGCCTTTTCCGGCCAGGTCGTCCACTGTGGACCGGTGGGCCGCCGGGAGGGCGATGCGCGCGCGGACGCCTTCGTCAAGCGAGATCAGGCGGCCGCCCAGGTCCAGCTTGACCGCCTTGGGCGGCACCGGGCGTTCGCCGGGCAGCCGGGTGAAGTCGAGGTCGGCGCCGTCGGTCCAAAGCGCGGTCGCCACCCGGCGCAGCTGCGCGAGACCCGGGCGGTGCGCCGAATGCGCCGCCACGACCAGGTGTTCCTCGCCGTGCAGGGTGTCGCCGACCAGCGAGCCGAGCTGGCCCGCGCCGACCTGGACGAACGCGCGGAAGCCGGCGGCGTGCAGAGCTTGCACCAGCGGCCGGAAGCGTACCGGTTCCAGCAGGTGCCGCACGAACAGCTCGCGCACCTGCGCTTCGGCGGCCGGGTACTCCGCCACCGTCGTCGCCGACCAGATCGGCAGCCGCGGCGGGTGCAGGGTGAAACTCGCCGCCGCGGCGCGGATCGGGTCGAGGTACGGGCGCAGCATCGGCGTGTGGAACCCGGAGCGGAACGGCAGCACCTGCGCGACGATCCCGGCGTCGCGGAACCGCGTGACGAGCGCGGCCACGGCGGCGGCCGGGCCGCAGACCATGGCCTGGTTGGGCGAGTTGTCGTGGGAGAGCACGACGTCCGTGCGCCCGGCCAGCTCCGCGGTCACCTGCGGCGCGGGTGCGCCGATCGCGGCGAAGGCGAGGCCGGGGACGACGAGCGCGTCGGGGTCGAACCCGGCGAGGAACGCGTCGACCTCCGCCTCGGCGTGCAGGCCGGCGACGGCCATCGCCGTCCACTCCCCCAGGCTGTGCCCGGCGACCGCGTCCGGGACGACGCCGAGGCGGCCGAGCGCGGCGCTGAGCAGCCGGCCCAGCTCGAACACCGCCGTGCCCTGACGTCCGACGTCGCCGACTTCGACGTCCGCGTGCTGCCACGGGAGCCCGAAGTGGCGGGCGACGTCCCCGCAGTTCAGCGCCAGTTCCGACTCCAGGCCGGGGAAGACGAAGGCGATCTTCCCGCCGCCCGGCCCGAGCAGCGGGCGGTCGGCGAACCAGACGTCGTTGCGGCCCCGCCAGGCCCGGCCGCGGGCCAGGACCTTCCGCGCCAGCGCCAGGCGCTTCTCCGTCGGGTCGACGATGCCGAGCCGGACCGGGCCGTCGCCGGTCGCCGGTGTGCCGGGGGCGTCGAGCAGGTCCCGCAGTTCCCCGGCCGACCGGGCGGCCAGCCGCAGCACCCGTTCCGGCTCGCGGACGACCACCGGCGCCGCCCGGCCCGGCGCTTGTTCCAGCACGACGTGGGCGTTGATCCCGCCGAACCCGAACGCGTTGACCCCGGCCCGCCGCACCGGCGCGTCCCAGTCCTTCGCGGTGTCCAAAGGGGAGAACCGGGTCCGCGCGAGGTCCGGGTGCGGGTCGTCGCAGTGCAGGGTGGGCAGCAGGACGCCGTGGTGCACGGCCAGCGCGGCCTTGACGAGCCCGGCGATGCCGGCCGCGGGCATCGTGTGCCCGATCATCGACTTGACCGAACCGAGCACCGCTTCGCCCCGCGTGCCGAACACCTCCGCGAGGGTGGCCAGCTCGGCCGCGTCCCCGGCCGGGGTCGCGGTGCCGTGGGCTTCCAGGAGACCGATCGAGTCCGGTTCGGCGGGATCGAGCCCGGCCGCGGCCCACGCCTGGCGGACCGCGCGGACCTGACCGCCGGAGTCCGGGTTGGCCAGGCTCGCGGTCCGCCCGTCGGAGGCGACGCCGGTGCCGGTGATCACCGCGTAGACCCGGTCGCCGTCCCGTTCGGCGTCGGCGAGGCGCTTGAGCACGACGATGCCGGTGCCCTCGCCGATGAGCACGCCATCGGCGTCGCGGTGGAACGGCCGGATGCGCTCGCTCGGCGAGAGCGCGCCGAGCTGGGTGAAGACGCTCCAGAACGTGATGTCGTGGCAGTGGTGCACGCCGCCGGCGAGGACGACGTCGCACCGCCCGCTCGCGAGTTCGCGCACGGCGTGGTCGACGGCGATCAGCGACGACGCGCACGCGGCGTCGACGGTGTAGGCCGGACCGCGCAGGTCGAGCCGGTTGGCCAGCCGCGACGCCGCGAGGTTGGGCACCAGCCCGATCGCGGACTCCGGCGCTTCCGGGCCGAGCTGGTCGGTGAAGGCCGTCCGGACCGCGTCCAGGCTCGCCGCGTCGAGGTCCGGCAGCAGCTCGCCGAGCGTGCGGACCAGCTGCGTCGCGGTGCGGACGCGCTGGTCGAGCCGCACGAGCCCGGGTGTCAGGTAGCCGCCGCGGCCGAGCACGACGCCGGCCTTGCCCCGGTCCGCGGGCAGGCGGTCCGGGCCACCGGCGTCCGCGAGGGCCTGTGCGGCGACCCGCAACGCGATCAGCTGGTCGGGTTCGGTGGCGGGCACGGAGTTCGGCATGATCCCGAACCCGGCGACGTCCACTTCGGCCAGTTCGTCGACGAACCCGCCGCGGCGGCAGTAGACCCGGTCGGCCCGCCGCTCGTCCGGCGCGTAGTGCGCGCCGTCCCACTTCTCCGGCGGCACCTCGGTGATCGCGTCGACGCCGCCCGCGAGGTTGCGCCAGTACGCCGAAAGGTCCGGGGCGCCGGGCAGCAGCACCGACATCCCCACGATGGCCACCCGCATCCCGGTCACCACCCCGACGCGGTGTGGACGACGGCAGTGACGTCGGGGCGGCCCCAGGCCAGCTCGCGCAGCAGGCCGAGGGTGCCTTCCTCCGGGTCGATCAGCGCGACGCCGCGGCGGGCGTAGTCCCGCGCGAGCTCGGCCGTGACCATCCCGTCGTGCCCGCCCGCCGGCGCCCACGGTCCCCAGTGGACGGTCACCGCCCGCCCGGCGGGCCACCGCCGCCCGAGCGCTTCGAGCGCGTCGTTGGCCGCGGCGTAGTCGGCTTGGCCCCGGTTGCCGAGCGCGGCGGCGATGCTGCCGAACAGGACGACGAACTTCGGCTCGTCCGGCAGGTCGGCGGTCGCCTCGAGGAGGGTGGCCGCACCGTCCACTTTGGTGCCGTAGACGCGGGCGAAGGACTCCGGCGTCTTGTCCGCGACGAGCTTGTCCTCGATGACGCCGGCGGCGTAGACGATCCCGTCGAGCCGCCCGTGCTCGGCGTGGATCTCCTTGACCGCGCGGTGGACGGCCTCGGCGTCGAGCATGTCGACGGACTGGTAGCGCACCGGGCTGCCGAGGGCTTCGAGCTCGGCGAGAGTGGCCCGGACCTCGCGCTCGCCCGTGATCCGCCGGACGGTCCGCTCGATCTCGGCGGGGCTCGTCAGTCCGCCGCCGATGAGAGCTTTGCGCAGTTCTTTGGCGTCTTTAGCCTGCGGGTACTCGTCTTCCGCGGCCAGGGCCGTGCGGCCGAGCAGTTCGATCCGGCACCGCGACGCCGCGGCCACGGTCGTGGCGAAGCGGGCGGTGATGCCTTTGGCCCCGCCGACGAGGAGGACGACCGACTCGCGGCCGAGCCCAATGGCGGCGGCTTCGGCCACGCCGTCACCCGCGGGTCCCGCGCCGCTCCCGGCGAGGAGACCGAGGCCTTCCTCCGTGGGTTCGATGCCGTACCGGGCGTCCCCCCGGCGGACGACGACCGGTTCACGGTCCGGTGTGAACAGTTCGGCGACGAGACCGGCGGCGTCCGCGCCTTCGACGACCCGGGTGAGCGTGTCCGGGTACTCGCGGGCGAGGCTGCGGTGGAAGCCACGCAGCCCCTCGGCCGGTCCGGCGCTGATCAGCCACCGGGGGGCGCTGGCGAGGGCCTCTTGGTAGCGGGGGAAGGCGGCGGGCAGGACGGGGTCGAGGACCAGGTACCCGTCGAAGCCCGCGCGGACGTCGTCACCGGTCTCGGCCTCGGCGCCGTGGGTCTCCAGTTCGGCGCGGACGGCGTCGGCGAAGGCACCGGACCCGAGCACCAGGAAGCGGCGGCCGGCGATGGCGGGGGTGCCGGCCGGGGCGAGCGCGACCTCGGTCAGGACGTACCGCTTCGGCGCGACGATCACGGGCCCGGGTTCGCCGGTCGGCGGCCGCGGTTCGCTTCGACCCGATTCGCCCTCGCCCAGCAGCTTCGCGATCCCTGCCGCCGTGCGAGCCTTCGCCAGTTCTTCGACGTCACCGGTGCCCAGGCGGACGGTCAGCTCCCCGGCGATCTCGGCCCGCTTGATCGAGTCGACGCTCAGGTCGGCCTCGAGATCGAGGTCCGGCTCGATCATGTCCACCGGGTACCCGGTCCGGTCCCCGATCACGGCGACGACGGTCTCCAGCACCGACGGACCGGCCGGAACCGGCGGCGGGGCACCGACCAGGTCGGCGATCGCTGCCGCCGTGCGGGCCTTGGCGAACTCCTCCACGTCACCGCCGCTCAGCCCCAGCCGGGACGCCAGCTCGCCCGCGATCTCCGCGCGCTTGATGGAGTCCACGCTCAAGTCCGCTTCGAGATCGAGGTCCGGCTCGATCATGTCCACCGGGTACCCGGTCCGCTCCCCGATCACCGCGACCACGGTCTCCAGCACCGAGCGCCCCAATGTGGCGTTCGGTGCGTCAGACGCACCGAACGCCACATTGGGTGCGCTGGACGCAACCAACGCCACATTGGGGCGCTCGGGCACGACCAGGGCTGCGGGCTCGCCGCTGCCGAAGAAGCCGAGGAGGACGTCGCGCTGGGCGGCGATCATCTCGCGGCTCGTGCGCAGGAAGTCCGCGACCATCGCCTCGGATGTCGGCTGTTCCGCCGCGGTGATCCCCAGGGAGATCCGTGACGCCGGGTGCAGCGCGCCCGCCGGGATCGTGCCGTCCGCGGTGCGGAGCAGGTGGCCGTCGACCGTCCACCCCGGACGCTTCGGCCGCGGGGCCGTGCCCGCGTCGACGGCGTCCCGGCCGCGGAACAGCCAGCCCGTCTCGATCGCGACGCCGGACACCGCCAGCCGCGCCAGCGCGGCGAGGAAGCCCGGCAGGCCGCGGCGGCCCGGCTGCTCGAAGCCGACCGTCCGATGGGGACGGTCGCCGAGGATCGCGCCGACCTGCCCGGCCAGCACCGCACCCGGTCCCGCCTCGACGAAGACCCGTGCCCCGGCCGCGTACATCGCCTCGATCTGCTCGACGAACCGGACCGGCGCACCGATCTGCGCGGCCAGCTCGCCGCGGATCTCGTCCGGGCCGGCCGGGTAGGGCGCCGCCGTCCGGTTGCCGTACACCGGCACCGACGGCCGGACGACGCCGATCGCGCCCAGCGTGCGGCCGAACGCCTCGCCGGCCGCCGCCACCAGCGGGCTGTGGAACGCGCACGCCACCTGGAGCCGTTTCGCGCCCAGCCCGGCTTCGCGCAGCCGCTCGACCGCCGCCGCGACGTCCGCGGTCGCCCCGGAGATCACCGTCTGCTGGGGTGAGTTGTGGTTGGCCAGTACGACCGGCGACGCACCGAGGGCCGCCCGCACCTCGGCCGCGGCCGCCGACACCGCCGCCATCGCACCCGGATCGGCCGCGGGCACCGCGTCGAGGATCGCGCCCGCCCGGGCGTGGCTCGCGTGCAGCAGTCCCTCCGGCGTGAGGGCACCGGCCGCCGCCAGCGCGGTCAGCTCGCCGTAGCTGTGCCCGCCCAGCATCGCGGGCCGCACGCCCGCGCGGGTCAGCAGCCGGAACGCCGCCAGGCCGGCGAGGCCGAGCGCGGGCTGGGCGACGCGGGTGTCGGTGACCCGGCCGGCCGCCGCCTGGCGCGCGGACTCGCCGAACACCGCCGGGCCGAAGACGACGTCCGCCGTCGCCGGGTCGAGGCGCAGGTACCGCTGCAGCTCCGGGAACGCGACGAACAGCTCGGCGAACATGCCCGGCCGCTGGCTGCCCTGGCCGGGGAACAGCACCGCCACCTCGCCCGGCCCGGTCCCGTCGCTGCGGAAGACCCCCGCCGGCTCCCGCCCGTCGAGTGCTTCGCGCAGCAGCGAAACCAGTTCGTCCACAGTGGACGCGATGACGGCCAGCCGCGCGTCACGGCCTTCCGCCCGCCGTGACGCGCTCAACGCCAGGTCCCGCAACCGCCACGGCTCGTACCCGGCCGGGACGTCCGATGCCAGCGCCAGCAGGTCCCGCGCCGCCGCCTCCGTCGCGAAGGTGAACAGCTCGGCCGGCCACTCGTCGGCGGAAAGTGCGGGCGGGACGCTGTCGTGCGCGCCGAGCACGACGTGGAAGTTGGTCCCGCCGAAGCCGAACGCGCTGACCCCCGCGATCCGCTCGGCGGCCGGCGCGGCCCACGGCTGCGCGGCCGACTGGAACACGAACGGGCTCGTTTCGGCGTCCCAGGCCGGGTTCGGCGCCGAGATGTGCAGCGTCGGCGGTTTGACGCCGGTGTGCAGCGCGAGCGCGGTCTTGATCAGCCCGGCCAGGCCCGCCGCGCACTTGGTGTGCCCGATCTGCGACTTCACCGACCCGATCGTGCAGCCGCCCGGCGCGGCGCCGGCCTCGGTGAACACCTTCGTCAGCGTGGCCAGCTCGGTCCGGTCGCCGACCACGGTCCCGGTGCCGTGCGCCTCGACCAGCCCGACGCGCGCGGGCGACACCCCGGCGTTGCGGTAGGCGCGGGTCAGCGCGGTCCGCTGGCCCTCCGGCCGGGGCGCCGTCAAGCCCAGCGCGCGGCCGTCGGAGGCCGCGCCGACGCCCTTGATCACCGCGTACACCCGGTCGCCGTCGCGTTCGGCGTCGGCCAGCCGCTTGAGCGCGACGCAGGCGACGCCCTCGCCGAGCGCGATGCCGTCGGCCGCGCTGTCGAACGTCGCCGAACGGCCGGTCGGCGAAAGGGCGTGCGCCGAGGCGAACAGGAGGTAGTCGTTGATGCCGTTGTGCAGGTCCGCGCCACCGCAGAGAACCAGGTCGCTGGTGCCGGCGGTCAGTTCCTTGCAGGCGACGTCAACGGCGGTCAGCGACGACGCGCACGCCGCGTCGACGGTGTAGTTCGCGCCGCCCAGGTCGAGCCGGTTGGCGATCCGGCCCGCGATGACGTTGGCCAGCACCCCCGGGAAGGAGTCCTCGGTGATCCGCGGCAGCCGCTCGTCCAGTTCGGACGGCAGCTCGCCCACGTAGGACGGCAGCACGGTCCGCAGCGACATCGCGTTCGACAGGTCGCTGCCCGCCTCGGCGCCGAACACCACCGACGTCCGCGACCGGTCGAACGCGCGGCGCTCGTACCCGGCGTCCACCAGCGCCCGGTGCGCGGCCTCCAGCGCCAGCAGCTGCACGGGCTCGATGCTCGCCAGCGACGACGGCGGGATGCCGTAGCGCAGCGGGTCGAAGCCGATCTCGGGCAGGAACCCGCCCCAGCGCGACGGCGTCTTCTCGCCTTGCCCGTCCGGGTCGTAGTACAGCGAGGTGTCCCAGCGCTGCGGCGGGACCTCGGTGACCGCGTCCACTCCGGACAGCACGTTCGCCCAGAACGACGTCAGGTCGGGGGCCTGCGGGAACAGGCACGCCATCCCGACGATCGCGATTTCGAGCGGTTCGGGTGCGGCGGGTTCCGGTTCGGTGACGCCGAACGCGGCGGCCCGCTCGCGCAGGAACGCGTCCGCGCCCTCGCCGACCGCGTGGTGCAGCTCGGCGATGGTGGTCACGGCCGAGCGCAGCACGGCGACTTCGCCCGCCATGAACATGCCTTCGGCCCGTTGCCGGTCCTCGTCCACCTCGTGCAGGCCGTCGCCGATCCGCTCGATGCCCTTGCTGGCCAGGCGAAGGCGCCCGACGTTGAGGGTTTCCAGCTGCTCCCACGCCTCGCGGCTCGGCACGCCCCGCTCGGCGAGCCCGGCCTTCCGCGCCGCGAACTCCTCGGTGAACGGGCTGCGCACGCACCGCGTCGCGTGCCCGGGCGCGGTTTCCAGCAGGTCGGTGTGCCGCGCCTGGAGGAGTTCGCGCTGGAACGCGGGGAGCACGGCGCCGGCGTCGACGGCTTCGCGGGTGAACAGGTACGCGGTGCCCATGAGCACCCCGATCGCGGCGCCCCGGGCCGCGACCGGCGCGGCGAGCGCGGCGACCATCGCGGCGGACCGCTCGTCGTGGATCCCGCCCGCGAACAGCAACTGCAGGTCCGGCGCCTGCGTCGTCGCCAGGAAGTCGGCGAGGACCCCGAGCTGCGCTTCCCACAACGGAAAACTGGTGCGCGGCCCGACGTGACCACCGCATTCCGAGCCTTCGAAGACGAACTTGCGCGCCCCGGCCTCGAGGAACTGCTTCAGCAACCCGGGCGACGGCACGTGCAGGAACGTCGAGATCCCGGCGTCCTCCAGCGCCGCGGCTTGGGCCGGACGGCCACCCGCGATGATCGCGTGGGTCGGGCGCAGCTCGCGGATCACCGCCAGCTGCGCGGCTTTGACGTCCTCGGCGGCGAACCCCAGCACCCCGACACCCCAGGGCGCGTCGCCGACGGCTTCGCGGGTCCGCTCCAGGACATCGCGAGCCTGGTCCGCGCCGGACAGGGCCAGCGCGATGAACGGCAGCGCCCCGCCCGCCGCGACCTCGGCGGCGAACGCGGGCTGGTCGCTGACCCGGGTCATCGGGCCCTGCGCGATCGGCAGCGCCGTGCCGAACGCGCGGCTGTTCGCGCTGTCCGGTCCCAGCACCGGCGTTCCCGCCCGCAGTGCTTCTCCGATCGCGTCGGCCACGCCCCGGACCGCCGCGGTCACCGTGCCCCAGCGGTCGCGGAACCGGGTGGCGAGGAAGACGTCCTGCCCGGCTTCCAGGGGCTCGGCACCCCGGCGGGCGAGCACGCGGACGCCGTCGGCGACGGTTGTCTCCGACCCGTCGAGCCCGGCCAGGCCGGCGGTGAGCCGCGACGGCAGCTCGGCATCCGGCAGCAGGGCGAGCTGCGTGTCGAGCACGACGCCGGCGGCACCACCCGCGATCGCGGCCGCGGCGGTGTGCGGGCCGATCCCGCCCGCGGCCCACACCGGGACGTCGGGGGCGTCGTCGGCGAGCAGAGCCTGCAGCAACACGAACGTGCTGAGTTCACCCGTCCGGCCGCCGCATTCGTGACCACGGGCGATGAGACCGTGGGCGCCACCGGCGACCGCCCGCGCGGCCGACGCGCGGGACGTGACCTCGGCCAGCACCTGGCGGCCCGGGAAGTCCCGCGCGGTGCACCCGGCGTCTTCGGTCAGCAGGACCGTGGTGACGGCCTCGGGCAGTTCCGCGCTCGCCGGCAGGCCGGCGAGCCGGACCCCGAAGGCCGGAACACCCCATTCGCCCAGCAGGGCCAGCTCGTCCGCGCCGGCAGCGTCCCCGCCGGTCAGGTCGAGCACGCCGAGCCCGCCCCCGCGCGCGACGGCGGCGACCCCGCGCGCCGACGGCCATCGCAGCGGCGACACGGCAACGACCGAGACGGCCGGCGCGAAGTCGTCTTTCGAGAGACGCATGGGAACTCCCGCTACGCACGAATGGGTGATGGGTAACGGGGAGTACTTAAGCGGGTTCCCTCCACGTCGTCAACAACCCACGACGATTTCATCGTCACTGTTCAGAAAACACGGGATCGACCAGGCCGGTGGCGCAAGAATTTAACGCCGTCGTCATGTTCCCCGTGTCCGAGATGCGGGACCGGATTGCCGTCCGCGCCGTCCGGACCGGTTCCGGGCGTGGTCCACCGGACGCGCACCGCCGGACGGCGCAAGCCATCCCGCCTGGTGGACGCGGGGTGATTGCCCACACCGGACCACTCCGACCGGCGGGTCCGGTGTTTCGGTGAAGGCACCAAGACGTAGCGGAAAAGTAAAACCGACCGGCCGGTATCTCCTTCCCGACGACCTCATCGGACGTCCATTCTCCGGCCGCCCCGGAAGTTTCTCCCACGCTTTTCCGGAGGCGCGCGACAATCGTCCGAAGAATGCATCACCGGGACCCGAACCCCACCGGAAGTCCACTGTGGATTCGGCGGCCACCCGGATTCCCGGTGCTCACGCGATCGTGAACGAACTTCCCCGGGCCCGCCGACCGCCCGGGCGGCCGCGCCAGGTCGCGCGACCGCGGGTATTCGGGCCACCACCATCAGTGCTCCGTTCGGCGCCCGCCAGGCGGCGGTGATCGCAATCTTCCCCCGTCGCGTTACAAATTTTCCCTGAGAAAAGCTGAAGACATTTCGCATACTCGCCGGTAACGATGGACGCAGCGTCTACACTTGGACGAACTGTCCAACCATGGAGGCTCTGTGGACTACTGGTACACCGACGACCGCTCGGGCACGCGGTACCCGGCCGACCCGCTGCGGTGGCGAGGCGACGACGGCGCCCCGCTCACCGTCGCCCCGCTGACCGGCCTCGGCCCCGGCGACGTCGACACCGGGGTCCGGTCGCTCTGGCGGTACCGCGCCGCACTGCCCGGCGGCTTCCCGCCGGTGTCGCTGGGCGAAGGCTGCACCCCGCTGGTCCCGCACACCTGGGGCGGGGCCGATGTCCGGTTCAAGCTCGAGTGGTTCAGCCCGACCGGCAGCTTCAAGGACCGCGGGTCCAGCGTCATGGTGTCCGCGCTGGCCGGTGCCGGGGTGAAGCGGCTCCTGGAAGACAGCTCCGGCAACGGCGGCTCGTCGGTCGCGGCCTACAGCGCCGCGGCGGGGATCGCGGCGACCGTCCTGGCCCCGGAGGGGACCTCGCCCGCGAAGGTCCTGCAGACCCGCGCGTACGGCGCGACCGTCGAACTGGTGCCCGGCACCCGCGACGACACCGCGGCCGAAGCCGTCCGGCGGTCGGCGGACACGACCTACGCCAGTCACAACTGGCACCCCTTCTTCCTGCAGGGCACGAAGACCCTCGCCTACGAGCTGTGGGAGGACCTCGGCTTCCGCGCGCCCGACGCCGTCGTCACGGTCGCCGGCGCGGGCAGCATCGTGCTGGGCTGCGACCTGGGGTTCGGCGAGCTGCTGGCGGCCGGCTCGATCACGCGGCGCCCGCGGCTGCTCGTCGCGCAACCACGCAACTGCTCCCCCGTCGACGCCGCCGTCCACGACCGGCCGCCACCGCCGTTCGCCCCGACCGTCGCCGAGGGCACCGCGATCCGGCAGCCGGTGCGGCTGCCCGAGGTGGTCGCGGCGATCCGGCGCTCCGGCGGCGACACGGCCGCGATCGACGAGGACGGCATCGCCGCGGCCGCCCGCCGCCTGGCCTCCGTCGGCCTCTACGCGGAGCCGACCAGCGCGACCGCCGCCGCGGCCATCGACGTCTTCCGCGAACGCGGTGCGATCCGGCCGGGCGAAACCACCGTCGTCGTCCTCACCGGGTCCGGGCTGAAGGCGCCCGGCACGCTGCGGGAGCTGATCGGATGACCGAGGACGAGCTGCTGCTGCGCGAGGCCGAGAAGATCGCCCACGCCGTCGGCCGGATGTTCCCCGGCCTGTGCGAAGTGGTGCTGCACGACCTGCGCGACCCGGCCCACGCGGTGCGCGCGATCGAAGGCGGCCTGTCCGGCCGCGCCGTCGGCGACCCCGCCACCGAGCTGGGCCTGGCGCGGATCGCCGACCCGGACTTCCCGGACGTGCTCCAGAACTACCCGAACCGGTTCCCGGACGGCCGCCCGGCGAAGAGCACGTCGATCGGCATCCGCGACTCCAGCGGCGAGTACGTCGCCGCGTTGTGCCTGAACCTCGACGTCTCCCTCCTCGGCTCGGCGGCCCACGCCCTCACCCGCCTGGCCGCCACCGACGACCCGGCCCCGCTGACCGAGAGCCTGCGCGCCCGCACCGGCGACGAGCTCCGGGCCCTGGTCGAGGACTACGCGGCCGAGCACGGCAACACCCCGCGCGGCCTGACGGCGGCGGCGAAGAAGGACCTCGTCCGGTCGTTGAAGGAGCGCGGGTTCCTGGAGCTGAAGAACGCGGTGCCGGCGCTGACCGACCTGCTCGGGATCTCGCGGGCGACCGTCTACAACTACCTGCGCTGACTCAGAAGATCGACCAGCCGGTCAGCGTGGTGAACCGGTCGAGCGCGGCCACCCCCGCCACGGAGTTGCCGCGCGCGTCCAGGCCCGGGCTCCACACGCACACCGCGCACCTGCCCGGCACGATCGCGACGATGCCGCCGCCCACGCCGCTCTTGCCGGGCAGGCCGACGCGGTAGGCGAACTCGCCCGCCGCGTCGTAGGTGCCGCACGTCAGCATCACCGCGTTGACGCGCTTGGCGGCGCTCAGCCCGAGCAGGCGCGACCCGTCGTTGCGGATGCCGTGGCGGGCCAGGAACAACGCGGACCGCGCGACGTCCGCGCAGCTCATCGCGATCGAGCACTGGCGGACGTACTGGTCGAGCACCGACGGCACCGGGTTTCGCATGTTGCCGTAGGAGGCCATGAAGTAGGCGAGGGCGCGGTTGCGGTCGGCGTGGTCCGCCTCGGACGCCGCCACCTCGGCGTCGACGCCGATTTCCGGGCGGCCGCTCTCCTCGCGCAGGAAAGCGAGCAACGCGTCCGCGGCGTCGCCGTCGCACGCGAGTTCGTCGGTCACCACCAGCGCGCCGGAGTTGATGAACGGGTTGCGCGGGATGCCGTCCTCGTGTTCGAGCTGCACCAGCGAATTGAACGGGTCGCCGGACGGTTCGCGGCCGACGCGCGTCCACACGCCGTCACCGCGGGAAAGCGTCAGAGCGAGCGTGAACACTTTGGACATGCTCTGCACGGAAAACGGGTGCCGCCAATCCCCGACGCCGTGCAGGGCACCGTCCACTTCGGCCACCGCCATGCCGAACCGCCCCGGCTCGACCCTGGCCAGCGCGGGGATGTAGTCCGCGACGGCGCCGCGGCCGACGTCGGACGCGACGTCGCTTGCGATCCGGTCCAGCAGCGCCGCGAGGTCCACCGCCGTAGCCTAGAAGCCGCGGGAAACCGGGTCCGCGGCACCCCTTGTCAAATCGAAACCGGGAGATACCAGGGAAAATCGGGTAGTGATCTCCCGCACACCTTAAGTCTTCCTTATGGTGCTTGGTGACTTGCCGCACAAGCTCTAGCGTCCGTGAACCATGGATTCCTCGCTCCTCACCGAAAAAGGTGAAAGCTACTCGAAAGCACTGGGCAACCGCCAAGTGCAGATGATCGCCATCGGCGGCGCGATCGGCGTCGGGCTGTTCCTCGGCGCCGGCGGCAAGCTCCACCAGGTCGGCCCGTCGCTGATCTTCTCCTACGCGATCTGCGGGATCGCCGCCTACTTCGTGATGCGCGCGCTCGGCGAGCTCGTCCTGCACGAGCCGAGCTCCGGCAGCTTCGTCACCTACGCGCGGAAGTTCATCGGCCCGTGGGCCGGGTTCGTCTCCGGCTGGATGTACTGGGTCAACTGGGCGATGACCGGCATCGCGGAGATCACCGCGGTGGCGATCTACGTGCACAAGTGGCTGCCGGACGTGCCGCAGTGGGTCACCGCGCTGGTCGCGCTCGGCGTGCTGATCGCGGTGAACCTGCTTTCGGTGAAGCTGTTCGGGGAGCTGGAGTTCTGGTTCTCGGTGGTCAAGGTGCTGGCCATCGTCGTCTTCCTGATCACCGCGATCGGGCTGGTCCTCACCAGCGCCGACATCGGCGGCTCACCGGCGGGCGTGCACAACCTGACCGGCCACGGCGGGCTCTTCCCGGCCGGCATCGGCATCGCGCTGATGACGTTGCAGGCGGTCATCTTCGCCTACTCGGCCATCGAGGTCGTCGGCATCGCGGCCGGCGAGACCAAGGACGCCCGCAAGGTCCTGCCGAAGGCGATCAACGGCGTGGTGTGGCGGATCGGCGTCTTCTACGTCGGGTCCGTGCTGATGCTGGCCCTGCTGCTGCCCTGGCCGTTCTACAACGGCGACGAGAGCCCGTTCGTCACGGTGTTCTCGCGGCTGGGGATCCCGGGCATCGGCGACGTGATGAACGCCGTCGTGCTGACCGCGGCGCTGTCGAGCGTGAACTCGGGGCTCTATTCGACGGGCCGGATCCTGCGCTCGCTGGCGGAGAAGGGCGAGGCGCCGTCGTTCGTCAGCCGGATGAGCGGCCGCCACGTCCCCTACGGCGGCATCCTGTTCACCGCGGTCGCCTACCTGCTCGGCGTGGTGCTGAACTACCTGGTGCCCAAGGACGCGTTCGACATCGCCATCGCGATCGCCTCCCTCGGCGTGATCACGACGTGGGCGACGCTGGTCTTCTGCCAGCTGCGCCTGCGCCAGGCCGCCGAGCGCGGCGAGGTGGAGCGGCCCTCGTACCGGATGCCGTGGGCCCCGTATTCGGGCTGGGCGACGCTGGCGTTCCTGGTGCTGGTCGTGGTCCTGATGGGCTTCTCCGACGGCGCCGAGAAGATCGCGTTCTACTCGATCCCGGTCCTGGCGGTGGTGCTGGCGGTGGGCTGGCGCGTCGTCTCGAAGCGGCGGGAACGGACCCCGCTCGGGTAGCGGGCCGGCCGCGGGCGGGCATACTCGACGGGTGTCCACGAGCAGCACCGAACCCCGGCGGGTGACGATCCACGACGTCGCCCGCTCGGCCGGGGTCTCCCGGCAGACGGTGTCGCGGGCGCTGAACGACAAGGCCGAGATCGACGGCTCGACCAAGCAGCGCGTCCTCGACGCCGCCCGCGAGCTCGGGTACCGCCCGAGCCGGTTCGCCCGCGGCCTGGTCCGGCCGGACACCACCACGATCGGGCTGGTGGTGCCGGACCTGCTCAACCCCTTCTTCACCGAGGTCGCCTCCGGTGCGCTGGAGGCGGCCCGCGCCCGCGGCTGGCACGTCGTCGTCTACGACACCGCCGGCGACGCCGAGCAGGAGCTGGCCACGCTGCGGGTGATCGGCACCCAGGTGGACGCCGTGGTCGGCTACTTCAGCCGGTCCGACGACGACCTCGACCAGTTCACCTCCGGCATCCCGGTGGTGCTGATCGGCCGCGAGCCGCGCGCCCCGCGGTTCAGCGGCATAGCGATCGACGGCGAGGACGGCATCCGGGAAGCCGTCGCCCACCTGGTCGGGCGCGGGCACCGGCGGATCGGGATGCTCGACCACGACGGCCGCCCGGAGCCGAGCGTCCGCCAGGTCTGGTTCCGCCGGGCCGCCGCCGAGCACGGCATCGCGCTCGCGCCCGGCTGGATCGCGCGTGCTCCGCAGAGCGTCGACGGCGGGGGTGCCGCGCTCGCCACCCTGCTCGCCGCACACCCCGACGTCACCGCCGTGTTCGCCTTCAACGACGTCATCGCCATCGGCGCCCTGCGCGAGGCCCGCCGGTTCGGCCTGCGGGTGCCCGCCGACCTCGCGGTGATCGGCTTCGACGGGCTCGCGCTCGGCACGCTCGTCGAGCCGGAGCTCTCCAGCGTCGCCATCGACACCCGCGCGCTCGGCGCCCTCGCCGTCGAGCAGGCGGCCCGGCTCGTGACCGGTGCCGCGCCACTCGAGCCCGGCGAGCTGATCGTCCGCGCGGCCCTCCACCTGCGCGAATCCGCCTGATCCCTTGACACGCCGACGCGGCGCGAAGCAGACTTCCGGGCAATCCGTGAACGTTCACGGGAGCGTTCACGGGCCGCGGAAGGACTCCATGTCGTACGTCGAAGACCCGGGCCCCGGCCACGGTTCGGTACCCCCGCGCGCGGCCTTCACCTCAGACGCGCCGTCGCTGTCACTGAACGGCACCTGGCGCTTCCGGCTTTCGCCGAGCATCGCGGCCGCGCCGGACCCCGTCGAAGCCGACGACTCTACCTGGGACGAGCTGCCGGTGCCGTCGCTGTGGCAGCTGCACGGCCACGGCGCACCCGCCTACACGAACGTGCACTACCCGTTCCCGGTCGACCCGCCGCACGTCCCGTCGGACAACCCGACCGGCGACCACCGGCGGCGCTTCGACCTGCCGCCGGATTGGCCGTCCGGCCCGGCGCTGCTGCGCTTCGACGGGATCGACTCGTGCGGCCGGATCTGGCTCAACGGCACCGAGCTCGGTGTCACGAAGGGCAGCCGGCTGCCGTCGGAGTTCGAGGTCGGGCCGCTGCTGCGGCCGCGGGACAACGTCCTGGTGGTCCGCGTGCACCAGTGGTCGGCGGGCAGCTACCTCGAGGACCAGGACATGTGGTGGCTGTCCGGCATCTTCCGGTCGGTCATGCTGCTGGCGCGGCCGCTGGGCGGCATCGGCGACTACGGGATCCGCGCGGACTACGACCACGTTTCGGGGATGGGCACGCTCCGCGTCGAGACCGGCCCGGACGTCGTGCTGGACATCCCGGAGCTGGGGGTCTCGGGGCACCCGGCCGGCGAGCCGCTCGAACTGCCGGTGGAGCCGTGGAGCGCCGAGACGCCCCGGCTGTACGACGGCACGCTGTCCACAGTGGCCGAACGCGTGCCGGTGCGGATCGGCTTCCGGACGGTGTCCATCGAGGACGGTCAGCTGAAGGTCAACGGCCGGCGCCTGCTGCTGCGCGGGGTCAACCGCCACGAGCACGACCCCCGCACCGGGCGGGTGGTGTCGCCGGAAACCGCGCTGGCCGACGTCCTGCTGATGAAGCGGTACCACGTCAACGCCGTGCGGACCAGCCACTACCCGCCGGACCCGGCGTTCCTCGAACTGTGCGACGAGTACGGCCTGTGGGTGATCGACGAGTGCGACCTGGAGACCCACGGCTTCGAGCCGCTGGGCTGGGAGCGCAACCCGAGCTCGGAGCCGATGTGGACGGACGCCTACCTCGACCGGGTGCGGCGCACGGTGGAGCGGGACAAGAACCGGCCCAGCGTGATCCTCTGGTCGCTGGGCAACGAGAGCCACACCGGCGGCAACCTGGCGCGGATGGCGGAGTGGGTGCACCACCGCGACCCGACCCGGCCGGTGCACTACGAAGGCGATCATGAATGTTCCTATGTGGACGTCCACAGCCGCATGTACGCCACTCCCGAAGAGGTCGAGCGGATCGGGCGTCGTGAAGACGGCAACGAGCGCCGCCGGGACCTGCCGTTCCTGCTCTGCGAGTACGCGCACGCGATGGGCAACGGCCCGGGCGGGCTGCTGGAGTACCGGGAGCTGTTCGAGCGCTACCCGAACTGCCAGGGCGGCTTCGTCTGGGAGTGGATCGACCACGGACTGGCCGTTCCCGGCCACTTCGCCTACGGCGGCGACTTCGGCGAGCCCATCCACGACGGCAACTTCGTCGTCGACGGCCTCCTCTTCCCGGACCGCACGCCGTCGCCGGGCTTGACGGAGTTCGCGAAGATCATCGAGCCGGTCCGGATCTCCCCGGATCCGGCCGGCCTTCGCGTCTCGAACCACTACGACCTCGTCGACACCGCGCACCTGAAGTTCACCTGGGTGCTCGAAGAAGAGGGAACGACCGTCGCCCACGGCGTCCTCGACGTGCCGGCCGTCCTTTCCGGACAGAGCGTTTACCTGCCGCTGCCCTCGTTGCCGCCCACCGCCGGCGAGTCCTGGCTGACCGTCTCGGCGGTGCTGGCCTCGGCGACGGCGTGGGCCCCCGCCGGGCACGTCGTCGGCTGGGGCCAGCTGCCGGTGTCGCGGGCCCCCGCCCGCCCGGCACCGCCGGTGCGGGGTCCGGTGTTCCGCACGGCCGGGCAGCCCGCGCTCGGCACCGGCGAGTTCGACGCCGCGACGGGCGTGCTGACCGCGCTCGGCGGGCACCCGGTGCGCGGGCCGCGCCTCGACGTCTGGCGCGCGACCACCGACAACGACCGCGGTTCCTCGCCCGGCCCGTCCGAGGCGTCCCAGTGGCTCGAAGCGGGGCTGCACCGGATGCAGCACCGCGTGCTCACCGTCGACACCGACGGCGACGAACTGCTGGTGCGCACCCGCGTCGCCCCGCCGGCGCAGGCGTTCGGCCTGTTCGCGGACTACACGTGGACGGCCTTCGACGGCGGTCTCCGCCTGCGCGTGGACGTCATCCCCGACGGCGATTTCCCCGGCACCCTCCCCCGGCTCGGCCTGGCGATGGCGATCCCGGGCACGTTCGGCTCGGCGGAGTGGTTCGGCGCCGGCCCCGGCGAGGCGTACCCGGACAGCCGCCAGGCGGTGCGGATCGGGCGGTTCTCGAGCAGCGTCGACGGCCTGCAGACGCCGTACGTCTTCCCGCAGGAGAACGGGAACCGCACGGCCGTGCGCTGGGCGGAGTTCACCGCCCCGGACGGCACGGGCCTGCGCGTCGAGGGCGACCCCACGTTCGACTTCACGGCCCGCCGCTGGACGGCGGCGGAACTGGAGGCGGCGCGGCACACCGACGAGCTGCAGTCCGGTTCGCTGGTGCACCTGACGCTGGACGTGGCCCAGCACGGCCTCGGGACGGCGGCGTGCGGACCGGGGGTGCTGCCGCGGTACCGGCTGGTGGCGCGGAAGACGTCGTTCACGCTGGACTTCCGGCCCGTGGCGGGTGGTGTCGCAAATTGAGACCGGCGGGGCGGGCCGGATGCGGTGTCGTGGAGGTCCACGCCAGGACAGGAGCGTCCCCGGATGACCCCCTCCACGACGGCCCCTTCGAGTGCCCGGCAGCTGGCCACCCCCGGCGCGCTGGGCCTGGCCGACCTCGTCGCGATCTTCGACGACCTCCAGTTCACGCTCAAGTGCTGCGAACGGCTGGTCGCGGAGCTGGCTCACCCGCACGTGGACGCCGTGCTCGTCGAGGCGTTGTGGGTGTCGGCGCTCAACTCGTACGCGCGCTGCTTCCGCACCGGTGACCGCGGGATGGGCCTGAGCGTGGCCGACGTCGAGGCCACCGGGGTGCCGGGCGAGGTCGCCGAGTGGCACGCGCTGCTCGGCCGGATCCGGGACTTCTCGATCGACGGGCCGGTCAACCCGCGCGAGGCCTACTCGGTGGGCGTCTCACAATCCTCGGCCGGAGCGGCCTCGGGCGTGGTCATCACGTCGGCCGCGCGGCCGCTGGTGGACGACGTCACGGTCCGCCAGACCGGGCGGCTGGCCTTCGAGCTGAGCCGGCTGGTGGACGAGCGGATCAAGGAGCACCAGGCGAAAGTGTTCGAGGCGGCGTCGAAGCTGACGCCCGCTCAGCTCGCGGCGCTGCCCGAGATCGAGGTCGCGTCTCAATAAGTCTCATTAATGCGTCTCATTATTCGACGCCGGGCAGGTGCCGGTAGATCGTGGCACGGGAGACGCCCAGCGCCGTCGCGATGTCGGCCGGGGCGTGGCCCGCGTCGTAGAGGCGGCGGGCCGCTTCGATCGTCTCCTGGCTCATCACCGTCGGGCGGCCGCGGCGGGCGCGGGGCCGGTCGTCGGTGACCGCGTACAGCCGGTCGACGCCGTCGAGGACCGCGGCGCGCAGCTCGTCCACCGGGGCGTCGGCGAACAGCACCACCGGGTCGCTGAGCATGGCGATCGCCTGTGCCGCGCGAACCCGGCCGGCGAGGTCCGCGTCCGGGCCCGCCACCAGCCGGTTCGCTTCGAGCATCCCGTCGCGGAAGCGCTCGAACACGACCTTAGACGCGGTCAGCCCGAGGTCCCGCAGGTTCATCCGCAGCAGGTAGCGGTGGCCGAGCCAGACGCCGAGGAGGCTTTCGATCGCCGCCGCGCGCGGGTCGGCGGCCTCCGCCGCCTTCGCCATGGCCGCTTCGAGGTCGTCCAGCAGCGGTTCGGCGAGCGCCGTCACGATGTCGGCCTTGCCGGGGAAGTGGTACAGCACCGCGGTCTTGGTGACGCCGACGCGTTCGGCCAGCTCCCGGACCGACACCGCGTGATAGCCGCGTTCGGAGAACTCTTCGAGCGCGGCCCGCAGGATCCGGGCGCGGGTGTCGTCGGTCATCGCCCGAGCCTAGCTCCTTGCCTGACCACCGGACAGGAGCGTACGGTCGACACTGACCAATGGTCAGGACCTTGATGGGGGTACACACGATGACCGAGCAGACCGTTTTGATCTCCGGCGCGGGCGTCGCCGGGCCGGCGCTGGCGTACTGGCTGGCCCGCGCGGGCTTCCGGCCGACCGTGGTCGAGCGCGCCGCCGGGCTGCGTTCGAGCGGCAGTCCGGTCGACGTCCGTGGGCCGGCCGCGCGCGTCGCCGAGCGGATGGGCATCACCGCGAAACTGCGCGAGGCGAGCACCGACGCGACGGCGCTGAAGTTCGTCGACGACGCGGGCCGCCGGACCGGCCGCGTCGCGCTGGGCGGCGACGGCGGCATCGAGCTGCCCCGCACCGACCTCGCGGCGATCCTGCACGAAGCCGCCCGCGCGGACGCCGAGTTCGTCTTCCACGACTCGATCACCGAGCTGCGCCAGGACGACGGCGGTGTGGACGTCACGTTCGAGCGCGGTGCCCCGCGGCGCTTCGACCTCGTGCTCGGCGCGGACGGGCTGCACTCGAACGTGCGGCGCCTGGCGTTCGGGCCGGAGCACGCGTTCGTCGAGCACATGGGCGTCTACGTCGCGACGCTGCCGCTGACCGGGCCGCCGGCCGACCCCACGGCGATCGTCATGTACAACTCGCCGGGTCGCGCGCTGGCGCTCCACCCGTCACGCGGCCGCGGCATCGCGGCGTTCATGTTCCGCGGCGAGGCCGTGCCGGGGTTCGACCACCGCGACTCCGCCCTGCACAAGCGCATGCTCGCCGAGGCGTACGCCGGCGCGGGCTGGCGCGTGCCGGAACTGCTGGAGCGCGTGCGCGAGGCGGACGACCTGTACCTGGACTCGGTGAGCCGGGTCCGGATGGACCGCTGGGCGTCGGGCCGCATCGCGCTCGCCGGCGACGCGGCCTCGTGCGTCTCCCTCTTCGGCGACGGTTCGACGCTGGCGATGGCGGGCGCGTACACCCTGGCCGAGGAGCTGCGCCGGACCCCGGCCGACGCGGCGGCGGCGTTCCGCCGGTACGAGGACCGGCACCGGAAGCTGGTGGAACCCAAGCAGCGCACCGTTTCCACGGCCGCGGCCCTGCTGATCCCGGCGACGCGGGGCGGCCTCGCGGCCCGCAACTTCGCCACGCGGCTGCTACCACTGGTCACCGCCGCCCGGCGGCTCACCCCGTCCCACGCTTCCTGACCCAAGCGCCCCAATGTGGCATTGGGTGCGTTGAGTCAGCACTGCGGCGCGGAGCGCCTCCGTTGAGGGTGGCGGCGGGGGCATGGACGGAGCACCCAACGCCACATTGGGTGCGCTGGTCGCCCCAGCGTCACGTCCGCAGCATCGGCGGGTACAGCAGCTCCGCCTTCCCCCGCCGGTACAGCTGGGCCGGGCGGCCGCCGTCGCGGGTGGTCGTGCGGCCGGTCGGGGACAGCAGGCCCTCGGTTCCCGTGACCTTGCGGTGGAAGTTGCGCGGGTCCAGCCGCGTGTCCCAGACCAGCTCGTACACCCGCCGCAGCTCCGCCACCGTGAACTCCGGGGCGCAGAACGCCGTGGCCAGCGGTGAGTACTCCAGCTTCGCGCGCGCACGCTCGAGACCGTCGGCCAGGATGCGGTCGTGGTCGAACGCCAGCCGCTCGGCCGCCAGCGAGCGGACCGGCGCCCAGCGGGCCTCGGCCGCGTCCGTGCCGGCGGACGGCGCCGGCAGGTCCGGCGCCAGCGCGAGGTAGGCGATCGTGACGACCCGCAGGCGCGGGTCGCGGCCCGGTGCCCCGTAGCCGGCCAGCTGTTCGATGTGGACGGTCCCCGGCGCCAGTCCCGTCTCCTCCGCCAGCTCCCGCCGCGCCGCGTCCGAAAGGTCCTCGTCGGCCCGGACGAACCCGCCCGGCAGTGCCCACTCTCCTTCGTGCGGTGCGACTCCGCGCCGCACCACCAGCGCGCACAGCTCGCCCCCGGTCAGGGTGAGCACGACGAGGTCGACGGTGACGGCGAACGGAGGGTGACCCATGCCACCACCCTACCTCTTAATCGTCATCTTGACGATTAAGGGCTCGACCCCATATCGTCATCACGACGATAAGAGGAGGGCCCATGGCCGACATCGACCGCCGCTTCGGGTTCCGGCACCTGCGGGGCGCCCCGACCGTGCACATCCGCCACTTCCGCCGCGGCAAGCTCGCGCACGACGGCGTGGGGCTGTCGTTCTGGTACCGGCCGCTCACCGCGGTCATCTCGGAGGTGCCCGTCGACGACCGCGAACTGCCGCTGCTGTTCCACGCCCGCACGGCCGACTACCAGGACGTCACCGTCCAGCTCGCGCTGACGTTCCGGATCGAGGACCCGGCGCTGGCCGCGCAGCGGATCGACTTCTCCGTCGACCCGGGCACGGGCCGCTGGCGGGGTGATCCCCTCGCCCAGATCAGCGGGCTGCTCACCGAGAACGTCCAGCAGTACGCCGTCGAGGTCCTGACGCGCACGCCGCTGGAAATCGCGCTGGTCGACGGCGTGAGCGCGGTCCGTGACCGGATCCGCGCCGGGCTCGCCGAGGGCGACACCCGGCTCGCGCAGACCGGCTCGGCCGTCGTCGACGTCCGCGTCGTCGCCATCCGCGCCGAGCCGGAGGTCGAGAAGGCGCTGCAGACGACCGCACGCGAAAAGGTCCAGCAGGAGGCCGACCGGGCGACCTACGAGCGGCGCGCCCTCGCCGTCGAACGCGAACGCGCGATCGGCGAAAACGAGCTGCAGAACCAGATCGAGCTGGCCCGGCGCGAGGAGCAGCTGCTCACCCAGCGCGGCGCGAACGCCCGGCGGCAGGCCGAGGAAGCCGCCGCGGCCAGCCGGATCGAGACCGAGGCGCAGGCGTCGCGCAAGGAACGCCTGACGCAGGTCGAAGCCGACGGCAAGCGGGCGCTCGGCGAGGCCGAGGCGGCGGGCGAGGCCGCGCGGCTGGCCGCGTACCGCGACCTGCCGGAAGGCGTGCTCACCGGGCTGGCGCTCAAGGAACTGGCCGGGAACCTGCCGAAGATCGACAGCCTCACGGTGACCCCGGACCTGCTCGCCCCGCTGCTGACCAAGCTCGGCGTCCGGTCGTGAGCCTCGCCCCGCGCGTCGTGCTGGTGCACCGGCGCACCGAACTCGACGAACTGCTGGCGCGGCACGGCACGCGCGGCCAGGCGGAGTTCTTCCTGCGCACGCGCGGCCGCGACCTCGCCGAGGTGACCGGCGCGGACGCCGCCCTGCGTGCCGCGCTGAAGACGGCGTCGGCGGCCATTCCCCTGGACTGGCGCCGCGGCGAGGTCGAACGCGCGGACCTCGACCGGTTCCTGTTCACGCCGGAGGACATCGTCGTCGTGGTCGGCCAGGACGGGCTGATCGCCAACGTGGCCAAGTACCTCGACGGGCAGCCGGTGATCGGGGTGGCGCCGGCGCGGCCCGGCGTCCTCGTCAAGCACCCGCCGGCCGCGGTGGCGGATCTCGTGCGGGGCACCGGGGACGTCGAGCACCGGACGATGGCGGAGCTCACCGCCGACGACGGGCAGCGGCTGCTGGCGCTCAACGAGATCTACCTCGGGCACGCCGGGCACCAGACGGCCCGCTACCGGCTGGGGGTCGGTGGCGGGCCGCGGGAACGCCAGGCGTCGTCGGGGATCCTCGTCGGGACCGGCACCGGGGCGACCGGCTGGTGCGGCTCGGTGTGGCGCGAACGCCACAGCGGGCTGCGCCTGCCCGGCCCCGGCGAGGCCCGGCTGGTCTGGTTCGTGCGGGAAGCCTGGCCGTCGCCCTCGACCGGCACCGAGCACACCGAGGGCGAGCTGACCGGGACGCCGCTGACCGTGGAGGTCGAATCCGACCGCCTGGTCGCGTTCGGCGACGGCCTCGAAGCCGACACGGTCGCCCTCACCCGGGGCCAGACCGCCACGTTCGTCCCGGCCGCGAAGACCGTGCGGCTGGTGCGGTGACCGCCGGTCCGGCACACCGAGGGGGCGTGCCGGACCGGCGGATCTCACGTGCCGTAGCGGGTTTTGACGATCGACGGCGTGTCGAGGTTGCGGCCCGCGTCCATGCTCTGGGCCAGCCGGAGGTACTGCCCTTCGGCCCACATCAGCGGACCGGCGCTGCCGGTCGGGCGGCCGAGCCCGAAGCACCCGACGTCACCGCGGTCCCAGACCTGTTCGGGCACGAAGTACCCGTCGTTGGCCGAATCCGCCATCGACTTGAGGTACACCGCGGCCGAGCGGCCGTTGGCCAGTTCGTACTGGCCGCGCTCCCCCGACAGCACCGGCCACAGCCGCCCGAACCGCTGGCTCCCGCCGGCCGGCCACCCGTTGCAGGTCGCGGTGCTCTCGCCGTAGTTGTCGTGCGGGTAGCGGTGGAAGTAGACGTCGCCGTTGGGCAGCGTCACCTGCATCGCCGAGTTGCCGTCGGACGCCGCCGCGGTCGGGGCGAGCGAGTTCGCGATCGTGGCGTCCCCGGCCGGGCGGATCCCGAGCCGCACGAGGTCGAGGAAGCCGAAGTCGGTCACGTCGTGTTCGTAGAAGCAGCCTTCGTCGAAGCAGATCGTCGCGCCGTCGTTGGGGTTGCCGGCGCGGTCGAGTCGTTCGTAGTAGGTGTGGCCGCCCCAGTAGCCGGACGTCGTCACCGTCCAGCCGGCCAGGGAATTGCGCCAGGAGTCCGCTGTGGACTCCCACGAGGACGCGCTCGCGGTGTCGCCGTTGGCCCGGGCGATGGCCCCCGCGGCGATCAGCCCGGCGACCTCGGCCGCCACCGACGACGGCGACTTGCCGTACTGCTCCTCCCACCGTTCGGTGGTGTCGGGGCCGGTCGCGACGATGTGGTTCGCGGTCGTCTTGACCTTGGCGTAGGTCGAGCTGTCGGTGAGGCCGGTCAGCCAGGCGAGCAGGATGGCGTCGGCGTCCTGGTCGAGCTGTTCGCAGCAGCCGAGCTGCTGGGCGCTCGCGCCGGCGACGCCGGAAACGGGGCTGTAGCGCGGGAACGAGCCGGCCGGGTAGGTCGTGCCGTCGCCCGCGGTCGGGCTGCCGATCCACTGGGAGTTCCAGAGGAACTGCGCCATTCGCTTGGCCTGCGCGCTGTCGCCGGCGGCCAGCAGGCCGGTCGCCTGCTGGTAGAGGTCGCGGCCCCAGACGCGGTGGTAGCCGTCGTTGAGGTGATCGCCGTTGGTGAAGTTGCCCCACGGCGTCGCCAGGCCCGCGACGCTCGCGCCCGGGTGCTGCTTGTCCTCGGCGGTCTTCAGGGCCATCGCGGCGACGTAGTACGCGCGCCGCCGTTGCGTGTCCCCGGAAACGCTCGCCGGGGCGGGCTTCAGGCCGGCGACGTAGGAGTTCCAGCCACCGCGGTAGGACGCCGAGACGCTGGAGAACCCGCTGCCCAGCGACCCGCTCGCCGCCGAGGACGCGGCGGCCGAGGTGGCGCCGAAACCGAGTGCGACGGTGAAGGTCGTGTCCGCGCCGACCGGGATCTGACCGCATTGGACGACGTTGCCGGTGCCGGAGACGTTGTCGAACTGGTTGGTCAGGTTCTTGTCGGCCCGCAGGTCGGCCAGGCAGTCGCTGGCCGCGCCGGCGTAGCCGTTGTCGTGCGCGGTGAAGCCGGTCGAGACGCGCAAGGCTTGCACGACGGTGGTGGAACTGCCGCCGAACAGCGTCTCGGTGCCGCTCGCCAGCAGGCCGCTGCCGTCCCACCACGCGTTGTCGTTCGCGCCGCCGCCCGCCATCGACGGGTTGGCCAGCAGGTACAGCCGGTAGCTGCCGCCGTCGAGCGACTGGAACCGCGTCCTGGTGACCAGCGTCGAGCGGGCCGGGTCGGTCACGTAGTCGGTGGTGATCCGGTACTTCCCGCTCTTGGCGGTGTTGGTGACGGTGTACTGCAGCGCCTTCTCGTCGGGCATGGTGACGACGTGGTTCGTGTTGTCGCGTTCCAGGTCGACGAAGGTCGAACCGTCGGTGACGACGAACTGCATGTCCTGGGTGTTCGGGACGTCGGCGCGGGGGTAGAAGACCTCGGAGGTCACGCCGTCGGCGACGGTGAACCACACCGGGCTGCCGGCCGTAGTCGAGGTGCCCAGCGCGGACTTGTTGCCGGTCGCCCAGGACGCGCCGCCACCGCAGCAGTCGGTCGCGGTGCCGCTCGCCAGAGCCGTGCCCTGACCGAGCCCGGCGAGCAGCACTGCCACTCCGGCGCAGGCCAGAACCGCTTTCCACCTGATCATTTACGACCTCCGACGGCGTTGTCGTTAATATGTTGTGGGCCGCAACATATTGAGCCACCGCGTGGTGACAAGCAATGTCCGATCGGACTGAACCGATCCAGCCCTCCACCGGACGGCTCAGCACGGACGGGCGCTACCGGAGATTTGTTACCATTGGAACCATGGTGACGAAGACGGCGGTCAGCCCCGCGGCGGAGACCCGCGAGCGGATCCTCAAGGCGGCGGCCGCGCTGCTGGTGGCGGAGGGCCGCGACGGCCTCTCGACCCGCGCGGTCAGCGCGGCGGCCGGCGTCCAGCCCCCGGCGCTGTACCGGCTCTTCGGCGACAAGGACGGCCTGCTCGACGCGGTCGCGGCGTACGGGTTCGACGAGTACCTGACCGACAAGCGCGCGCTGGGCTCGACCGGCGACCCGGTCGAGGACCTCCGGCGCGGCTGGGACCTGCACCAGGAGTTCGGGCTGTCCCGCCCGGAGTTCTACGTGCTCATGTACGGCGACGCCCGCGCGGGCCGCACCTCGCCCGCCGCCCGCGAGGCCGAAGGGATGCTGCGCGAGATCCTCGAGCGCGTCGCGGCCGCGGGCCGGCTGCGGGTGAGCGTCGAGCGCGCGGCCCGGCTGGTCCACGCGACGGGCATGGGTGTCGTGCTGTCGCTGATCGCGACTCCGGAACCGGAGCGCGACCTCGACCTTTCGGCGACGGCGCGGGAGACGGTGCTGAGCCGCATCCTCACCGACGCCGCCGAACCCGCGGGGTCGGCCCTGCCCGAGCGCGCGATCGCCCTGCGCGCGGGATTGCGGGACGCGACCACGCTCACCGACGCCGAGCGGGTGCTGCTCGCCGAGTGGCTGGACCGCATCGCCGACGCCTGATCACCGCCACCGCGGGCGCGGAGGTCGCGAATGACTCATTCGGGACCTCCCACGCCCCGAATGAGTCATTCGCGACCAGCGCAGCGCCCACCTCGGTCCCCCACGCGGGGTAGCCGAGCCGCATCGCCGACCCCGGCCTCCGCCACCCCCGCACGTCTTGAATGAGTCATTCAGGACCTCCGACGACCTGAATGACTCATTCAAGACACCGGCGGGCGCCCGTCACCGGCCGAGGTGGTCGGTCGCGATGTGGCGGGACAGGCGGCGCAGCAGCGGTGCCGCCTCGGCCATGCAGCGGGCCGGGTCCGGCTCCAGGTCCGTCAGCGCGTACGCCGCCGAGATCCCCGCCTCCGCCAGCTCGGCCGGGGACAGCAGGCACCGCCCGGACACCGCGACGCACGGGATCCCCGCGGCCGCCGCTGCGCGCGCGACGCCGGCCGGGGCCTTGCCGGACAGCGTCTGCCGGTCGAGCGATCCTTCGCCGGTGACCACCAGCGACGCTCCCGCCAGCGCGGATTCGAAGCCGAGCAGGTCCAGCAGCAACGCGATCCCCGGCCGCATCCGCGCGCCCAGCACCGCCATCGCCGCGAACCCCACTCCCCCGGCGGCCCCCGCCCCGGGCCGCGACGCGAACTCCGGACCGGCCACCGAAGCCCAGTGCCGCAACGCCGCGTCCAGCGTCTTGACGTCCTCAGGCGACGCACCCTTCTGAGGCCCGTAAACGAAAGCGGCACCCCGCGGCCCGTACAGCGGATTGTCCACATCGCACGCCAGCTCGATGTCCACTTCGGACAATTCAGCCACGTCCAGCGAAGCGACCTGGGCCAACGCCGCGCCACCGAACGGGAGTTCGCGGCCAGCGGCGTCCGAGAGCCGGGCGCCCAGCGCGGTCAGCATGCCCGCACCACCGTCGGTGCACGCGCTGCCGCCCACGCCGAGCACGATCCGGCGGCAGCCCGCGGCCACCGCCGCCGCGATGACGTCGCCCGTGCCCGCGCTCGTCGCCGTGAGCGGTGAAAGCGGGCCGGGCAGCCGGTGCAGCCCGGACGCCTCGGCCAGCTCGACGACTGCAGTGTCCCCGCGGACCGCGTAGGACGCCATCACGAGCGCGCCCGTCGGTCCGCGGGCCGGGACCCGCACCCGCTCGAACCCGGCGGCGACGGCGGCGTCGACCGTGCCGTCGCCGCCGTCCGCCACCGGCAGGGCCTGCACCGCGACGCCGGGGTGGCCGTCGGCGAGGCCCGCGGCCACCGCCGACGCCACCTCGGCCGCGGTCAGCGACCCCTTGAACTTGTCCGGCGCGACGAGGACCTTCACGCGCTCGCCTTGTACGCCCGCCAGTCGCCGACCTCGGTGATGTCCCGCAGGGCCACGTGCGAGGTGTACGGCCGCCGCAGCAGCATCGCGAACGCCGAACTGCCGTCGGTCAGCTCGACCACGCCGAGCTCCAGCTCGTGCGGCTCGGACGGCAGCACCTTGTCGCGCAGGTCGTCCAGCGACACGTCGTAGACCTCGCCGGTCACCTCCGCACCGCCGTGCGAGACCGGGTACAGCGCCGGGCACTGCTCGCCGACCGCGTAGAACCGGTACTTCGCCGCCGTCCGCGCGGCGCCCACGAACGGCGAGCCGGACAGGAGGTGGTGCAGGGGTTCGCCGCGCATCGCGCCGCCGTTGAAGAACATCAGGGCCACGGGATTTCTCCTTAACGGAAGAGGGCTTCGACGCCGTCGACGGCGAAGTACACCGCGAACACCAGCGCCAGCAGGGAAAGCAGCCAACCGGCTTCGCGCCACTTGCCGCGGCCGATCTTGATCAGCACGAACGCGATCAGGCCGGCGCCGACGCCGTTGGTGATCGAGTAGGTGAACGGGATCAGCGCCGCGGTGAGGAACACCGGGATCGTGTAGTCGGGGTCGTTCCACGGGATGTTCCGGCACTGCGCGACCATCATGCCGCCGATGACCACCAGGGCGGGCGCCGCGGCCTGGGCCGGGACGACCCCGGCGAGCGGGGTGAACAGCAGCGTCCCGGCGAACAGCAGCCCGGTGACGACACTCGCCAGCCCCGTCCGCGCGCCTTCGCCGACCCCCGCCGCAGACTCCAGGAAAACCGTGTTCGGCGACGACCCGGTGACGCCGCCCGCGACCGCGCCCGCGCCGTCGACCAGCAGGATCCGGCCCATCCGCGGGACCTTGCCGTTCTTCGACAGCCCGGCTTCGTCCGAAACGCTGGTGATCGTGCCCATCGCGTCGAAGAACCCGGACAGCACCAGCGTGAACAGGAAGACCGTGGCCGCGAGCGCGCCCGCCGAGGCGAACCCGCCGAACAGGTCGATGTGACCCAGGAGCCCGAAGTCCGGCGCCGCGACGACGTGGTCGGGCAGCGCCGGGGCGGTCAGGCCCCAGCCGCCGACGCCGAACCCCTCGTGCAGCACGACAGCGAACACCGTGGCCACCCCGATGCTGATCAGCACCGCGCCCGGGACCTTGCGGGCCATCAGCACGATCATCAGCAGCAGGCCGAAGCAGAACACGACGATCGGCCAGCCGTGCAGGTGCCCGCTCGCGCCGAGGCGCACCGGGACCGTCGTCTCGGCCGAGTCGGGCATCCGGGTGACGAACCCGGCGCTCACCAGGCCGACGAGCGCGATGTAGAGCCCGATCCCGACGGTGATGGCCATCTTGAGCGGCCGCGGGATGGCGTTCATGATCCGCTCGCGGACGCCACTGACCGCCATCAGCACGATGCACACGCCTTCGAGCACGACCAGCCCGAACGCCTGCGCCCACGTCATCGACGGCGCCATCTGGAACGCGACGATGCCGTTGATGCCGAGGCCGGCGGCCAGCGCGAGGGGCGCGTTGCCGACGAGTCCCATGAGGACGGTCATCACGGCGGCGGCCAGCGCCGTCGCAGTGGTCACCTGCGCGGCGGAGAGCCGGGCGCCGGTGATGTCGGCGGAGGCGCCGAGGATGAGCGGGTTCAGCAGCACGATGTAGGCCATCGCGACGAACGTCGTGACGCCGCCGCGGACCTCACGGCCGATCGTGGATTGGCGGGCCCGCAGCTCGAACAGCTTGTCGAGCAGCGAACGCCGTTGCGCGGGTACTTCGTCGACTACGGGGGTGGGAACTTCGGTCTGGGTCATGCGTCCTGCCCTTGCCGGTGGGTGTGCTCGGCCAGGGCCAGGCACCACGCCGTGCCTGGCCGAGCGGGACGTTCGATTCGGTTGTGCTCCGGTCAGCTGGCCTTGTGGGTCAGTAAGCGGTGGGTCAGTAGTCGGTGCGGTCGGCTTTGTCGAGCCAGGCCGCGAACGGCGCGAAACCGTCCTTCGTGGACAGTCGCGTCACGGGTACCGTCCACGTTTCGCGCGGACGGTCGAAGAGTTCGTAGAAGGCCCGGTCGTCGAAGCCGGCCTTGGCGGCGTCGTCGCGGTCGGCGGCGAAGATCACCTTGTCCACCCGCGCCCACAGCGCCGAGGACAGGCACATCGGGCACGGCTCGCAGCTGGACACGAGCACGCAGCCGTCCAGCTTGAAGTCGCCGAGCGCCTGGCAGGCCGCCCGGATCGCGACGACTTCGGCGTGCGCGGTCGGGTCGAGGTTGGCGGTCACGCGGTTGACGCCGGTCGAGACGATCTCACCGTCCTTCACGATCAGCGCGCCGAACGGGCCGCCGCCGTTCGCGACGTTGGTCTCCGCGATGCGGATGGCCTGGTCGAGCCATTCCTGCTCGACGGAAATCGACGTGGTCATCTCAGACTCCAGTGATGTGCTCGGGGCGGATGGGGACGCGCGGCAGCTCGAGGCCGGTGGCCGCGCGGATGGCGTTGGCGATCGCCGGCGTCGCGGAGATCGTGGGTGGCTCGCCGACGCCGCGGACGCCGTAGGGCGCGTGCGGATCGGGACGCTCGAGGACGTCGACGCGCATCGGCGGCATGTCCAGGATGGTCGGGATGAGGTAGTCGGTGAACGACGGGTTCCGGACCTTGCCGTCCTCGACCAGGATCTCCTCCATCACGGCGAGGCCGAGGCCCTGCGCCGAGCCGCCCTGGATCTGGGCGACGACAGCGTCGGGGTTCATCGCCTTGCCGACGTCCTGGGCGCAGTCCAGCTGCACGACCTTGACCAGGCCGAGGTCCAGGTCGACGTCGACCACCGCGCGGTGGGCCGAGAAGCCGTACTGCACGTGCGCGTCGCCCTGACCGGTCTCGGGGTCCAGCGGGTAGGTCGGGCGGTGGTGGAACTCGCGGGTCTCCTCGATGGCGGTCTCCCCCAGCAGCTCGGCCAGGTCGGCGACCACCTCGCCGTCGGCCGCCACGACCTTGCCGCCGACCAGGGACATCCCTTCGGACGGCACCCCGAGCCGCGCGTAGACCGCCTCCGCGACCGCGCGGCAGGCGTTGCGGACGGCGCCGCCGGTGACGTAAGTCTGGCGCGACGCCGAGCTGGAGCCCGCGTCGCCGACGCTCGTGTCGGCCGGGTGCACGCTCACCCGGGTCAGGCCGAGCTCGGTGCGGGCGATCTGCTGCTGCAGCGTGACCAGGCCCTGGCCGACCTCGGCCGCCGCGGTGTGCACCATCGCCACCGCTTCGCCGCCGAGGACCTCCAGCCGGACACGGGCGGTCGAATAGTCGTCGAGGCCCTCGGCGTAGGAGATGTTCTTGATCGTGACGCCGTAGCCGACGCCGCGGACGACGCCTTCGCCGTGGGTGGTGTTGGACGCGCCGCCGGGCAATTCGCGGATGTCGCGTTCCCCGGTGGGCTCGGGTGGCAGCGGCAGGTCGCGCAGCCGCTGCACTAGCTCCGCCACGGGCGCCGGGAAGTCGACCACCTGACCGGTGACCACAGTGGACCCTTCGCTCAGCGCGTTGCGGATCCGCAGTTCCGCCGGGTCCATGTCCAAAGCGGACGCGAGCTTGTCCATTTGGGACTCGTAGGCGTAGGTCGGCTGCACCGCGCCGAGACCGCGCATCGCGCCGCAGGTCGGGTTGTTGGTGTAGACGCCCCAGCCCTCGATGTGCGCGTTCGGCACGTCGTACGGTCCGACGCTGAGCGTGGTGCCGTTGCCGACCACGACCGGGGTCTTGGACGCGTACGCGCCGCCGTCGAAGTACAGCTTCGCCCGGACGTAGACGAGCTTGCCGTCGCGGGTCGCGCCGTGCTCGTAGTACATCTTCGCCGGGTGGCGGTGGACGTGCCCGAAGAACGACTCCAGGCGGTTGTAGCTCATCTTCACCGGCCGGCCGGTGCGCAGGGCGAGCATGCACGAGTGGATCTGCATCGACAGGTCCTCGCGGCCGCCGAACGCGCCGCCGACGCCGGACAGCGTCAGCCGCACCTTCTCCAGCGGGAGACCCAGGGCCTTCGCCGTCTGGCACTGGTCGACGTGCAGCCACTGGGTGGCCAGGTAGAGGTCGACGCCGCCGTCCTCGGCCGGGACCGCGAGCCCGGACTCCGGCCCGAGGAACGCCTGGTCCTGCATGCCGATCTCGTAGACGCCGGAGACCACGACGTCCGCGGTCGCGGCCGGGTCGCCCTTGACGATCCGCTGGTGGCGGACCACGTTCCCGCCCGGGTGCAGCTTCTTCAGGGTGTCGTCGTGCGCGGCGCGCTCGGGGTCGGTGATCGGCTCGAGGACGTCGTACTCGACGACGATCTCCTTGAGTGCCTGCCGCGCGATCTCGGGGTGGTCGGCGGCCAGGATCGCGATCGGCTCGCCCTGGTAGCGGACCAGGTCCGCGGCCAGCGCCGGGGTGTCCTGGTACTTGAGGCCGTAGACGTTCTCGCCGGGCACGTCCTCGTGGGTCAGCACCGCGTGCACACCCGGCTGGGCCAGCGCGCGGGAGACGTCGAGGCGGACGATCCGGGCGTGCGGGTGCGGGCTGCGCAGGGTGGCGCCCCACAGCATGTCCTCGTGCCAGAGGTCCGAGGAGTAGGCGAACTCGCCGCGGACCTTCAGGGTGCCGTCCGGGCGCAGCGGGCTTTCGCCGATGCCGCCGGCGATCGTGTCGTGCAGCTCCTGAGGGGAGCGGGCCGGGGCGCTCATCGGACGGCCTTCTTCGCGGCCGCGTCCCGGACGGCGTCGAGGATCTTCTCGTACCCGGTGCAGCGGCAGAGGTTCCCGGCGAGGGCCTCGCGGATCTCGACGTCGCTGGGGTCCGGGACGCGCTCGATCAGGTCGTGCGCGGCGACGAGCAGGCCGGGCGTGCAGAAGCCGCACTGGACGGCGCCCTGCTCGACGAACGACTCCTGCACCGGGTCGAGGTCGTCGCCGGAGGCCAGGCCCTCGACCGTGACGACCTCGCGGCCCTCGGTCTGGCCGGCCGCGACCAGGCACGCACACGCCGGGACGCCGTCGAGGTAGACCGTGCACGAGCCGCATTCGCCCTGTTCGCAGGCGTTCTTCGAGCCCGGCAGGCCGAGCCGCTCGCGCAGAACGTAGAGCAGGCTTTCGCCCTCCCAGACGTTGTCCGCCTGGCGGTGCTCGCCGTTGACGGTGACGTTCACGCGCACTTCGCGCTCCCTCCGCAATAGTCGGTCCAGGCCCAGGTCAGCGTCCGGCGCGCCATGACCCCCAGGGCATGGCGCCGGTAAGCGGCGCTGCCGCGGACGTCGTCGATCGGCGACGCGGCCGCGGCGACCAGGTCGCCGAAGCGGCGTTTCACCGAGTCGTTCAGCGCCTTGGGGGCGTCCCAGTTCAGCTCGCCGGCCAGGAACTCCTCGGCTTCGAGCGCCCGCCGCGGCGTGGGTGCGGCCGAGCCGACGCCGGTGCCGACCCGACGCTCCGCCGGGTGCAGCGCCAGCCCGAAGGCGGCGACCGCGATGACCATGGCGTTGCGGGTGCCGATCTTGCTGAACTGCTGGGGCCCGGTGGCCGGGGCCAGCAGCACCGACGTGATCAGCTCGTCCGGCTCCAAGACGTTGCGCTTCACCCCGGTGTAGAAGTCCTTCGCCGCGACGATCCGGGTGCCGCGGACCGAGGCGATCTCGACGTCGGCGCCGGCGGCCAGGAGCGCCGGGTGCGCATCACCCGCGGGCGAGGCCGCGCCGAGGTTGCCGCCCACGGTGCCGCGGTTGCGGATCTGCGGGGACCCGACGGTCCGCGCGGCCATCGCGAGGCCGGGCAGCTTCGCGCCGAGCTCGGCGATGATCCGGGTGTACGGCACGGCCGCGCCGAGCCGGATCCGGCCGCCGTCGGTGCCGTGCTCGTGGAGCTCGGCGACGCGGCCGAGGTCGAGCAGGGCTTCGGGACGGCGGTGGTCGAAGTTGAGCTCGACCATCACGTCCGTGCCCCCGGCGATCGGGACCGCACCGGGGGCCGCGGCCTTCGCGGCGAGCGCGTCGGCCAGCGTGGCGGGTCGGAGGAATTCCACTGTGGACGTCCTTTCGGGGCTGCTTCGGGAAGAAGTACACACGCTCGGGTGTGGTCGCGACCACGGCAAAACCCCTGAAAGACGGGTGAATTTACGGCTTCGGTTTGTACTTTCCGACAACCGCCTGCCCCCGGACGCGGAAAGGCCGCCGCACGAGGTCAGGGTCTCGTGCAGCGGCCGTGGTCACGCAGGTGGTCGTGAGTGTTGAGTCGGGTTCTAACCCGACTCAACACTCACGAGCGTCACGCGGGCTCGAACTCCTTGACGGCGTCGAGCGCGGCACCCATGGCGGCGTTGCCCTCGCGTTCGATCATGATCTCCACCAGCACCGGGCGGCTGGTCCGCTCGGCCTCCTTGCGGGCCCATTCGAGCGACGTCCGGATCTCCCCCGGCTCGTGCACGCGGGTGCCCGAGCAGCCGTAGGCCTCCATGATCTTGACGTTGTCCGTGCCGTTCGCGTCGTAGTGGATGTCGACCTCGAAGTTCATGTCATACGGGGTCTCGGCCTGCCGGATCAGGCCGAGGTACTCGTTGTTGAGCATGATCAGCACGAACCCGACGTCGTACTGCGCGGCCACCGCCAGCTCCTCGACGAGGAACTGGAACGAGTAGTCGCCGACCACGCCGACGACTTCGGCCCCGGGCCGCGCCTTCTTGACACCGATCGCGGCGGGGATCTCCCAGCCGAGCGGCCCGGCCTGGCCGCACACCTGGTAGTGCCGCGGCTTGTGCGCCTGCTGGAACTGGCCCGACCAGATCTGGTAGAGCCCGATCGCGGTGACGAAGTACGTGTCCTCGCCGAAGGTTTCGTTGATCTCCTTGAAAACCCGCGGCGCCTTGATCGGCAGGGAGTCGAAGTCGTCGCGCCGGGGAAGCGCTTCCTTCAGCTCCGCGATCCGGCCCACCCACTCACGGCGCGGCTCGGTGGCACGCTTCTCGAGCGCCACCAGCAGCGCGTCGAGGAACTCACCCGTGTCCGAGACGATGCCGAGGTCCGGGCCGAACACCTTGCCCAGCTGGGTGGGCTCGATGTCGACGTGGATGAACTTCCGCTCGCCCCGGTACACCGACAGCTCGCCGGTGTGCCGGTCGCCGAACCGCGCGCCCAGCGCCAGCACCAGATCCGACTCCAGGAAGGCCGCGTTCGCCCAGCGCTGCGACGTCTGGATGCCGGCCATCCCGGCGAACAGAGGGTGGTCCTCGGGGAAGCTCCCCTTGCCCATCAGTGTCACCTGGACCGGGACGTCGAGGCGCTCGGCCGCGGCCCGCAGCCGGTCGCTGGCCTCACCGAGGACGACCCCGCCGCCGGCCAGGATCAGCGGGCGTTCCGCGGCCAGGAGCAGGTCGAGGGCCCGCTCGACCCGCGCGGCGGCCGGCGTCACCCGGGTCACCGGCAGCGGCGAGTCGATCGAGGAGTCCCACTCGATGTCCTGCTTCTGGACGTCGATCGGCAGGTCGATCAGGACCGGGCCCGGCCGGCCGGAGCGGGCGACCCGGAACGCCTCGCGGAAGATCCACGGCAGCTGTGCGGCTTCCTTGACCTGCACCGCCCACTTCGTCACCGGCTTGGCGATCTCGACGATGTCCACCGCCTGGAAGGCTTCCTGGTGCAGCTTGGTCGTCGCCGCCTGGCCGGTGATGCAGATCATCGGGATCGAGTCCGCGTGCGCGGTGTAGAGCCCGGTGATCATGTTGGTGCCGGCCGGCCCCGACGTGCCGATGGCGACGCCGACGTTGCCGTTCGTCCGGGCCCAGCCGTCGGCCATGTGCGTCGCGCCCTCTTCGTGGCGGACGATCAGGTGCTCGATGGCCCGGCCTTGTAGGGCGTTGTACAGCGGGAGGATGGCCGCGCCGGGGCAGCCGAAGACGGTGTCGACGCCTTCGCTTTCCAGGACGTCGACGACCGCTTGCATGGCGGGGATTCTGGGCATGTCACACCTCCGCCGGGACGCGGCCCGACAACTGTTCGACGACCTTCAGCAAGGCCGAGTGGTCCAGGGAGCCGTACCCCATGGCGCGGCCGGCGGCGACGAGCTGGGCGACCAGCCCGGTGAGCGGGAGCGCGACGTCGGCCTGCCGGGCGGCGGCCAGCGCGATGCCCATGTCCTTGTGGTGCAGGTCGATCCGGAAGCCGGGGGCGAACCGGCGCTCCACCATGGACTCGCGCTTGAGTTCGAGGATGCGGCTGCCCGCCAGCCCGCCGGCGAGCACGTCGAGCCCCGTGGCGGCGTCCACACCGGACGCTTCGAGCAGCACGATCGCCTCGGCGACCAGGCCGTAGATCCCGCCGACGACGAGCTGGTTGGCGGCCTTCACGACCTGGCCGGCCCCGTGCGGGCCGACGTGCACGATCGTCTTGCCAAGCGCCTCCAGCACCGGCTTCCCGGCTTCGAAGTCCTCCTCGGCGCCCCCGACCATGATGGACAGCGCCGCCTGCTCGGCCCCGGCCTGACCGCCGGACACGGGCGCGTCGAGGACGCGGATCTTCCTGTCCCGCGCGGCTTCCGCGATCGCGATCGACGTCTCGGGCCGGATCGTGCTCATGTCGATGAGCAGCGCGCCGGGCTCGGCGGCGTCGAGCACGCCACCGGCGGCCAGCACGACCTCCTCGACCTGCGGGTGGTTCGGCAGCATCGTGATCACCACGTCCGCCCCGGTCACCGCGTCGGCGACACCGGTCGCGGCGCGCCCGCCGGCGGCCCGCAGCTTCTCCCCCGCGGCCGGGGTGACGTCGTAGCCGCTGACGTCGTGCCCGGCCGCGACCAGGTGCGCGGCCATCGGCGCGCCCATCACGCCCAGTCCGATGAATCCCAGTTTCATGCTCGTCCCCTTCGGGTGATCGGCAGCCAGTCCAGCGACGCGAGGGTGTCGGGCTCCGGGACGTACTCGATCCCGACGAACCCGTCGTAGCCCGCGCCCTGCAGCTTCGCGAGGTGTCCCTCGATGTCCAGCGAGCCGGTGCCGGGCTGGTGGCGCCCGGGCGCGTCGGCGATCTGCACGTGCCCGATCCGGGCGATGTGCTGTGTCGCCAAGGCGTCGAGGTCGTCGTCGTTGACTGCCAGGTGGTACAGGTCGGCCAGCAGCCGCACGTTGTCGCGCCCGAGGTCGTCGAGCACGGCCACGGCGTCCGCGGCGGTCTTGAGCGGGTAGCGGTCCGCGCCGGAGAGCGGTTCGAGGACCAGCTGCGCGCCGATCTTCGCGGCCGCTTCCGCGGCGGTGGCGAGGTGCACCAGCGCCAGGTCGTCCTGCTTGACGGGGTCTTCGCCGTCGAGCCGGTTGCCGTAGAGCGCGTTGAAGCTGCGGCAGCCGGTGCGCTCGGCGATGCCCAGCGCCACGACGAGGCTGTCGGCGAACTCCGCCTCGCGGCCGAGCCACGACACCAGCCCCCGCTCCCCCGCCGCCATGTCCCCGGCGTAGAAGTTCAGCCCGCGCAGCCGGACGCCGTCGAGGCTCTTCACGAAGGCGTCCACCTCGTCCCGCGCGGGTACGGCGGACTCGAACGGCCACCAGTACTCGACGTCGGTGAAGCCCGCCGCCCGCGCGGCCGCCGCGCGCTCGAGGAGGGGGACCTCCTTGAACAGCAGCGACAGGTTGACGACGTACGGCAGGGAGTGCTCGGGCATCGCTACCTCAAATTTCGCTATCCGGAATTTTTCTTTCGCATATCGAGAATAGCCGCCGACCTGCGGCGCGGTCAACGGCCGAGACGACGAAGGCGCCGCGGCTCGTCGAGCCACGGCGCCTCCGCGTCGGGTGGAGCTACCGGTTCTGGACGTGCTGCCAGCCGAAGCGGCCCTTGATGCAGAGGTTGCCGTGCGTCACCGAGCTCTCGTGCGGCGAAGCCACCTTCACGATCTCGTTGTCCTGGACGTGCAGGGTCAGGGTGCAGCCCACCCCGCAGAACGTGCAGACGGTCGTCGTCGCCGTCTGGCGGGACTCGTCCCACGAACCGTCGGCGCGCTTGTCGTACTCGCGCTTGAAGCTCAGCGCGCCGGTCGGGCAGACCTCCACGCAGTTGCCGCAGTACACGCACGCGCTGTCCGGCAGCGGGTTCGAGAACTCCGTCGAGATCCGCGCGTCGAAGCCCCGGCCCGCCACGGTGATCGCGAACGAGTTCTGCCACTGCTCGCCGCACGCGTCGACGCACTTGTAGCAGAGGATGCACTTCCCGTAGTCGCGGACGTAGAGCTCGTTGTCCACAATGGCCGGTTGGGCGACCGTCGCGGCGTCCGGGCCGAAGCGGTCCGGGTCCGCGCCCGTCTCCGCCAGCCAGCGCGCGACCTCCGGCGTGGTCGACAGGTCCGCCGCCGAAGCGAGGAGTTCCAGCACCACCTTGCGGCTCGTCCGGGTGCGCTCGGAGTCGGTGTGCACCACCATGCCCGGCTCGGCCTTGCGGGAGCACGACGGCACCAGCGTCCGCGAGCCCTCGACTTCCACCATGCAGACGCGGCAGGCGTTCGCCGGTTCGAGGGTGTCGCCGTAGCACAGCGTCGGGATCTCCTTCCCGGCCGCCGCGCACGCGTCGAGGATCGTCGAACCCTCCGGGACGCGCACCGTCGAACCGTCCACGGTGAACTCGACCAGCCGCTTCGGGATCCCGATGTCCACAATGGTCATTGCAGCGCTCCCAGCCGGTCGATGGCGGATTCGATGGCGTTCCAGGCGGTCTGGCCGAGGCCGCAGATCGACGAGTCGCGCATCACCCCGCCCACCTCCCGCAGCAGCGGCCGCTCCTCGGTACCCGCCGCGAGGACGCGCCGGATCGCCTCTTCCTGCCGCACGGTCCCGATCCGGCACGGGACGCACTGCCCGCACGACTCGTCGCGGAAGAACTCCGCGATCCGCAGCAGGAACCCGCCGAGGTCGGCCAGGTCGTCGAGGACCAGCACGACGCCGGAACCGAGCGTCGTCTTCGCCGCCCGCGCGTCCTCCATGGTCAGCGGCAGGTCCAGTTCGTCGGGCCGGACGAACCCGCCGGCCGCGCCGCCGAGCAGGATCGCCCGCAGCGCGCGCCCTTCCGGTACTCCCCCGGCCAAGGCGAGCAGCTCCCGCAGCGTCGTGCCGAAGGGGACTTCGTAGACGCCGGGCCGTTCGACGTTGCCGGACAGGCAGAACAGCTTCGGGCCCGCCGAGGCCTCGGTGCCGATCGCCCGGTACGCGGCCGCGCCCTCGGTGAGGATCAGCGGCAGGTTCACCAGCGTCTCGACGTTGTTGACCACGGTCGGCTTGCCGAACAGCCCCCGCTCGACCGGGAACGGCGGCTTCGTGCGCGGTTCCCCGCGGAAGCCCTCGATCGAGTTGAAGATCGCGGTCTCCTCGCCGCAGATGTACGCTCCCGCCCCGCGCCGGATCTCGATGTCGAACGAGAACCCTTCGTGACCCATGACGTCCACCCCGAGGAACCCGCGTTCCCGGGCCACCTCGATGGCGTTCCGCAGCAGCCGCAGCGCCCGCGGGTACTCGCCCCGCAGGTAGACGTACCCCTGTCGGGCGCCGATCGCGAACGCGGCGATCGTCATCGACTCCACCAGCGCGAACGGGTCGCCTTCGAGCAGCACGCGGTCCTTGAACGTGCCGGGCTCGCTCTCGTCGGCGTTGCACACCAGGTAGTGCGGCCCGGCGGGCTGCGCGGCGGTGGCCGCCCACTTCCGCCCGGTCGGGAAGGCCGCCCCGCCGCGGCCGAGCAGCCCGGCGTCGGTGACCTCGCGGAGCACCGCGGCCTCACCCATCCGCAGGGCGTTCCGCAGCGCCGCGTAGCCGCCCGTCGCGCGGTATCCGTCCACACTGGACGGATCGACGACGCCGACCCGGCGCAGCAGCCGGAGTCCGTCCTTCTGGTGGATCAGCGGCGGCGAACCGTCCGAAGCGGACGGTTCCCGCTGGGCGGCCAGCACCGCCGAAGCACCGGTGGCCGGGGCGACCAGCTCGGTGGTGGCCGGGTCGCCCGCCTGGAACGTCAGCGCCGCGGGGGCCCGTTCGCAGACGCCGAGGCACGGGCTGCGCAGCCACGTGACCCCGTCGCGCGCCTTCCCCGCGGCGCCGACGTGCTCGGTGAGGACGTCGCACACGGTCTCCCCGCCGCGCACCCGGCACGCCAGGTCGGTGCACACGTGCACAACCCGCTCGGGGCGTTCCTCGAGCGCGAACAGCGAGTAGAAGCTGGCCACGCCGTACGCGTCGGCCGGCGGGACGTGCAGCGTCTCGCAAATGAGGTTCAGCGCGCCCTGGCTGATCCAGCCGACCCGGTCGTTGACCGCGTGCAGCGCTGGCAGCAGCTGGTCGCGGCCGCCGCCCGCGAAGCCGGCGACCGCCTCCCGTTCCGCGCGCGACGCGACGGCGTCCAGGAGCTTCAGGTCCACTTCAGACCTCCACAGGCAGCTTGTCGACCCGGATGGCCGCGGCTTTGTACTCCGCGGTCCCGGCGATCGGGCAGGTCGCCTCGATCGTGATGACGTTGACGTCGATCTCGTCCGGGAAGTGGAACGTCATGAACGCAAGCCCTGGCTTCAGGCCCTTGTCGAGCCGGACCGGGGCGACGATCTCCCCGCGCCGCGAAGAGATGCGGACCAGCTCGTCCGGGACGACACCGAGGGCGCGAGCGTCCTCCGGGCACAGGTCGAGCGTCTCGCCTTGCCGGAGCGGAGACGGGAACCCGCCCGACTGGACGCCGGTGTTGTAGGAGTCGAGCCGGCGGCCGGTGGTCAGCCGGATCGGGAACTCCTCGGTGAGCAGGTCGACCGGCGGGCTGTGCTCGATCACCGTGAACGGCGCCGGGCGCCCGCGTTCGGCCGGGTCCTCGGCCCACAGGCGGCCGTGCAGGAACGTCGGTTCCAGCGTGTCCTCGGAGTAGCACGGCCACTGGATCCCGCCGAGTTCTTCGAGGCGCGCGTAGGACATCCCGGCGTGCATCGGCGAGAGCGAGCGCAGCTCGTTCCAGACCTCCTCGCCGCCGGTGTGGTGCCAGTCGTGCCCGAGCCGGCGGGCCAGCTCCGACAGCAGCTCGATGTCGTCGCGCGCGCCGTCCGGTGGGTCGAGGGCCTTGCGGACGCGCTGGACCCGACGTTCGGAGTTGGTGAACGTGCCGTCGCTCTCGCACCAGGCCGCGCTGGCCGGCAGCACGACGTCGGCCAGCTGCGCGGTCTTGGTGAGGAAGATGTCCTGCACGACCAGGTGATCCACATTGGATAGCCGTTTGATCGTGTGCTCGCAGTCCGCTTCGGACTGGACCGGGTTCTCGCCGATGATGTACACGCAGGTCAGGTCGCCGCGTTCCATCGCGTCCAGCATCTGCGTGAGGTTGAGCCCCTTGCGCGGCGGGATCGACGAACCCCAGGCCGCGTCGAACTTCGCGCGCACGTCCGCGTCGAGGACGTCCTGGAAGCCGGGCAGCCGGTCCGGGATGGCGCCCATGTCACCGCCGCCCTGGACGTTGTTCTGCCCGCGCAACGGGTTCAGCCCGGCGCCGTAGCGGCCGACCTGCCCGGCCAGCAGGGCCAGGTTGATCAGCGCCAGGACGTTGTCGGTGCCGTTGTGGTGTTCGGTGATCCCGAGGGTCCACGACAGCTGAGCCCGGTCGGCGCGGGCGTAGGCGTGGGCGAGTTCGCGGATCAGCCCGGCCGGCACACCGGTGGTCTTCTCGGCGACCTCCAGCGTCCACGGCTCGACCGACGCGGCGAACTCCGCGAACCCTTCGGTGGCCCGCTCGATGAACGCGTGGTTGGCGAGTCCGGAGTGGATGATCTCCCGCGCGATCGCGTGCGCGAGCGGGATGTCGGTGCCGACTTCCAGCTGCAGCTGCCGGTGCGCCCAGCTCGCCGTGCTCGTCCGGCGGGGATCGACGACGAAGAGCTTCGCTCCCCGGTGGACGGCCTTGAGCACGTGCTGGAAGAAGATCGGGTGCGCCTCGCGCGGGTTGCCGCCCCAGATCACGATGACGTCGGCGTCCTCGATCTCCTGGTAAGACGACGTCCCGCCGCCGCTGTCGAAGACCCGCGCCAGCCCGGCGACGCTCGGCGCGTGGCAGGTGCGGTTGCACGAGTCGACGTTGTTCGTGCCGATCACCGCGCGGGTGAACTTCTGGGCGACGAAGTTCATCTCGTTGGTCGCGCGGGCGCACGAGAACATCCCGAACGCCTCCGGTCCCTTCGCGTCCAGCGTCCGGCGGATCCCGGCGGCGGCCCGGTCGAGGGCCTCTTCCCAGGTCGCCGGCCGCAGCACGCCGGAGTCGCGCACCAGTGGCTGTGTGAGCCGCACGTACGGCTCGGTCTTCTTGCGCTTCACGGGCACCTCCGGTTTCAGTGCGACCCGACGGGGACGGGCGTCGTGCTGGTGTGGCCGAGCAGGCCGATGGCGGCGTGGACGTGGCGCAGCGCCGGCGCGGGCACGCCGGTCAGCTCCGCCAGTTCGACGACCGCGCCGATGATGGCGTCGGTTTCCAGTGGCTTGCCCGCTTCGAGGTCCTGCAGCATCGACGTCTTGTGGTGGCCGACGCGCCAGGCGCCGTCGATGCGCTTCTCGACCGAGACCTTCGGGTCGCTGCCCGCCGCGCGGGCGATGGCGAGGGTTTCGGTCATCATCGTGGCGACGAGCGCGCGCGTGTCGTCGTGCTCGCACATCTGGGCCATGGTCGCCCGGGTCAGCGCGGACAACGGGTTGAAGGCGACGTTGCCCATCAGCTTGATCCAGATGTCGTCGCGCAGGCCGGGTTCGACCGGCGCCTTGAGCCCGCCGGCGATCATCGCCGCGCTCAGCACCTTGCAGCGCGCGGAGATCTCGCCGTCCGGCTCGCCGAGGGAGAACCGGGTGCCTTCCAGGTGCCGGATCACGCCCGGCTCCTCGATGACGGTCGAGCAGTAGACGACGCAGCCGACGGCCCGCCGCAGCGGGAGCACTGCGGTCACCGAGCCGCCCGGGTCGACGGTCTCGACCCGCCGTCCTTCGAGCGGATGCCCGGCGAGGCCGTGGAAGTACCACCACGGGATGCCGTTCTGCGCGGCCACGATCGCCGTCTCGGGACCGAGCAGCGGTTCGAGCAGGGGCCCGCACGAGGCGTAGGAGTTGGCCTTGAGGCCGAGGAAGACGAAGTCGACTTCGCCGACTTCGGCCGGGTCGTCCGTGACGTGGGGGTGCGCGGTGAAGTCGCCGCGCGGGCTGAGCACGCGGACGCCGTGCTCGCGCATCGCCGCCAGGTGGGCCCGCCGGGCGATCAGGTGCACCTCGGTCCCGCCGCGGTGCAGCGCGGCCCCGACGTAGGCGCCGATCGCCCCGGCCCCGAGAACAGCCACCTTCATGATGTGCCTCCCGCTTCGGTCCAGCACGTGATTGCATACAGTATCCTGGATCCGGGACGCAGACCAGAGGTGGGTGGTTGTCGTAGCCAAAACTCCCGACCGGGTGAGATTTCGGGATTTTGCATACCAAAACCTGTATCCTGACCTCAGATCAGCGCGTTCCTCTCCCCTCCGAGGTGTCCCGTGAGCCAGCCCGCTTCCCCGCTCCAAGACCGTGGCCCGTCCGGCCGCCGCACGGCCAAGGGCTCGCTCAGCTCGACCGCCGCCAAGCGCGTCGAACGGCCGGCGCCGCTGCGGCAGGTCGTCTACGAAGCCCTCGCCGAGCTGATCATCAACCGCACCCTCGAACCCGGTCAGCACCTGGTCGAGGCCGACCTGGCCGAGTACCTCGGCGTCAGCAGGCAGCCCGTCCGGGAGGCTCTGCAGCGGCTGCAGAGCGAAGGCTGGGTCGACCTCCGCCCCGCCCAGGGCGCGTTCGTGCACCTGCCGACCGACGAGGAAGCCGACCAGCTGCTGAGCGTCCGCGGCGTGCTGGAGACGCACTCCGCGAAACTCGCCGCCGGCAACGCGACCCCGGCGGACGTCCGGCGCCTGTGGGAGCTCCAGCAGACCGGCGTCCACGCTTTGCACGCCGAGGACACCGAAGGCCTGGTCGCGGCCAATGCCGCCCTGCACGCGTTCATCACGCAGCTCTCGGGCAACGCCGTGCTGGCGGAGCTGATCGGCCTCGTCGACCGCCGGGTCCGCTGGTACTACACGCCGATCGCCCGGCCCCGCGGGCGGGACGCGTGGAGCGAGCACGACGAGCTGATCCACGCCATCTCCGACGGCGACACCGAAGCCGCGGAGCAGATCATGGCCAAGCACACCGAACGGACCCGCCAGGCCTACCACGAACGCCCGGAGGCTCCCCGATCCTGATTGAGGCAGGACCGGGGAGCGGGCCGGGTCAGCCGGCCGAGGCCGACGGTCGCGCCACCAGCTCGGTTTCGGCGAGCTGGTGGCGCTTCCGGCCGGGCTGGCGCAGGAACAGCGTCAGCACCGCCGAAAGGAGCGCGATGCACCCGGCGAGGACGTACGCGCCGGTGTAGCCCCACACGCTGATGACGCCCGCAGCGAGCCCGCCGCCGCCGACGCCGCCCACGAGTTTCGCGCTGTAGACCAGGCCGTAGTTCGACGCGTTGTTGTTCTCGCCGAAGTAGTCCGGCACCAGCGCGGCGAACAGCGGGTAGAACGCGCCGCTGCCGAAACCGGTCAGGAACGCGAACACCATGAACAGCACCAGGTTGTGCGTGTTCCCGGCGTACAGGACGCCGAACTGCGCGCCGGCCGCGATCACCAGCACCAGCGTGAGCGTCTGCCGCCGCCCGAGCTTGTCCGACGCCCAGCCGACGACCGCGCGGCCGGTGCCGTTCACGACCGCCAGCACCCCGGCCGAGGACGCCGCGACGAACGCGCCGAAGTGGCTCACCTTCGCGAACGGCACCTGGAAGTTGATGCCGAACAGCGAAACGCCGCCGATGATCACCAGGCACACCCACATCAGCGGCAGCATCCCGGTCCGGACGGCCTCCCCCGGCGAGAACTGCTTAACCGCGGGCGGGTTCTTCGCCAGGCCGCCGCGGGACTTCCGGTCGCGGACCCAGTTCAGCGGGTCGACGTCGTTCGGCCACCAGCTCTTCGGCGGATCCTTGAACAGGAACCCGCAGATCCCGACGGCGAGGAGCATGTAGACGCCCATCACGTCGAGGATCACCGAATAGTTGGCCGGGGTGAGGAAAGCCGCGAACACGTAGATGAACGGGACCGCGCCGTAGGCGAACCCGCCGTTGACGAAGCCGGTTCGCGCACCCCGCTTTTCCGGGTACCACTTGCCGACCATGTTGATGCAGGTCGCGTACACCAGTCCGGCGCCGATCCCGCCGAGGACCGAATAGCCCGCGAACGCCAGGGCGAGATTGCCGCTGTGCGAAATCGTGAAGTAGCCGATGCCGCTGCAGACCGCGCCGACGAGCATCGCCGTCTTCGCCGAGACGATGTTCTTCTCCCGCAGCCGCCCGGCCGGGAACGCGACCGCGGCCTGGAACACGGCCCAGACGCTGGCCAGCCAGAACGCGTCCGACAGCGTCCAGCCGTACTTCTCTTCCAGGGTGCCTTCGACGGCGCCCCAGCCGTACTCGAACACGCTGACCGCCATCATGGCGATCCACGGCAGCCAGACCATCCAGCTGCGCGAGCGCCCCATGATGTCGTGCGGTGTTTCGCCTACCCGGTACACCCTTCCGTTGTCGTCGACGATCTCCTGGTAACGAGCTGCAGTCATGAGAGTTCTCTTTCGTCAGCGCTTACCCGTGTCCCTCTGCGTGCCGCGTCAGCCGGTGGCCGGCCGGGCCACGAGCTCGGTTTCGGCGAGCCCGTGGCGCATCCCGCCGGGTTTCCGGCCGGGCTGGCGCAAGAACAACGCGAGCCCCGCCGCGAGCAGGCTCGTGCCGGCCGCCAAGTAAAAGGCCGCGCCGTAGCCCCACCCGTCGATCACCATCTTGCCGAGGCCCGCGCCGACGATGCCCGAAACGAGCTTCGAGCTGTAGACCAGGCCGTAGTTGCTGGCGTTGTTGTTTTCCCCGAAGTAGTCGGCGGTCAGCGCGGCGAACAACGGGAAGATCGCCCCGCCGCCGAACCCGGAAACCATCGACGCCAGCAGGAACAGCGGCATGCTGCCGAGCGATCCGGACAGGTACACCGCGATCTGCGCCAGGCCCAGCACCACGCAGACCAGCAGCAGCGTCTGCCGCCGCCCGTAGCGGTCGGAGATCCAGCCGATCACCCCGCGCCCGGCGCCGTTGATGACCGCCTTGAGGCTCATCGCGAGCGCGACGATGCCGCCCGCGAACCCCATTTCCTTGCCGAACGGCACCTGCGCGGAAATGCCGAAGATGTTCACACCCGCCGTGCACAGCAGGCAGATCCACATCAGCGGCAGCATGCCGGTCTTGAGCGCCTCCCGCGGCGTGAACTGCTTGACCGCGGGCGGGTTCTTCGCCAGCGACCGGCGCACGCGCGGGTCGTCCGACACCTTCAGCGGGTCGACCTGCGCCGGCCACCAGTTCTTCGGCGGATCGCGGAAGAACAGCCCGCTGACCGCGACGGCGGCGGCGAGGAAGAGCCCGACCGCGGGCAAAATGCTGCCGTAGTTGCCCAGGTCCAGGTAGTTCGTGAAGATGAAGATGAACGGGACGGAGCCGTAGGCGAACCCGCCGTTGACGAAGCCCGTCTTCCCGCCCTTCCGCTCCGGGTACCACTTGCCGACCATGTTGATGCAGGTCGCGTAGACGAACCCGGCACCACCGCCGCCGAACAGGCCGAAGCCGAGGTAGGCCCAGAAGACGCTCGGCGAGTAGGCCAGTGCCACGTACCCGAGCACGGTGCCCGCGGCGCCGAGCAGCATCGCCGAGCGGGCGGACAGCCGGCCGCTTTCGCGCAACTTGCCCGCGGGGAACGCCACCGCCGCCTGGAAGAAGATCCAGACGGCCAGCAGCCAGAAGATGTGGGCGCCGTGCCAGCCGTGCGCCGCGGACAGCGTGTCCTCGGCCGAAGTGAACGCGTATTCCGAAGAGCTGATGGCCATCATGGCCACCCAGGGCAGGACGACCATCGTCCACCGGGGTCTGCCCATGATGTCCCGGTCGGACTCGCCGACGCGGTAGGTTCTTCCGTTCGGGTCAGTGATCTCCTGGTAAGTGGCTGCGGTCATGAGAGTTGTCCTTCGTCACCGTTGACTCACGTCCCTCTGCTGCCGTAGTGCGGGTGGATCATCGTCCTTTCCGTGTGCTCGGGCCAGCCCCTGTGGAGGACGTTCAGAGCAGCCCCGCGGCCCGCGCCCAGCGGTACTTCGCGCCGAGCACGGCCACGGGCTTTTCGGTCGTGTACGGGTAGGCGACGACGCCGTGCTCGTACAGGTAGTCACTCGCTTCTTCGACCTCGACGTCACCGGAGAGCGACGCGACGACGGGCTTGTGGATCCCCTTCGCGCGGTACTCCGCGACCACTTCGGACACGAGTTCCGCGAACACCATCGGCGGGGTGACGATGGTGTGCCAGTAGCCGAGGATCAGGGCGTGGACGCGGTCGTCCTCGAGACCGAGGGCGATCGTTTTGCGGTAGGTCGAGGGCGGTTCGCCGCCGGTGATGTCCACCGGGTTTCCCGCCGCGCCGAACGGCGGGATGAACTCCCGAAACGCCGCGTCGAGGTCGGGCGGGATCGCCATCAGGTCCAGCCCGTTGTCGACGCACGCGTCCGACAGCAGCACGCCGGAGCCGCCGGCACCGGTGATGATGACGACGTTCTCGCCCTTCGGCGCGGGCAGCAGCGGGATGCCGCGGGCGTACTCGAGCAGGTCGTTGAGCCCGGGCGCCCGGACGACGCCGCTCTGGCGGAGGATGTCGTCGTAGACCTTGTCGTTCCCGGCGAGCGCGCCGGTGTGCGAACTGGCCGCCTTCGCGCCCTGCGACGTCCGGCCCGCCTTGAGGACCACGACCGGCTTGCGCTTCGAGACGCGCTTCGCCGTCTCCGCGAACGAGCGGCCGTCCTTGAGGTCTTCGAGGTGCATCGCGACGAGCTGGGTGTTGTCGTCCTGCTCGAAGAAGGTGAGCAGGTCGTCCTCGTCGATGTCGGCCTTGTTCCCCACGCCGACGATCGACGACACGCCCATCTTCGCCGAGCGGCTGAACCCGAGGATCGCCATCCCGATCCCGCCACTCTGCGAGGACAGGGCGACGCCGCCTTTGACGTCATACGGTGTACAAAATGTCGCCGACAGGTTTTCCGGCGTGTAGTAGTAGCCGTAGATGTTGGGCCCGAGGATGCGCACGCCGTGCTTGCGCGCGATCGCGACGACCTCGTCCTGCAGCTCGACGTTGCCGGTCTCGCCGAAGCCGGACGGGATGAGGATCGCGCCGGCCGCGCCCTTCTTGCCGACCTCCTCCAGCGCGGCGGGGACGAACTTGGCCGGGATGGCGAAGACCGCGACGTCGACGTCGCCGGGTACGTCGGTGATGCTGGCGTACGCCTTGCGGTCGAGGATCTCGGTGGCCTTGGGGTTGATCGGGTGGATCTCCCCCGCGTACCCGCCGTCGACCAGGTTCTTCATCACCGAGTTGCCGATCTTGCCCGCTTCGGCCGACGCGCCGATCACCGCGATCGACGCCGGCTTCATGATCCGGTTCATCGACGCGAGGATCTCCTCCTGGGTGAACCGGTGCGGCTCCTTCGCCGCTTCCGGGTCGACCAGGATGCGGACGTCGACCGCGGTCGCCCCGCGCGCGGTGGCGAGCACCGGGTTGAGGTCCACTTCGGACAGCTGCGGGAAGTCGGCGACCAGCTGCCCGAGCCCGGTGATGACGGCGGCGAGCGCGTCGCGGTCGACAGGATCCGATCCGCGGACTCCCCGGAGGATTTCCACCGCTTGGATACCGTCGACCATCGACAGCGCTTCGTCGGTCGTCGTCGGCGCGAGCCGGAAGGTGACGTCCTTGAGCACCTCCACCAGCACGCCGCCGAGGCCGAACGCGACGACCTTGCCGAACGTCGGGTCGGTGACCGAGCCGACGATCACCTCCTGGCCCTCGGTGAGCATCTGCTGCACCTGGACGCCGAGGATCCGCGCGCCGGCGTCGTAGGCCTTCGCGTTCTCGACGATCTGCTCGTATCCCGCCCGCACCGCTTCGGCGTCCCGCAGGCCGACGAGCACCCCGCCGGCCTCCGTCTTGTGCAGGATGTCCGGGGAGACGATCTTGAGCACCACCGGCAGCCCGATGGCTTCGGCCTGGGCCACGGCGTCCTCCGCCGAGCCGGCCAGCCGCTCCGCCGGCGTCGGGATACCGTATGCCTCGCACACCGCACGCCCCTCGGGTGCGGTCAGCGAGGACCGCCCCTCGGCCGCCACCTGGTCGAGGATCTTTTCGACCGCCACGCGATCCGCCACTCAGATCACCCCCGCCGCGCGGAACTTCTCGAGCTCCGCCTCGCCGTAGCCGAGCTCGCCCAGCACCTCGTCGTTGTGCTCGCCGAGCAGCGGCGAGCGGTCGATCTCGACCGGCGAGTCGGAGAGCTTCAGCGGGCAGCCGACGGTCTTGAACGCACCGCGTTCCGGGTGCGCCACCTCGACGACCGAGCCGAGCTCGGCCAGGGTCTCGTCCTCGATGAGCTCCTTCGTGGACAGGATCGGGCCGCACGGGATGTTGCAGGCGTTGAGCTTCTCCAGCACTTCCCACTTGGTGTGCTTCTCGGTCCACTCCTCGACGAGCGCGAACATCTTGTCCAGTTTGGACAGCCGGACCTCGGGGGTGGCCCACGCCGGGTCCTCGGCCAGCTCGCCCTTGCCGATCAGCCGGGCCAGCGGGGCCCAGCCGGGTGGCTGGACGATCACGTAGATGTAGTCGTTCGGGCCGCCGGGCGCGCACTTCACCGCCCAACCGGGCTGGCCGCCGCCGGAGGCGTTGCCCGAGCGCGGGACCTCGTCGCCGAACTGGTCGTTCGGGTACTCCCCCAGCGGACCGTGGGCGAGCCGCTGCTGGTCGCGCAGCTTGACCCGGCACAGGTTGAGCACGGCGTCCTGCATGGCGACCTGGACGCGCTGGCCGCGGCCGGTGGAGGTCCGCTGGTACAGCGCGGCGAGGATGGCGGCCACCAGGTGGATGCCGGTGCCGGAGTCGCCGATCTGCGCCCCGGTCGCGGTCGGCGGCCCCTCCTCGAAGCCGGTGGTGCTCATCGCGCCGCCCATGGCCTGCGCGATCACCTCGTAGGCCTTGAAGTCGGCGTAGCGGCCGGGGCCGAACCCCTTGATGGAGGCGTAGACCAGCCGCGGGTTGAGCGCGGCCAGCTTCTCCCAAGGGTAGCCGAAGCGGTCGACGACGCCGGGGCCGAAGTTCTCGACCAGGACGTCCACTCCGGACACCAGCTTTTCGAAGATCTCCTTGCCCTCTGCGCTCTTCATGTTGAGCGTGATGCTGCGCTTGTTGGCGTTCAGCATCGTGAAGTAGAGGCTGTCCACCCCGGGCAGGTCCCGCAGCTGGCCGCGGGTGATGTCGCCCCGGCCGGGGGTTTCGAGCTTGATCACGTCCGCGCCGAGCCAGGCGAGCAGCTGCGTCGACGACGGTCCGGACTGCACGTGCGTCATGTCGAGGACGCGGACGCCCTCCAGTGCCTTACCCATGAGGCCTCCGCTCACTTGTACATGGTCTGGTTCATGGTTCCGGGGGCGTAGACGTCGGGATCGACCCAGACGTTGAGCAGCGAGGGCTTGCCGGATTCGCGGGCCCGCCGCAGCGCCGGCGCGATGTCGGTGGGGTCGCGGACTTCTTCGCCGTAGCCGCCGAGCATCCGGGCGAACTCGTCGTAGCGGACGTCGCCGAGAGTGTTGCCGACGCGCTCGCGCGGCAGGCCGTACTTCGCGGCCTGGCCGTAGCGGATCTGGTTCATCGACGAGTTGTTGCCGACGATGCCGACGAACGGCAGGTCGAACCGCACCAGCGTCTCGAAGTCCCAGCCGGTGAGGCTGAACGCGCCGTCGCCGAAGAGCGCGACGACCTCCTTGTCCGGCCGGGCGTGCTTGGCGGCCATGACGAAGGGGATGCCGACGCCGAGTGTCCCGAGTGGACCCGGGTCCATCCAGTGGCCGGGCGATTTGGGCTGGACGACCTGGCCGGAGAAGGTGACGATGTCGCCGCCGTCGCCGATGTAGATCGAGTCCTCGGTGAGGAACTCGTTGATCTCGTGGACCAGCCGGTACGGGTGGATCGGGCTCGCGTCGGAGTGCTGCAGCGGCAGCCGCTTCTGTTTCGCCTGCTCTTCCACGGCGTGCAGTTCTTCGAGCCACGCCTTCCGGCCGACGGCACCGTTGTCGGCGCGTCCGGAAGCGGCCTCGGCCACCGCGGCCAGCACCTGGCCGGCGTCGCCGACGATGCCGAGGTCGACGTCGCGGTTCTTGCCGACCGTGCGGTAGTCGAGGTCGATCTGCACGACGGTGGCGTCCTTCGACAGCCGTTTGCCGTAGCCCATCCGGAAGTCGAACGGGGTGCCGACGATGACGATCACGTCGGCGTTGTCGAAGGCGTACCGGCGGGAGAGCTGGAAGTGGTGCGGGTCGCCCGGGGGCAGCGTGCCGCGGCCGGCGCCGTTCATGTACGCCGGGATGTTCAGCGTGCGCACCAGGTCGGCGGCGGGCTCGGTGGCCCGCGTGGTCCAGACCTGGCTGCCGAGCAGGATGGCCGGCTTCTTCGCGTGCACCAGCAGGTCCGCGAGCTTCTCGACGTCGGCGGGGTCGCCCGCGTTCTTCGTCGACGCGCGGTAGCGGCCCGCCTCGGGGATCCGCGCCTGGCTGAGCGGCACCCGCGCGTCGAGGACGTCCCGCGGGATCTCGAGGAACGACGGGCCCGGCGCCCCGGCGTAGGCCTCGCGGAACGCCATGCTCACGAGATCGGCGACCCGCGCGGTGTGCGGCACGGTGGCGGCGAACTTGGTGATCGGCGCCATCATGTCCACGTGCGGGAGGTCCTGCAGGGACCCCATCTTGTGCTGGGTCAGCGCGCCCTGGCCGCCGATGAGCAGCATCGGGCTTTCCGCGCGCAGCGCGTTCGCCACCCCGGTGACGGCGTCGGTGGTGCCCGGCCCGGCGGTGACGACCGCGCAACCGGGCTTGCCGGTGATCCGCGCGTAACCGTCCGCGGCGTGCGCCGCGACCTGCTCGTGCCGGACGTCGATGACCTCGATGCCTTCGTCGACGCAGCCGTCGTAGATGTCGATGATGTGGCCGCCGCACAGGGTGAAGATCGTGTCGACCCCTTCGGCCTTCAAGGCTTTCGCCACCAGGTGGCCGCCGGAGATCTCGGCCGGCGCGGGCTCGGCGCCGTTCGTCGCACGGGCACTCTCCCCCGCGGTCGTGCCGGTCGTGGTCAGCGCCATCGCTCAACTCCTCTGGTCCGCCACCGGAGCTCTCTTGTCCGGCAGTCCGTTTCCGGGTCCGCTCATGCCACTGCCGGCGTCCTTCGAGGTCAGCGGCCTCTTCGCGGCAGACTGTAGATTGCATACCGTATGGGGTAGGCATATAGTCACTCCTCGAGCAGCCCGTGTCCAGGGCTATCCGCAGGGTTTTTCCCGGGCCTCGGGCCGGCCCCGCGGACCGTCGCTCCACGCCCTCGCCCTGCCCCGCCGCGGAAAGGACGCCCCCGCATGGACCTCTTCGAACACGAAGCCCGAGAGCTCTTCGAGAAGCACGGCGTACCCGTCCCCCGCGGCCGCGTCGCCGCCGATCCCGCCGCGGCTCGTGCCACCGCCGTCGATCTGGGTGGATCGGTGGTCGTCAAGGCCCAGGTCAAGACCGGCGGCCGCGGCAAGGCCGGCGGTGTCCGCGTAGTGCATACAGCCGACGACGCCGAGCAAGCCGCGGACGACATCCTCGGGATGGACATCAAGGGCCACACCGTCCACCGCGTCCTGGTGACCGAAGCGAGCGAAATCGCCGAGGAGTACTACGTCTCCTTCCTGCTCGACCGCGCCGGGCGGACGTTCCTCGCCATGGCCTCGGTCCACGGCGGGATGGAGATCGAAGAAGTGGCGGCCACCGACCCGGCGGCACTCCGGCGGGTCCCGGTCGACGCACTGGCCGGCGTCGACGCGGCCGAGGTGGCGGCGGCGTTCCCGGCCGGCGTCCGGGCGGAAGTGGCCGGGGTCGTCGAAAAGCTGTGGGAGGTGTTCGTCGCCGAGGACTGCACGCTCGTCGAGGTCAATCCCCTGGCGAGCACGCCGGCCGGGATCGTCGCGCTGGACGGGAAGATCACCCTCGACGACAACGCGGCCTTCCGGCGGTCCGAGTCGTTCGACGGCACCGCCGACGGCGACCCCCTCGAACGGGAAGCCCGCGCGAAGGGCCTCAACTACGTCAAGCTGGACGGCGACATCGGCGTGATCGGCAACGGCGCCGGCCTGGTCATGTCCACTTTGGACGTCGTAGCGGCGGCCGCGGCCGAGGCGGGCGCGCGCGGCCCGGCGAACTTCCTCGACATCGGCGGCGGCGCCTCGGCCGAGGTGATGGTGAACGGGCTGAGCGTGATCCTCGGCGACCCGCAGGTGCGCAGCGTGTTCGTCAACGTCTTCGGCGGCATCACCGCGTGCGACGCCGTCGCGACCGGGATCGTGCGCTCGCTGGACGTGCTCGGTTCGCGCGCGACCAAGCCGCTGGTGGTCCGGCTCGACGGCAACAACGTCGCCGAAGGCAGGCGGATCCTCGCCGAAGCCGCCCACCCCCTGGTCACCGTGGTGGCCACCATGGACGACGCCGCCCGCGAGGCGGCGAAGCTCGCGATCGCGGAGGTCTGACCCGTGGCCATCTTCCTGGACGAGACCAGCCGGATCGTCGTCTCCGGCATCACCGGCTCCGAAGGCGCCAAGCACACCCGGCGGATGCTGGCCGCCGGGACGACCGTCGTCGGCGGGGTGAACCCGCGCAAGGCCGGGCAGCGGGTCGAGCTTTCCGGTCGTTCGCTGCCGGTGTTCGGCAGCGTCGCGGAGTCGATCGCGTCGGCGGGCGCCGACGTCTGCGTGCTGTTCGTGCCGCCGCCGTTCGTCGCGGACGCGGTGATCGAGGCGGTGGACGCCGGGATCGGGCTCGCGGTGGTGATCACCGAAGGCGTCCCGGTGCACGATTCCGCGCGGTTGTGGGCGCACGCGGTCGCCGCGGGCGGGCGGACGCGGATCATCGGCCCGAACTGCCCGGGCATCATCTCCCCCGGCCGCTCGAACGCCGGCATCATCCCTGCCGACATCACCGGCCCGGGCCGGATCGGCCTGGTGTCGAAGTCCGGCACGCTGACGTACCAGCTCATGCACGAGCTGCGGGACACCGGGTTCTCGACGTGCGTCGGCATCGGCGGCGACCCGATCATCGGGACGACGCACATCGACGCCGTCGAAGCGTTCGAAAAGGACCCGGAGACCGACGTGATCGTCCTGATCGGCGAAATCGGCGGCGACGCGGAAGAACGCGCCGCGGAGTTCGTGCGGGCCAACGTGTCGAAGCCGGTGGTCGGCTACGTCGCCGGCTTCACCGCGCCGGAAGGCAAGACGATGGGCCACGCGGGCGCGATCGTCTCCGGCTCTTCAGGTACGGCGGCCGCGAAGAAGGAGGCGCTGGAGGCGGCGGGCATCCGCGTCGGCCGCACCCCGAGCGAGACGGCGGCCCTGGTCCGCGAAGTCCTCGGCTGACATGGAACTCCGTCAGCTGGCGGTGGTGGTGGCGGTCGCCGAAGAGGGCGGCTTCACGGCGGCGGCCCAGCGGCTGCGAACGGTGCAGTCGACGGTGTCGACGGTGGTCCGCGCGCTGGAACGGGACCTGGGCACGCCGCTGTTCCACCGCACGACCCACCGAGTGGCCCTGACCCCGGCCGGCGAGGCCTTCGTGCCCGCGGCAAGGGCGGCGTTGGAAGCAGCCGAGCGAGCCCGGGCGGCGGTCTCCCCGGTGGGCGGGTGCGTGCGGGTCGGGCTGTGCCCGGGTTTGCTGGCGGACTCGCACCGGCTGCTGGCGAAGCTGCGGCACGGCCATCCGGGGTTGGCGGTGGAACTGCGCCGCGTGCGGACCGGGGAGGTGGGGTGCGCGGTGGCGGAGTCCACTGTGGACGTGGTGGTGACGGCGCTTCCGGGCGGCCTGACCACCGCGCACGCGAGCGACCCGGCTCCCGCGGCCGACCGCGCTGCCACCGCCGAGCCGAACACCGCGCGCGCAGGCGACCCGGCCCACGTCGGGCCGGCCGCCACTCCCGCGAGCGGCCCGACTCCCGCGACCGGCGGAACTGCTGTCGCGCCCGCCGCCGGGCCGCGCGCCAGCGATGGCCGCATTTTCGGCGACGGGCTCGTCACCACGCCGCTCCCCGCCGAAGAACTCGTTCTCGCCACCGCTCCCGGCGGCTCGCGTTCCGCTCCCGCGAGCCTGTCCGGGCTTGCCCTCGTCGACTTCCCTCCCGGCTGGGCGATCCGCGATGCCGTCGACCGGGCCTTTCCCTCTCGCCGGGTGACCCTCGAAGTCGACGACCTCGCCGCCGCCGCGGAAATCGTGCGGGCCGGGCTGGCCGCCTGCGTGCTGCCCGCCTCCGCGGCCGCGCGGTTTCCCGAGCTCACCGTCCGGCGGTTCGACCGGCCACCGCCCTGGCAGCTCGCCGCCGTGCACCGGAGTCCGGTGGACGCCGCCGTCGAGGCGGTGCTCGGTCAGCTCGGCTGAAGGCCCAGGCGGTCCGGTCGCGTGTAGACGTTCATGGACGTGCCCCGCAGGAACCCCACCAGCGTCAGCCCCAGCTCCGCCGCGAGGTCCACCGCCAGCGACGAAGGCGCCGAAACCGCGGCCAGCAACGGGATTCCCGCCATCGCCGCCTTCTGCACGAGCTCGAACGACGCCCGGCCGCTCACCATCAGCGCCGTGCCCGACAGCGGCACCTCACCGCCGCGGGTGGCCCAGCCGACGACCTTGTCCACCGCGTTGTGGCGGCCGACGTCCTCGCGCAGGCAGCGCAGCTTCCCGTCCGCGTCGAACAAGCCCGCCGCGTGCAGGCCACCCGTGCGGTCGAAAACCCGTTGCGCCGCGCGGAGTTCTTCCGGCAGACCGGCCAGCGTCGCCGGGTCCGCCGTGAACGGGTCCGCCGCGATGGGCCAGGTGACCGTAGTGCGGACCGCGTCCAAACTCGCCTTACCGCACAGCCCGCACGACGAAGTCGTGTAGAAGTTCCGCTCCACCGAAGCGTCCGGCGGGGCCACGCCCGCGGCCAGCGCCACGTCGAGGACGTTGTAGGTGTTGCTCCCGTCGGCCGTCGCGCCGGCGCAGTAGCGGATCGACCGGATGTCGGCGGCCGCGCGGACCACCCCTTCGCCGACCAGGAAGCCCGCGGCCAGGTCGAAGTCGTCGCCCGGGGTCCGCATCGTGATCGACAGCGCCTGGCCGCCGACCCGGATCTCGAGCGGCTCCTCGACGGTGAGCGTGTCCGGCCGCGTCGCGCACGCGCCGTCGCGGACGCGCAAGACCGGGCGCCTGCTGGTCATCCGCCCCACGTCAGGCCGCCGGCAACAGCGACTCGGGACGGCCCGGCTGGGTCAGCCGCCCCGACAGCGCCCCGGCCGCCAGGCTCAGCACGCCGGCCACGGCGAACGCGCCGGCGAACCCGTGCGACGCCACCACGAGCGCGGCCAGCCCGATCCCGACCACGGCACCGGCCGCCTTCGCGCTGTAGAGAACGCCGAAGTTCTGCGCGACCGACTCCTCGCCGAAGTACTCGCGCACCAGGCCGACCAGCAGCGTGTAGCAGCACCCGTTGCCGAGTCCGGCCAGCGCGGCGCCCAGCAGCAGGCCGGCCGCGTACCGGTGCTCGCCCGAAGTGAACAGCACGAACTGCGCGAGCCCGCCCGCGACGAGCGCGAAGCGCAGGATCCGGTGGCGGCCGAGCCGGTCGGCCAGCCGCCCGATGAGGACGCGGCCGCCGCCGGTCGCCGCGGCAAGCACCGCCACCGCGGCTGCCGCGAGCCCGGGTCCGCTGCGTTCGGCGACGAACGTGGCCAGGTACGCCAGGTCGAACAGCAGCACGGCGGCGGCGAGCACGACCACGAGGTACAACGCGCGGGTCGCGGCGCACCGGAGGAGTTCCGCCGGCCGGTAGTGCCGGACGGCCGGCCGCCGGTTGTGCGCCCGGTCCAAAGCCCAGGCACGCGGCTCCGGCGTGGCGGGCCACCAGTGCCGCGGCGGGTACCGCAGCACCGCACCGCAGCCGGCGATCACGACGAGCACGAGAGCGGCGGTCACGTCCAAGAGCACTGCTCTCGCAGTGGGCAGCGCGGCGGCGAGGACGACGAACGGCACGCTCCCGAACGCGAAAGCACCGCTCACGATGCCCGCGCGGGCGCCGGTCCGCTCCGGGAACCACGCGAGCACCGCGCCGACGCACGTCGCGTACACCAGACCGGTGCCGAGCCCGCCGAGCACGGAATAGCCGAAGAACACGGTGAGCAGGCTGCCCGCGTGGCCGAGCGTCACGAGTCCGGCGGCGCACAGGACCGCGCCGGCGGCCATCGCGGCCGGCGCGGGCAGCACCCCGCGTTCCCGCAGCCACGCCGCCGGGAAAGCGACCCCGGCCTGGCAGATCGCCCACACCGCGAAGGACAGCGCGATCCCGCCGAACGTCCAGCCGTGCGCCTGGCTCAGCGCCGGGACGATCGCGCCGAAGCCGTACTGCTGCACCCCGGCGGCGAGCATGGCCGCGGCCGCCAGCCAGGTGACCCACGTCCGCGACCTGCCGAGCAGCTCCCGGTCGGACTCGCCGACGCGATACCGCCGGCCGTAGACGTCCCGGAGTTCGCGGATCTCGGCCATGGCGACCGCCTCCTCGCCGCAGAATGCAGATTGTATGCAGTATGCGGTAGACAGCGTGCTGAAGCAAGAAGGCGGCCCGGTGGCCATCGAGGGAGGAGGCGGCCACCGGGCCGGTGCTCCGACGCGGTACCGGCCGCGCGGAGCACTGACATTCTGGCCACCGAGAGCACCGCCGACAAGCTTCGACACCCACCGGACCGGGTCCGGCGTCCACAACGAACACTTACGGACGCACGAAAACGCCCCGATGTGACGTCGGGTGCGGTGATCGCACTCGACGTCCCATCGGGGCGTCCGGACGGGAACCCCGCGGACGGGGCGGGCGGCGCGCACGCACCGCGACGAATCCGCTACCCGGCAGGGGTGCCGCGCGGGTTCAAGACTTCTTGCGCGGGGCCCGCTTGCGCGCCGGCTTGGCGTCGGCCGGCTCGGCCGCCGCGGCCTGGTCGGCCTCGAAGCCGGCGATGATCTCGCTGGAGAGGCGGCCACGTTCGGCGACCTCGTAGCCGTTGGCCTGGGCCCACTCGCGGATCTGCCGGTTGCGCTCGCGATCGGTGCCCGAGCCGCCCGAGCCGGACAGCGACTGGCCGGTCGCGAGGCGGACCTTGCGGCCGCCGATGCGCCGCGCGGCGCCGACGTAGCGCGCGAGTTCGTCCCGCAGCGCGGAGGCGTTGTCCTCGGACAGGTCGATTTCGTAAGTCACCCCGTCGAGACTGAAGGGGACGGTCTGCGAAGCCTCGCTCCCGTCGAGGTCGTCCACCATCTGGACCTGCACCCGTTGCGCCATGGTTCGTCGTTCCTCATCTTCTCCAGAACACGGTCGGACAGACCCTAACCTGTCGAATCACGTCCGGCACGCGCGACACCCGTCAAGCGTCCACAATGGCCCGCCCGGGCGAGCGGGTCGCCCGGGTACAGAGTGACCGCAACGGAGTCGAAATGGGCTGGATCTTGCCCGAAAATCAATTTTGTGATATGCTCGAAATCAAATCGGTATCATCAGGTTGTGACCAAGCCCGAGTTTCCCGGTAATGCCAGCCGGACCGCCTTCACCGCGGCCGCCGCGCGCGCGGCGCATTTGCTCGTCGACAGCGAACCCTACCTCTTCACCGACTCCTTCGCCGCCGCACTCCTCGGCGATCGGGCGGAGGAACTCTTGGCGTACCACCGGCTCCACGGTACCCACCCGGTCCTCGCGGGCGCCCGCGCCGAGGTGCTCTGCCGTAGCCGGTTCGCCGAAGAGCGGCTCTCCCATTCCGGTATAGACCAGTATCTGATTCTGGGTGCCGGCCTCGATTCGTTCGCGTATCGGGCCGCGCCCGGCCGTTTCCGGGTGTTCGAGGCCGACCACCCGGCGACGCAGGCGGTCAAGCGGGAACTGCTCGCCGCCGCCGGGGTCGCCGAACCGGCTTCGGTCACCTTCGTGCCGGTCGACTTCGCGGCGGATCCGCTCCGGGAACGGCTCGTCCAGAGTGGACTGGACCTGTTTCGCCCCGTGTTCGTGAGCTGGCTCGGTGTCACCGTGTACCTGACGCGAGAGGCGATTGCCGCCACATTGACGGATCTCGGCCGTTTCGCGCCGGGATCGGAAATCGTGGCGGATCACCTGCTTCCCGCGGAACTGCGCGACGCCGCCGGAAACGGTTACGCCGAAGCGGTCGGCCCGGTCGCGGCGGAAGGGGGCGAGCCGTGGCGCACGTTCCTCTCCCCCGCCGAGTTCGCCGATCTCCTGGCCGCGGCCGGTTTCGAAGTCCTCGAACAGGCCGGGCAGCGGGAGAGCGTCCCCGCGCGGCTGTGGGACCGCACCGACGCGCTGCGGCCCGTCGCCCTCTCCGCGCTGACGCACGCCCGCCGCACCGGCTGACCGCCTGGGTGTTCAGTCCGGCAGCATCGGCACTTCGAGGTCGTCCGGGCGGCCGAGCAGGACCGCGCGGGTGACCGCGGCCTTGCCGAACCGGTCCCGCACCGCGTCCAGCGCGCTGTCGAGCTCGGTCGCCCGCTGCCGTTCGAAGGGCAGGGAGAGCTGGAACGGGTCGTCGTCGGCCAGGTTGGACAGCGCGGCGCCGAGCAGCGTGATCCCCCGGTCGGCGATCAGCGGCAGCGCGGCGGCGAGCAGTTCCCGCGCCGCGGCGAGCAGCACGCCGGTGCCGGCCGTCGGGTCGGCCAGCGTGTGCGAGCGGGTGGCGCGTTCGAAATCGGCGAAGCGCAGGCGGATCGTCACCGTCCGGCAGACGCGGTGGGCCGCCCGCAGCCGGCGGGCGATCCGGTCGATCAGCGCCACCAGCACGACGTCGAGCTCGGCCGGGGTCCGCCTGCCGCGGCCGAGCGACCGCTGGGCGCCGATCGACCGGCGCCGCACCCCGACCTCGACGCGGCGCGGGTCGCGGTTGTGCGCGAGGGCGTGGAGGTGGCGTCCCGGACCACGGCCGAGCAGGCCGTCGAGGTCCACCTGCTCGGACGTCGCCAGCTGGCCGACCGTGGTGATCCCCCGCGCGTGCAGCTTCTCCGTGGTGACCTTGCCGACGCCCCAGAGCGCCGAGACCGGCAGCGGGTGCAGGAACTCCAGCTCGCCGTCGTGCGGCACGACGAGCAGGCCGTCCGGCTTGGCCACCCGGCTGGCGACCTTGGCGAGGAACTTGGTCCGCGCCACCCCGACGGTGATCGGCAGCCCCGCCCGCTCGGCGACGGCGGCGCGGAGCCGTTCGGCGATGTGGCTCGGCCGCCCGCCGATCCTGGCCAACCCCCCGACGTCGAGGAACGCTTCGTCGATCGAGATGCCCTCCACCCACGGAGTGGTGTCGTGGAAGACCTCGAACACCGCGCGGCTGGCGGCCAGGTACGCCGACATCCGCGGCGGCACGACGACCGCCTGCGGGCACAGCCTGCGGGCCTGCGCGCCGCCCATCGCGGTGCGCACGCCGTACGCCTTGGCCTCGTAACTCGCGGCGAGCACGACCCCGCCGCCGACGATGACCGGCCGTCCTTTCAGCGCCGGGTCGTCGCGCTGCTCGACCGACGCGTAGAACGAGTCGAGATCGGCGTGCAGGATGGGCCCCTCGTCGGTCATAGAACACATGTTCGCATAACGGAGCGCCGAAGTCCGCTCACCCGTCCGTCGCGAAGGGCGTGCCGCCGGTCGACACTGAGCGCTTTTCCGGTTGTCCGGCGTCCGTGGCCGCGCTCACACTCGGACCATCGAACGACCCGACCCTGGGGGCGACATGACCGAGAAGTGCCGGTGCGGAGACCACCACGCGTGGGCCGCGCCGAACCCCGAAGACCGGCCCGCGGCCGCGCGGCAGCCGCTGCTGGCTTCGACACTGGCGCGCGAGGACCGCGTGGAGGACGACGGCGGGCTCGACCCGACCGACCGCGTCACCTGCCGCACGCACCGCCGCTGGCTGCACGACTGCGTGTCGTCCCCGGTGCACACGAACCCGGCGATCGGCTACCGCTGGTGCCGCCGCTGCGACCACCAGGCGCTGGTCGCGGTCGACGAACTGGCCGGCGAGGTGACCATCCGCTGCGGGCTGTGCGGGCGCGTCCCGCGCAGCCGGGCCAACGAAGAGCTCGTCGAGCTGTGCCGGCGCAGCCTGTCCCTGGCCCGCGCGGGCCGGTTCCCGGAGGCCGCCGTCGCGTGACTGCCATGATGCGGGGGTGCCCGAACCCGGAACCACCGCACTGGTGATCCTGCTGCCCGCCGCCGAACCGATCCTCGACGCGGCCAGGCGGGTCGACCCCGCCCTGGTCCGCCCCGGCCTGCCCGCCCACGTGACGGCCCTCTACCCCTTCCTCCCGGCGGACGGCGCGGTCCTCGAAGCGACCCGCGAGCTGGCGGCGACGTTCTCACCGACCGACGTACCCCTCACGGACTTCGTGACAGCACCGGGTTTCGCGGCGATCCCGGCACCCGCGCTGCAGCCGATCACGGACGCGGCGTGCGAAAGGTGGCCGTCGGTCCAGCCGTACGGCGGCCGGTTCGGCCCCCGGCCGGACGCGCACGTGACGGTGGCGATGGGTGGGGACGCGGAGGTGCTCGAGCGGGTGGCGGCCGAGGTGCGGCCGCTGCTGCCGGTGCGGGATCGGGCGGTGGAGTTGCAGTTGGTCGCGTTGACGGACAGGGGCTGGGAGCCGCGGTTGACGGTGCCGTTCGGGGGCTGACCGGATCGGGGCGGTGGGCGTATCGGTTTGTACGCCGCCCGGCGGCCGGTGCGCCGATCGCCGCATTCAGCCCACCGCCGCTGGAACCGGGACCGGGCGGCGCACCCGTCTCGACCGTTCGGCGCGGCTCGGCGTTAGCGCGGGCTCCGCTCGGGCGTTGGGGTTCCCTCCAGCTTGCGGTAGGCGCGGGCGATCGCGCGGAGGCGGGCCACGTCCGCGGCGAACGGTTCGTCCGGGGCGGGCAGTGGCTGGGTCTCGCGGGGTTCGTCCGGCAAGTCACGGACCAGGCGCGCCGCCGCTGGGGGTGGGAGGTCCGGGGTGGCGCCGGCCAGGATCAGGCCGTCGTTGGTTTCGCTCATCGCCGTCAGCAGGCGCTCGCGGCGGGACGGGCCGCCCGGGTCGATGCGGGCGATCTCCGGGTAGCGCCGGGTCAGGTGGGCACGCAGGGGGCGGAGCAGGCGCAGCGTCCGGGCGTCGCGGCGGGCCGCCGCCAGGCCCGGGACCGCCGGGATCGTCAGGCCCAGCACGATCAGCAGCACCGACACCGCCGGGAAACCGACGTCCAGGGTGCACGGCAGCGTCGAGAACGGCCCGCGGCACAACGCCTTCGCCGGGTGGTCGGCCTGCAGCGCGGTGATCGTCGCGACGACCTTCCCCGCGAGGTACGCGAGCGCGAACGCCGACGCCAGCAGCAGCAACGCCAGTCCGGCGCGCAGGGCGCCGCCGCTCGCCCGGATCGTCACCGCCGCCACGATCCCGATGTCGATGACCGCGAGGCCCAGGTACACGGTGTAGGTGAAGACGTAGACGACCAGCGTCGGGTGGGTGCGGTACAGCTCGTCGAACAGGCCGATCCCGACCGGCAGGTCCGGGGTGCTGAAGAACATCACGGTCAGCAGCGTCAGCGCGACGCCGAGCGCGACCAGCCGGGTGCGGCGGCCGCGGTCCCGGGTGCCGCTGATTTCCGCGACCGTCAAGCCGATTCCGTACGCGGCGACCATCGTCGCCAGGTTCGACAGCAGGCGGCCGAGGCTCGGGTAGATCGTGCTCTCGAACTGCTGTGCCCGGTTGGACAGGAAGCAGAACGCGGCGCCCAGCGCGATGAGCGAGACGGCCAGGCCGGCGCCCGCGCCGGTGCGCCGCGCGCGGACGGCGCGCCAGATTCCGACGGCGAGCGCGAAGACCCCGACCCCGAGGAACAGAATGTCGATCACGGGAGGCGACTATCCCAGGAGTGCCGCCAGCCGCCTAGCCTGGTCGGCCGCCCGGCCGGACGCGCCCGGCTGAATGGCGGGTGGCCCGCTGGTCGCCGCGCTCATCAGCAGGACGGCGATCAGCTCCGCCTCGTACTCCTCGGTGCCGCTCGTGACGCGGGTGAGCAGGTGCGACAACGCCGCCGGCGCGAGGTCCGGCGCGAGCTCGGCGGCTTCGGACTCGGCCATCAGGCAGGTGCCGGTGTGCGCGCACAGCATGTGGGCGAGCTCGTGGGCGATGATGTGGTCCTGGTGCAGCGCCGACGTGTGCTCGGTGTAGGCGATCAGGTCGTAGTCGGGGCGCGGCTGCCAGGCCCCGGACGGCTGCCCGGGCCGGTAGGCGATCGGGACGAGGTCGATCTCGCGCCCCCGCCACGCCTCGAGCCGGTCCACCCAGCCGTTCATCGACCACGGCCGCGGCAGCGGGACGGCGGCGAGCACCGTCCGGACGCGGTCCCGCGCCCGGTCACGGAGGTCCGGCAGACCGTGCTCGTCGATGGGTCCTCCCCGCTCACCGGGCGCCAGCCGGCTGCACCGGGGCGCGATCACGGACGAAGTCATCCTAGCCGACCGCGGTGGTTCACTCGGGCTTCCGGCGCCGGCCTTCGCGGCGGCGCGTGTCGTCGTAGCTGCCGAGCTGGTCGAGCAGCGCCGTCACGGTTTCGCGGTCACGCGGCGAGAGCCGCATCGCGCGCTGGGCCAGGTTCCGCGCCTCGGTGTCCCGCCACGCCACGACGTCCTCGACCTGCTGATCGATCTGGCCGGCGACCTCGTCGTCGAAGAAGTAGGTGACGGGCACCCCGAAGAACTGCGCGAGCGCCTGGATGTGCGAGCGCTTGGGGTCCTTGCGCGCGCCGACGGCCAGCTGCTGCACGTGCGTCGCGGACATCGAGACGCCGGTCTGGTCGGCGACGCCGGTCGCGATCTCCCGGTAGGAGTACGGCTTGCGGTCCGGCGGGTGCACGGTCGCGATCAAGTGCGCCAGCCGTTCGGCGAAACTGCGCCCTTCGCTCACCACACACCACCCTCAGCCGTGAAACGTGACACCGGCCAGCTTAGCTGTCCCGAAAACTTGACACAGCCCGTCCCGGAAAGACTACGATACCTCCGTTCGGTGTTTCGGAAACACGACACAGAACCCTGGGTGGCGCTGCGGCCGCGGGGTGACTCACGTGGCCGCTGGGGGTGGCCACGCGCCTAACTCCGCGTCCGCCGCGCGATCCTTGCCGTGGGAGTGGCCGCCGCGTTTTCGGGCACGCCGAGGAAAGTCGCCGCATCGGGCGCGCGGGCACGGCCGGACCGCCCCGGACCCCCTGATCCCCGCCTGACGCGGCGGGTGACCCCTCGACGAGAGGAGCCACCCGCACAACGTTACGACCGGTAGACGCCGAACTCGTACAGCGAATAGCCGTAAGCGGTGCCGCGCTGGGTGGCGTTCACCCGGACGTACCGCGCGGTGGCCGAGACCGCGATGTCGTCGGCGCCGCCGTCCCCGGACGTCGTCCCGTACACGCTGCGCCAGTTCGCCGCGTCGTCGCTGACCTGGATTTCGTAGGCCTTGCCGAACGCCGACTCCCACACCAGCTGGACGTGGTCGAACGCCTGGCGGCTGCCCAGATCGACCTGCAGCCACTGCGGATCCGCCCACGCGCTCGCCCAGCGGGTCGCGGTGTTCCCGTCGGTCGCGGCCTGCGGCGGGTACGGCGCGCCCGGGCCGTCGGCCTGGTACGTCGAAGCAGTCGTCGCGGCGCCGCGAGCCAGGTTCGTCCCCGGTACCGGCGGCGCGACCACGCGCAGCGAGCGCGTCTCGATGCCGACGTTGCCGTGGCCGTCCCGGGCGTAGAGGTAGATCTTCCAGACGCCGAGCTGCTGGGGTGCGGTGACGGTGAACGTCCCGTTCCCGGTGAACTGCGCGGGGATCAGCCCGGCCGCGTCGTTGATGTACTTGCTGTTGTACCCCATGGTGTACGCGATCGGGTCACCGTCCGGATCGGACACCGCCGCGGTCAGGGTGAACGTGGCGCCCGCCGGGACGTCGGTGCTGCGGCTGAGGTTCATCGACGAGATCACCGGCGGCGTGTTGCCCCCGGTCTGTCCACTGTAGAGCCTGCGGACGGCGTACCAGGACAGCCGCTTCTCGTTGCCGGTGGTGATGTTGAACCAGACGCCGCCGAAGTCGCCCTCGGTGCCGTAGTGGAAGAGCGTCGCGCCGAGCGCCACGCCCGGGTGCGCCAGCACGCAGTTCCAGGCGTTGACGTAACCGTCGCGCTTCTGCTGGTCCGTCGGCTCGGTGGGGACGCCGTTGACGTCGTTCGGCACCTCCCACTCGCCGGCCGGCCCGGTCTCGGTGATGATGTACGGCTTGGTGTAGCCACCGGCGAGCCAGTCCTGCTTGACCTGGCAGACCTGGGCGTAGGAGTTGACGGAGTACAGGTCGAGGCTCGGCGCGTACGCCTTGTAGTACGGCCAGGCCCCGGTCCACGCGTCGGTCGAGGTGACCGGGTGGTTCGCGTCGATCGCGTGGATGGCCTGCGCCGCCTGGTCGACGAACCGGGTGTAGGCGATCCGGTTCTGCTCCAGCTGCGTGCCGGAGTAGCAGTTCTGCATGCCGAGGATCGACTCGTTGCCGACGTTCCACATCAGGACGCCCGCGTGGTTTTTGTATGCAGTAACCCATTTCTGGATTTCGGCGAGCATGGTGTTCTTGTAGTTCGTATCCGTCGTGTAGTCGACGCACCCGCCACTGCCCGGGCCGCCGCCCGGTTGCAGCCAGAAGCCGCTGACCACCTTGATGCCGTTGGCCGCGGCGGCGTCGAGCAGCGGCTGCGTGGTGCCGTCGGTCCCCCACGTGCGGACGGTGTTGACGCCGATCGCGTGCAGCTCCGGCATCCGCGCGGCGGCTTCGCTCACCGGCGGGCCCCAGGTCAGGCCCTTCACGGTCCACGGGATACCGTCGACTGTCAGCTGCCAGTTGCCCTGCGCGCCGGTCACCCGCGTGACGCCGGGCCTGTTCTGCGCCCCCGGGGTGCCGCTGACCTGGAACTCCCACAGCGAATAGCCGTAGCCGCCGACGCGGTGCGTGCCGTAGAGGCGGACGTACCGGCCGTGCCCGCTGACCGCGAGATTTTGTATCCCACCGACCGCGGTCGTCGTACTGTATACAGTCTGCCAATTCGCGGCATTGTCCGAAACCTGGATTTCGTATGCAGTCGCGTAGGCCGACTCCCAGTTCAGGGTCACCTGGCTGATGTCGGCGGACGCGCCGAGGTCGACCTGCAGCCACTGCGGGTCGCTCCAGGCGCTCGCCCACCGCGTGCCGGGGTCGCCGTCGACGGCCGCCGACGCCGGGGTGCCCGCGCCTTCGGAGCTCGACGCGGTAACCGGTCTGCCTTGGGAAAGCACGGTGGCGGCGTGCGCCGGGGAGGGTCCGGCGAGCAACCCCAGCACCAGCAGGGCCACCAGCGCCGGGACGGCACGGAGGAGCGACGGTCGGTCCACGATGACTCCCGTACGACAAGGGGACGGAGATTGGAGAGCGCTCTCCGGCGCGATCGATGGTTCGGCACCGCGGCCCGCGTTGTCAAGGATCTCGTCTCGAACCGGACAATGGCTGCCCGCGGCGTGATCCGGGTACTCCTTGACACGGCGGCACTCGGGTGCGCATGCTCTTGGAGAGCGCTCTCCCATCCTTGGCACCTCACCGTGGAGGACCCTTGGCAACGAAAGCCGCGCTCCTCGCCTGCACCGCCGCCACCGTGCTGGCAGGCGCCTTCCTGACCGCGGCCACCTGGTCGCCCGCCGGAGCCGACGACCTGGTGACCCACCACGAATTCCAGGTCAACTGCTCCCCCAGCCACCACCAGCCGGACGACCCGATCGTCTTCCCGGGCCTGCCCGGGGCTTCGCACGACCACACGTTCATCGGCAACAAGACGACGAACGCCGCCACGACGCTGCAGTCGCTGCAGGCCGCCGGCGTCGGGAACACGACGTGCCTGGCCCCGGACGACCTGTCCGCGTACTGGTTCCCGACCGTCTACAACGGCAACGACGTGGTGCTGCCGAACTTCGCGCAGGTCGTCTACTACAAGTCGGGCATCCTCGACTACACGAAGGTGGTGCCGTTCCCGCCCGGGCTGCGGTACGTGGCCGGCAGCGTCACCGCGACGCAAGACGAGTTCCAGCACGCCCCCGGCGCGATCGAGGGCTGGGAGTGCGGGGAAAGCTTCCACAACTGGGACATCCCCGTGCAGTGCGTGGCCGGCAGCCAGCTCAACATCCGTTACCAGGCACCGAGCTGCTGGGACGGCGTCCACCTGGATTCGGCCGATCACAAGGGGCACATGGCCTACCCGGACCGGACGACGCTGACCTGCCCGGCCGACCACCCGGTCGCGGTGCCGATGCTCGAGTTCAAGATGGCGTTCCCGGTCAGCGGGAACATGTCCGGGGTGCACCTGGCCAGCGGACGCGGGTACTCGTGGCACTACGACTTCTTCAACGCGTGGGACCCGCAGACCCTGGCCGCGCTGGTGACCCACTGCATCAACGGCGGCCTGCAGTGCGACCCGCGCGGGTACGACCTCTACAAACCCGACCGCGGCACCGTGCTCGGGCCGAACTACCGGTTGCCCGGCCGCCCGTGAGAGGGCCGGCACTGGGGGCGGCGGTGGTGGCGCTGATCCTGGGCGGGTGCGCCACCACCGGCCCCGCCCCCGGGCCGGCCGCCGGACCGGGCACCGCCGCCTTCAACCCGACGGACGTCGCCTGGCTGCAGCTCGTGGTGCCGATGACGGCGAACGCCCTCGTCGCGGCGCGAATGGCCCCGGACCGCGCCTCGAGTACCGCGGTGCGGGCGGCGGCCAGTGCGGTGGTGGCGCCGTCGGAGCGCCTGCTGAAGCGCTTGGAGTCGGCCCGCGACCGGGCCGGGCTCCCGGCGTCCGACCTCCACAGTGGACATCGGATGCCGGGCATGGTCACACCGGCCGACCTGACGGCGTTGCGCACCGACGGCGGCGCCGAGTTCGACCGCAGGCTGATCGCGCTGCTGCGGGCGCACGCGGCGCAGGTCGTGGTGCTCGCACGAGGTGAGCAGACGTCCGGGGCGGATCCGGAGACCCGGGCCCTCGCCGGGGAGCTGAGCGCCGAAGGAGCCCGCGAAACCGCGCTCCTGCCCACCGTGGCCTGAAGGGGACTTTCCTCGCATCAGATGCCAGGAAAGTCCCCTTCAGCGCGTCACATGCCAGGGCGCCGGAGGCTCAGTACGTCACGGTGAGCGGGGCCCGGCCCGGGCGGGCCGGGGCTTTCACCGTCAACGTCTTCGTGGCCGCGTCCCAGGTCCACGCCGACGACGGGGCCCACCCGCCGCCGACCTTGACCCGGCTCGGGGCCGCGGCCACGCCGACGAACTTCACCGTCCACTCGCGATCGGACACGCGGTACCGGCCCTCTGGCGGCGCCACCGTCACCGTGCGGGACCCGCCCCGCTCGGCGTAGGTGATCTTCGTCGTCGAGCTCTTCGCCGACGAAGTCCCGTTGTCCTCGTACAGCGAGAAGGACCCGGATCCGCCCGGCGCGACCGTCACCGTCACCTTGTCCAGCGGGCTCTGGACGTCGTTGGCCACGTCCGCGGTCCGGGTCGCGGTGATGCCGCCGCCGCGCAGGAACACCGGCATCGTGCCGAGGTCCGACGTGACCTGCTGCGTCGTGCCGCCCGCGTAGGTCTTGCCGCTGAAGTAGTCCGTCCACTGCCCCGGCGGGAACCAGACCGACGTCGTCGCCGAGGTCCCCGGCGACGTCACCGGCGCCACCAGCAGGTCCGGCCCGTAGAAGTACTCGCTCGAAGCCGCCGTGTACGCGGCCGGCTCGTCCGGGTACTCCAGGTACGTCGGCCGCACCACGGGAACGCCCGTCGTGGCGGCCTGCTGGGCCAGCGTGTAGGTGAGCGGCACGAGGTTCTCGCGCAGGTTCAGGAACTTCGTCGCCGAAGCCTTGGCCGCGTCGCCGTACTGCCACGGGAGCCGGTCGCTGTGGTTGCTGTGCAGGCGGTCGATCGGCTGGAACGTGCCGAGCTGCACCCAGCGCGCGTACAGGTCGTCGGGCAGCTTGGCCGTCTGGTGCTGCTGCCCGCCCGAGGTGTAGGTCTCGCTGCCGCGCAGGCCCGTCGTGTCGTTGTGCCCGCCGATGTCGTGGCTGATCGCCGACATCCCCGTCGCGGCCGACTCGGCCGGGGTGATCCCGACCTCCATCCGCAGCGTGCCCCACGTCGACGACGTGTCACCGGTGAAGTGCAGCGTGCTGCGCTTGTCGGCCCACGGTCCCGTCGACAGCCCGGTCGGGCCGCCATAACCGCCGGCCTGCAGCGAGCCGTAGGCCCGCGAGGTGACGAAGCCGCGGCCGGTCGCCGGGGCGGCCAGGTCGGCGTACTGCTGGTTGATCCACGCGTCCGGGGTGACGCCGGGCAGGCTCGACTTCGAGGCGTCGCAGCACCAGTCCAGCCACCAGAAGTCGTTGCCCTGCTGCATCATGCCGGCGTGCAGGTCGAGGTAGGCCTTCAGCTGGTCCGGGTCGCCCCAGTCGAAGACGTAGCAGTCGGTGCCGCAGCCGGACTTCGCGAGCTTGCCCTTCGCCGTCGCCTGCGCGCGGGCGAACTGCGGGTCCGAGCCCATGATGCTCGGGTGGGTGTTCAGCGTGTTGTGCAGGCCCTGAGCCTTCGACCACGCGAAGAACCCGGCCGGATCGGGGAACTTGTTCGTGTCGATCTGCCAGCCGTTCCAGGTGTCCGGTGCCTTGAAATCGGTGTCGGTGACCAGCACGTCGAGCGGCACGCCTTCGCTGCGGAAGCGCGGCAGGATCGTGTCGCGGTAGTCGGCCGCGGTGCGGTCGATGTACTCCGAATACCAGACGCCGTACGCCCAGCGCGGCAGGAGCGCGGGCGGCCCGGTCAGCGTCGCGAGGTCGCGCAGCCCGGCCTTGTAGTCGTGCCCGAAGGCGAAGACGTAGCCGTCCTGGTACGGGCTCCCGCCGTGCGACGGCCGCTGGGTCACCTTGCGGGCCGCGGTGTCGTACAGCGCCGACGGGCTGTCGTCGAGCAGGTACCAGCCGTCCTGGTGCAGGAGTCCTTCGGTGAGCGACGGGGTGCCGTTGTCGCCGTTCACGCCGTCGAGGCCGCGCCGGTAGCCGCCGAGCGCGAGGTGCGGCTGCGGGGCCGCCGCGCCGGTCGCCGCGACCGCGACGGTGTCGATGTTGACGTGGCAGCTGGTGTCGTCGGGGCAGCCGAGCACGACGTCGTTCGCGCCCGCCTTCAGGTCGACCGGGACCGACGCGGTCTTCCACGCGTCCCAGTTGTCGGTCACCGGCAGGCTCAGCGTGCGCGTGACGCCGTTCGTGGCGACCGACGCGGTCCGCGTCTCGTGGCGCCCGTCGCCGCCGGTGCCGTTGGCGTACCGGACGTGCAGCTGGTACGTGCCGGCGGTGGCGACATCGGTGATCCGCTGCGTCAGCGACGATCCCCGGTTCAGCTCGGCGACGAAGCCGCGCCCGGCGTAGCCCGGGTGGTCGGTCGCGACGACGGCCGAGCCGGTCCGCAGCCCGGCCTCCGCCTCGCAGCTCACGCCGGCCGGGCAGCCGGTGAAGGCGCGGGCCGACGCCGGCGGGAAGGCCGCACCGGCGGAGAGCACCGCGAGGGCGTCGACGTTGACGTTGCCGGAGTCGACCGCGGTCCGCTGCAGGCGGAGGCTGTGGTGCCCGGCGCCGAGGGTCAGCGGGACGGACGCGACCGCCCAGGTGTCCCAGTCGGCCGTCACCGGCAGGCTGAGCTGCTGCGGCGCGCCGCCGTCGACCGAAACGCTCAGGGTGCGCGTGACGTGCTGGCCGTCGCCGCCCTGCCCGTTGGCGTAGCGGGCGGCCACGGAGTAGGTCTCGGCGGCCGTGGCGTCGACGTCCGCGGTCGCCGAGGTGCCGGCGCTTTCGAAGCCGGCGAGGAAGCCTTCGCCGGTGTACCCGCGGTGGTCGGTGGCGACGCCGAGCCCGTCGGCGGTCAGGTCTTCGGCCTCGCACAGCGCGCCGGTCCGGCAGGTCAGGTGGCGCCAGGGCGCGGCGAGCACCGGCGTCGCGCCGGCGGTCGTGCGCACTTCGAGGTTGCCGCCGTCGAACGGGCCCGAGTCCAGCCGGTAGGTCAGGGTCGTCGCGCTGGTCCGGATCGTGAGCACGCCACCGGAGACCGTCGAGGTGTACGGCGTCGGCGTGAACCCGGTGCGCCCGACGGCGTTGAAGGTGGCGGCGTCGGTGAACCGGCCGTCGCCGGCGTACTCGGTCCGGATGACCGTCGGGGACAGCACCTGGAAGCGCGCGTTCCCGGCGGTGACGGTCTGGCCCCGCGGGGCAGCTGTGGCGGGGGTCGCGACGGTCACGGTAGCCGCGGCGACGGCGACCACGCACGTCAGCCTGAGGGCTCTCGCTGTTCTCGTCCGCACGGCGGAACTCCGTTCCGGTCAGGGGACCACGGTTTTACAACGTTGGAAAAGCCGGTCCGATCTGAGCACAGCGCGGGGTGCGATGTCCAGACCAGTACGCGGAACTGTCCGGACAGATCATGAGGTGAACGCAGCGCTCACCCGGAGTCGCGGACCACCAGTTCCGGGTCGAAGATCACCGACTCCGCGCGCAGGTCCGGGTCGGCCATCCGGTCCAGGACCATCCGGGCCATCGCCGCGCCCATCGCCTCGACCGGCTGGCGGATCGTGGTGAGCCGGGGGCGGCAGCTCAGCGCGACGCGGCTGTCGTCGAAACCGACCACCGCGACGTCGTCCGGGACGCGACGGCCGGCTTCGCGCAGCACCGTCAGCGCGCCGTACGCCATCAGGTCGTTCGCCACGAAAAGCCCGTCCAGCGCGGGTTCCTCGGCCAGCAGGCGGTCCATGGCCCGTTCGCCGCCGTGCTCGGTGAAGTCGCCCTCGGCCACCGCCACGTACGCGTGGCCGTGGCGGGCCATCGCGTCGCGGAAGCCGGCCAGCCGGTCCTGGCCCGCCGGGGTGCCCGCCGGGCCCGCGATCGTGGCCACGCGCCGGCAGCCGCGCGAAACGAGCCGCTCGGCCGCGAGCCGGGCGCCGTCCTGGTGGGCGACGTCGACGTAGCACACCGGCGCCGGCCGGGTGGGCCGCGCGAACAGCGCCGTCGGCACGCCCGCGCCGGTCAGCATCTGCGGCAACGGGTCTTCCGCCGGGTGCAGCGAAATCAGCAGGACGCCGCTCACCTGCTCTTGCCGGAGTTTGGGGACCAGCTTCGCGCGCTCCTCGTCGCTGTCGACCAGCATCAGCAGCGGGTGCAGCCCGTGCGGCCGCAGGTGGGAGACGACGCCCTCGACGACGCGGCCGAAGAAGGGGTCGCCGAACACGCCGCCGGTGAACGCTTCGACGTGCCGCTCCGGCTCGGACACCACCAGCGCGATCCCGCCGGTGCGCCGGGTGACCAGCGAGCGCGCCGCCCGGTTCGGGACGTAGCCGGTGTCGGCGATCGCGCGCTCGACCGTCTCGCGCAGCTTGGGGTCGACGTTGCGGACGCTGTTCACCACGCGGGACACCGTGGCCCGGGAGACGCCGGCGACCCGCGCGACGTCCTCCAAGGTGGGCGGCTGCGTCGTCACCCGTCCTTTGTAGCACGCTGTGAGAGCGCTCTCCCAGTGCCGCGCCGATGACAAATGTCATGACGGCCCGGTGCGGGACGGCACTGCCCCGCGGGCGGCCTACGCCGGAGCATTTCCGGCATGACCGCCACGACCCGTTCCGCCGGTTTCCGGCCCGTGCTGCTGCTCACCGGCGCCTACGCCGCGCTCTCCGTGCTCACGCTCGCCGTGATCGTCCTGTTCCGGCACCACCCGGCGCTGGTGACCGACGCCGTCTGGGTGCGCGCCACCCTCGTCGTCGCCAGTTCGCTGCTGACGTTCGCCTTCGCCCGCAGCGCCGCGCGCGGCTCGCGGAAGGGGCTGCTGCGGCTGCGGATCGTCTCGGCGGTGATGCTCGTGGCGATCGTCGTCATCGTCGCGCTGCCCGGGCTGTTCCCGCTGTGGCTACGGGTCGAACAGGGCGTCTGCGGCCTGCTGCTCCTCGCCGTCACCGTGCTGATCACGCGACGGCGTTCGCGGTAGCGTCCCGGTGGTGGACGGGACGAGCGACGTGCAGCGCTGGGTGCGCGGCTGGCGGCTGCGGCTGCTCGACGCGGGCATGCTCGTCTACCCGGCGGTGACGCTGGCGGGCGTGCTGCAGCACTCGGCGGGCACCACGGCGGTCGTGGGCTGCGGGATCGTGGCCGCCTTCGCCGCCGGGTACCTCCTCGCCGCGGCCGCGGCGGCCCGCCGGGCGACACGGCCGTTCTGGGTGCTCACGAGTGCGTGCGCCGTGCTGTTCGCCGCCGCGCTCCCCTTCGCCCACGCCGACGCGTTCTTCCTCGCCGCCGTCGTCCTTTCCCTCGCGGTGCCCCGGCTCCCCCGGCGCGTCGCGGTCGTCCTGGTCGCGGCCTCCGCGCTCGCGGCCGTCGTCGTGCCGTGGCCGGGCGGGCCGGGCTGGACGCAGGCGGTCGCGCTCGTGTTCACCGTGCTCGTGGTGGGCGCGTTCGCCGAAGCGATCCGCGCCAACACCGCGCTGGTCGCGGCCCGCGCCGAGGTCGCGCGGCTGGCGTCCGAGGCCGAACGCGCCCGGATCGCCCGCGACCTGCACGACCTGCTCGGGCACTCCCTCACCGCGATCACCGTGAAGAGCACCCTGGCGCGGCGGCTCGTCGACGCCGACGGCGCCCGCGCGGGTGAGGAGATGACCGCCGTGGAAACCCTGGCCCGCCAGGCCTTGACCGAGGTCCGCGCGGCGGTGTCGGGCTACCGCGAAGTCTCGCTCGCCGGCGAACTCGCCCGCGGCCGCGAGCTGCTGCGTGCCTGCGGGGTCACCGCCGACCTGCCGACGGCCACCGACGTCGTGGTGCCCGCGCACCAGGAACTGTTCGGCTGGGTGGTGCGGGAGGGGCTCACGAACGTGGCCCGGCACGCGCGCGCGAGCCGGTGCGCGGTGACGCTCTCGGCGTCCACTGTGGAGGTTCTCGACGACGGCGTGGGTGGCCCGGCCGCGGGCGGTTCCGGGCTCGCCGGGCTCCGCGAGCGCGTCACGGCGGCCGGCGGGGTGCTCGACGCGGGGGCGGCGGACCCGCGCGGCTGGCGGTTGCGGGTGACGGTGTGATCCGGCTGCTGCTGGCCGACGACCAGGAACTGGTCCGCCAGGCGCTGTGCGCACTGCTCGCCCTCGAGGACGACTTCGAGGTGGTCGCGTCGGTCGGCCGCGGCGATGAAGTGGTCGCCGCGGCCCGTGCGCACCGCCCCGACGTCGCGTTGCTCGACATCGAGATGCCGGGCCTCGACGGGCTCGCCGCGGCGGCGGTGCTCGCCACGCAGGTGCCGGACTGCCGGGTCGTCATGCTCACGACGTTCGGCCGCGCCGGCTACCTGCGCCGCGCGATGGAGGCGGGCGCCGCCGGGTTCGTCGTCAAGGACGCGCCCGCCGAGGTGCTCGCCGGCGCGATCCGCCGCGTCCGGGCCGGCGAGCGGGTGGTGGACCCGGCCCTGGCCGTCGCCACGCTGGCGGCCGGCGAGTCCCCGCTGACCGCCCGCGAACGCGACGTCCTGATCACCGCGCGGACCGGCGCGACGATCGCCGAGATCGCGTCTCGGCTCTACCTGTCGGAAGGCACGGTCCGCAACTACGTCTCCGCGGCGATCACCAAGACCGGTGCCCGCAACCGCGTCGAAGCGGTCCGCATCGCCGACGACCGGGGCTGGCTCTAGGCGTTTTCGTCGAACGGGATGCCGGCCGGCTTGGCCTTGGCGAGGTTGCCGGTGAACTGGCCGTCCTTGATGCCGAAGGTCGCGCTCCCGAAGTCGGCCTGGGTGAGCTTGTCCCGCAGGCCGGCCGGGTAGCCGTCCCAGCCGACGGGGGCCGGGTACTGCCAGGTGCCCTTGTGGTTCTCGGGCGGGTCGTCGTTGCCGTTGGCCGCGCGGAAGCAGTGCGTCGAGCCGCCGTCCTTGTGGTAGACGACCTTCGCGTGCGTGCCTTCGAACCGGAGGCTCGCACGGTCGTGGACGGCGAAGCCGCCGTGCTGCGACGTGGCGACGTACTCGACCTGGTTGTCCTTGACCCAGACGACGACGTGCTCCCAGTCGTGCCGGTGCCCGGCGCTGCCCGGGCCGAGGGAAGCCTGGTCCTTCTCGAAGTAGAGGGTGAACATGACGGCGCACCAGCCGTTGTTGCACTTTTGGCGCGAGTAGGAGTTGGTGTTGTCGAGGTCCCAGGAGTCGCGGCAGTGGCCGTTGGTGTCCCCGCCCAGGGACAGGCCGGGCGCGATCGTGCCGTCGGGGCCGATCGCCGGGGTCGGGTAGCAGCCGTCCTTGTCGTAGTCGAAGGCCGGCTGGAACGTCTTTTCGAAGTCGGACGCGGACGCCGGGAGCGCGCCGGGCGGGTCGGCGTACGCGGTCGCGGGGAACAGCGCGGAGAGGGCCAGCGCGCCGGCGGCAGCGGCGGCCAGTGCGCGGGAACGGTACGCCATCGCGGACTCCTCGGTCGGTGATTTTCCCACCAGGCTCGCGGCCGTTTTCCGGATCCGCAACCGTGCCGCGGCGAGTGTGCCCGGCTGCCGCCTTCCGTGGGGCACGAACGCGCAAACCTGGTTCCGCGGCCGGCGCGCGGCTAGGTTGGGAGGATGCCCGAACCGATCCTGATCTCCATCGCCGCCGCACTGGCGGCGAAGGGTGCGACCGGCCTGTACGACCTGGTGAAACGCAAGTTCGCCAAGAACCCCGCGGCGATCGCGGAACTGGAGGCGGCCGCGTCGGCACCGTCCGGCACCCAGCCCATCCGGGCACTGGCCGAGCGGCTGCAGTCAGCGGGGGCGGAGGACCGGGAGTTCGCGGAGGCGCTGCGAACGGAGTGGGAGAAGCTCCCGGAGAGCCGGGTGACGTACGGCGGCGTGCACAATTCGGTGACCGGGAACGTCACGGGGAAGGTCATCCAGGCCGGCGACGTGCACGGCAACATCACCCTCTGAGGCGCGCCTTCCGTGGAGCAGGAGCCGGCGACCGACGCACCTCAGCCCCGCAACCGCGCCTCTGCGGCGTCCCAGTCCCCGGTGCCGGACGGCTCGTAGCGCCGGATCTCCTGCGTCTCCCGCACCAGCACCCGCATCGACGCCAAGTCAGGGAGGTCCTCCCCCAGTGCCCGGGCCTGCACCAGCACGTTCCCCAATGCCGCCGCCTCCACCGGGCCGGCCAGGACCGGGACGCCGCACGCGTCCGCCGTCGACTGGCAGAGCAGCTCGTTGCGCGCTCCGCCGCCGACCAGGTGGACCACGTCGACGCGGCGGCCGGTCAACCGCGCGGCCTCGCGGATCGTGCGGCGGTGCGCCAAGGCCAGACTGTCCACAATGCACCGGACCATCGCGGGCCGGTCCGCGGGAACAGGCTGGCCGGTGGCCGTGCACGCTGCCGCGATACGGGCGGGCATGTCGCCCGGGGGCAGGAACTCCGGGGCGTCGATGTCCACCACCGCCGCCAAGGCCGGGGACGCAGTCGCGGCTGAGAGGAGCGGGGGAAGGTCCGAAATGGACCACGTGCGCAGCGTCTCCGACAGCACCCACAGGCCCATCACGTTGCGCAGGAAGCGGATCATGCCGTCGACGCCGCCCTCGTTGGTGAAGTTCGCCGCCAGTGCCGCGTCGCTCAGCTCTGGCGCAGGCAGCTCCAGGCCCGCCAAGGACCACGTGCCCGAGGAGATGTAGGCGAAGTTCGTACCCGGGGACGCCGGGACCGCCACCACCGCCGACGCCGTGTCGTGGGAGCCCACCGCGATCACCGGGAGTCCGGAAAGCGAGGCGGCCGTGCCCACCACCGTGCCCGGGTCGCGCAGCGGGGGCAGCAAGCCGGGCGGGATGCCGACCCGTGAAGCCAGGGAAACCGCCCACTCCCGCTCGCGGACGTCGTACAGCTCGGTCGTCGACGCGTTGGTGCGCTCGGCGCCGATCGAGCCCGTCAGCCAGTAGTTCAGCAGGTCCGGGATCAGCAGCATGGCCGACGCCGACGCGAGCCGGTCGCCTTCGGACACCAGCTGGTACAGCGTGTTGAACGGGAGCTGCTGCAGGCCCGTCACGTCGTACAGCTCGCGCGCGGACACCGTCGCCGCCACCTTTGCCGCGATGCCGTCGGTGCGCGAGTCGCGGTAGCAGACGGGGTTGCCGAGCAGGGCGCCGCGGTCGTCCAGAAGCCCGTAGTCGACGGCCCACGAGTCGATGCCGACGCCGTCCACCGCGCCGGCGTCGCGGATCCCGGCCAGGGTCTCGCGGTAGAGCCCCAGCACGTCCCAATACCACGCCGGCCCGGCGCGGACGCCGCCGTTCGGGAAGCGGCGCACCTCCTCGAGGGCCAACGTCGAAGGACCGGCGGTGCCGGCCATCACGCGCCCGCTGGACGCGCCGAGGTCGACGGCCGCGACGCGTTTCAAGGGCGCACCACGGTCAGCTCCAGGCCGAGCAGGTCCGCGACGGCCGTCAGCTCGGCGACGCGGTGGCCGGTCCCGAGGGCCCAGTGGTGCGCGATGCCGCTGGCCGACCAGGCGTCGGTCCACTCGCCCGGGTCGCAGCCGAAGTCGACGCGGGACGTCGTGTTGCCGATGCGCAGCAGCGGTCCCGGAACCACCGTGCCTTCGGACGCGATGAGCGAGAACGTCCCGTCGCGCCGCTGGCCGAGGCCGCACAGCGTGACCGGGCCGGGCTTGACGTCGAACTCCACCGACACGCCCCAGCCGCGCTTGCCGTGGTAGACGCCGAGGCCGCGCAGCAGCGGCTTGCGGGCGCTGATCCCGAGGTGCGCCGGGCCGTCGTGACCCATCTCGACGACGCCGTCGCGGAAGTTCAGCGCCTGCAGCTCGGTGAACGAACCGCCGGCGCCGAGCCGGTCCATGACCAGCATCGCCAGTGACGTGCGCAGCTCGTACTCACCGACCGCGGGGATGCCGCGCGCGGTGAGCAGGGACGCGCCGAGGATGAAGCCGGCCCCGACGCGTTCGTGCGCCTCGCCGTCGAGGCCGCGGTGGTAGTACGCCAGCGAGTCGAGGCCGAAGTCGGCGACGAGCTGGTCGAGCGCCACCGAAACCCGGGCACCCCACGCGAAGTCTTCGTCCACGACGGACTCGTCCACAGTGAACACTTCGCGGGCCAGCTCGACGCGCGAAGCCGTCTCGAAGTCGGACACCTTCTCGACCCGCACCCGCAGGTCGTCCACCTCCAGGATCTCGACGTGCCCGCCGAACTGGGCCGAGACCAGGGTCGGGTCCGTCGAGACGTCCATCATGCCCGGGTAGAGGTGCCCGAGCAGGCCGTGGCGGCCGTGCCGCAGCGCCGCCCGCACCCCGGCCGCCTTGATCCACCGTTCGATCCGGGTCCAGGCCCGCGGGTCTTCCAGGTACCCGGACACCGAACGGAATTCGACGCCGAGGCGGCGGAACGCGTTGGCCATCTCCGGCAGCGGGCACGCGCCGCAGTAGGCCAGCCAGGCGCCGGTGTCGAAGGATTCGTGGTCCATCGACTCGGTCGGCTGCAGGTTGAGCATCAGCACCGGCGCGCCCGAGCGTTGCGCGACCGGGGCCAGCATGCTGGACGTCAGGTACGTGGTGAGGAAGCCGATGATCAGGTCGCACCCGGCGACGCGCAGCTTCTCCGCCGCCGCCGCGCCTTCGGCCGCGTCCGAGACGAACCCGGCGTCGACGACCTCGCAGTCCAGTTCGGACAGTCGCGAAGCGACCCGGCGCGCCGAAGCTTCCAGCTGGGGCAGCAGCGAAGGGAACTGCGGCCAGTACGCCCCGAGCCCGCCGGAGACGAGGCCGACGCGGGTGCGGCGCGGGGTGATGCGGTCGAGTGTCATCGGATCTCCTAGCGGAGGAACGCGGCGGCCACCCCGGCGTCCACCGGCACGTGCAGCCCGGTGGTGTGGGTGAGGTCGCCGCCGGTCAGGGCGAACACCGCGGCCGCGACGTGCTCGGGCAGCACCTCGCGCTTGAGGATCGTGCGCTGGGCGTAGAACTCGCCGAGCTTCTCCTCCGGGACGCCGTAGACGGCGGCGCGCTGGGCGCCCCAGCCCCCGGCGAAGATGCCCGAGCCCTGGACGACGCCGTCGGGGTTGACGCCGTTGACGCGGATCCCGTGCCCGCCGAGCTCGGCGGCCAAGAGCCGGACCTGGTGCGCCTGGTCGGCCTTCGCGGCACCGTAGGCGACGTTGTTCGGGCCCGCGAACACCGCGTTCTTCGACGAGATGTACACGATGTCGCCGCCGATGCCCTGGTCGATCATCACCTTCGCGGCCGCCTTCGCGACCAGGAAGGACCCCTTCGCCATTACGTCGTGCTGGAGGTCCCAGTCGCGTTCGGTGGTCTCCAGCAACGGCTTCGAGATGGACAGCCCGGCGTTGTTGACCACCAGGTCGAGGCCGCCGAAAGCGAGCACGGTGGCGTCGATCGCGGCCTGGACCGCGGCCGCGTCGGTGACGTCGGCGGTGACCGCGAGACCACCGATCTCCGCGGCGACCCCGGCGGCGGCGTCCCCGTTGAGGTCCGCGATCGCCACGCAGGCGCCCTCGGCCGCGAGCCGGACGGCGATGGCCTTGCCGATCCCCGACCCGGCGCCGGTCACCAGGGCGATCCGCCCGGCGAGCGGCTTGGGCTTCGGCATCCGCTGGAGCTTCGCCTCTTCCAGTGCCCAGTACTCGATCCGGAACTTCTCCCTCTCCGGGATCGGCGCGTACGACGAGACGGCTTCGGCGCCGCGCATCACGTTGATCGCGTTGACGTAGAACTCCCCCGCCACGCGCGCGGTCTGCTCGTCGCGGCCGAAGGAGAACATCCCGACGCCGGGGACCAGCACGATCGCCGGGTCCGCGCCGCGCATCGCGGGCGAATCGGCGACCGCGTGCCGCTCGTAGTAGGCGCGGTAGGAGTCGCGGTACTCGGAGTGCAGTTCCTTCAGCCGCGCGACGACGTCCTCGAGCGGCGCGGTCGCGGGCAGGTCCACCACCAGCGGCCGGACCTTGGTGCGCAGGAAGTGGTCCGGGCACGACGTCCCGAGGGCGGCCAAGGCAGCGAGCTTCTCCCGGGCCAGGAACTCCAGCACGACGTCGCTGTCGGTGTAGTGACCGAGGACGCGCTGGTCGGTGGAGGCCAGGCCGCGGATCACCGGCGCCAGGGCCGCCGCCCGCGCGTGCCGCTCAGCCAGAGTCAACGATTCGAACCCGGGCACGACCGGCCCGAACGGCTCCGGGGCACCGCGCGAGGCGAGGAACTCCTCGGCCGTGCGGATGATCTCGAGTGAGTTGCGCTGACACTCTTCCGAGGTCGCGCCCCACGCCGTGATGCCGTGCCCGCCGAGGATCACACCGATGGCTTGCGGGTTCGCCGCCTTGACCGCGGCGATGTCCAGGCCCAGCTGGAAGCCCGGCCGGCGCCAGTCCACCCAGGCGACGCGGTCGCCGAAGCACTCCTTCGTCAGCGCCGGGCCGTCGGCCGCCGTGGCCAGCGCGATGCCCGAGTCGGGGTGCAGGTGGTCGACGTGCGCGGCCTCGACGAGACCGTGCATGGCCGTGTCGATCGACGGCGCCGCGCCGCCCCGGCCGTGCAGGCAGTAGTCGAACGCGGTGACCATCTCGTCCTCGCGCTCGACGCCGGGGTAGACGTCCACCAGTGACCGCAGCCGGTCCAGCCGCAGCACCGCGAGCCCCGCCTCGGTCAGCGTGCCGAGGTCGCCGCCGGAGCCCTTGACCCACAGCAGTTCCGTGGGCGTGCCGGTGACCGGGTCGACCGCGGTGCCCTTGGCGGAGGTGTTGCCGCCGGCGTAGTTGGTGTTCCGGGGGTCCGCGCCGAGCGCGTTGCTGCGCGCGACGAGTTCTTCCGGGACGGTCATGCTCATGCTCCCCACCCGGCCTGCGTGCCACCGGCGCGCTCGGCCACGATCTTCTCCTGGTAGCCGCTGCGGGCATACGCCGCGACCGGGTCCGGGTCGAGCCCGGCGTCCGCCCGCAGTTCGCCCAGCAGCGGCCGGACGTCGGTGTTGTAGGCGTCCATCAGCACGGCGTTGGCCTCGAGGACGTTGCCCGCCTGCTGGGCGGCGCGCAGCGCGGTGCGGTCGACCAGCAGCGCCTTGGCCGTCGCCTCCTGGACGTTCATCACCGACCGGATGATCGCCGGGATCTTGGCCTCGATGTTGTGGCACTGGTCGAGCATGAACGCGATCCCGTACGAGGGATCGAGGGCTTCGCCGCGGACGATCTCGTACATGATCCGGAACAGCTGGAACGGGTCCGCCGCACCCACCATCAGGTCGTCGTCGGCGTAGAAGCGGGAGTTGAAGTCGAACGCGCCCAGTTTCCCGGCCCGCAGCAGGAACGCCACGATGAACTCGATGTTCGTGCCCGGGGCGTGGTGACCGGTGTCGATGCACACCGTCGCCTTCTCCCCCAGCTCGACGCAGTGCGCGTACGACGTACCCCAGTCCGGGACGTCGGTGGCGTAGAACGCGGGCTCGAACAGCTTGTACTCCAGCAGCATCCGCTGGTCCGGCCCGAGCCGGTCGTAGGTCTCCTTGAGCGCCGCCGCCAGCCGGTCCTGGCGGTCGCGGATGTCGTCCTGGCCGGGGTAGTTGATGCCGTCGGAGAACCACAGCTTCAGGTCCCGCGACCCGGTCGCGTCCATGATCGAGATGGCTTCCAGCAGGTGATCGGTCGCCTTGCGGCGGATTCCGGCGTCCGGGTTGGTCACCGAGCCGAGCTTGTAGTCCTCGTCCTGGAAGACGTTGGTGTTGATGGCGCCGATTTCGATGCCCTGGTCCCGCGCGTACGCGGTCAGGGCACCGAAGTCGTCGACGCGGTCCCACGGGATGTGCAGCGCCACGCTCGGCGCGACCCCGGTGAACCGGTGCACGGTGGCCGCGTCGGCGATCTTCTCCTCCGCGGTGCGCGGGACACCCGGTTGCGGGAACACCTTGAACCGCGTCCCGGAGTTCGCGTACGCCCACGACGGCGTCTCGATGCGCTGGGCCCGCAAAGCCGCTTTGACCGCAGCCGAATCACCCATGGCGATCACTGTCCTTCCCGGACGTCGAGGTGGAAGACCTCGTCGAGCAGCTGGAACCCTTCATCCGGCGGGCGGGAGTCCAGACCGGTGAAGAACTCCGCCATTTCCGCCTGCCAGCGGGCGTTGACGTCGGTCTCCGCCATGGCGGCCCGCGCGGCTTCGAGGTCGTCCGCCTCGACGTACCCGATCAGCAGGCCGTCGTCGCGGAGGAACAGCGAATAGTTGCGCCAGCCGGCGTCGTGCAGGGCCTGCCGCATCTCGGGCCAGACCGACCGGTGCCGCTCGGCGTACGCGGCTGTCCGGTCGGGCTTGACCTGGAGGCAGAAGCAGTACCGGGGCATCAGAAGTTGAACTTGTCGATGTTGTTCGCGTCGAACGTCGTCGGCGGGCCGAGCACGATCTCGCCGCTCGCGCCGATCGTGTACTCGCCGAGCTTGCCCGCCTTGAACTTCTCGCCTTCCTTGCCGGTGATCTGACCCGACTTGAGGGCCACGCCGGCGTACGCGGCGAGGTACCCGATGTCGGCCGGGTTCCAGAGCGCGAACTGCTTCACCGTGCCGTCCTTGACGAACGCGCGCATCTGGTTCGGCGTACCCAGGCCGGTCACCGCGACCTTGCCCTTGTAGCTCGACGAGCTCACGTAGCGCGCGGCGGCGGCGATGCCCACGGTGGTCGGCGAAACGATCACTTTGAGGTTCGGGAACGATTGCAGCAGGCCCTGGGCCTCCTGGAACGACTTCTGGTCGTCGTCGTTGCCGTAGGCGACCTTGTCCAGCTTGATGTTCGCGTACTCCGGCTTGGCCAGTTCCTTCTTGAGCACGTCGATCCAGGCGTTCTGGTTCGTGGCGTTCGGCGTCGCGGACAGGACGGCGATCTCCCCCGACCCGCCGGAGAGGTCCTTGGCCTGCTTGGCCAGCGCCTCGCCGATGCCCTGGGTGGTGGCCTGGTTGATGAAGACGTCGCGGCAGTCCTTCGCCGCGTCGGAGTCGAACGCGACGACCTTGATGCCGGCGGTGCGGGCCTGGTTGAGCGACGGGCAGACGGCGTTCGGGTCGTTCGCGGCGATGCCGATGACGTCCTGCTGCTGCTGGATCAGCGTGTTGATGTAGCTGACCTGCGACGACGCGCTCGCGTCGTTCGGCCCGACCAGCTTGTACTCGCCCTTCAGCTCGCCCAGCGCCTCCTTGCCGCCGCTGACCTCGATGTCGCTGTAGGGGTTGTTGAGCTGCTTGGGCAGGAACGCCATCTTGACGCCTTCCTGCGCCGCGGCGTTGGGGTTCGCCGCGGCGGTGGACTGACTCGCGCCGGCCGCGGCGTTGTCGTTCTTGGTCGTGCCGCCGCAGGCGGCCAGGACCAGCACCAGCCCGGCCGACACTGCGCCGGTGAGGAACCGTCGGGACATCTTCGTCACCTTTCCGGGGATACCGCTTGCCTGCGGCGCCGCACCGAGTCGCGGGCCGAGGACACGATGTTGGGGAGCAGGACCGACACGATGAGGAGCACGCCGGTCACGATGTTGAGGGCTTCGTTGGACACGTCCTGCAGCCGCAGCGCGTTCTGCAGGGACGCCAGCAGGACCACCCCGGCCAGCACGCCGGGGAGCGTGCCCTTGCCGCCGAAGATGGACACGCCGCCGAGCAGCACGGCGGCCACGACGGCGAGTTCGAGGCCGAAGCCGTTGTCGGCGCGGGCGCTGGAGTACCGCAGGGTCCACAGCACCCCGGCGAGCCCCGCGACCGCCCCGCTCACGACGTACAGCCAGAACTTGAGCCGCCCGGTGCGGATGCCGGCGAACCGGGCCGCCTGTTCGCCCGCCCCGGCCGCGAAGACGCCGCGGCCGATCGGGGTCGCGTGCAGCACGACACCGAAGATCAGCGCGACGACCACCAGCGGGATCAGCACGTTCGGGATCGGGCCGTCGCCGATGGTGCCGGTGACCCAGCTCGTGTAGTCGCGGGGGAAGTCGGCGACCGCGCCGTCACCCAGCACGACGAACGCGAGCCCGCGGTAGAGGGCCAGGGTGCCGATGGTGACGGCGAGCGAAGGCAGTTTCAGCACGGTGACGAAGAAGCCGTTCAGCGCACCGAGGACCGCGCCGAGCACGACGCAGAGCGGGATGATCGTCTCGATGGACAGCCCCGCGTCCCACAGCGAGCCCATGACCGCCGACGTCAGCCCGAGCGTGCTCGCCACCGACAGGTCGATCTCGCCGGTCACGATGATGAACGTCATCGGCAGCGCGACCAGCGCGATCGGGAGCAGGTCGAGCAGCAGGAAGGTGAAGTTGCGGCTGGTGCCGAAGTTCTCGACCGCACCGGAGGCCACCACCAGCACGATCACGGTGACGAGCACGACAGCGGCGTCCCAGCTGAGCAGCCTGCCGAACCGGTTCCCTCGCTCAGACATGGGAGTCCCTCTTCTTCAGTGCCTTCGCGACGCGCACGGCCACGAGCCGGTCGGCGCCGATGGCCAGCAGGATCAGCGCGCCGACGATGGCCTGCTGCCAGAACTGGTTGATGTCGAGGACGGCGAGCGCGCTGCCGATGACGGTCAGCAGGAGCGCGCCGAGGCCGGCGCCCCAGACCGAGCCGCTGCCGCCGAACACCGCCACCCCGCCGACGACGGCCGCGGCGACGACGTTGAGCTCGTAGCCGGTGCCGGCGGCCGCGTCCACGGTGCCGAACCGGGCCGCGAACAAGACTCCGGCGAGTCCGGCGAGGGCGCCGCTGACGAGGAACGCGGCGATGGTGTTGCGGCCGACCCGGATGCCGGCCAGCTGCGCGGCCTGCGGGCTCGACCCCATCGCGTACAGCTCGCGCCCGGCCGGGTAGCTGCGCAGCACGATGCCGGCGACCACCAGCACCAGCAGCGCGATGAGGACCAGCCACGGCACGCCGAGCACCGACGCCGTGCCGAAGTCCAGAAAGGACGCGGGCAGCTTGTCGGCGTTGATCTGCTGCCCGCCGGCCCAGAAGTAGCTGACCCCGCGGAACGCGTAGAGCGTGCCGAGCGTGACGACCAGCGCGGGTACCTGGCCGAACCGCACGAGCGCGCCGTTGAGGAGGCCGCACACCGCGCCGGCGGCCAGTCCCGCGAGCACGGCGACGATCACCGGCAGCCCCGGGTTGTCCTTCATCAGCGTGCCGACCGCGAACGCCGACAGGCCGAGCACGGAACCGACCGACAGGTCGATGTTGCGGGTGATCATCACGACCGCCTGCCCGACGGCGAGCACCGCCAGGATCGCGGTGCCCAGCAGGATGTCGCGGATGCTCTGCCCGGACAGGAACCGCGAGTTCTGCGTCGCGGTGAACGCGACCAGCACGACGAGCGCGAGCACGATGCCGGATTCGCGCGCCTTGAAGACGTTCGCGGCCCACGACCGTCGTTCGTGGACGGTCCGCCCGGGGGTCACGGTGGCCTCCTTCGTCGCGGTCATGCGGCGGCTCCCTGGCCCATCGCGGCGAACATGACGGCGTCTTCGGTCGCGCCGGCGCGCGGGAGCTCGGCGACGATCCGGCCTTCCCGCATCACCAGGACGCGGTCGGCCATGCCGAGCACCTCGGGCAGTTCCGACGACACCATGACGATCGCGACGCCTTCGGCGGCCAGCGCCGACATCAGCCGGTGCACCTCGGCCTTCGTCCCGACGTCGATGCCGCGGGTCGGCTCGTCCACGATCAGCACCTTCGGCGCCATCGCCAGCCACTTGGCCAGCACGACCTTCTGCTGGTTGCCGCCCGAAAGCGTCCCGACGGGGTCGCCGAGGCGGCGGTACTTGGTCCGCAGGCGTTCGGTCCAGTGCCGGGCTTCCCGCCGTTCGCTCGCTCCGGTGAGGAAGCCGAGCTTCGCGAGCGCCCGCGACCGTGGCAGCGTGACGTTCCGCTCGATCGACAGGTCCATGATCAGGCCCTGCTGGCGCCGGTCCTCGGGCACGAGGGCCATCCCGGCGGCCATCGCGGCCCGGGCCGAGTGCGGCTTGAGCTTCTTGCCGCTCACCTTCACCACGCCCGCGTCGCGCTCGTCGACACCGAACACGGCCTGGACGACTTCCGAGCGCCCGGAGCCGACGAGCCCGGCGAACGCGACGATTTCCCCCGCCCGCACCGAGAAGGAGATGTCGCGGAACACGCCTTCCCTGGCCAGGCCGTCGACTTCGAGGACGACCGCGCCGGGTTCGACGTCCTGCTTGGGGAACAGCGCGTCGAGGTCGCGCCCGACCATCCGCTTCACCATCTCGTCGACCGTGACGTCGTCGAGCGGGTCGGTGGAGACGTGCTTGCCGTCCCGCATGATCGTGACGCGCTGGCAGAGCGCGGTGATCTCCTCGAAGCGGTGGGAGATGAACATGATCGCCGCACCTTCCTGGCGCAGCGTGCGGGCGACGCTGAAGAGCCGCTCGACCTCGATCTGGGTCAGCGCGGCGGTCGGCTCGTCCATCACCAGCACGCGCGCGTCGGCGCTGAGCGCCTTCGCGATCTCGACGATCTGCTGGTCGGCGATGGAAAGGCCACGAGCGGGACGAGCCGGGTCGATCCGGACGCCGAGGCGGGCGAAGAGGCGCTCGGCCTCGGCGCGGATGGCCGCCCGGTCGATCCGGCCCATGCTCTTGCGCGGATGCCGGCCCATCACGATGTTCTCCGCGACGGAAAGGTCGGGGAAGAGCGTGGGTTCCTGGTAGATCACCGCGATGCCGGCGGCCTTGGCGTCCGCCGGGGAACCGAATTCGACCGGCGTGCCGTCCAGGAGCAGGGTGCCGTCGTCGGGTTTGTGCACCCCGGCGAGCATCTTCACGATCGTGGACTTGCCGGCGCCGTTCTCCCCCACCAGCGCGTGGGCCTCCCCGGCGTGGAGGCCGAAGCTCACGCCGGCGACCGCCGCGACGGCGCCGAACGACTTCGTCACGCCGCGCACCTCCAGCAGAGGGGCTGGACCCGGGTCCTGCCGCGTCATCGCGACCTCCGGATTGAAAGGTTTCACAAACCTGGCGCGGTGACGCTACTATGCGACAGAAGAGCAAGTCAATGAATCGGCCGAACCGTGGCCGAACGGCTTCGTCCGCCGATAGTTCGTGGCGATATTACGTTTCAATGAGGGGGTCCGATGACGGTCCAGGAGTCCGGGGCCGAGCCGAGAGCGGCCGGCATCAAGGACGTCGCCGCGGCGGCCGGCGTCTCCCTCGGCACGGTGTCGAACGTGCTCAACCGCCCCGACCGGGTCAGCCCCGCCACCCGCGCGAAGGTCGAAGCCGCGATGGCCGAACTCCGGTTCGTGCGCAACGAATCCGCGCGGCAGCTGCGCGCCGGGCGCAGCCGCGTGCTGGCCTACGTGATGCTCGACGGCAGCAACCCGTTCTTCACCGACGTCGCCGCCGGCATGGAGGACGCCGCCGACGCCGGCGACCTCTCGCTGTTCCTCTGCAACAGCGCCCACCAGCCCGCGCGTGAGGCGGCCTACCTCGGCCGGCTGGAACAGCAGCGGGTGCAAGGCATCCTCATCACGCCGGTCGACCCGGACGCCCCGCTGCTGGCCGAGATCGCGCGGCGCGGCACGCCGGTGGTCGTCGTCGACCGCACGCCCGGCGGCACCGCGCACTGCTCGGTCGCGGTGGACGACGTCTACGGCGGCGAAATCGCCGTGCGGCACCTGCTCGAGCAGGGGCACGAGCGGATCGCGTTCATCGGCAACCACACCGCGGTGGGCCAGGTCCGCGACCGGCGGCTCGGCGCGCTGCGGGCGCTGAGCGCCGCGGGGCTCGCCCCGGACCGGCTGGTCGACCTGACGACCACGGCACTGACCGTGGCCGACGGCCGCGAGGCCGGCGAACGGCTGGCGGGCCTGCCCGCGGCGGTCCGCCCCACCGCCGCGTTCTGCGCCAACGACCTCGTCGCGCTCGGCCTCCTGCAGACCTGCGCGAGCCTGCGCATGGGCGTCCCGGACGACCTGGCGATCGTGGGCTACGACGACATCGAGTTCGCCGCGGCGGCCGCGGTCCCGCTCACCTCCGTCCGCCAGCCCCGGCGCCGGCTGGGCCGCACGGCCGCGGAGCTGCTCCTGGCCGAGACCACCGAGCCCGGGCACGAGCACCGCCAGGTCGTCTTCACCCCCGAACTGGTGGTCCGCGCTTCGACGTTGCGCTGAACCCCGTGCCGTCGGGTGTCCCGGTGGGACACACTGGGGAGGTCCGCACCGGAGTACGGAGGTCGCCCATGGCCGGTCCGCGGCTTTCGCGGCGCGAGTTCCTCGCCGCGGGCGGGGCCGCGCTGCTCGGCGCCGCCGTCGCCGGTTCGTCCGGGCTCGCCGCGCCCGGCCCGGAAACCGCGCGGTTGAACGATTTCTGGTTGTTCGGGCGGTACGCCGACGGTTGCGCCGACGCCGGGTTCGACGAGGTCGACCTCGACCCGGTCCGGCTACCCCACTGCGTGACCCCGCTGTCCTGGACGGGCTGGGACCCGGCGTCGTGGCAGGACCGCTGGATCTACCGCAAGCACTTCACCGCGACCGCGGGCGACCGGCTCCGGGCGCGCTTCGACGGCGTCATGACGAACGCGTCGGTGTACCTCAACGGCTCGCTCGCCGGCACCCACGAGGGCGGCTACCTCCCGTTCGAGGTCGAGCTGACCGGGGCCACCGACGGCGACAACGTCCTCGCCGTGGTCGTCGACGGGCGGTGGGCGCTGGACGTCCCGCCCAACCTGCCGGGCAGCACCGGCCCGGCGGTTCTCGACTTCTACCAGCCGGCCGGCATCTACCGCCCGGCCACGATCGGGACCGTCCCGCGCGTGCGGCTCGCCGACGTCTTCGCGTGCCCGGCCGACGTCCTGTCGCCCAGCCGGACGCTGCGCCTGACGTGCACGCTCGAAGCGCCGGTCGAGGGCGAGGTGACCGCGTCGGTGCGGCAGGCGGGCCGGGAACTGGCCCGCGGGACCGCGCCGGTCCACGGCTCCACCGCGGCGTTCGACGTCGGCGGGCTGGGCGGCGTCCGGCTGTGGGACGTCGAGGATCCCGCGTTGTACGAGGTGGTGGTGACCGTCCGGGCCGGGGCGGCGGTCGTCGACCAGCGGACGGTGCGGACCGGGTTCCGCGAGGCCCGGTTCACCCCCGACGGCTTCTTCCTCAACGGCAGGCGGCTCAAGCTGTTCGGCCTCAACCGCCACCAGTGGTTCCCGTTCGCGGGCGGGGCGATGCCGGACCGCGTGCAGCGGCGGGACGCGGAGATCCTGCGGCGCGAGCTGAACTGCACCATGGTCCGGTGCTCGCACTACCCGCAGTCGAGCGCGTTCCTCGACGCGTGCGACGAGCTGGGCCTGCTGGTGTGGGCGGAGATCCCGGGCTGGGGGCACGTCGGCGACGACGCCTGGCAGCGGCGGAACCTCCAGGACGTGGCGGGCATGGTCGTGCGCGACCGCAACCACCCGAGCGTCGTCGTGTGGGGCACGCGGGTGAACGAGGCCAACGGCACGACGGCGATGTACGCCAAGACCGGGCGGCTGGCGAAGCAGCTGGACCCGTCGCGCCCGACGAGCGGCGCGCTGGCCAGCACGACGGGCGCCCGGTACGCGGGCGGCGACGTCGAGGTTCTGGCGTACAACGACTACACCGCCCGCCGCGGCGCCCCCTTCCGGCTGCGCCCGCCGCGCCCGGGCGTGCCGTACCTGGTGACGGAGACGATCGGCACGCTCGCCGGCGCCCGCGCCTACCGCCGCACCGACCCGCCGGCCACCCGCCAGCTGCAGGCGGAACTGCACGCGAAGGCCCACGACCTCGCCGCCGCGGACGACCGCTACTGCGGGGCGCTGGCGTGGTGCGCGTTCGACTACCCGTCGGGCTGGCAGCGCTCGATCGGCGGGTCGAAGTTCGCCGGCGTGTCCGACATCTTCCGGATCCCGAAGCCCGCGGCGGCGTTCTACGCGTCGCAGGGCTCCCCGGACGTGCGGGCGGTCGCCGAGCCGGGGTTCGAGTGGGATTTCACCGCCCAGCCGACCGGGCCGGGCCGCGGCGCGACGATCTGGTCGAACTGCGACCGACTGGCGGTGTTCCTCGACGACCGGCCGGTGGGGGACGCACGCAGCCGCCGGGTGGACTTCCCGAACCTGCCGCACCCGCCGTTCGCGGTGGATCTCGTAGTCCCCCGCGGGCGGCGGCCGCAGCTGCGGCTCGACGGGTACGTGGGCGATCGGCTGGTGCTCAGCCGGCGGTTCAGCGGCGACCGGAGCTGGGACGTGCTCATCTGCGTCCCCGACGACGCGACCCTGCGCGCGGACGGCGCCGACGCGACCCGGGTGGTGCTCGCGGCGACCGACCGGTTCGGGACGGTGCGGGCGGGAACGACGGGGGTGGTCTCGGTGACGTTGGCTGGGCCTGGCGAGTTGATCGGGGACGCCAGTCTGGACTTCGGCGCGACGGGCGGCGCGGCGGCGGTGTGGGTGCGTCCGTTCGCGGGCCCGCCGGGGACGGTGGTGGTGACCGCGCACCACCCTGCGCTCGGCACCGCGGGAGCGACGATCACCACCAGCGCGGCAGAGGCACCGCGCTCATGACAGCTGCCGGCCCGGCGCGGCCCCGAGATGACGTGAATGACTCATTCCTGTCGTCGGACGACAGGAATGAGTCATTCACTACGTTCGGGCCCAGGGCTCCGGCCAGGTTGGAGCCGACGCGGCGGATCGTTGCACCGGCGGGCTCGCCCGATGTCTTGAATGAGTCATTCAGGTCGCCGGAGGTCCTGAATGAGTCATTCAAGACCTCCCGGGGGCCGCTCGAACCGGCCCGCCGCTCCCGACCCCGTCCTTGCCGCGACCCTGCCCCCGGCCTGAATGCAGTGAATGACTCATTCCTGTCGCCAGACGACAGGAATGAGTCATTCACGTCGTCGCCCCAGCGCACGGGCCGCCCGCGTCATCCCTCGGTGAGCACCCCCGCCAGCACCGCCGCCTGGCTGATCGACGGCGAACCGCTCGCCGTCAGCAAGGTCAGCGGGCCCTCCGCCATCAGCTCCCGCAGCCGTGCCAGTACCGCCGCCCGGTCCGGCTCCTGCAGCTCCGCGCGGTACCGCCGGGCGAACTCCGCGAACCGCTCCGGGTCGTGGCCGTACCAGGTGCGCAGGTCGTCCGATGGGGCCAGCTGCCGGTACCAGCCGTCCAAGACCACCGCCGTGCGGGCGGTGCCGCGGGGCCACAGGCGCTCCACGAGCACGCGCGTGCCGTCGGCGGGCCCGGCCGGGTCGGTCAGGCGCGCCACCCGGACGACCGTCGGCTGCATGCGCGCATTCTGCGGTGCGCCCGCGTGCGCCGCCACCGGAGCGGGGCGGTGACCTGGTGCGCAACCGCGTGACGCCGGACGGCGACGTCGTCGACATCCCGCTGCGGGGTGCCTGGACCGGGAACCGGGGCGTCCTGCACGAGGGCCGCGAGATCGTCCGCTTCCACGCCGGGAACCTCTGGATCACCTGCGCGCTCGAGTTCCGCGGCCGGTGGCGGGAGCAGTGGCTGCCGAACCGGTGGACGCACCTGTACTTCCACGACGAAGCCGTCTCCTTCGCCGCCGGGCACCGGCCGTGCGCGGAATGCCGGCGGGCCGCCTACAACGCCTACCGCGACGCTTGGCCGGGCCGTCCCTCGGCCGGCGCGATGAACCGCACGCTGCACGCGGAACGCCTGGTCCGCGGCACCCACCTCCGCCGACGGCACGAACTGCCGTGGGCCGGGCTCCCCGACGGCGTCTTCGTGCGGCGCGGCCCGCACCCGGAACTCGTCGTGGCCGGGCACCTCACGGAATGGACGACGGCGGGCTACGGCACCCGGCGGAAGCTGCCCCGGGCAGGGACCGTGCCCGTGCTGACCCCGCCGGCCACGATCGCCGTGCTTCGCGCCGGGTACCCGGTGCAGATCGACGACGCCGCCCGCTGACCGCGCGGAAGACCACCCCGGCGACCGTGGAGGGGTCGCCGGGGTGGTCCTACCCCCAGCTCGTGCCGCGGTGGGAACGAAAACCGAACCCGCCGGTTCCACCGGCGGAGCGAGCCGGCGCGTGGACATCGTCGGGTGGTGTCCCGCAGCCCGGTCAGGATCGCCGACCGGGCCTGCAGGAACCTTGCAGTACGCTTGCACGCCTTGCCCCGGCCGGGTGAACGGAGGTGACCGGGTGGAGTTCCGCGTCCTCGGCGCCGTCGAGGCCACGGCGGACGGCGCCCCGGTCGACCTCGGCTCCCGCAAGCAGCGGCTCGTGCTCGCCGTGCTGCTCCTCGACGCCGGCCGCCCGGTCTCGCGCGACCGGCTCGTGGACCTGCTCTGGCCCGCCGATCCCCCGGCGAGCGCGCGCGGCACCGTCCAGGCGCTGGTCTCCCGGATCCGCGCGGTCTTCCGCGCCGCGGGTGGCCCCGAGCTGGTCACCGAAGGGCACGGGTACGTCCTGCGCGCCGCCCCGGACGCGGTCGACGCGCACCGCTTCACCGCGCTCGTCCACCGGGCGCGCGCGGCCGGCGACGAAACCGCCGTGGCACTGCTGGGCGAGGCGCTCGCGCTGTGGCGGGGCGACGCGCTCGCCGGGGCCGCCGACCCCGACGTCGCCGAGCGGCTCCTCGCCGGCCTGAACGAGGCCCGGTGGAGCGCGCTGGAGGACCGGATCGACGCGCAGCTCCGGCTGGGGCAGGGCCGGGCCGTCCTGGCCGAGCTCACCGAACTGGTCGCCGCGCACCCGCTTCGCCAGCGGTTCGTCGGCCAGCTGATGCTCGCCCTGCACCGCGAAGGCCGCACCGACGCCGCGCTCGCCGCCTTCCGCGGCCTGCGCACCCGGCTCGCCGCCGAGCTCGGGCTCGACCCGGCGCCCGAGCTGACCCGCCTCGAAGCCGCGATCCTGGCCGGCGATCCCGCGCTCGACGCCGCGCCCGAGCCGGACGCCGTCACCCCGGTGCGCCCGGCCCAGCTCCCCCACGACGTCCGCGCCTTCACCGGCCGCGCCGTCGACCTGGCCCGGCTCGACGAACCGGCCGGCCCCGGCGCCGGCCCGGACATCCGGCTGGTCACCGGGACCGCGGGTGTCGGCAAGACCGCGCTCGCCGTCCGGTGGGCGCACCGCGTCCGGGACCGGTTCCCCGACGGCCAGCTCTACCTGGACCTGCGCGGGTTCGACCCCGACCACGAGCCGCTCACGCCCGCCGTCGCGGCCGCGCAGCTGCTGCGGGCGCTGGGCACCGGCCCGCGCGCGATCCCGCCGGACCCGGACGGGCGCACGGCGCTGTGGCGCTCGCTGCTGGCCGACCGGCGGGTGCTGGTCCTGCTCGACAACGCCCGCGACAGCGCGCAGGTGACGCCGCTGCTGCCGCCGTCGGGCACCGTGCTGATCACCAGCCGCCAGCGGCTCGGCGACCTGATCGCCCGCACCGGCGCCCGCGCGGTCCCGCTGTCCGTGCTGCCACCGGCCGACGCCCGGCAGCTGCTGGAAACGGTGCTCGGCCCGGCCGCGGTCGCCGCCGACCCGGCCGCCGCGGCCGAGCTGGCCCGGCTCTGCGGGCACCTCCCGCTGGCGTTGCGGCTGGCCGCGGCGAACCTCGCCGCCGGCGAGGCGTCCGGGATCGCCGAGCTGGCCCGCGAACTGGCCGGGGGCGACCCGCTGGCCGGGCTGAGCGTCGACGGCGCCGAGGAAAGCGCGGTGACGACGGCGTTCTCGGTGTCCTACCGCGCGCTGCCCGCCGAGCACCGCCTGCTGTTCCGGCGGCTCGCGCTGGTGCCGGGGCAGACGTTCACCGCGCCGGTCGCCGCCGAGATCGCCGGGGTCACCGAAAGCCACGCGAGCCGGCTGCTCAAGGCCCTCGCCGCCGCCCACCTCGTCGAGCGGCACCTGCCCGGCCGCTACCGCTTCCACGACCTGCTGCGCAGCTACGCCGCGACCAGGTCCGCCGCCGACGACCCGCCCGCGGACCGGGACGCGGCGCGCCGCCGGTTGTTCGACCACTACCTCGCGACGGCCGACGCCGCGGGCCGCGTGCTGATCCCGCACTTCCTCCGCCTCCCACGCGCAGCACCCGCGCCCGTCTTCGACGGCACGGAAGCGGCCCTGGACTGGCTGGACACGGAGTGGCCGAACCTCGCCGCGGCCGTCGAACACCCCGAGGCGCGCGAGTACGCCTGGCACCTGGCCGACGCGCTCCGGGCGTTCTTCCACCACCGCGGCCACCACGCCGAGTGGCTCGAAACAGCCACGACCGCGCTCGCCGCCGCCCAAGCCGCGGGCGCCCGCCAGGCCCAGGCGGCGATGCGGTTGTCGATCGCGCTCGCCGGCGTCAACAGCGGCCGCTACGCCGACGCCCGCGCGCACCTGACGACGGTCCTGCACGACGGGCTGGCCGCGGACTGGCCCGCCGGCCGCGCGGCGGTGCTGAACAACCTGAGCGCCGTCCACCAGCGCCTCGGCGACCCGCACGAGGCGATCGCGTGCGGCCTGGAATCGCTGCGGCTGTGCGAAGAACTCGGGATCCCGGGTGTGACGATGGCGCTGGCCAACGTCGGCTTCGCCTGCGGCCAGGTCGGCGACCTCGACGAAGCCCTGCGGCACTTCGGCCGCGCCCTGGAGATCGCGGAACGCGACGGCGCCCGGTTCAGCGTGGCGGTGGTCCTGGTCGACCTCGGCCACGTATACCGCGACCTCGGCGACCCGGTCGCGGCGTCGTTCTACGAGCGGGCGCTGACGGCGAACCGCGAGCTGGGCTACCAGTACGGCGAAGCGGCGGCGCTGTCCGGCCGGGCGGTGCTGGAGTCCCGCGCGGGCGACGCCACGCGCGCGTTGACCGACGCGGCGGACGCGGTGGAGCTGACCCGCCGCATCGGCGACCGCGGCACGGAGGCGTCGGCGCTGGCAGCCCTAGGTGAGACGTGCCTGCGGTTGAACCGCCCGTCCGAGGCGGTCCAGCCGCTGTCGGCGGCGCTGGAGATCGCGCGCGAGACGAGCTTCACGTGGTGCGAGGCGGCGGCGTTGACCGGCCTCGCCGAGGCGGCGCTCGCACTGGGTGACGCGGAGGAAGCCCGCACGCACGGCGAAGCGGCGGCCAAGCTGGCGGCCCAGTCCGGCTACCGCCCCCTGGAGACACGAGCCGCCCGCACCCTCGACGAGGGCGCGGGCTGACTCGCGGGCTCAGCAGCTGCCGGTGGGCGGGGCCGAGCACTTCACGCGGGAGAGGATCGTCGCGAAGTTGTCGTGGTAGGCCGTGCTGATGGCCGGGTTCTCCACCTTGATCAGGATCTCGTCGTTGTCGCGCAGCGCCGCGCCCGACACGTTGTGCGAGCCGGTGAAGACGATCGACCGGTGGGCCGTCTCGTTGTAGTGGCCGGTGTAGAGCATGTACTTCGAGTGGACCGTGATCTCGCGGCCGTTCACCGTCGAGCTGTAGCGCTTGAGCGTCACGTTCGCCTTGCCCTTGAGCGCGGCGAGCGCGGCCGTGCCGATGGTGCCGTAGACGATCCGGACCTGGCAGCCCAGCTTCGCGATCCGGGCCAGCTCGGTGACCACCGGGGTGCGCGAGTCGGCGATGTTCGCCTGGGCGACGTCGAGCGCGCAGCCCGCCTCGTACTTGGTGATCCACTTCAGCAGCTGCGCCCACGTGTCGGTGGCGAACTCCTCCGAGGTGCCGCCCTTCGAGTCCGCGCGCGGCGAGAGGTAGCTGGTGACGCCGCTGTCCGGCGACTTGTGGTAGCCGCCGTCGTCGAAGTAGCCGTTGTCCTTCTTCTGCGCCAGCATCTTCCGCACGTGCCCGAGGTAGAAGCCGTACAGGTCGGGGTCGCCGTAGGTGAGCAGGGCGTTGTTGAACATGTTGCCCTGCGCCGTGGTCAGGTTGTGGGAGCCGATGACGACGACGTCCTTCTTGCCCTCGGTCTCGGAGAACATCCACAGCTTGTCGTGGTTGATCGAGTGCGGGCTGCCGCCGTGGGCGATGCACCCGGTGTCGATCCCGCCGGTGCCGCAGAACACCAGCTGGGTGAGCCCGGCGGACTTGAGGATCGGCATCGCGGTGTTCGCCGGGTCGTCGTCGGCGCCGCCGTCGATGGCGATCCGCACCTTGACGCCGCGGGCCTGCGCCGCCTTGATCGCTTCGGCGACCGCGGGGCGGGTCCAGCTGTAGACGGAGAAGTGGATCTCCGCGCCGGCCGGGGTTCCGTCGACCAGCTGGACCAGTCGTTGTTCGATCGAGTGGTCGCGGTCGCCGTTCTCGGCCGGGGTGTTGAAGAGCGCTTCCATCCCGCTCGCGGCGACGTCGGCCGAGGCGGCGGTCGCGACCGCGCCGCCGGACAGCGTGAGCAGCGCGCAGACGGCCGCGGCCAGCGCTTTGATCTTGGGGACCATGTCTTCCTCCCTGTCGGATGGCCCCAAGCTCGCAACCCGGCGTACAAGATCCGTACACCGGGCGCATACCCGGCGAACCGGCCAGGCTTGCGAGTTCGCCCGCCCGGGCCGAGACTGCCGGGATGGATCAGCCGTTCTCCGGGGCGACCACCGCCCTCGTCGGCCGGGCGCGGCAGCACGCGCTCGGTGACCTGCTCCGCCGGACCGCCGCGCGGGTGCCGGGCAAGCTCGCCGTCGTCGACGGGACGCGGCGGCTCACCTTCGCCGAGTTCGAGGCCGCCGCCAACCGGTGTGCCCACGCGCTCGCCGCGCGGGGCCTGCGCAAGGGTGACCGGCTCGCGCTGCTCGGCCACAACTGCTGGCAGTACGGCGCGCTCGCCTTCGCCACCGCCAAGCTCGGCGTGCTGCTCGTGCCGGTCAACTTCATGCTCGGCGCCGACGAGATCGCCTACATCCTCCGCCACGCCGAGGTCTCCGCCTTCATCGCCGAGGACGCGCTCGAACCGACCGCGCGGAAGGCGCTCGAACTCGCCGGCCTGGACGACGTCGTCCGCGGGCGGATCGGGACGGGTGGCGAGTGGGAGGACGTCGACGGCTGGCTGTCCGAAGGGGACACCGCGCCGCCGGACGTCTTCGTCGCCGACGACGACCCGCTGCGGATCATGTACACCTCGGGCACGGAGTCGCGGCCCAAGGGCGTGCTGCTCTCCAGCCGGTCCCTGATCGCGCAGTACGTCTCGTGCGTGGTCGACGGCGGCATGAGCGCCGACGACGTTGAGGTGCATTCCCTGCCGCTGTACCACTGCGCGCAGCTCGACTGCTTCTTTTCCGTCGACGTCTACCTCGGCGCCACCAGCGTGATCCTGCCCGGCCCGGACCCGGCCGCGCTGCTCGCCGCCGTCGAACGGGAACGCGCGACGAAGCTCTTCGCGCCGCCGACGGTGTGGATCTCCCTGCTGCGCCACGAAAACTTCGACCGCACCGACCTCTCCAGTCTGCGAAAGGGTTACTACGGCGCGTCCGCGATGCCGGTCGAGGTGCTGCGGGAACTGCGCCGCCGGCTGCCCGGCGTCGAGCTGTGGAACTTCTACGGCCAGACGGAGATGTCGCCGCTGGCCACGATCCTGCGCCCGCACGAGCAGCTCGACCGGGCCGGGTCGGCTGGGCGGGCCTCGCTCAACGTCGAGACCCGGATCGTCGACGACGAGGACGAGCCGGTCGCGCCCGGTGTGGTGGGCGAGATCGTGCACCGCAGCCCGCACGCCACCCTCGGCTACTACCGCGACGAAGAAAAGACGGCCGAGGCGTTCCGCGCCGGCTGGTTCCACTCCGGCGACCTCGGCGTCGTCGACGAGGACGGCTACCTGTCCGTCGTGGACCGCAAGAAGGACATGATCAAGACCGGCGGCGAAAACGTCGCCAGCCGCGAGGTCGAAGAAGCGTTGTACCTCCTCGACGGCGTCGCCGAAGCCGCGGTGTTCGGGATCAGCCATCCACACTGGATCGAAGCGGTCACCGCCGTCGTCGTGCCGCGGGAAGGCGTCACGCTCACCACAGCGCAAGTGATCGACCACGCGAAGTCACACCTCGCCGGTTACAAATGTCCCAAGTACGTCGTATTCACGGACCGGCTTCCCAAGAATCCGAGCGGCAAGATCGTCAAACGAGAATTGCGGGAACGACACAAAGGACTCGCGACCGAGAGCTGAACCACCGAAAACTGCTTGCGCGACACGGGAGACCGCGGATACCGTCGGCCACCCGCCACCGCCTTCCGAGGAACGCGGGCCGACCGTCCCGCCAGGGCCAACCGGCCCGGAAACGTCGTACCCGCAAGCCATGGCGCGCGCCGTCCGTCGGGTCTAGGAATAGAGGCCGTCCGTCTTTCCCCGATTCGAAGGGATTCGCTCGTGTCCGTTTTCATCGCCGTCCTCCTCGCCCTGGGAGCAGGGCTGGTCGTCGGCAGCCGGGTCCACAGTGCCCGGGAAGCCCGCTCCAACTACTCCGCCTACCGGGCCCGGACCGCGAAGGGGTTCGGCGAGATGATCCGGTCCACCGTTTCGGCCGGTGTCGCGGTGGTCGGCGCGCTCGTGCTCCTCTTCATCCTGCTGAACGTGCTCCAGCAGGCCTGAGCCCGGAACCCGACTCATGGCGGGTTGTTGCCGCCCCGGCCGCGGAGGACGCTTTTCCGTGGCCCCGACGGACGGGGCCGCGAAAGGACTCCCCCATGAGATCGAGGGTGCTTTCTGCTGCGCTCGGTGCGGCCGTAGGCCTGCTGGGCACAGCCGTCACCGCCGCGCCGGCCGAGGCCGCGGCGGTCTGCGGTGACCAGGTCGTCGGCAACGGCGGGTTCGAAAGCGGCACCACGCCGTGGACCCAGACCAGCGGGGTCATCTCCGCCGCCACCACGGCGGAGCCGGCCCACGGCGGCACGATGGACGCCTGGCTCGACGGCTACGGCAGTACGCACACCGACACCCTTTCCCAGTCGCTGACGCTGCCCGCGGGCTGCGCGTCGGCGGCCCTGTCGTGGTGGTCGCACATCGACACCAAGGAGACGACGACCAGCAGCGCCTACGACAAGCTGGTGGTGCAGGTCGGCGCCGACACCCTCGCGAGCTACTCGAACCTCGACAAGAACACCGGGTACGTCCAGCGCACGGTCGACGTGTCGCGCTACCTCGGCCAGACAGTGACGCTCAAAGTCACCGGGACCGAAGACTCGAGTCTGGCCACCAACTTCCTCCTGGACGACTTTTCGCTGACCACGACCGGTTCGCCGAACCCGCAGTCCCCGGTCGTCACCTCGCCCGGCGCCCAGTCCGGCGCCGCCGGCCAGGCCGTGTCGCTGCAGGTCCAGGCCAGTGACCCGCAGGGCGACGCGCTCACCTGGACCGCGACCGGCCTGCCCGCCGGGCTGGCCATCGGCGCGAGCACCGGGAAGATCACCGGCACGCCCACCACGGCCGGGACGTCGTCGGTCACGGTCACCGCCAAGGACCCCGCCGGCAACAGCGGCAGCGCGACCTTCGCCTGGACGATCACCGCGGCGCCGGCCGACTCCACGCGCACCCCGATCAACCCGGCCTACACGGTGAACCTGACGTCGAACACCGCGGGCGACACGTGGAACGGCCACCAGAGCGTCAGCTTCACCAACGGCTCCGCGAGCGCGCTGCCCGAGGTCTACCTGCGGCTCTGGGACAACTACCACGGCAGCTGCCCGACGACGCCGATCACGGTCACCAACGTCACCGGCGGCACGGCGTCGGCGCTCAGCGTGAACTGCACGGCCATGAAGATCACGCTGCCCGCGCCCCTGGCCCAGGGCCAGTCCGCGACCATCGGGTTCGACCTGAAGATCGTCGTGCCCAGCGGCGCCGACCGGTTCGGCCACGACGGCGCGTACAACATGATCGGCAACGCGCTGCCGGTGCTCGCGGTCCGCGACGGCGCGGGCTGGCACCTCGACCCCTACACCAACAACGGCGAGTCCTTCTACACCGTGATCAGCGACTTCGACGTCACGCTGGTGCACCCGACGTCGCTGCTGACCCCGGCCACCGGCTCCTCGACCGAGACGACCAGCGGCACCACGACGACCACGCACGCGACCGCGTCCAAGGTCCGTGACTTCGCCTGGGCCGCCGGGCCGTTCGCGAAGATCACCACGACGTCCGGCAAGGGTGTGCGGGTCAACGTCTACTCGGTCAGCGGGATCTCCACGAGCAGCGCGAACCAGATGCTGAGCCTGGCCGCCGACTCCATCGACGTCCACTCGGGCCGCTTCGGCGACTACCCGTACGGCGAGGTGGACGTGGTGCTGGACAACAACTTCTGGTTCGGCGGCATGGAGTACCCGGGCTTCGTGCTCGACCTCGTGTCGACCACGGCGCTCCCACACGAGCTGGCGCACCAGTGGTTCTACGGGATCGTCGGCGACGACGAATACAACTCCCCGTGGCTGGACGAGAGCTTCACCGACTACGCCACCGACCTCTACCGCGGGGTCACCGGCAGCGGCTGCGGCATCACCTGGCAGTCGAGCGCGGAGAAGCTGACCAACTCGATGGCCTACTGGGACGCGCATTCGTCGCGGTACTCGACGGTCGTCTACAACTACGGCAAGTGCACGCTGCACGACCTGCGGCGGCTGCTCGGCGACACGGCGATGGCGAACCTGCTGAAGTCGTACGCGCAGTCGCACTGGTACGGCGTCTCGACCACCGCGGAGTTCAAGGCCGCGGCGCAGGCGGCGGCCGGGTCGACCGACCTGACGTCGTTCTGGGCCTCGCACCGCGTGGAGGGCTGAGAAAACCGGTTGGAGTTCCCCGTCCACGTCCGCCACTGTGGGGGACATGGACGGGGAACGGCTGTTTTGCGACGTCGCGCTGGCCGAGCGGATCGAACGCGCCGAGGTGCGGCTGGTCGTCGAAAGCAGCGACGCGTCGCGCGCCCGCCGGGGTGACCCGCTCGGGTTCACCCGGCCGCTGGCCGGCGGGGTGGCCAGCTTCGCCGAGGCCGACTCGCCGTTCAACAAGGTCGCCGGTCTCGGCTTCGCCGGTCTGCCTGACGCGCTCGACGAGGTCGAAGCGGCCTTCGCCGAGCTGGGCGCGCCGGTGCAGATCGAGCTGTCGCAACTGGGCGACACGGCGGTCGGCGCGTTCCTGACCGGCCGCGGCTACCGGCTGGAGAACTACGAGAACGTGCTCGGCCGGCGACTCGGCGGCACCGGCTTTCCCGAGGGTGTCCGCCGGATCGGGGACGACGAGCTGGAGACGTGGCTGGCCGTCGTCGCCGACGCGTCGGCCGTCGCCGACACCGAAGGCGTGCTCTCGCACGAAGACTTCCCGCGCGAGACCATCGTCAACGCGCTGCGCGACATGCCGGGAATGCTGCGCTTCGCCGCGGAACGGGACGGCGAATTCGCCGGGGGCGCCGGTCTTCGCGTCGCGGGCGGGATCGCGCAGCTGGGTGCCGCGGCGACGCTGCCCGCCCACCGCCGCCGCGGTGTGCAGACGGCACTCGTGCACGCCCGGCTCGCGGCGGCCGCCGAACTCGGGTGCGACCTCGCCGTGGTCACGACGCAGCCGGGGTCGCGCTCGCAGCGGAACGTGCAGCGGCTGGGGTTCGACCTGCTCTACGCGCGGGCCGTCCTGGTGAAGGGTGTTTCGGCGACGAGCTCCTCGGGCGCCGAGAGCCGCCAGGCTTCGTAGAGGAGCTCGGCCAGCTCGTCGGCGTCGATCTTGTCCAGGTACACCACGACCCAGCCGAACCCGCCGGTGGTGAACTGGACCTCGAAGACGTCCGGGCGCTCCGCGACGAGCGCCAGCTGTTCGGAAATCTCCTGCTTCAGGCCGACGGTCCGGGTGCGCGGCCAGAAGTAGCCGAACCGCTTGCCGCGCACGCTGAACGAGGAGTAGTCACGCGCTTCCGAGCGCTCGACCTCCGCCAGCCGGCCGAGCAGCTGTTCGAGTTTCCGGACCGTCACCGTCACCTGTCGTTCCCCCTGTCTCCGGCGACTACGGTAGCGCGCCGGTACGGTGCGGGACATGAGCATCCGCGAAGCCGTGCTCGACGACGGACGCGTGGTGGTGGTCAAGCGCGGGCACGCCCCCGGCGCGACCGCCGCCGAGGCCGCGGGACTGCGCTGGCTGGCGGCGGCGGCCGAGGTCCCGGTGCCGGAAATCCACCGCGCCGACGACTCGCAGCTGGTCCTGGACCGCGTCCCGGCCGGGCGGCCGACCACCGCCGCGGCGGACCGCTTCGGCCGCGGGCTCGCGCGGCTGCACGCGGCCGGGGCACCGGCGTTCGGCTCACCGCCCCCGGACGGGCCCGCCGACGCGTGGATCGGCCGCGCCCCGATGGCCAACGTGCCCGGGGACGACTGGGCGTCCTGGTACGCCGGGCAGCGGGTGCTGCCCTACGTCCGGCTGGCCGTCGACGCGGGAACGTTCGGCCCGGCCGAAGCCGCGGTGTTCGAGCGCGCCTGCACCCGAATCCCGCCGTCGGCCGAGCCGCCGTCCCGGCTGCACGGCGACCTGTGGAACGGCAACGTCCTGTGGGACGGCGAGCGAGCGTGGCTGATCGACCCGGCCGCGCACGGCGGCCACCGCGAGACGGACCTGGCGATGCTGCACCTGTTCGGCTGCCCGCACCTCGACCGCGTCCTCGCGGCGTACCAGGCGGAAGCCCCGCTGGCCGACGGCTGGGCCGACCGGATCGGGCTGCACCAGCTGTTCCCGCTGCTGGTGCACACCGTCCTGTTCGGACAGTCGTACGCCGGGCAAGCACTGGCGGCCGCGCGTTCGGTCTAGTGCTCGGTCCATGAACGTTGGCTGGTTGGTGTTCCCGGCGAACCCGGGGTAGCGGCCGGAGCCGACGAGCCGATCCATACGGGATCTCCTTACCCGACATGGCTCTGTCGGGAATCGGATTCTACGGTGATTCCATGGTCATCGTTCGTCCCGCTTCGCGCTTCGAAGACGTCGCTTCGATCCTCGACCCGAGCGGGAACGAGCGTGCCTGCTGGTGCCTCGCTTACCGCGTCACGTCGGCCGAGTACAGCGCGCTGCGTGGTGAAGCACGCGCCGAGCGGGTCCGCCGTCTGTGCGCGGGCGAGTTCGCGCCGGGTGTGCTCGCTTACGACGGGGCCACCCCGGTCGGCTGGTGCGGGGTGTCGCCGCGGTCGAGCATGGAGCGGCTGAAACGCTCCCGGACGATGCCGCCGCTCGACGACCTGGCGGTGTGGAGCGTGGTCTGTTTCGTGGTGCGCTCCTCGCACCGTGGCCAGGGTGTGTCCGCGGCGCTGCTGGCCGGGGCGGTCGACTACGCGCGTTCGTGCGGCGCGCCGGCGGTGGAGGGCTACCCGGTCGATCCGGAGGGCGCGCGCATCGGTTCGAGCGCGGCCCACGTCGGCACGACGTCCCTGTTCGAAGCGGCCGGATTCGAGCGGATCCGGCCGACCGGGGCGCGGGCCGATCGCCGCGTCCGCTGGCTGGTGCGGCGGGATCTCCGCTGACCGTGACCTCAGCCGGCTGAAGCCGGAGGCGGGCCGGATCGCCGGCGGCCGCGCGTTCGCTCTAGCAGTGCTGGAGCATCGACTCCAGCGCCGTCTTCTCGGGAACCGTGATCGTCAGGCCGTAGTTGCGCTTCACGACGATCCAGTCGGTGGCGTACGTGCACCAGTACGACACGAGCGGCGGCTTCCACTGGTCGGGCGCCTTGTCGCTCTTCTGCTCGTTGAGGTTGTCGGTGACCGCGTGCAGCTGCGGGCGGACGAGGTCGTTCGCGAACTGCTCGCGGCGCTCCTGGGTCCACGTCTTGGCGCCGCTGGCCCAGGCCTGCCCGAGCGGCACCATGTGGTCGATGTCCACATCGGACGCCTTCTGCCAGGTTTCCCCGTCGTAGGCGCTCACCCAGGTGCCGGACTTCGCGGCGCAGTCGGCGTTCGTGGTGACGTTCTTGCCGTCGCGCTTGAGCACCTCTTCGCGGGTGTCGCAGGCGCCGTCGACCTTGTCCCAGTGCGGGAACTTCTCGCGGCTGTAGCCGTCCATGGTGCCGCGGACGGCGACCTTGAGCTGCCCCAGCTGCGCCCGCGCCTCGGCGGGGGCGATCGGCGGTGCGGCGGCCGTGCCGGTCGGCTGGGCCCCGGCGGCGAGCTCGCCCGGCACCTTGCAGCCGGTGAGGGCGGCGCCGGTGAGGACGGCCAGCAGGACGAGCGCTCGGGTGCGCGGCATCGTGAACCCCTTTCACGTCTACCGGGAGGTGCCCAGCCGGCGCCGCGGGGAAACGGTGCAGATGGCCCAGTTGGCGCGATCTTTACGAGCCGTGGAAGACCTGTGCCACGAACACCGCGGCGATCACGCCCGCGGTGACGAGCAGGAGCAGCACGGTCAGGAGACCCCAGGGCACCTGCCGGATCGGCCGTTGCCGCGGGAAGACGGCCGAATCCGGCCGCCGGGGCAGCGGGACGACCGGCTCGCCGGGTTCCTCGGCGGCGGGCGGGGTTTCGACCGGCACCGGCAGCACCGCAGGCAGCTCCGGCAGCCGCGGGACGACCGGCAGGCGCGCCGGGAAGCCGTCGGCGACCAGTGCGGACCGGGGCGGGGCCAGGTGCGCGAGGGACAGCGCGTAGCAGGCGTCGAGGACGTCGTCGGCCGACCAGACGGTCCGCCACCGGTTGTGCTGAGTGATGATCCGGCGCAGGCTCCGCGGATCGGCGAGGACGACGGCGACCCCGGGCACGGTGGCGGGCTCGTGCCAGTGCGGCTCGGCCGGCGGCACGACCGCGACCAGGCCCGTGACGTACCGGCCGCCTTCGTGCCCGGCGAGCGCCCCCTTCGCCGCGGCCACCGCCGCACCGGCCCGCTCCCCCGATCCCGGGTCCGGGCCGGGCTCGTGCGCCGCGATCACCACCACCCCGGTGCGCGTGAACACGAGCGCGTCGACGAACCGGGGGCCACCGCGGCTGGGCAGGGCGATGCCCGCCAGCGCCAAGCCCGGCAGGTGGTCCGGCCCCCGGCCCCACGAACGCAGCAGCTCCACGAGGTGCTCCGCCGCGGCGGGCAAGGCGCGTTCGGTACCGGGGTGCTGGAGGGCCACGAGCAACGCCGGTCACTCCTCCCACGAAATAGGGCACTTCGACGGTAAAAGCCCGACCGCCCGCGCCCCAGCAGCCGAACGAGTGGTCGAACACCACCGTGCGTGATCGCGGGCATGCTGGGACCCAGCCGACGAAGGAGAACGCCATGGGCTCACCCCCGCCCGCTTACCAGGGCGCCGCACTCGAGGTCGACCGGTCGTTCTACCGGCGGCTCGCCACCGAGCCCGGCCGGGTGCGGGTCGACGCCTTCGAGATCCCCCTCCGCTCCGGCCGCGCGTGGCGGGTCCCGAAGGGGCACCTGTGCCGCCTCCTGACCGTCGAAGGGCCGCAGGTCGGCGACCTCAACCTGTGGCACGCCGACGACCCGCGCGAACGCTTCTGGGCCGCGCGCACCCGCCAGCTCCAGCGCGCGCACGTCAGCACGTTCGACCGCCTCTGGTCGACGCTGCCGTTCCTGCGCCCGCTGGCCACGATCACCGCCGACACCCTGGAACACCACGGCGAAGACGGCGACGGCGGCCGCGTCCACGACCTGCTCGGCACCCGCTGCGACCCGTACGTCAACCGGCTGCTGACCGGTGAGGACTTCGACTTCCACTGCCACTCGAACCTGGTCCGGGCGGTCGCGCCGTTCGGGCTCACCGAGTTCGACGTCCACGACGTGCTGAACGTCTTCCAGTGCACCGGGCTCACCGACGACGACCAGTACTTCATGAAGGCCTGTCCGGCCCGCCCCGGCGACTTCTTCGAGTTCTTCGCCGAGGTCGATCTGCTGTGCGCGCTGTCGACGTGCCCGGGCGGCGACCTGTCCGTCCCGCTGTGGGGCCCGGGCGCGCGCGACCCGATCGACACCTGCCACCCGATCGGCGTCGAGGTGTTGGCACCGCGCGCCGGCCTGCTCGAGGACTGGACGCCGCCGGCCCGCGCGGCTTACCGCGGGCTGCACGGCATGCGGCTTCCCGGGGCTCCGGCGGAAACTCCTTGAGCGGAAAGGCTTGTGCTCCGCGCCGCTTGCGCGCCGTGTGATGATGGGAGCCCGGGGACACCGAGCGGCTCGACGAGGAGTGCGAGTGGACCTGCGGACCGAGATCGCGCAGTCGTGGCGGCGGGCGGAGCTGTCCGGGCTCTCGCCCGCGTCGGCCGTCGGCGGGCTGGACATCGCCGACGTCGACGGCCGCAGCCGGCTCCTGCGGGCCGCCTCGCCCGTGCTCGACGAACTGGCCCGGCAGCTGGCCGGCACCCGGTTCTGCGTCGTGCTCGCCGACGACGAGTGCCGGATCGTCGCGCGGCGGTTCACCGAGCGGTCGGTCGAGCTGGCGCTCGAGAACGTCAGCGCGGTGCCCGGCTGCCAGTTCCTCGAGGAGCGGACCGGGACGAACTCCCTCGCCACGCCGTTCGAGACGCGGCGCGGGATCTCCGTCGACGGCGACGAGCACTTCCTCGAAGCCATGAAGCAGTTCACCTGCTACGGCCACCCGGTGGTGCACCCCGCGACCCGGCGGCTGGCCGGCGTCCTCGACATCACCGGCCCGGCCGACGACGCGAACCCGCTGCTCGGCCCGTTCCTGCGGCGCGCGGTCGCCGACATCGAACGGCGGCTGCTCGACGGCGCGAAGCTCGCCGAGCAGCAGTTGCTGGCCGCGTTCCAGTCGGTGCAGCACCGGGCGTGCGCGGTGCTGGCGCTCGGCCAGGACGTCGTGCTGGCCAACACCGCGGCGACCGAACTGGTCGACACGGCCGACCACCGGTTGCTGCAGGACCTCGGCCGCACCCAGCGCGGGCTCCGGCGCATCCGGCTGACCTCCGGCACGCCGGTGGAGGTGCGGGTCGAAGCCGTGTCGGCGAGCGCCGGGCTGCTGTTCGAGCTGGCGCCGGTGCGCCCGGCGAGCCCGGTGGTGTCGCGGCCGCACGCCGCGCGCGGGCTCTTCCCGGCCCCGATCGAGGACCGCCTCCACCGCGCCGGCCGCGCCCGGCGGCGCGTGCTGGTCTGCGGCGAGCCCGGCGCGGGCCGCAGCACGGCGGCCCGGGTGGTCGCCGGGGACGAGCCGGTGCACGAGTTCGACGCGTCCGACGTCGTCGCGGGCGAAGCCGGGTGGTGCGCGCGGATCGAGGCCGCGGTGGGTAGCCGTGGGCTGCTGGTGATCGACGGGATCCAGCTGCTGCCCCCGCTCGCGGCCGTCCGCCTGGCCCGCCTGCTGGACGAGTCGGCGGCGTGGTTCGCGTTGCTCAGCGGTCCGGCGTCGGAGCTGCACGGCGAGCAGGCGACGCTGGCGGCGCGCGTGCACCGCCGGATCGAGCTGCCCCCGCTGCGGGAGCGCCGCGAGGAGATCCCGGCGATCGCCCGCGAACTCCTGCGCGGCTTCGGTCCTTCGCTGCGCCTGACGCCGGGAGCGCTGGAACTGCTGGGTTCCCAGCGCTGGCCGGGCAACCTGCGCGAGCTCGAGGGGGTGCTGTCGGCGGCGGCCGACCGCCGGTCGGCGGGCGACCTCACCGCGGCCGACCTCGCCCCTGACTGCACGGAGACGGGCACGGCCTTGAGCGGCTGGGAGCAGGCGGAGTACGACGTCATCGTCCGCACGCTGCGAGCGTGCGACGGCAACAAGGTCCGGGCGGCGAAGCAGCTGGGCATCAGCCGCTCGACGCTCTACAACCGCATGCGCGCGCTGCGGGTCCGCTGACCCCGGGTGTCCGGGATTTGGACACTCCACCCCCTCGCGGTCTCCACACAATCGAAAGGACGAGCACGCCGCACGTGGAGGAGATGGCCGTGAAGACGAAGGCAGCCGTACTGTTCGACGCCGGGAAGCCGTTCGAGATCATGGAGCTCGACCTCGACGGGCCCGGTCCCGGTGAGGTGCTGATCAAGTACACCGCCGCCGGGTTGTGCCACTCGGACCTGCACCTCATCGACAACGATCTCGTGCCGCGGTTCCCGATCATCGGCGGGCACGAGGGCGCCGGGGTGATCGAGGAGGTCGGGCCCGGGGTCACCAAGGTCGCGCCGGGCGACCACGTCGTGTGCAGCTTCATCCCGAACTGCGGCACCTGCCGCTACTGCTCGACCGGCCGGCAGAACCTGTGCGACATGGGCGCCACCATCCTCGACGGCCACATGCCCGACGGTTCCTTCCGCTTCCACGGCGGCGGGCAGGACTTCGGGGCGATGTGCATGCTCGGCACGTTCTCCGAGCGCGCCACCATTTCCCAGCACTCGGTGGTGAAGGTCGACGACTGGCTGCCGCTGGAAACCGCCGTGCTCGTCGGCTGCGGCGTGCCGACCGGCTGGGCCACCGCCAACTACGCCGGCGGCGTGCGGGCCGGGGACACCACCGTCGTCTACGGCATCGGCGGCATCGGCATCAACGCCGTGCAGGGCGCCGCGCACGCCGGCGCGAAGTACATCGTCGCGGTCGACCCGGTGGAGTTCAAGCGGGAGGCGGCGCTGAAGTTCGGCGCCACGCACGCGTTCGCCACCGCCGCCGAAGCCGCCGAGAAGGTCGGCGAACTGACCTGGGGCCAGCTGGCCGACCAGGCGCTGATCACCGTGGGCACGGTCGACGAAGAGGTCGTCAGCGCCGCGTTCGACGTCGTCGGCAAGGGCGGCACCGTCGTCATCACCGGGCTCGCCAACCCGGAGAAGCTGACCGTGCACGTGTCCGGCGCCGTGCTGACGCTGTTCGAAAAGACGGTCAAGGGGACGCTGTTCGGCTCGGCGAACCCGCAGTACGACATCGTCCGGCTGCTGCGGCTCTACGACGCCGGGAAGCTCAAGCTCGACGAGCTGGTCACCCGCAAGTACACCCTGGAGCAGGTCAACGAGGGGTACCAGGACCTGCGTGACGGCAAGAACATCCGCGGTGTGATCGTGCACGCGTAGTGGTGTCCACAGTGGACCTCGACGCGCCGTACCGGGTGAACCCGCGCGTGTCGCCCGAGGCGCTCGACCACCGCTGCGAACACCGGGAGGGCTGCTCGCTCGGCACCCCCGACGTGGTCCGGATCGTCCGGGCACTGGCGATGCACGCCACGGCCCGCGACGCGCTCGACTCGGCCGAGTTCAGCCAGACGACCCGGGCCCGGGTGGTGGCGGCGCTCGAGCACCTCGCCGCCACCGGGGTCATCGTCGCCACCCCGTGAACCACGGTGGCCACCACGGTCCCGGCGTGGTGGCCACCGGCCTCACGGGCGCGGGGCGTTGCGCAGGTTGGCCCGGGCCAGGTCGACCATCTTGCCGACCCCGCCGTTGAGCACCGTCTTCGTCGCGCCGAGGGCGAAGCCGCGCACCATCTCGCCGGTGATCCGCGGCGGGATCGACAGCGCGTTCGGGTCGGTGACGACCTCGACCACGGCCGGGCCGGGGTGGGCGAACGCCTTCTCCAGCGCGCCGCGCACGTCGGCCGGGTCCTCGACCCGCTCGGCGAAGACACCGCACGCGGCCGCGATCGCCGCGAAGTTCACCGGCGCGTGGTCGGTGCCGAAGTCCGGGAGGCCGTCGACGAGCATCTCCAGCTTCACCATGCCGAGCGTGGCGTTGTTGAACACCACGACCTTCACCGGCACGTCGTAGGCCGGCAGCGTCAGCAGGTCGCCCATCAGCATGGCGAGCCCGCCGTCGCCGGAGAGCGACACGACCTGGCGGCCCGGTTGGGAAAGCTGCGCGCCGATCGCGTGCGGCAGCGCGTTCGCCATGCTGCCGTGCCGGAACGAGCCGAGCACCCGGCGGCGGCCGTTCGGGGTCAGGTAGCGCGCGGCCCACACGTTGCCCATGCCGGTGTCGACGGTGAACACGGCGTCGCCGGCGGCGACCTCGTCGAGCACCGAAGCGACGTACTCCGGGTGGATGGGGCGGCGCTGCTCGATCTTCCCGGTGTACGCGCCGACGACCTTCTCCAGCTTCCGCACGTGCTCGCGCAGCATCCGGTCGAGGAACGCGCGATCGGTGCGCGGCCGCAGCAGCGGCAGCAGTGCCGTCAGCGTCGCCTTGACGTCGCCGTGCACGGCGAGGTCCAGCGGCGTGCGGCGGCCGAGGCGCGAAGCGTCGTGGTCGACCTGGATCGTGTGTGCCTGCGGGAGGAACTTGTCGTACGGGAAGTCGGTGCCCAGCAGCACGATCCGGTCGGCCTCGTGCATCGCGTCGTAGCAGGCGCCGTAGCCGAGCAGGCCGCTCATGCCGACGTCGAAGGGGTTGTCGTACTGGATCCACTCCTTGCCGCCGAGCGAGTGCCCGACCGGCGCGGCCAGCTTTTCCGCCAGTGCCATGACCTCGTCGTGCGCGCCGCGGACACCCGCGCCGGCGAACAGCATCACCCGCTCCCCCGAGTTCAGCAGGTCCGCGAGCTCCTGGACGGCCTCCGCCGGCGGCACCGGCGGCGACGGCTCGACCAGCGGCAGCCGCTCGGTGAGCGGGCCGGTGGCCTTGCGGTCGGCGAGGTCGCCCGGGATGGTCAGCACGGCGACGCCGCCCTTGCCGACGGCGGCCTGGGTGGCGATGCGCAGCAGCCGCGGCAGCTGGGCCGGATCCGCCACGACCTCGCTGAAGTGGCTGCACTCGGCGAAGAGCCGGTCCGGGTGGGTCTCCTGGAAGAACCCGGTGCCGATCTGGTTCGAGGGGATGTGCGACGCGATCGCGAGCACCGGCGCGCCCGAGCGGTGGGCGTCGAACAGGCCGTTGATCAGGTGCAGGTTGCCCGGCCCGCAGCTGCCCGCGCACACCGCGAGCTTGCCGGTCACCTGCGCTTCGGCCGCCGCGGCGAAGGCGGCGGTCTCTTCGTGGCGGACGTGCACCCACTCGATGCCGCCGGTGCGGCGCACGGCGTCGACGATCGGGTTCAAGCTGTCGCCGACGATGCCGTAGATGCGCTCGACGCCCGCGTCCCGCAACGTCCTGACCAGTTGTTCTGCCACCGTAGCCATGCCTCCAGCCTGCCCCGGGGCCCTGCCATGCGTCCAATGCCTGATTGGCTGAATTTCCATACACTGGCGGCATGGACCTGCAGACGCTGCGGCTCTTCCGCGAGGTGGCCGGCGGCGCGACCGTCACGGAGACCGCGGCCGGGGCCCACCTCACCCAGCCCGCGCTGTCCCGGGCCCTGCGGCGGCTGGAGCACGAGGCCGGCGCCGAGCTGTTCCGCCGGTCCGGGCGGCTGCTGCGGCTCACCCCGGCCGGGCACGCCTTCAAGCGGCACGTCGACGTCGTGCTCGACCAGCTCGACCAGGGCCTGCGCGAAGTCCGCGAGATCGTCTCGCCGGGCACCGGGGTCGTCCCGCTGGCGTTCCTGCACACGTTCGGCACGTGGCTCGTCCCCGCCGTGCTGAGCGGCTTCCTGCGCGAGCACCCGGGCACCCGCTTCGAACTGCGGCAGCACGGCGAAGCCGGGCTCGAGGCGGAACTGCTCGAGGGGACCGCGGACCTCGTCCTCACCAGCGGCGACCCCGGCCACCCCCAGCTGCACTGGGAACGCCTGCTCGTCGAGCCGCTGCGGCTGGCCGTGCCGCCGCGCCACCGGCTCGCCGGGCGCCGCCGCGTCCGCCTCGCCGACGTCGCGGACGAGACGTTCATCCTCCTGCGGCCCGGTTACGCGCTGCGCGAAACGACCGAACGGCTGTGCGCGGAGGCCGGGTTCGCTCCGCGCATCGGGTTCGAGGGCGACGAAGTCGAGACGCTGCGCGGGCTCGTCACCGCCGGGCTCGGCGTGTCCGTGCTGCCGCTGCCGCACACGGCGGCCTTCCCGGCGCCGCACCTGGAACTGACCGATGTGGACGCTGCCCGCGACATCGGGCTCGCACGGGTCGCCGGGCGAAACCTCCCGCCGCCCAGCGAAACCTTCCGGCAGTACGTCCTCGCCGCCGGCCTCGACCGTCCACAAGGGACGATGTGAGAATCGCCGTACGACCACGCGATGTGACCGCTGGTGTGACAGGGTGGAGGCATGGCCGCGCTGAGATCCTCCCTGACGTCCTGGACCTCCGTCACCCCGGTGCTCGGCTTGGTCGTGCTGGCGCTGGCCTGGGGCCGCGACCTCGGCCCCGTCTTCGTGGCGCTCGTCGCGATCGCGCTGGGGGCGACCGTGCTGGCCGCGGTGCACCACGCGGAGGTCGTCGCGCACCGCGTCGGCGAACCGTTCGGCTCCCTCGTGCTCGCGGTCGCGGTCACCGTCATCGAAGTCGCCTTGATCGTCACGATGATGGTCTCGGGCGGCCCGGAAGCCGGCTCACTGGCGCGCGACACCGTGTTCGCCGCGGTGATGATCACGACCAACGGCATCGTCGGCATCTCGCTGCTGGTCGGAGCCCGCCGCTACGGCGTCACCCTCTTCAACTCCGAAGGCAGCGGCGCCGCGCTGGCCACGGTCGCGACGCTGGCCACGCTCAGCCTGGTGCTGCCGACGTTCACCTCCAGCACCCCCGGCCCGGCGTTCTCCTCCGCGCAGCTGACCTTCGCCGCGGTGGCGTCCCTGGCGCTGTACGGCACTTTCGTGCTGACGCAGACCGTGCGCCACCGCGACTTCTTCCTCCCGGTGGCCGCCGACGGCGAGGTCAAGGAAGACGACCACGCCGACCCGCCGACGAACCGGGCGGCGCTGGGCAGCCTCGCGCTCCTGCTGGTGGCCCTGGTCGCGGTGGTCGGCCTGGCAAAGGTGGAATCCCCGGCGATCGAAGCCGGCGTCAGCGCGGCCGGCTTCCCCCAGTCGTTCGTCGGCGTGGTGATCGCGCTGCTGGTGCTCCTGCCGGAGACCCTCGCGGCGACGCGCGCGGCCCAGCGCGACCGGATGCAGATCAGCCTCAACCTCGCCTACGGCTCGGCGATCGCGAGCATCGGCCTGACCATCCCGGCGATCGCGCTGGCGTCGGTGTGGCTGCCGGGCGAGCTGCTGCTCGGCCTCGGCTCGACGCAGATCGTGCTCCTGGCCCTGACGGTGGTGGTCAGCGTCCTGACGGTCGTCCCCGGCCGCGCGACCCGCCTCCAGGGCGGCGTGCACCTGGTCCTCCTGGCGGGCTTCCTGGTGCTGGCCGTCAACCCGTGACGCGGATCGTCTCCCTGCTGCCCGCCGCGACGGACCTCGTCGCGGTGCTCGGGCGGCTGTCCGACGTCGTCGGCCGGACGCACGAGTGCGATTGGCCGCCGGGGCGGGTCGAGGGCATCCCCGTCGTCACCCGCGCGGAGTTCGACCCGGACGCCTTGTCGAGCCGCGAGATCTCCGCGGCCACCCACCGCGGCTCGGGCCTGTACACCCTCGACGGCGAACTGCTCGCCGCCCTCGCCCCGGACGTGGTGCTCACCCAGGACCTGTGCGAGGTCTGCGCGGTCTCCTACCGCCAGGTGTCCGAGGCCGTCCGGACCCTCGACACCGGCCCGCTGGTGGTGAGCTTGGAACCGGCGACGCTCGACGGAGTCCTCGACTGCCTCCGCCGGGTCGGCGAGGTGCTCGGGGTGCCGGACCGGGCCGACGCGGAGATCGCGGCGTTGCGCACCCGCTTGGGCGCGCTTCCGGCACCGGGCCGCCGGCCGCGGGTGGTGGCGCTGGAGTGGCTCGACCCGATCTGGCCCGCGGGGCATTGGGTTCCCGAACAGATCGCGCTGGCCGGCGGCGAACCGCTGCTCGCCGCGGCGGGCGAGCACACCCGGCCGGTCCCGTGGGACGCGGTGGTCGAAGCGCGACCGGACGTGCTGCTGCTGGTGCCGTGCGGCTTCGCACCGGAGCGGACGCTCGCCGAGGCCCCGGAACTGGCGGCCCGGCCCGGCTGGGCGGACCTCCCGGCGGTGCGCACCGGCCAGGTGTGGGTCCTGGACGGCCCGGCGTACTTCAACCGCCCGGGCCCCCGCGTGGTCGACGGCGCGGAACTCCTCGCGGCGGTGTTCCGCGGCGAGGAAACCCCGCAAGCCCGGCGGGTCAGCTCGTCCTGACCTCGATGCCCACCACGCAGGTGTCGTCGTCGGTGTCGGCCGTGCTGTAGGTCAGCAGCGTGTCCAGCTGGTGCTCCAGGCCGCCGTCGTGGCGCTCGACCAGGGTCACCAGCCTCGACACCGTCTCCTGCACCGGGCGGTCGCGGCGCTCGATCAGGCCGTCGGTGTAGATCAGCAGGATGTCGCCGTCGGCGAGGCGGATCTCCTCCTCCTGGTAGGTCACGTCGCGGACCGCGCCGAGCAGGGAGCCGCGGATCAGGGGCAGCGTCGTCACGCCGCCGCCGCGGTGGCGGACGATCGGGGGCAGGTGCCCGGCCCGCGCCCAGCGCAGGGTCTTGGTCGCCGGGTCGTAGACGGCCGCGACCGCGGTCGCCGTGACGTGGTCGGTGAGGTGGTAGGCCACCAGGTTCAGCCACGTCAGCAGCTGCGCCGGGCCGGCGCCGGTCGCCGCGAGGCCGCGCAGGGCGTTGCGGAGGCTGACCATGCCGGTCGCCGCGTCGATGCCGTGGCCGGCGACGTCGCCGACGCACAGCAGCACCTCACCCGTCGGCAGCGCGACGGCGTCGTACCAGTCGCCGCCGACCAGGTGCTCCTTCTCCGCCGGCCGGTAGCGGACGGCGGCGCGCAGGCCCGGCATGTCGATCGGGCCGGTGGCCGGCGGCATGATCGCGTGCTGCAGCTGCAGCGCCAGCCGGTTGCGCTCGATCGCCTGCTGCTCGGTCTCGGCCAGCTTGTCGCGCGTCGCCGCCAGCGCCACCTCGGTCCAGTGCTGCGCCGAGACGTCCTGGTAGGCGCCGCGGACCGCGAGCAGTTCGCCGCGGGCGTCGGCCACCGGCTCGGCGACCACCCGGATGTGCCGGGCGACGCCGTCGGAGCGCTGCAGCCGGAACGCCGTCGACGACGGGCGCTGGTGGTGCAGCACCGCGCGCAGGAACCGGCCGATCGACGGCGCGTCGTCGGGGTGGGCGTTGGTGGCCAGGTCGTGCAGCGAGAGCGGGGTGGCGTTCGGCGGCAGGCCGTACAGCGCGAACAGCTCGGTGTTCCAGGTGATCGCCCCGGTGACGACGTTCTCCTCGAACCCGCCGATCCGGCCGAGCCGCTGGGCGTGCTGCAGCAGCACGGCGAGCTTCGCCGCGTCGTCCTGGATGCGCAGGATCAGCAGCACGTTGCCGGCGAACCGGGTCACGCTGACGTCGGTCAGCACCGTCAGCGGCACCTGGTCGACGACGGTGGTGACCGGCATGCTGTCCGCGCGGAACGGCTCGCCGGTCGCGTAGACCCGGCGGATCTTGTCGAGCAGGCCGCTCTCCTCGGCCGCCAGCGGGTACGTCTCCAGCAGGCGGGTGCCGACGATCCGGCTGCGGGGCCGCCCGCCGGGATCGGCGAAGCGGACGTTGGCGTGGTGGATGCGGAAGTCGGTGAGCCGGCCGCCGTCGACGCACGGCGACAGCAGCACGGCCGGGTCGTGCAGGCCGTCGACGAAGTCCACCAGCTCGCCGAGGAAGTCCCCGGCCCCCGCCGACACCGGGGCGACCACGCCGTCCCACGTGTCGAGCGTGTGCGCGCACAGTTCGGCCAGTGCCTCCAGCTGCCGCAGCTGCCGTCCCGGCTCGGCGGGCAGCGGGTCCGGCCAGCACATCTCGACGACGCCGATGATCCGGCCGCCGGTGCCGGTGGGCACCGCGACCCGGCCGCCGCCGGCCAGGGTGTGCTGCCCGAGCGAGGGCAGCCCGGCGCCCGACAGCGTCGGGTACCAGACGGTGTCGCGGTCGAGCAGCGCGCTGCGGGCGGGCGTCGCCACGCCGGGCGGGACGTACCGCCAGCGCGCGGCTTCCTCGGCCGAGAACCCGGCCGACCCGGCCAGCGTCAGCGACCCGTCCGGCCCGGCGAGCCACACCGCGACGGCGGTCGCGCCGAGCGGGCGCAGCGCGTGCTCCAAAATGGACTCCGCGACGCGCTGGGTGTCCCCCGCCGCGAGCACGCCGCTTTCCGCGGTGCGCAGCCGCACCGCGACGGAGTCTTCCCCGTCGGCGCGGGCCAGGAACTCTTGCGCCACTTCGGTGATGCGGTCCTCGGCCGCTTCGCCGACGACGTCCGCGGCGAACTCCAGCGGCGTCAGCCCGGCCCGCCCGGCGAGGCTTTCCAGCTGCCGGGCGGCGTCGGCGGGCGTGCAGTGCAGCCGTTCCATCAGCACGCCCTTGGCGAGCTCGATCAGCGCGCGGCCGTCGGCGACGGCGTGCGCGTGGTCGACCTCGCCGCGCAGCCGGGTGACGGTGTCGGCGAGCCGCGCCAGGTTGGCGGACAGCTCGGCGGGCGGCGCGAGCACCGGGAGGGTCTCCTCTTCGGCGGTCACCCGATCACGCCGTCACGTGCCGCTTGATGCGGGCGATCAGGTCGTCCGCGTCGACCGGCTTGGTCACGTAGTCGGTCGCGCCGGAGGCGAGGCTCTTCTCGCGGTCGCCCGGCATCGCCTTGGCCGTCACCGCCACGATCGGGATGCCGGCGTGCTCGGGCATCGCGCGGATCTTCGCGGTCGCGGTGTAGCCGTCCATCTCCGGCATCATGACGTCCATCAGGATCAGGTCGATGCCGGGGTGCGAGGCGACCGTTTCGACGCCCTTGCGGCCGTCTTCGGCGTGCAGCACCTGCATCCCGTGCAGTTCCAGGATCCCGGTCAGCGCGTAGACGTTGCGCGGGTCGTCGTCGACGATCAGCACCGTGCGCCCGGACAGCGTGGTGTCGACGTCGGCCGCCCGCACCGGCGCCGCCGGCTCGTCCGGGCGGACCAGCGGCAGCACCGCGCCGGGTTCTTCGGCCGACAGGTGCAGCGCGATCCGCTCGCGCAGCTCGTCCAGCCCGGAGAGCACTTCCAGCGACTGCACGTCCGCGCGGGACTGCACCAGCTGCTCGAGCTCGGAGTCGAGGCGGCGGCTGTTGTGCGCGAGCACCGGCACCAGCCGCAGCGCGCTGTCGCCCTGCATCGCGTCGAGGAACGTGAACGCGGCCCGGTCCGGCAGGTCCAGGTCCAGCACCACGCAGTGGTAGGCGTCGGTGGCGAGCGCGGCCGCCGCCTCCTGCGTGCCGACCGCCGTCACGACCTCGACGTCGGCGGGCGAAAGACCCCTGTCCCGGCTGTCGGAGAGGTCCGCGGCCGCGCTTTCGGCGACCAGCGTCAGCAGCCCGTGCTGGCGCTCCTCCACGACCAGCAGCCGCCGGTACGCGCGCGGCGCCACCGCGGCGAGCGCGGCACCCCGGTCACCCGAGACGACGACGGCGCTGGTGTGCTCCCCCGCGGGCAGCATCGAGAAGTCCGGGCGCGCGACCGGCAGCGAGAAGGTGAACGTGCTGCCCTCGCCCAGCGTGCTCTCGGCGGTGATGAACCCGCCGAGCAGCTGGGCGATCTCGCGGCTGATGGACAGGCCGAGCCCGGTGCCGCCGTACTTGCGGCTGGTGGTGCCGTCGGCCTGCTGGAACGCGCCGAAGATCGACTCCAGCTGGTGCTCGGCGATGCCGATGCCGGTGTCGGTGACCCGGAAGGCGACGGCCGGGCCGTGCGCGCGCAACGGCCGCGGCAGCCGCTCGGGGCCGACCGCTTCGATGTGCAGCTCGATCCCGCCGACCTCGGTGAACTTGACCGCGTTGGACAGCAGGTTGCGCAGCACCTGCCGCAGGCGCGAGTCGTCGGTGAGCAGTTCGGCGGGCGAGCCGGGGGCGACCGTGATCCGGAAGTCGAGGTTGCGCTGGGAGGTCATCGGCCGGAACGTCGCTTCGACGTAGTCCAGCAGGCCGCGCAGCGACACCTGTTCCGGCGTGACGTCCATCTTCCCGGCCTCGACCTTCGACAGGTCGAGGATGTCGTTGATCAGCTGCAGCAGGTCCGACCCCGCGGAGTGGATGATCCCGGCGTACTCGACCTGCTTGGCGGTGAGGTTGCGGGTCGGGTTCTGGGCGAGCAGCTGGGCCAGGATGAGCAGGCTGTTGAGCGGGGTGCGCAGCTCGTGGCTCATGTTGGCCAGGAACTCCGACTTGTACTTCGACGCCAGCGTCAGCTGCTGGGCGCGGGCCTCCAGCTCCTGGCGGGCCTGCTCGATCTCCAGGTTCTTCGTCTCGATGTCGCGGTTCTGCGTGACCAGCAGCGCCGCCTTCTCCTCCAGTTCGGCGTTGGACGACTGGAGTTCCTCCTGCCGCGCCTGGAGTTCTTCCGAGCGGGCCTGCAGCTCGGCGGTCAGCCGCTGCGACTCGCCGAGCAGCTCGTCGGTGCGGGCGTTGGCCACGATGCTGTTGACGTTGACGCCGATCTGCTCCATCAGCAGTTCGAGGAACGCACGGTGCACCGGGGTGAAGCCGTGCACCGACGCCAGTTCGAGCACGCCGAGCACCTGGTCCTCGACCACGATCGGCAGCACGATCAGGCCGGCCGGCGCGGTGCTGCCGAGCCCGGACGAGATGGTGGCGTAGCCGGGCGGCACGTCGTCGACGACGATCGGGCGGCGGCTGCGCGCGGCCTGCCCCACCAGCGACTGGCCGACCCGGAACCGGATCGCCGGGCCGTCGCCGTCGTCCGGGTGGCCGTAGGCGCCGACCAGCCGCAGCTCGGGCACCTCGGCGGTGTCGTCGGCCAGGTAGAACGCGCCGAACTGGGCGTTGACCAGCGGGACCAGCTCGTCCATCACCGCGGCCGCGACGACGGCGAGGTCGCGCCGGCCCTGCATGAGCCCGGTGATGGTGGCCAGGTTGGACTTCAGCCAGTCCTGCTCCTGGTTCGCCCGCGTCGTCTCGCGCAGCGACTCCACCATCGAGTTGATGTTGTCCTTCAGCTCGGCGACCTCGCCGGAGGCGTCGACGGTGATCGAGCGGGTCAGGTCGCCCTCGGCGACCGCGCTGGTGACCTCGGCGATCGCGCGGACCTGCCGGGTGAGGTTCCCGGCCAGCTCGTTGACGTTCTCGGTGAGCCGCTTCCAGGTGCCCGACACGCCCTCGACCTCGGCCTGGCCGCCGAGGCGCCCTTCGCTGCCGACCTCGCGGGCCACGCGGGTGACCTCCGCGGCGAACGCCGAGAGCTGGTCGACCATCGTGTTGATCGTCGTCTTGAGTTCCAGGATCTCGCCGCGAGCGTCGACGTCGATCTTGCGGGTCAGGTCGCCCTGCGCGACGGCGGTGGTCACCTGGGCGATGTTGCGGACCTGCCCGGTGAGGTTGTTCGCCATCGAGTTGACGTTGTCGGTGAGGTCCTTCCAGGTGCCGGCCACGTTCGGCACGCGCGCCTGGCCGCCGAGCATGCCTTCGGTGCCGACCTCGCGGGCGACGCGGGTGACCTCGTCCGCGAACGCCGAGAGCGTGTCGACCATCGTGTTGATGACGTCGGCCAGCGCCGCGACCTCGCCCTTGGCCTCGACGGTGATCTTGCCGGACAGGTCGCCGCGCGCGACCGCCGTCGCGACCTGGGCGATCGAGCGCACCTGGCCGGTCAGGTTGGACGCCATCACGTTGACGTTGTCGGTGAGGTTCTTCCACGTCCCGGACACGCCGCGGACGGTCGCCTGCCCGCCCAGGTTGCCCTCGGTGCCGACCTCGCGCGCCACCCGGGTGACCTCGTCCGCGAACGCGGAGAGCTGGTCGACCATCGTGTTGATGGTCTCCTTCAGCTCGAGGATCTCGCCGCGGGCGTCGACGCGGATCTTCTGCGACAGGTCACCGCGCGCGACGGCGGTGGTGACCTGGGCGATCGAGCGGACCTGCGCGGTGAGGTTGTCGGCCATGACGTTGACCGACTCGGTGAGGTCCTTCCAGGTGCCGGAGACGCCCTTGACGTCGGCCTGGCCACCCAGCCGGCCCTCGGTGCCCACCTCGCGGGCCACGCGCGTGACCTCGTCCGCGAACGCGGACAGCTGATCGACCATCGTGTTCAGCGTGTCCTTGAGCTCCAGGACTTCGCCGCGGGCGGTCACGTTGATCTTCTGGGACAGGTCGCCCTTCGCCACGGCGGTGGCGACCTGGGCGATGTTGCGGACCTGGTCGGTCAGGTTGCCCGCCATGAAGTTCACCGAGTCGGTGAGGTCGCGCCAAGTGCCCGAGACGCCCTTGACGTCGGCCTGACCACCCAGCCGACCCTCGGTACCCACCTCGCGGGCCACGCGCGTGACCTCGTCCGCGAAGGAGGACAGCTGGTCGACCATCGTGTTGATCGTGCTCTTGAGCTCGAGGATCTCGCCGCGGGCGTCGACCGTGATCTTCTGCGAGAGGTCGCCCTTCGCGACCGCGGTCGTCACCTGGGCGACGTTGCGGACCTGGTCGGTCAGGTTCCCGGCCATGAAGTTCACCGAGTCGGTGAGGTCGCGCCAGACCCCGCCGACGCCGGGAACCTGGGCCTGGCCGCCGAGCCTGCCTTCGCTGCCGACCTCGCGCGCCACCCGGGTGACCTCGTCCGCGAACGACGACAGCTGGTCCACCATCGTGTTGACGGTGTCCTTCAGCTCGAGGATCTCGCCGCGGGCGTCGACGTCGATCTTCTGCGACAGGTCGCCCTTCGCCACCGCGGTCGCCACCTGCGCGATGTCACGCACCTGGGTGGTGAGGTTGCCGGCCATGGCGTTCACCGAGTCGGTGAGGTCCTTCCAGGTGCCGGACACGCCGGGGACCTTCGCCTGCCCGCCGAGCTGGCCCTCGCTGCCGACCTCGCGGGCGACGCGGGTGACCTCCGAAGTGAACAGCGACAGCTGGTCGGCCATGCCGTTGAAGACCGTGGCGATCTCGCCGAGCAGGCCGTCGGCGCCACCGGGCAGCCGGATGCCGAAGTCGCCGTCGCGCACCGCGGTCAGGCCGGCCAGCAGCCGGCGCAGCTCCTGCTCCCCCGCCTCGCCGACACCTGCGACTGCGCCTTTGGCACCCGGGCGCGTCCCTTCGGCCATTGCCCCACCCATCCGCCACCCGTTTCTCCGGTTTTCGGCGCCCCGGCGCCGTCCCGGTGTGCGCACCGGGTGGCTCAGCATAGTGCAGCCGCACTATGCTGAGAGGCAACGGTTGAGCATCCAGCCGCGCCCGTGCCCGCGCGCGCTCCCTGGCGGTCCTCGAGAGCCTTTCCTTTTCCCACAGGCCATCCGGTCGCGTTGACCCATTCGGCTGAACACGCTCCCAGACAGCGGTACCCCGCACCCGGCGGCGGCACCGCCCACAGCCGTGCCCGCCCAGTTGTGTCCACAATGGACGTTCCATTGTGGAGGGCCGCGGGGCGCGCGGCACCCCGCCGGTTCCCCGGCGCCCCAGTGGGTACCCCTCCGCCATGGATGCCGAGAACCTGATCGTCGTCGGAAGCGGGCCGGCCGGCGTGTCGGCGGCCCGCGCCTACCGGGAAGCGGGCGGCGCCGGGCCGGTCCGCCTGCTCACCGCGGACCCCGACCCGCCCTACGAGCGCCCGCCGCTGTCGAAGGAATTCCTGCGCGGCGAGGCCGAGCTGTCCCCGCTGGACTCCCTCGACGGGCACGACGTCACCGTGACACTGGACGACCCGGTCACCGAACTGGGTGAGGGCCTGGTCCGCACCGCGGGCGGCGCCGAGCACCGCTTCACCACCTGCGTGCTCGCCACCGGCGCGGAGCCCGTCCGGCCCGGGATTCCCGGCGCCGGGCACCCCGACGTCCGGACCCTCCGCTCGGCCGCCGACTCCCGCGAACTGCGTGCGGCGGCGGCCGGGGTGCGCAGCGCGATCGTGGTGGGCGCCGGGTTCATCGGCTGCGAAGCCGCGATCTCCCTGTCCCGCCTGGGACTGCAGGTGACCGTCGTCTGCACCGGCGACGTCCCGCAGGAGCGGCGGCTCGGCCACGAAGCCGGCGGATTCCTGCTGCGCTGGCTCAAGTCCGAGGGCGTGAGCGTGCTTCGAGGGACGAAGCTGCTGTCGGTCGAGGGCGGCCACCGCGTCCGCACCGACCTGGTGCCGGTCCTCGACGCGGGGCTCGTCGTGCTCGCCACCGGCGTCCGGCCCCGGATCGAGCTCGCCGAAGCGGCCGGGCTCGCCGTCGAACAAGGCCGGATCCGCACCGACGAGCACCTGCGCACCAGCCGCGCCGACGTGCTCGCCGCGGGTGACGTCGCACTGGCGCACAACCCGGCCGCGGGACGCGCGCTGGCCGTCGAGCACTGGGGCGAAGGCCTCGCGATGGGTGAAGTCGCCGGGCGGACCGCGGCCGGCGAAGACGCCACCTGGGACGAGGTTCCCGGCTTCTGGTCGGTGCTCGGCGACCGCGTCCTGAAGTACGCCGCGTGGGGCGACGGCTTCGACCACGCCCGCCCGTTCCCGCGCGACGACGGCGGGTTCACGGTCTGGTACGAACGCGACGGCCGGGTGGCCGGCGTCCTCACCCACGAGGCCGACGACGACTACGAGCGGGGCCGGGAGCTGATCCGCCGCGGGGCCGCGGTCACAGCCAGTCCCGCTTCCTGAAGAGCACGTACAGCCCGACCGAGAGCACCAGCATCACGGTGGTCGAGACCCAGAACCCGCCCACCGTACCGTTCCCCGGGTAGAGGACGTTCTGCCCGTAGAACCCGGTCACCGCGGTGGGCACCGCGATCACCGCGGCCCACCCGGTGACCTTCTTCATGATCAGGTTCAGCCGGTCGCTCTGCAGGTTCAGCTGGGTTTCGCGGATCGTCGTGAGGCGTTCGCGCAGCGCTTCGGTGTGGTCGGCGGCCTGGCGCGCGTGGTCGCGGACGTCCTCGAAGTACGGGCGGGTGGTGTCGTCGGCCAGCCGCAGGTCCGGCCGCATCAGCGACGCGACGACGTCGGGCACGGGCACCACCACCCGGCGCAGCGCGGACAGGTTCTTGCGCAGCCGGAACGAGCTCCGCTGCAGCTCACCGGTGTCGGGACGGTCGTCGAACACCAGGTCCTCCAGGTCCTCGACGTCGTCGTCGAGCGCTTGGACGGCGTCGAAGTGGCCGTCGACGACGTCGTCGAGGAGGCCGTGCAGCAGGAACGGCACCCCGGCCTTCGCGAGGTCCGGCGCCTGGTCCCAGCGGCGCGTGACGCCCTCGATGTCGAAGCCGTCGTCCTTGCGGACGGTCACCAGCGCGCGGGGCGTGATGAACACGGCGAGCTCGGCGGTCGTCGTCGGTTCGTCCGCGGAGCCGGGCCGGACGGCGTAGGCGGTGAGGAACGCGTGGCCGTCGTAGCGGTCGAGCTTCGGCCGCTGGTGCTCTTGGAGGGCGTCTTCGACCGCGAGCCGGTGCAGGCCCAGTTCCCCGGCGAGCTCGCCCAGGTCCGCTTCGGACGGTTCACACAGGTCGACCCACACGACGGTGTCCGGTTCGGCCAGGAAGTCGGAAACGGCCGAGACGGGGAAGTCTTCCTTGCGGAGCTCGCCGTCGTGGTAGGCCCGGGTTCGCGTCATCCCCCCGGGTGCCCGCCCGGGAACGCGTTCACACCCCGCGTAAGCACCGGGGGAAGCGGGTACTCGTGGATCTTGTGGAGACCCTGTTGACGAACGCGCCGCCGAAGCCCCTGCCACCCCCGCGCACCAGCTCGTCGATCGCCGCCGAGCTGCGCACCCTGCACACGGCGGGCGACCTCGACCTGCCGCTGCCCGGTGGTTCTCACACCGCGCGGCGCTGGGCGGCGCTGGCCGCGTTCGGCCGCCGGGACCTGGCGCTGGCCCGGCTCGCCGAGGGGCACGCCGACGCCGTCGCCATCCTCGCCGAGGCCGGGCTCTCCCCGGCCGCGGGCGCGCTCTACGGCGTGTGGGCGGCCAAGTCCGGCGGGACCGGCGCGGTCCTCGAAGGCGGCGCGCTCACCGGGACGGTCCGGTTCTGCTCCGGGTTGTCCGTGCTCGACCGCGCGCTGGTGGCCGCCGGTGACCGGCTCGTCGAAGCCGACCTCGCCGACCCGCGGGTCCGGCGGCACCCGGACGCGTGGCAGGCCGTGGGCATGGACGCCTCCGACAGCGGTGACGTCGTGTTCGACGGGGTGCCGGGCACGCCCGTCGGGCCGCCCGGCTGGTACGTGGCGCGGCCCGGGTTCGCGCTCGGCGGCGCCGGGGTGGCGGCGGTCTGGCTCGGCGGCGCGGCGGGCGTCGCCGACGGCGTCCTGGCCTACCTGCGCGAGCGCGGCGGCGCCGACGAGCACCAGCTGGCGCACGTCGGCGCGATCCACACGGCACTGAGCGCGGCCGACGCCGTGCTCGCCCGCGCGGCCCGGGGCCCGGTGGACCCGCTGGTCGCGGGGACCTGCCGGGCCGCGGCCGAGCGCGCCGCCGTCGAGGTGCTGGAGCGGGCGCTCAAGGTCACCGGGCCGACACCGGCGTGCCGGGACCGGCGCTTCGCCCAGCGCGTCGCCGATCTGCCGGTGTACGTCCGGCAGCACCACGCCGAGCGGGACCTCGCCGCGCTCGGCCGCGACGTCCTGGCCACGCCGTGACCGCGTTCGTCCCGGAAGCCGAGTGGGCCGCGCGGCCCGAGCTCCCGCCGTGGCCGGCGCAGGCGTTCGAGCGGGCGCTGGTCGTCGCCGCCCACCCCGACGACGAGACGCTCGGCGCGAGCGGGCTCCTGCAGCGGCTGCACGCGGAAGGAACCGCCGTGACGCTCGTCGTCGCGACCGACGGCGAAGCGGCGTTCCCGGCTTCGAGCGCGGAGGAACGCCGTGAGCTCGGCCGGATCCGCCGCCTGGAGCTGGCGGATTCCCTGCGGGCCCAAGGGCTTTCCGGGGTCGAGCCGGTGTGGCTGGGCCTGCCGGATTCCGGGCTCTCCGCGCACGGCGACGAGCTGACCGAGGCGGTGCGGCAGCGGGCCGCCGGCCATGACCTGTGCCTGTTCCCCTGGCCGGGCGACCCGCACCCGGACCACCAGGCGGCCGCGCGGGCCGCCATCGCCGCCGCGCCGCTGACCGCGCAGTGCTGGTCGTACCCGATCTGGCTGTGGCACCGGCTGCGGCCGGACGACCCCGCGATCCCGTGGGCGCGGGCCCGGTCGCTCGGGCTCACGGCGGCCGAGCGGGCCGCCAAGGCGGCCGCCATCGCGGCCTTCCCCTCCCAGGTGAAGCCCGGTCCGCGGGGCGAGGACCCGATCCTGCCGGACGAGGTATTGGCCCACTTCGCGCGCGACACCGAGGTGTTCTTCCGCGAACCGCCGCGCGCCTCGGCGCCGGTCAGCCGGTTCGCCGAGCTGTACGCGGGCGCCGAAGACCCGTGGTCGGTCGGGACGAAGTGGTACGAGCGGCGCAAGCGGGCGGTGGCGCTGGCGTGCCTGCCCGACGAGCACTACGGGACGGTCGTCGAGCCGGGCTGCGGCGTCGGCGTGCTCACCCGCGACCTCGCCGCCCGGGCCGGGCGCGTGCTGGCCTTCGACCCCGTGCCCGCGGCCGTCTCGCGCGCCCGCGAAGCCGTCGCCGGGCTGTCCCATGTGGACGTCCACATGGGATCGGTGCCGGCCGCGATCCCCGACGGGCCGGTCGATCTGTTCGTGTACGGGGAACTCCTGTACTACTTGGACGATCTCGCGTTCGAAGAGACCGTCGAGGCTTCGGTGGCCGCCCTGCGCCCCGGCGGGCACCTGCTCGCCGTGCACTGGCTTCCGTGGGCGCCCGAAGCGCCGCGCGACGGGCGGGACGCCCACGCCCGGCTGCTGGCGCACCCGGCGCTCGAGCCGCTGGTCGAGCACACCGACGAGCAGTTCCTGCTGCACGTGCTGAGGCGCCGGTGATCGAGGCGATCGGGGTCGTCGTCCCGGCCCGGGACGAGGCGGAACTGGTCGGCGGGTGCGTGCACGCACTCGGCGAAGCCCTGCGGCGGCTGCCGTCCGGGGTCGCGTACGCGGTCTGCGTGGTCGCCGACCGCTGCCGGGACGCCACCGCCGCGACCGCCCGCGCGGCGTTCGGCGGCCTGCCCGGCGTGGTCGTGACCGCCACGTCGGCGCGGACGATCGGCGAGGTCCGCGACCTCGGGATCGCGCGCGTCCGCGAGCGGCTGCGTGCTCCGGCGGCCGGCACGCTGCTGCTGAGCACGGACGCGGACACGCGCGTGACGCCCGGCTGGGCGCGGGCGCACCTGGCCCGGGCGCGGCAGGGCTACCACGCGATCGCCGGGACGGCCGAGCTGGCGGCGCCGTTCAGCACCTCGGCCCGCGCTCTGCGGCAGTACGAGCACATCCTCGACGACGCCCGCACGGCCACCGGCCACGGCTCGGTGTACGGCGCGAACCTCGGCGTCCGCGCGGACGCGTTCGACGCCGCCGGCGGCTTCGGGCCCCGGGCGACCGGCGAGGACCACGACCTGTGGCGCCGCCTCGGCCAGGCGGGCTTCCGTCGCTGCTTCGAGCCGTCGGCCCCGGTGGTGACCAGCGCCCGCCTGCACGGCCGGGCCCCCGACGGCCTCGCGACCCTGCTCCGCCGCCTGGCCCGGACGCCCTGAAGGGGACGTTCCTGTCATGTGATGCCAGGAACGTCCCCTTCAGAGCATTGTCGCGGAAGATCGTATCGCTTATCGTATACGACGCTGCCCCCTCCCAACGCTGCGAGGTGACCCCGTGCCCGCACCCACGACCCTCATCGCCCGCGACTTCACCGAGTTCCGCACCGCCGTCTCGCAGTCGTTCGTCCCGCTGCACGTGACCGCGGGCGGCGACGGCTTCCGCGGCCGGATCCGCTCGTCGGCCGCCGACGAGGTGCAGGTCTCCGAGGTGACCGCGTCGCCCCACGTCGTGGAGCGCACGCCCGAGCTGATCGCCCGCGCCGAGCGGCGCTACTACAAGCTGAGCCTCATCCTGGCCGGCACCGGGCTGCTGGTGCAGGACGACCGCCAGGCCGTGCTGCGCCCCGGCGACGTCGCCCTCTACGACACGCACCGGCCTTACTCGCTGGTCTTCGAGGAGGACTTCCGGACGCTGGTCGTGATGTTCCCGCAGCGCCTGATCGACCTGCCCGCCGAGCTCGTCGGGCGGCTGACCGCGGTGCGGATGTCGGGCAAGGAGGGCGTCGGCAACGTCGTCGTGCCGTTCCTCGCCCAGCTCGGCGGCAACCTCGAGCAGCTGGCGGGCCCCGCGGGCGCGCGGCTCGCGCACAGCGCCGTCGACCTGCTCTCGACGCTGGTGGCCACCGAACTCGACCTCGCGCACGCCAACGCCGACCCGCACCACGAGCTGATGCGCCGGATCCGCGCGCACATCGACGCGAACCTGCACTCCCCGGACCTCACCCCGGCCCGGATCGCCGCCGGGCACTTCATCTCGACGCGGCACCTGCACGGCCTGTTCCAGGAGCAGGGCACCACGGTCTCCGGCTGGATCCGCGCCCGGCGCCTCGAGCACTGCCGCCGCGACCTGCTCGACCCGGTGCACGCCGGCCGCCCGGTGGCGGCCATCGCCGCCCGCTGGGGGTTCGTCGACGCCGCGCACTTCTCGCGCGTGTTCAAGACCGCGTTCGGCCGGGCGCCCAGCGAACTGCGCCGGGAGTTGACCGTCAGCGTCCGGTAGTTGCCCCGCAGCGCGTGACCGCTCGCCCGGACCGGGCACCCGCCCGACGATGAGGCCATGCCCGAAGCCCCCACCGACGGCTGGCGCACCTACGACGAGTTCGCCGCCGGGATCGCCACCTACCGCCTGCCGGACGCCGACCTCACCGGCCGGGACGTCACGATCACCCTCGACGACGGCGAAGTCCTCTCGCTGAGCTTCACCGACGCCGAGCACGTCGTGTGCAACGGCGTCAAGGACCCGTACGACGCCGTCGCCGTCCGGGACGACGTCTTCTTCGTGAACCTGCCGCTCACCAGCGTCGACGGCGAAGCGCTCACCGTCGTCTACTCCACGACGTCGCACCGCGCGCTCGCCGTCCGTTCGGTGATCGGCGCCGAAAACGTCGTTCCCCGGGTGTCGCAGCACTTCCGCAGCGGCGTCACCGGCGGGGGCACGCCCTCCGGTGACGTGCCGGGGCCGTCGCGGGACCTGATCGGCAAGCGGAACCTCTACCGCTACAGCCCCGACCACCTCTACGAGCACGTCTACGTCTCCTCGGAGCGTTACGCCTGGCAGTGCCTGGAAGGTGTCCAGCGCGGCCACGGGGACATGGACCTGTCGACGGTGTGGAAGTTCGCCGACGGGCTGTACCTGTTCTGCTTCCGCGAATTCCGGATCGCCGTGGCCAGCGTGTGGCTGCACGACCTCGGCTACGCGCTGCGCACCACCGGCGTGTTCCTCGGGCTGACCGGCGACGGCCGCTCCGAGCACTCCCGCGCCGGCGGGCACGTCTACCCGCTCGGCTCGGTCAGCTACCCCGATGCCCAGCCCGTCTGAAGGAGCCGCACGTGTCCAATGTGGACGTCATCCGCACGCACTACGCCGCCAGCGACCGGGGCGACCTGCCCGGCATGCTCGCCCCGCTCGGCCCGGCGACGACGTGGACCGAAGCCGCCGGCTTCCCCTACGCCGGCACCTACACCGGCCCGGACGCGGTGCGGGAGCACGTGTTCGAGCCGATCGGCCGGGACTGGGACGGCTACCGCTTCACCCTCGGCGACCTGCTGGACGCCGGGGACGCGGTGATCGGCGTCGGCACCTACACCGGCACGCACCGCCGGACCGGCCGGTCCTTCACCGCCCGCGTCGCGCACCTGTGGCGCTTCGACGGCGGCGAGGTCGCCTCCTTCGAGCAGATCGTCGACTCCGCGCCCGTCGTGGCCGCGACCCGGGAGCAGCCATGAGAAAAGTCCTGCCCGCCCTCACCGCCGCCGTGCTCCTGGCCGCCACCGGCTGCGCCGGTTCCGACGCCGGGTCGAGCGGCCCGATCGTCGTCGGCTCGGTGAACGCGCTCAGCGGCGCGGCCACCTTCCCCGAATCCTCGCAAGCGGCGAAAGCCGTGTTCGACGCAGCCAACGCCGCCGGCGGCGTCAACGGCCGCCGGATCGACTACAAGGCGATCGACGACAAGGGCGACCCGTCGGCGGCCGCCGCGGCCGCCCGCGAGGTGGTCGGCGGCGACTCGGCCGTCGCGCTGGTCGGGTCGTCGAGCCTGATCGAGTGCGAGATCAACGAAAAGTACTACGAGCAGCAGAAAATCCTGTCGATGCCGGGCATCGGCGTCGACCCGGCGTGCTTCTCCAGCGCGAACATCGCCCCGGTCAACGTCGGGCCCTTCCACGACATGACGCTGACCCTGCTCTACGGCACGGAGGTGCTGAAGCTCGACGACGTCTGCGCGCTGCTGGAGATCGCCGGCAACACGCTCCCCGCGTACCAGGCGGCGATCGGCGAGTGGACGAAGATCACCGGCAAGAAGCTGAAGTACGTCGACTCGACCGTCCCCTATGGAGGGTCGGACTACACGCCCTACATCGTCAAGGCGCGGGCGGCCGGCTGCAAGGCGATCACGGTGAACCCGGTGGAGCCGGACTCGATCGGCCAGCTCAAGGCCGCGCAGGCGCAGGGCTGGACCGACGTCACGTGGCTGCTGCTGACCAGCGTCTACAGCGAGAACTACGCCAAGGCGATCTCGAACGCCGGCGCCGGGGTGTACGTACCCGCGGAGTTCTACCCCTTCACCGACGCCACCGCCCCGGCCAACCAGGAGTGGCGGGACCTGATGACGAAGAACAAGATCCCGCTGACGTCGTTCAGCCAGGGCGGCTACCTGGCGGCGAAGTACTTCCTCGCCGTGCTGCGCGAGATGAAGGGCGACATCACCCGCGAGACGGTGACCAAGGCGCTGCGCGAGATGAAGCCGATCAGCGACCCGATGGTCGGCACGCCGTACGTGTTCGGGCCCGCGCAGGCCCACCACGACAACACCGCGGGCTGGCCGATCAAGCTCGCCACCGGCACGAACAAGTGGGAGCTGTCGGCGCGCGACTGGCTGCGGATCCCGAAGCCGTAGGAGGACGTTCATGCTGCAGGGCGCACTGGCCGGCCTCGCCGCCGGCGGCCTCTACGCGGTGCTCGCGGTCTGCCTGACCCTGATGTCGCGGCTGGTGCGGGTGGTCAACTTCGCCCAGTCCGCGACCGGGATGTTCGGCTGCTACGTCGCCGTCTTCCTCTCCGTCCACCTCGGGTTCCCCGAGTGGCTGGCGACGCTGGCCGGCATCCTGCTCGGCGGCGCGCTGAGCGCGGTGCTCGGCTGGATCGTCTCCACGTGGCTCGCCGAAGCCGACACCGGGACGCGGTCGGCGGTGACGGTGGCCGTGCTCCTGCTGCTGATTTCGCTCGCGTTCATCCTGTTCGGCAACAAACCGCAGCCGTTCCACCCGCTGCTGGCCGGGCCGGCGTTCACGCTGGGTGGCGTGGTGGTCAGCCAGGTCACCGTCGTGACGGTGGCGCTGGCGGTACTGGTGGCGCTGGGCTGCCGCGCGGTGCTGGCCCGCACGTCACTGGGCGTCCGGCTGCGGGCGCTGTCCGAGCGCCCCACGACGGCGGAGCTGCTGGGCATCCCGGCCCGCCCGCTGTCGGTCGGCGTCTGGACGGCGACCGGGGTGATCGCGACGCTGGCGGTGTCGATCGTGGCCCCGTCGCAGTCGAACGACCCGACGTCACTGGCGATGCTGGTGGTCCCGGCCGCGGCAGCGGCGCTGCTCGGCGGCTTCCGCCGGCTGGACCTGGCCGTGACGGGCGGCCTGGTCCTGGGCATGGCACAGGGGGCGGTCGCCCAGGCGGACAAGTTGTCGGTGCTGCGGTACTTCCTCCCGTTCCTGGTCATCGTGGCACTGCTGCTGTGGACGCAGCGCAAGGAGGTGTGGGATGCGGCTCGCTGAACACCACGTCGCCCGGCCCCGGGCGTGCGACGGCACGCGACTCGCCAGACGCCTGTTCGGGCGCACCCGGCGGCCGACGGCCCACGCACCGGCTGCGGCACCGGACCTCGCGCCAGCTCCGGTCGCGGCATCGGCTGCAGCTCCGGCACCGGGCCAGGCCGCCGCTCCGGCACCGGCAGCAGGCCCGGCACCGGCTGCAGCTTCGGCTGCACGTTCGGCGCTACCCGCGGCCCCAGGTCAGGCCGCAGCTCCGACACCGGCAACAAGCCCGGCACCAGCTGCAGCATCGGCTGCACCTTCGGCGCTACCCGCGGCCCCGAGCCAGGCCGCAGCTCCGGCACCGGCAGCAGGCCCGGCACCAGCCGCAACCTCGGCACTGCCAGCGGCCCCAGGTCAAGCCGCAACTCCGACACCGGCAGCAGGCCCGGCACCAGCCGCAACCTCGGCACTGCCAGCGGCCCCGGGCCAGGCCGCAGCTTCGGCACCGGCCCCAGTCCCGGCTCAGGCACCGGCGCCGGGTCTGGCCCAGGCTTCGGCCGTGGAGGAGGCACACCGTGCGGCTCGCTGAACACCGCGTCGCCCGGGCGGGGCTGCCCTTCCTCGTCGCCGCCGCCGCGATCGGCGTCGGGTACGCGCTGAGCGTCGGGCTCGCCGGGTACTTCGTCTACCTCGGCGTCAGTGCCGTCGTCGCGGCCATCGCGCTGCTCGGGCTGGGCGTCGTCACCGGGACCGCCGGCATGATCTCCCTCTGCCAGCTGACCTTCGCCGCGGTGGGGGCGTTCGTCGTCTCCGCCTGCAACGTCGCCGGCGTGCCCGGCGGGTTCGGCACCTGGCTTGTGCTCGGCGGCCTGGCCGCCGCGCTGGCCGGGGTGCTCGTCGGGCTGCCCGCGCTGCGGCTGCGCGGCATCACCCTCGCCGTGGTCACCCTCGGGCTGGCCGCGGCCGCCGACCTCACGCTCGTGCAGATCCAGTTCCCCGGCGCCACCGAAGGCCTCTCGGTCGAACGACCGGCGGCCTTCTCCGACGACCGGTCCTACTTCCTGTTCGCCGTGCTCGTACTCGTCGCCTGCGGGCTCCTCGTGCACTTCCTGCGCCGCGGCCGCTGGGGCAGCAGCTGGCAGCTGGTCGCCTTCTCCGAACGCGGGACCGCCGCCGTCGGCGCGGGGGTGCGGACCTCCAAGCTCACCGCCTTCGCGGTCAGCGCCGCGCTCGGCGGCGTCAGCGGCGGGCTGCTCACCGGCCAGGTCGGGCTGGCCTTCCCGGCGAGCTTCACCGCCATCCAGTCCCTCGCGCTGTACGTGCTGGCGATCATGTCCGGCGCGCACCTGATCGACATGGCCGTCTTCGGCGCGCTGCTCTGGGTCGCCGTACCCGAGCTGCTCAAACGCTGGGGCGTGCCGCAGGACTGGGGTTTCGTCGTGTTCGGCGTGCTCGGCGTCCAGGCCCTCACCGGCCGCGGCAACCTCGGCACGGCCGTGCGGAACCTCTGGTACCGCCGCGGTGCCCCCGCGGGCGTCGGGCTCACCACCGGGGTCGCCGACGTCGAACCCTTGCCGCCCGGTGATCCCGTGCTGGCGGTGCGCGGCCTGAGTGTCTCCTTCGGACACGTCACCGCGCTGTCCGATGTGGACATCACCGTGCCCGAACACGGGATCCTCGGCGTCATCGGGCCGAACGGCGCCGGGAAGTCCACTTTGGTCGACGCGATCAGCGGCTTCCTCCCCCGCGCGACCGGCACGGTCACCCTCGGCGGCAGGCCGCTCACCGGCTCGCCCACCCGCCGGGCCCGCGCCGGGCTGCGGCGGACGTTCCAGCAGGACCGCGTCCCGCCCGGCCTCACCGTCGGCGCGTACGTCCGGTTCGTCGCCCGGCGGCGGCTCACCGGCCGCGAAGCCGCCGAGGCGCTGGAGTTCTTCGGCTGCCCGTCCCCGCGCACGCCGCTGTCCCGGGTGGACGCGGGCGCGCGGCGGCTCGTCGAGGTCGTCGGCCACCTGCTCGCGAAGCCCCGGGTGCTGCTGCTCGACGAGCCGGCGGCCGGCCTGCCGCACGAAGAGCACGTCGCCTTCGGGCGGCGGCTGCGCCAGGTCCCGGCCCGGTTCGGGGTCTCGGTGCTGCTCATCGAGCACGACCTCGACCTGGTGCGGTCGGTCTGCGACACGCTCACGGTGCTCGACTTCGGGCAGGTACTGGCGAGCGGGCCGCAGGCGGACGTGCTGGCCGACCCGGCCGTGCTGAAGGCGTACATGGGCGAAACGGAGCTGTTGTGAACGCGTTGCGAGTCCACGGGCTGACGGTGAAGCGCGGAGCCGGCCCGGTCATCCGCGACGTCGACCTCATCCTCGAGCCGGGCCGGATCACCGCGCTGGTCGGGCCGAACGGGGCCGGGAAGACGAGCCTGCTGGAAGCGGTGTCCGGGGTGGTGGCGCCCTCGGCGGGCAGCGTCCACCTCAACGGCGTGAACGTCACCCGGCACTCCCGGGTCGCGCGGGCCCGGCTCGGGCTGGCGCACATCGAGCAGGGCCGGGCGGTGTTCCCGGGGCTCACGGTGCTGGAGAACCTCCGCCTGACCGCCCGCACCCCGGCGGCCGTGGACGAGGTCCTGGAGTTGTTCCCCGAGCTGGACAAGCGCCGCGACTCCCCCGCGGCCCTGCTGTCGGGTGGCGAGCAGCAGATGGTGGTGCTGGCCCGCGCGTTCGCCGCGCGCCCGGCGTTCCTGCTCATCGACGAGATGTCGCTCGGCCTGGCCCCGGTGGTCTTCACCCGGCTGCTGCCGGTGGTCACGCGGTTCGCCGAGGAGGGAGCCGCGATCCTGCTGGTCGAGCAGTTCACGCACCTGGCGCTCGGCGTCGCGCAGGAGGCGGTGGTCGTCTCGTCGGGCCGCGTCACCTACACCGGTGACGCGCAGACCCTCCTCGACTCCCCCGCCACCCTGCACTCCGCCTACCTCGGCTCGTGAGTGTTCAGTCGGGTTAGAACCCGACTGAACACTCACGAGCCGCGGTGTCACATGCCCGCGCGCTCGAACGCCAGCGTGGGGAGGTCGACGGCGTGGGCGCCGCCGTCGGCGACCAGGACCGCGCCGGTGACGTACGACGACTCCGCCGAGCCCAGGAACCGCACGATCGCCGCGATCTCCTCCGGCTCGGCGGGGCGCCGCAGCGGGACCTCGGCGGTCACCCGGCGGTAGCCCTCGTCGTGGCCGCCGGTGAAGCCCGCCGCCGCGGCGAACTGGGCCATCTCGCCGTCCGCCATCGGCGTCCGGACCCAGCCGGGGCAGACCGCGTTCGCCCGCACCCCGCGCGGCCCGAAGTCACGGGCGATCGACCGGGTCAGGCCGATCAGCGCGTGTTTCGCGACGGTGTAGCCGGCCACGTTCGGCCCGGCGAACAGCCCGGCCAGCGACGACACGACGACGACCTGCCCGCCGGTCTCCACCAGCGACGGCAGCGCGGCCCGGCAGAGCACGAACGCGCTCGACAGGTTCGAGCGCAGCGCCAGCTCCCACTCCTCGTCGCCGGTGTCGACGACCGACGACAGGCCGTGGCCGCCGGCGTTGGCGACCACGACGTCCAGCCGTCCGTACTCGCCGATGATCTCGGCGACCGCGGTTTCGGCGTCCGAGCGCACGCTCGCGTCGCAGGAGATGACGTGCGCGCCGGTTTCCGCGGCGACCTTGTCCAGAGGCTCGCGCCGCCGTCCCAGCACGACGACGTGCGCGCCTTCGCCCGCGTACCGGAGGGCCACCGCCGCCCCGATTCCGGTGCCACCGCCGGTGATCGCGACGACCTTGCCAGATGAGTCCACTGTGGATCCTTTCCTAAGCGGGGAACGCCGAGCGGGCCGACATCCCGAAGTCGGCCAGCAGGGCTTGGCCGTTGACCGGCCGCGAAGCCGGGGACGCGAGGAACAGCACCTGCCGGGCGACGTCGGCGGCGGCCTGGACCGGGAACGCGGGGTCGTCCAGGACGGCGCCGAGGTCCGCGCGCGCCATCGGCGTGTCCACCACCGACGGGCAGACGCAGTTGACCCGGATCCCCGGCACCTCGACGGCCAGCGCCCGGGTCATCGCGACCACCGCGCCCTTGGACGCGCAGTAGGGCACCATGCCCGGCGCGGCCGTGAACGCCGAGTCGCTGCCGAGCAGGACCACCGAGCCGCCCTCGGCCAGCCACGGCAGCGCGTGCTTGACCAGCAGGAACTGCCCCGTGACGTTGACGGCGAGAACGCGGGCGACGTCGGCGGCCGTGGTCGCGGCCAGCGGCGTGCCGACCGGGCCGGAGATCCCGGCGCAGCCGACGACCGCGTCGAGGCCGCCGAAGTCCCGGGCGATCGCCGCCACCGCGTCGGCCAGCGCGGGCTCGTCGGTGACGTCCGCCCGGACGACGCCGGGGCCGGGCTCGCGGTCGATCACGCCGACCCGCGCCCCCTCGGCGCGGAACGCCCGCACGCAGGCCAGCCCGATGCCGGAGGCCCCGCCGGTCACCAGGACCGCCCGGCCGTCGAGGTCTGTTCGCATGCGCCCATCCTCACCGCGGGCGGCGCGGACGTGGTTGGCCCCGAGTGCAGCGTTGTTGTCGGCGCCCGCACGGGCGATGGCGCGCGCCCCGGCCCGGGCCGAGACTGGCCAGGGTGAGCACGCCGCACCCCCTCGACCCGCTGACCGCCGCCGAACTGAGCGCCGGACGCGCGATCCTCGCCGCCGCCGGGCTGCTCGGCGCCGCGGTCCGCGTCCCGCAGGCCGTCCCCGTCGAACCCGCCAAGGAAGACGTGCGGGCCGGCCGGGGCGATCGCCGCATCCGCTACACGCTCCTCGACACCGCCACCGGCCGCGCCGGGGACGCCGTCGTCTCGGTGACCGAAAACGAACTGGTCTCCTGGGACGACTGGGCCGAAACCGAAGGACAGCCGTCTTACCTGTTCGAGGAGTACGCGCTGGCCGAGCAGCTGACGAAGGCGTCGGCGGACTGGCAGGCCGCGATGGCGCGGCGTGGCCTCGCCGACCGGATCGGCCACGCCTTCTGCGCGCCGCTGGCGCCCGGGTACTTCGGGCGGGCGGACGAGACCGGCCGGGTGATGCGCTCGCTGACGTTCCTGCGCGAGGACGAAGGCGACAGCCCGTGGGCGCACCCGGTCGAAGGACTGGTCGTGCACCTCGACCTGACCCGGCAGCGGGTGCTGCGCGTCGAGGACGAAGGCGACGTCCCGGTGCCCGCCGAGCACGGGCGCTACACCGGTGTCCCGGCCCGCACGACGTTGAAGCCGATCGAGATCACCCAGCCCGACGGCCCGAGCTTCACCGTCGACGGCACCGAGGTGACGTGGGAGGGCTGGCGCCTGCGCGTCGGCTTCAACGCCCGCGAAGGCCTGACGCTGCACCGGATCAGCTTCCAGGACCGGCCGGTCCTCTACCGGGCCTCCGTCCCCGAGATGGTGGTCCCGTACGGGGACGTCGCGCCCGGCCGGTTCTGGATCAGCTACTTCGACGCCGGGGAGTACCAGTTCGGCAAGAACGGCAACGACCTGCGCCTGGGCTGCGACTGCGTCGGCGTGATCCACTACTTCCCGGCCTGGGTCGCCGACGACCACGGCGAGCCGGTCGAGATCCCGCGGGCGATCTGCCTGCACGAAGAGGACGACGGCATCCTCTGGAAGCACACCGACCTCGCCGGGCGGCCCGAGGTCCGCCGCTCCCGGCGGCTGGTGGTCTCCTCGATCTCCACCATCGGCAACTACGACTACGGCCACTACTGGTACTTCCACCTGGACGGCTCGATCTCGTTCGAGGCGAAGGCCACCGGCGTCGTCTTCTGCGGCGCCGGCACGCCCGGCGAGGAGCAGCCGCACGCGACCGAGCTCGCGCCCGGCCTGTTCGCGCCGGTGCACCAGCACCTGTTCTGCGCCCGGCTCGACGTCGAGGTCGACGGCGATCGCACCAGCCTGCACGAGGTCGACGTCGAAGGCGTGCCGACCGGACCGGCCAACCCGTACGGCAACGCGTTCACCTGGCGCAGCACGCCGTTGCGGACCGAGCGGGAGGCGATGCGCCGGGCCGATCCCGCCCGCGCCCGCGTCTGGGAGGTCCGGAGCGCTTCGCGGACGAACCGGCTCGGCAAGCCGACCGCCTACCAGCTGGTGCCGAGCCCGTCGGCGACGCTGCTGGCGCAGCCGGACGCGACCGTGCACGCCCGCGCGACGTTCGCGACCCGGCACCTGTGGGCGACGCCGTACCACGAGGACGAGCGGTTCCCGGCCGGCGACCGGCCGAACGCCCACCCCGGCGGCGCGGGCCTGCCCGCCTGGACCGCCGCCGACCGCGACCTCGTCGACGCCGACCTCGTGCTGTGGCACGTGTTCGGCCCCACCCACGTCCCGCGCCCCGAGGACTGGCCGGTGATGCCGGTCGACCGCTCCGGATTCCTGTTCCGGCCGTACGGGTTCCTCGACCGCAACCCCGCGCTCGACCTCCCGTCCGGCGACCACTGCGACCACTGAGGACTTCCACCGTGACCACGCTTTCCGACACCTCGACCTGGCTCCCCCTCGACGGCCTGGCCCCGGGCTTCGACGCGAACAAGGCCCCCGTGGTCGGCGACCTGCACGGCCGCACGTTCGTCCTGCACGACGACGGCGACGGCCCGGACCGCACCGCCCGGTTCACCGGCACGCGCGTGGCGTGGGACGGCTCGACGGTCCTCTGCGAGACGTTCCTGGTCGACGCCGACCTGTACTACGCCCAGTTCCACCCCGCCCCGCGCGAGGCGGTCTCGCTCCTGCTGGACCTGCGCGAGGGCCGCGCGCTGGTCGTCACCACGACGATCGGCGCGGACGGCACCCCGCGCGTCACCCAGGAGTTCCGGCCAGCGACCCTCGACGGCTTCGAGGCGCGCGGGGAGCCGATGGCGCCGAGCACCGCCCTGATCGGCCGCCGGGTGGTGTGGGTCTACAGCCGCGAGCACGCCTACGAACACGTCTACCTCAGCCCGCACTGGTACACCTGGCAGTGCCTGGCCGGCCCGGAGCGCGGGCTCGCCGACACCGACGAGAACACCGTCTACCGGATCCGCCCCGGCATCCACGTGTTCGCCTGGCGCGAGAAGGTCATCCCGTGCGCGTCGGTCACCGTCGCCGACCACCGCGACGCCCGCCGGCTGCGCTCCCACGGCGTCCTCTTCGGACTCGACGGGTCCGGCGAGTGCCCGACGCACTTCACCTTCGGCGCGTACGGGCGGCTGCTGAGCACCACCGTGCACCCGGACGGCCTGGACCCGGCGGAGGACTGAGCCGTGGCCGCCGACCTGGTCCTGACCAACGCCGTCGTGTACACAGTGGACGCCGTGCGGCCGTGGGCGTCCGCGCTCGCGGTGTCCGGCGGGAAGATCGTCGCGCTCGAAGACGCCGAGCGCGGCCCGAAGACCGAGGTGGTCGACCTCGGCGGCGCGTTCGTCCTGCCGGGCCTGGTCGACGTGCACAACCACCACGCGATGGCCGGGCGCGCCGAGCTGTTCGAGCTGACCTTCGGCGCGGACGCGAGCCTGGACGAGATCCTCGGCCTGGTCCGGGCGCGGGCGGCGACGCTCGGCCCGGACGAGTGGCTGACCGGCGGCGCGTGGGCGTCCACTTTGGTCTCGGCGCTGTCGACGACGGTGGCCCGGCGGGCACTGGACGACGCGGCGGGCGGCCGTCCGGTGTCCCTTTCGGACGACAGCAGGCACAACCGCTGGGTCAGCACCCGCGCGCTGGAGCTGGCCGGGATCACGGCGGGGACACCCGACCCGCCCGGCGGCGTGCTCGTCCGGGACGGCGGCGAACCCAGCGGGCTCCTGCTGGAGGCGGCCGGGGTGCTGGTGGAGCGGGTGACCGGCGCCCTGACCCCCGAGCAGCACCGCCGCGCGTCCCGGCGCGCGATCGAGATCCTGCACGGCTTCGGCGTCACGGCGTTCCAGGACGCCGGGGTCTCGACCGACATCCTGGGCGCGCTGCGGTCGCTGGACCTGGCCGGCGAACTCGACGCGTGGGTGGTGTCGTCCCTGCTGGTCAACGACCCGATCTTCGGCGTCGACCCGATCGGCGCGCCACTGCTGGAGGTGGCGGAGTCGTACCGGAGCCCGCACCACCGCCCGGACTTCGTGAAGATCTTCCTCGACGGCGTCCCGCCGACCCGCACGGCGGCGTTCCTCGAGCCGTACCTGCCGGACGAGACCCACGGCGGCTGCTTCCACGGATCGACGACGATGCCCCCGGCCGAGCTGACCGAGTGGCTGCTGACGGCCGCCGCGGCGGGCTTCTCGGCGAAGGTCCACTGCACGGGCGACGCTTCGGTGCGGCAGTTCCTGGACGCCGTCGCGAAGGTGCGGGCCGCGGGGTTCGCCGACACCCGGTTCCAGGTGGCGCACGGGCAGTTCGTGCACCCGGACGACCTGCCGCGGTTCGCCGAGCTGGGCGTGGCGGCGGACATCTCGCCGTTCCTGTGGGTCCCGGGCGTGATCCCGTCGGCGATCGCCGAGGTGCTGCCGGCTTCGCGTGCTTCGCGCATGCAGCCGAACCGGGCACTGCTCGACAGCGGTGCCCTGGTCGCGGGCGGGTCGGACTGGCCGGTGAGCGAGTCGCCGAACGCGTGGGAGGGGATCGCGGGCCTGGTCACCCGCGAGGACCCGTCCGGCCGCCGGCCGGGGGCGCTGTGGCCGGAGCAGGCGATCACCCTGGCGGAGGCGATCGAGGTGTTCACGCTGGGCGGGGCGCGGGCGTGCGGGCTGGACGACGTGACAGGGTCGCTGACGCCGGGCCGGTCGGCGGACTTCGTGGTGCTGGACCGCGATCCCTTCCGGACCACCGACGTGGCCGGCACGAAGGTGACCGAGACGTGGTTCGAGGGCCGGCGCGTGTTCGTGCGCTGACCGGCGCGCCCACTTTGCCGGAACCCCGGGCACGGATGTAGTGAATGACTCATTCCTGTCGTCCGACGACAGGAATGAGTCATTCACTACATCGCCGGACCGGATCACCGGGCCCGACCACCCCGTGCTGTACTCGCGGGTACTTTCTCCTACACTGGTAGAGAAACCAGTGCGGGAGGTGCCGGGTGCCCAAGATCATCGACCACGACCAGCGGCGCAGCGACATCGTCGACGTCACCTGGGACCTCATCGTGCGCGGCGGGATCGAAGCCGCCACCATGCGGGAGATCGCCGCCGCGGCCGGGTTCGCCAACGGGGCGCTCAAGCTGTACTTCCCCAGCAAGGAAGACATCATCGCGGCCACCTACGAGCGAGCGCTCGACATGATGCGGCAGTACGTCGAGCTCGACGGGCTCCGGGGGATCACCGCGCTGCGCGAACTCTGCGTGTCGTCCATGCCGATCGACGACGAGCGGATCACCGCCGGACGGGTGCTGCTGATCTTCTGGCAGATGTCGCTGGGCAACCGGACCATGCACGACAAGTACCTCGAGCACGTCCGCGAGTGGCGCGGGCTGCTCCACCGCTTCCTCGCCGAAGGCCGCGAAGACGGCGAGATCGTCACGAAGACCCCCGACGAGCAGATCGTCGACGAGATCGTCCTGCTGAACGCCGGCGCCAACGTGATGAGCCTGGTGGCGGGTGAGTTCTCCACGATCGACCTCCAGCACCGGCACCTGGAGTCGCTCTTGGACCGCCTCACCCGCCCCTGACCCTCAGGCGAAGATCCCCTTCAGGTACGCCGCCACCTCGGCGTGCGACCGCGGGGACGCCGGCAGATCCGGGTACAGCCCGTAGAACCCGTGGATCTGGCCCTCGTACCGGTGCACGTCCACCGCCACCCCCGCCGCGGACAGTTGCCGGGCGAACGCCTCCCCTTCGTCGCGCAGGACGTCGTACTCCGCCGTCAGCACCAGTGCCGGGGGCAGGCCCGACAGGTCACGGGACCGCGAAGGCAGCACGTACGGGTCGTCCGGCGCCGCCGGGGCGTACTGGGCGAAGAAGAACCGCATCGCGTCGGCCGTCATGCCGTAGCCGGTCGCGTAGTCCACATAGGACTGGTGACCGTCGTCCGGGTGGCCGGACACCGGGCAGATCAGCACCTGCGCGGCGATCGGCGGGCCGCCGCGGTCGCGAGCCATCAGTGAGACCACTGTGGACAGGTTGCCGCCGGCGCTCTCCCCGCCCACCGCGATCCGCGTCGGCGAAACCGCGGGCCCGGCGCCGCCCGCGGCCAGCCATTCCACCACCGCGTAGCAGTCCGACGGCGCGGCCGGGTACGGGTGCTCGGGCGCGAGGCGGTACTCGACCGCCGCCACCGCGACCGACGCCGCCGCGCACACCGCCCGCGACGCGACCTCGTTCTCGTCGATCGAGCCGATCGTCCAGCCACCGCCGTGGATCCAGACGAACGCCGGGACCGGACCGGCCACCTCTGGCAGGTACAGCCGGACACGCAGGGGACCACCCGGACCCGGCACCCAGTGGTCGGCCACCGACGCGACCGCCGCCGCCGGACCCGGCGCGGGCCGGGCGGCGGCGAACGCCGCCCGCAGCTCCACCGCCGTGAGCGGACGCTCGGGCGAGGGTGCCGACGCCGCCCGGTCCAGCAGTTCCCGCACGGCCGGGTCCAGGCCCGCGCTCACACCGCCTCCGCGACCAGCACCCGCGGCGAGCCCGGCAGCGTCAGCCGGTCCACCGGGCGCCAGCCGGCCTCGGCCAGCCAGCCGCGGACGTCGGCCTCCGGGTACACCACCGTGCCGTCGATGACCAGGTACTCCCCCGCGTGCAGTGCGTCGAGCGCCCGCGGCGATGCGTCGTCGTCCAGGAAGAAGTCGAGCAGCAGCAACCGCGCGCCCGGCGCCGCCGCGGCCCGCGCGTGGCGCAGGATCGTCCGGTTCTCACCGGCGGAGAACCGGTGGACGACGTGGTTCACCATCACCAGGTCGAACTCGCCCGAAGGCTCGGCCTCGGGGGTCGCCGCGCCGGCGACCGTCGCCCGGTCCGCGAACTCCGCGACCGCTTCGGTGACCGACGGGACCGACCGCGGGTCGTAGACGAACGTCGCCCGCAGCACGTCGTTCGCGCGCAACGCCTGCAGCGCGAATTCGGCCGAGAGGCCCCCCAGGTCCAGGAGGTTTTTGTACCCACCGAAGTCGAATGCGCCCGCCAGCATCCGGGCGTGTAGGGCGTTATACACCATGACCCCGCCGAGGAAGGTGTCCCAGCGGTCGCCGGTGAGGTCGAGCTCGCCGGGTTCACCGGTGTCGGTGGTGTGCGGGAACTGCTGCCAGTGGGGGTAGCTGATCGTCTCGAGGAAGGTCAGGAAGGGCGCGAGGTCCAGACCTTCCCCGCCGAAGTACGCGGCGGTGTCCTTGGTCAGCGCGTACCGGCCGTCCACGCGGGACAGCAGGCCGAGCGCGGCGAGGGCGTCCCCCAGGATCCGGACGGTCTTTTCGGGCCGGCCGGTGCGCCCGGCCAGCTCCCCCGCCGCGAGCGGACCGGCCGCCAGCGCGGGGAAAAGGCCGATGCGGTTGGCGGCGAAGAGCTGCTGGGCGGCCATGTAGCCGACCGCGATGTCCACGATCCGTTCGGGCGTGGCGGGTCTGGTCGTCACGTCGTCCTCCTTTGTTCGACGCGGACACTCTACATCCGTAGATAAAAGAGTCCAGCGTCGAATTTTCCCCGCGCAGCAACAGAAAGCCGTGATGTTTCAACTTCCTACGTTTGTAGAATAAAACCATTGACACCACCTCCGGCCAGTGTCAACATGCGTAGAACTACCCCTGCCGGTGCCCGGCAGTCCGGCCCGCCCCTTCGCGGCGGGCGCGAGGAAGGGGAATCCATGACGCTGCTCGAAATCCGGGAGCTCACCGTCGGCGTCGTCACCGACGGGACCGAGCGCGAACTCGTGCGGGAGCTCTCCCTCGATCTCGCGCAAGGGCGGACGCTCTGCGTGGTCGGCGAGTCCGGCAGCGGCAAGACCGTGACCGCCCTGTCGATCATCCGCCTGCTCGAGTTCGTCGCCCCCGTCCGCACGCGCGGCGAGATCGCGCTCGACGGCGTGGACCTCACGCGGTTGCCCGCCGACGCGATGCGCGCCTACCGCGGCCCGCGGATCGGCATGATCTTCCAGGAGGCCCTCGACTCCCTCAACCCGAGCCGCCGCGTCGGCGGGCAGCTGGCCGAGGCCTACCGCGAGCCCGGGTCGCTGCCCGGTCAGGCCGCCCGGCGCGGCAGCCCGCTGCGCAAGCGGGCCGAAGCCAAGGCCCGGCGGCTGCTGACCGAGGTCGGGCTCACCGACACCGACCGGATCCTGCGGCTGTACCCGCACCAGATGTCCGGCGGCATGCAGCAGCGCGTGATGATCGCGCTCGCCCTGATGGCCGACCCCGACCTGCTCATCGCCGACGAACCGACCACCGCCCTCGACGTCACCACACAGGCGGAGATCCTCACGCTCTTCGACCGCGTGCGCCGCGACCACAGCACGGCGTGCGTGTTCATCACCCACGACATGGGGGTCGCCGCGCAGGTCGCCGACCGGATCGCGGTGATGTACCGCGGCCGGCTGGTCGAGGTGGGCTCCCGGGACGACGTCCTGACCCGGCCGAAGCACCCCTACACCCGGGCGCTGCTCGGGTGCGTGCCGCAGCTGGGCGTCAGCCGCCGCGACGGCTTCCCGACCATCTCCCCCGCTCGGCTCGAAGCGGCGATGGCGGGTGAAGTGACCGAAGCCGTGGAAACCCGCGCGCTCAAGCCCCGTCCCGAGCGGGACCACGACGGGCCGCCGCTGACCATCACCGCCGTGTCCCAAGTGTACGGACGAAAAGGACGCCGGATCGAAGCCGTCCGGGACGTCTCCCTCGAGATCCCGCCCGGCGAGTTCTTCGGGCTGGTCGGCGAATCCGGCTCCGGCAAGTCCACGCTCGGCCGGCTGGTGACCGCGCTCGAACCACCGGCGTCGGGGACCATCGCCTTCGGCGCGCACGGGATCACGCCCACCGGGCTGGTCGGGGACGAACGCGCGTTCCGCCGCCGCGTCCAGCTCATCTTCCAGGACCCGCAGAGTTCCCTCGACCCCCGCCACACCGCGGCGCGGATCATCGCCGAGCCGCTGAAGGAGCTGACCCCGCTGCGCGGCGCCGAGCTCGACCGGCGGGTGGCCGACCTGATCGACGAAGTCGGCCTGCCGAAGGACTCCGCCGGGAAACTGCCCTCGCAGCTGTCCGGCGGCCAGCGCCAGCGCGTCTCCATCGCGCGGGCGATCGCGGCCGGGCCCGAGCTGATCGTCGCCGACGAGCCGACGTCGGCACTCGACGTCTCCGTGCAGGGCCAGGTGCTCAACCTGCTGCTGGACCTGCGCCGCACTCGCACGCTGAGCCTGCTGTTCATCACCCACAACCTCAGCCTCGTGCTGTCGGTCGCCGACCGCGTCGGCGTGATGTACCGCGGCGAGCTGATCGAAACCGGGACACCGGAAGAGATCCGGCTCTCCCCGCGGCACGACTACACCCGGCGGCTGCTCGCCGCCAACCCCGATCTGCCCGCCCTCCCCCACACAGGATCGACGCGCCCATGAAGAGAACCCCTTTGCTCGCCGCCCTCGCCGCCGCGGCCACGCTGCTCGCCGGCTGCATGGGGAGCGCCGGCACCACGACGGCCGCCGACGGGCCACCGGTCCGCGGCGGCACCCTCACCGTCGCCGTCCCCACCGATCCGCAGTCGCTCGACATGGTCGCCAACCCCGGCCAGGTGACCGCCCAGATCGGCAACATGATGTACGAGAAGCTGTTCGAGGTCGACCAGCACTTCGTCGCCCGGCCGATGCTCGTCGACACGTTCACCACCAGCCCGGACCGGCTCGCCTACACGTTCAAGCTGCGCCAGGGCGTCACCTTCCAGGACGGCAACCCGCTGACGGCGAACGACGTCATCGCGAGCCTCCAGCGGTGGCAGAAGAGCCACCGCACCGGGCAGCTCGTCACCCCGGACATCGACGCCATCACCGCACCGGACCCGGCGACGGTGAACGTCAAGCTCAAGCGGCCGCGCTACCCGCTGATCGACGAGCTGGCCGGCGCGGGCACCGAGATCTACGAGGCGAAGAACCTCGCCGGCCTGCCCGCGACCGGGTTCGGCCAGGACAAGGCGATCGGCACCGGCCCGTACAAGCTGAAGAGCTGGGACATCGGCCAGCAGCTGGTGCTGGAGCGCTACGACGGATACCGGTCGCGGTCCGAAGAGGACTGGGGCGGCCAGGCCGGGGCCAAGCACGCCTACCTCGACACCGTCGTGTACAAGGTCGTCGGCGACCAGGACGCGCTGATCAACGGCCTGCAGACCGGCCAGTGGGACCACGCCATGCCGGCCAACGACCAGTACGAACAGCTCAAGGCCAACCCGAACCTCGTGGTGCACAACCTGCCGGGCGGCAACGAAAACGTCGTCATCCCCAACTTCAACCCCGGCTCGAAGTTCGCCGACCCCCGCGCGCGGCAGGCGCTCAACCTGCTGCTCGACAAGCCCGCCATCAACGCGGCGACCGGTGGCAGCAAGGACCTGACCCTCGAGACCGGCGCGTTCGCCTCGCCGGACAACAAGGCGTCCTACTCGACCGCCGGTGAAGACGTCTACAAACAGCACGACCCAGCCCGCGCGAAGGAACTGCTCGCCGAAGCCGGGATCACCGCCGGGGCGACGATCCACATCGTCACCACCAACTCCTACCCCGAGTTCGGCAAGTGGGCGGTGCTCATCCAGGACGCGCTGGGGAAGATCGGGCTGCAGACCAAGATCGACACGTTCGACTTCGCCACCATGCTCGGCACCCTGACCAAGGACCCGGGCGGCTGGGACATCACGACGCTGTTCTTCGACTCGTCGCTGACTTCGCCCGCCCAGATGCCCGCGCTCACCCTCGGCACGCTCAACGGCTCGTCGTCGCCGGAGCTGGACGGCCTGATGGCCGAGTTCAACGCCTCGGCGACACCCGAGCAGGCGAAGGCCGTCATCGACAAGCTCCAGGCGTTCACCTGGAAGCAGCTTTCGGTGATCACGCTGAGCCAGTCCCGGCTCTACGCCGCCTACACCCCGCGGCTCAAGGGGTACGGCGACTTCTACCGGGTCTTCTGGAACGCCTGGCTGGCCGCATGACCGGGGTGCTGCTGCGCCGGCTGCGCGACCTGGTGATCATCCTGGTCATCGTCGGGACGATGATGTTCTTCGTCATCCGGCTGATCCCGGGCGACCCGGCGCAGGCCATCCTCGGCCCGACCGCGCGCCCGGCCGACGTCGCCGCGCTGCGGTCGAGCATGGGCCTGGACGGCTCGCTCTGGCAGCAGTACCTGAGCTGGGCCGGCCACGTGCTGCGCGGCGACTTCGGCACGTCGATCACCTACCACCAGCCGGTCCTCGACGTCGTCGCCGCGCACATCGTGCCGACGCTGACCCTGGCCGTGCTGTCCACGGTGATCAGCTTCTTCCTGTCGGTCGCGATCACGGCGTGGCAGGCGGTGTCGCCGCGCAACCCGGTGGCCCGCGGCCTCGACCGGCTGTCCTCACTCGGCATGGCGATGCCGGACTTCTGGATCTCGCTCGTGCTCGTGCTCGTGTTCTCGGTGACGCTGCGCTGGTTCCCCTCGAGTGGCTACCACGACCTGCTGACCGACCCGGTGGCCGCGGTGCCCGCGCTGGTGCTGCCGGTGACCGTGCTGGTCATCGGGCAGACGGCGCTGTTCGTGCTCACCCTGCGCGAGAGCGTGCTCGGCGAGCTGCCGCTGGCCTACCTGCGCACCGCGCGCGTCAAGGGCCTGCCCGAACGGCGGGTGCTGCTCGAGCACGTGCTGCCGAACGCGCTGATGCCGCTGATCACGCAGCTGGGCAGCAACTTCGCCATGCTGGTCGGCGGGATCGTCATCATCGAGTCGATCTTCGTCGTGCCGGGGCTCGGCCACCTGCTCATGGGTGCGGTGTCCACTCGGGACTTCCCGCTCATCCAGGGCGTGACGTTGTTCGTCGCGGTGCTGTTCGTCGTGGTCAACCTGCTGGTCGACCTGTCCTACGCGCTGCTCGACCCGAAGGTGCGTGTCTCATGAGCCTGGCCGTCGCCGAACCCGCGTCCACTGTGGATACTCCCCCGCCGCGACGTGCGGGCCGGGCCTTCCGGCGCAATCGCACCTTGGTCGTCAGCTCGGTCCTGCTCGGCCTGATCGTGCTCGCCGTGGTCGTACTGCCGTTCTTCCTGCCGAGCGTCAGCGCGACCGACCCGGTGCACCGGCTGCTCCCGCCGTCGGGCGCGCACCCGCTCGGCACCGACTCCTTCGGCCGGGACGTCCTCGCCCGGCTGGTGTCCGGCGGCCGCGCCTCGCTGGGGCTGTCCGCGCTGATCACGCTGTGCGCCGCCTTCTCCGGCATGGTGATCGGCCTGGTCAGCGGCTTCTTCCGGGCCGCGGACGCGGTGCTGATGCGGCTGATGGACGCGTGGATGTCCTTCCCGGCCATCATCCTCGCGATGGCGCTGGCCATCGCGCTCGGTGCGAGCATCTGGACCGAGCTGATCGCGCTGACGGTGATCTTCACGCCGTTCACCGCCCGCGTCATCCGCAGCCGGGTGCTCGGCATCGCCGGGCGCCAGTACATCGGCGCCGCCCGCGTGTCCGGGATGAGCCGCGGCAAGATCCTGCTGGTGCACGTGTTCCCCAACGTGCTGCCGATGGCGCTGGTCCAGGTCGTCATCCTCGCCGCGGCCGCGATGCTGGTCGACGGCGCGATGAGCTTCCTCGGCCTCGGCATCGCCCCGCCCACCCCGACCTGGGGGAACATGATCGCCGAAGGCCGGTCGTACCTGGTGGTCGCGCCGTGGCTGGTCGTGGTGCCGGGCGTGACGATCATGCTTTGCGTGCTCCTGCTCAACCTCATCGGCTCCGCGCTGCGGGTCGCCGTCGACGCCCGGGCCCGCACGCTCGGCGAACTGCAGCGGCTGCGCCGTTCCTCCTGAAGGGATCTCCTTGACCGTCACCTCTCTCGCCGTGCGCCGGTTCGCCCCCGAAGGCCCGCCCGCCGGCCCGCCGGTGCTGCTCCTGCACGGCTTCGCCTCCGACGGGCACACCGACTGGGTCAGCACCGGCTGGCCCGCGGCGCTCGTCGCCTCCGGGCGTCCGGTGCTGGTCCCCGACCTGCCCGGCCACGGCTCCAGCCCCGCCCCCGCCGACGCGACACCGAAAGCCGTGACCGAAGAACTGGCCATCGCGGCCGGCGACGTGTCCGAAGTGGACGTCGTCGGCTACTCCCTCGGCGCGCGGCTGGCGTGGGACCTGCCCGCGCTGCTGCCCGTCCGGCGGCTGGTGCTCGGCGGGCTCAGCCCGCACGAGCCGTTCGGTGCGGTCGACGTCGAGGCGGCGCTGGCGTTCGCCGGCGGCGGGCGGCTGCCCGCGGATCCGCTGACGGCGGCGATCGCCCGGATGATCACCGCACCCGGCCGCGACCCGGTGGCGCTCGCCCGCTGCATCGAGGGCCTTCGCCGGGAGCCGTTCGCGCCCCGCGTCGGCACCATCACCGTCCCGACCCGGTTCGTCGCCGGCCGGGACGACCCGGTCAGCCAGGGCATCGAGACCCTCGTGCCGCTGGTCCCGGGCAGCGACCTCCTGCACGTCCCGGGCGACCACGGCGGCGCGCTCCGCGGCGCCCCCTTCCGCACAGCCGCCCTCACCTTCCTCGACACCCCCTGACCGCCTCGTGAGTGTTTAGTCGGGTTCTAACCCGACTAAACACTCACGACCGGTCACCAGGAGCCGTCGGGGTTGACGTCGTGGTCGAGGCGGAGGTGGGCGAGGGCCGCACGGATCTCGGCGCCGTGCTCGCGGGCCAGGAGGAGCGCACCGAGGTTGTCGGTCAGTTGCGGAAGGCGGCTGACTCCGAACAGGACGTTCGCGACCGGTTCGTAGGCGAGGCAGAAGGCGAGGGCCAGCTGGGCGGGGGTGGCGCCGAAGTCCGCCGCGATCGCCGCGACTTCGGCCGCGGCGTCCACAATGGACGACCGGATGCCGCCGACGTCCGCACCGATCTTCCGCGCCGGTGCGGAATTGCCCAGCAGGACACCGCCTTCGAAGACGTCGGAGGCCTGCAGCGCCAGGCGTCCGGCGTCGAAGTGCTTCCGGTACGGCTCGCCCTCGGCCATCGAGCGGCGGGCGATCGAGTACTTCAGCTGCGCGAACTCCGGCCCCGGGAGGCCTTCCCGGTCCGCGAACTCCAGTGCCAGGTCCAGGTCGGCCGCGAGCCAGTTGTTGACGCCCCAGCCGCCGATGCGCCCGGCCCGCACCTGCTCCGCGACCTCGGTGACGACCCGCGGGATGTCCGGGCGCTCCCGGTAGTCCCCCACCACGACGAGGTCCGCGCGGTCGGTACCGATCCGACCCAGCGAAGTCTCGAGCTGCCCGGCGAAGCCGCTGCGCGGGTAGTCCCACAGCCAGAGCTTGCCGCACAGCACGTAGTCCTCGCGGGCGATCCCGGCCGCGCGCACGGCCTCGCCGAAGAGGATGTCGGTGCGGGAGTTCTCGGCGTGCGGGCCGAAGTCGTAGTGGGCGACGTCGAACAACGTGACGCCGGCGTCGACGGCGGTCTTGAGCAGCCGGACGGCATCGCCGAAGTCCATCCGGTCCCAGGTGTTCCAGGAGCCGAGACCGAAGGCGGATCTTCCGAGCACGGGTTTTCCTTTCGCCGCAGCACATCTTTCATCTACGATTGTAGAATGAAAACACGGGTTGTGGTGGTCACGGGCGGCGCGAGCGGAATCGGCCGGGGTGTCGCGGAAGCCTTCCTCGAGGCCGGCGACCGGGTCGTCGTCGCGGACGCCGACGCGCGTGCGGCGCACGACGTCGCCTGCGAGATCGGCGCGGAGCACGTCGAACTGGACATCGCGGACCCGGCGTCGGTCGACGCGGCGGTCTCGCTCGTCGCGGACCGGTTCGGCCCGGTGGACGTGCTCGTCAACAACGCGGGACTGGCCGGAGGGGGCGGTCCGCTGACCGGCTTGCCGATCGAGGTGCTCGACCGGTGCCTGAGCGTCAACTTCCGCGGTACGTTCCTGATGACCCGCGCGTTCGGCGCCCGGATGGTCGCCGCGGGCACGCGCGGCGCGATCGTCAACGTCTCGTCGATCGGCGCCCGCCAGCCGACACCCGGCCTCGGGCACTACGAAGCGACGAAGGCGGCCGTCGACGCGCTGACCCGGTCCGCGGCGCTGGAGCTGGCGCCGCACGGGATCCGGGTCAACGCCGTCGCGCCCGGGCCGGTGCTGACGCCGATGACGGCCGGGTTCGCCGCGGACCCCGCCGCCCGCGCGGCCTGGGAGGCCCGGATCCCGCTCGGCCGCATCGCCGCCGTCGACGACGTGACCCCCGCCGTGGTGTTCCTGGCTTCGCCCGCCGCCGGGCACATCACGGGCGTGAGCCTGGCGGTGGACGGCGGCCAGCTGCTGGCCTGACTATCCCTTGTGGACGATCCGGCCGCCGGTCACGGTCAGCTCGACGGTGACCGACGGCAGGTCCGCCACCGCCACGCCCAGCGGGTCGGCCGCCAGGACACAGAAGTCGGCCGCCATCCCCGGCGCGAGGAACCCCTTCCAGGCGGCGGATCCGTCCTGCACGGCGGCTTCGGTGGTGTAGCAGCGGAGCAGCCGCGCGGTCAGTTCGGGCGTGACGCCCCGGGCGCCCAGCAGCTCCCCCGCCGCCGCGAGGTGGACGCGCCAGTCGGGTGTGACGACCGGTGCGTCACTGCTCACCGTCAGCCGCACGCCGAGGTCCAGGATTTCCCGCAGGGGCCACGCCTTCGCGGCGACGTCGTCGCCGAGTGCGGTGGCGACCATCGGCCGCATCGCGGTGGCGATCGCGGGCTGCGTGGTCAGCCCGACGCCGCGGGCGGCCATCCGGCGCAGCTGCGCCGGGGTGACGAGGTCGCCGTGCACGAGGTGGTCACCCTCGCGCAAGTGGTCCAGGGCGGCTTCGATGCTGCGTTCGCCCGTCGCGTGGACCGCGACGACCAGGCCGGCTTCGTGCGCCGAGGCGATCATCGCCGCCAGGTTGGCCGCGCGCTCGTCGTCGCCGGGACCGTCGACGAGCAGTCTTCCGTGGGAGCCGTCGGCGTAGCAGTGGTGGGTCCACGCGGTGCGCATCGGCGGGATGCCGTCGGCGAAGATCTTGACGCCGGGGACGGCCAGCCACTCCGGGTCGGCGGCCGGCACCGGCGTGGCGAGGCCGCGGGCGAAGTCCGGCAGCGAGCTGGCGCCGTCGAGGAGGCCGAACAAGCGCAACACGGTGACCCGCGCCCGCAGGCGGCCCTCGCGGTGCAGGGCCGCGTACTCGGCCAGGACTTCCGCCGAGAAGCAGCCGGTTTCGCCGGGACCGAGCCCGGGCTCGGTGTAGCTGGTGATGCCGAGCGCCGTGCAGACGTCCCCGGCCCGCAGGATCGCCGCCCGGCGGTCTTCGGCGGTGACCACCGGGGTTTCCTCGTGCGGCGCGCCGAGCAGGGGGTGCGGCCACCGGGCGCCGAGCCAGGTCGCGTGCAGGTGGGCGTCGTTGATGCCGGGCAGGACCGTGCGCCCGGCGAGGTCGAGCACCTCGGTGTCCGGTCCGATGTGGGCGGTGAGGTCGCCGCCCACCGCGGCGACGCGGCCGCCGGAGACGGCGAGGCCGCCCGCGACCGTGCCGGCCGGGCCGAAGGTGTGCACCACGCCACCGTGGACCACCAGGTCCGCCGGGTGGATCCGTTGTGCCGTCATGGTTTCCTCCCGGACCTGGACTTTTTCTTCCACGACTGTAGACTAAAAAGATGGCCCTGCCCACCCACACGGAGGCCGCCGTCCTCACCGGCCACCGCGCGCCCCTCGAACGGCGCGAACTCCCGCTCCCGGCGGAACCCGAACCCGGCGCCGCGCTCGTCCGGCTCACCTGCACGACGTTGTGCGGCACCGACGTCCACCTCTGGTCGGGGGAAATGAGCCTCCCCGGCATGCTGCCGATGGTGCTGGGTCACGAAATGGTCGGCGAAGTCGTCGCGACCGGCCCCGGCACCACCGACACCCTCGGCCGCGAGATCCAGCCCGGCGACCGCATCGGCTGGTCCGAGTCGACGTGCGGGAAGTGCCACGGCTGCACGATCCTGCGCGAACCGGTCGCCTGCGAGCGCCGCGGTTACGGTTTCCTCCAGCGCGCCGACCGGTTCCCGTACGCGACCGGCGGCCTGGCCCGCCACTGCTACGTCACGCCGGGCGCGGCGAAACTGCTGCTGCCCGACGACGTCGAGGACACCTGGGCGGCGATGTCCGGCTGCGCGGGCAAGACCGTGCTGCGCGCGGTCGCCCGCTCCGGCGGCATCCGTCCGAACGCAACGGTCGTGGTCCAGGGCGCGGGCGCGCTCGGCGTGTTCGCCACGGCGGTCGCGCGGCTCTGCGGGGCCGGGGTGGTCATCACCGTCGGCGGCCCCGCGGCCCGCTTGGCGGCGGCGGAACGGTTCGGCGCCACGGCCACCGTCGCGGTCGAGTCCACTCCGGACGAACGCGTCGAGCGGGTGCGCGAGCTGACCGGCGGCCGCGGCGCCGACCACGTCTTCGACTTCGCGGGCGGCCCGACGGTCGGCGCGGAGGCCGTCGCCTTCGCCGCCCAGCGCGGGACGGTCGCGATCGTCGGGTCGACCGGCCCGGCGCCGTCGGCCGTTCCGCTGGGCACGGTGATGGGCAAAGAACTCACCATCGCCGGCTCCCTCAACGGCGACATCGCCGACTACCACCGCTCGGTCGAGTTCTTCCGCGCCTTCGCCGGCCGGCTGCCGTGGCACGAGCTGTTCAGCGCGCCGGTCGGGCTGGCCGGCGCGTCCGCCGCCGTCGAGTCGATGTCCCGGCTCGGCGAGCTCAAAGCCGTCATCGATCCCCGGCTGCCCTAGGAGGGTTTTCGTGCGCATCCCCCACCGCCGCATCGGCCGCGACGGGCCGGCCACCGGCGTCCTGTCCCTCGGGTCCTGGCACACGTTCGACCGGATGGACTTCCGCGAGGCCGTTTCGCTGCTGCAGGCCGCCGTCGACGCCGGCATCAGCCTGTTCGACGTCGGCGTGTACGGCCTGCCCGGTGCCCCGCCGGTGTTCACCGACGTGCTGTTCTCGGCGATGGTCCGTGCCGCGGGCCTGCGGCGCGAGGACTACCTGCTCTCGGCGAAGCTCTGGCTGGAGGGCTATCCCGAACGCAGCCTGCGCGCGCAGCTGGAGAACGCTTTCTTCCGCGCGGGCGTCTCGCACGCCGATCTGGTGATCCTCGGTGACCTCCGCCGCGAGGACACCGACCTGCACGCCCTCGTCACGGATCTCGCGGCCCTCCACGCGGCCGGGCTGATCGGGCAGTGGGGCGTCAACAACTGGTCGGCTTCGGCGATCAAAGCCGTCCACGGCCTCGCCGCCGCGGACGGCGTGCCCGGCCCGGCGATCGCCCAGCTGAAGTACAGCGTGGCCCGGCGGTCCATTCCGGACGGTGATCCGTTCGCCTCGGTCTTCTCCCTCGGCGTTTCCCTGCAGTCCTCGGACGTCTTCGAGGGCGGGATCCTGCTCGGGAAGGGCGGCCGCCAGGTCGGCCGCGACCCCGGGGACGTCCGGCAGCGGATCGCGGACTCGGCCGCGGAGCTCGCGAAGGCGGCCGAGAGCGTCGGGGCGACCGCCGCCCAGCTGTGCCTGGCCTTCACGCTCACCCATCCGGCGAACGCGACGACGTTGTTCGGCGCCACCAGTGTCAAGCAGCTGGAGGACAACCTGGCGGCGGTCGCGCTCGCCGAGCGGGTCGGCGCGGCGGAGCTGCGGGCGCTGGTGGAGCCGTTCTGGGCCGACCGGGACGCCGTCGATCCGGAGGGCCCGTGATCGAGCTGTCCGCCGAGACGCTGGCCGCGGTCCGCGCGTCGCTGCGCAACCCCACGCCGGCGGAAGCGATCGGTGACCGGGACATCGTGTCCTCGGAGCACGTCCTCGACGACGGCGTCGCCGTCACGGTCCTGCGGCCCCGGCACCCGCGGCCGGACGCGCCCGGGCTGTACAGCATCCACGGCGGCGGCATGGTGCTGGACGACCGCTTCGCCGACCTCCCGCGGCTGGTGCCGCTGATCGAGGAGTTCGGGTTCGTCTGCGCGACGGTCGAGTACCGGCTCGCGCCCGAGCACCCGCACCCCGTCCCGCTCGAAGACTGCTACGCCGGTCTCGTCTGGTTCGCGGAGACGTTCGGCTTCGCGCGGCTGATCGTGGGCGGCGGCAGCGCGGGCGGCGGGCTGAGCGCGGGGGTGGCGCTGCTCGCGCGGGACCGGGGCGGGCCGGCGCTGGCCGGGCAGCTGCTGCTGTGCCCGATGCTCGACGACCGGACGTCGGCGGACCTCCCGGATCTGGTGTGGACGCGGGAGGCCAACGACTTCGGCTGGCGCAGCCTGCTGGCCGGGCAAACCTCGCCGTACGCGGCGCCCGCGCGGATGGCGGACCTCAGCGGCCTGCCGCCGGCGTTCGTCGAGGTCGGCGGGGCGGAGCTGTTCCGCGACGAAGACGTGGCGTACGCCCAGCGGCTGGCCCAGGCGGGTGTCCCGACCGAGCTGCACGTCTGGGCGGAGGCCCACCACGGCTTCGACCGCTTCGCCCCGGAGTCCGAGGTGACCCGAGCGGCACTGGCAGCGCGCTCCTCCTGGCTCCGGCGGCTCCTCGACGGCGCGGGTGGTCGTGAGTGTTTAGTCGGGTTAGAACCCGACTAAACACTCACGAGCTTGCACCGAGGATGAAGTGCGCGGCTTGTTCGCCGACCAGGACCGCCGGTGCGTTGGTGTTTCCCGTCGTCACCCGGGGCAGCACCGACGCGTCGGCGACCACCAGGCCGGTGAGCCCGTGCACCGCCAGGTGGGGGTCCACCACCGCGTCCGCGCCGGTGCCCATCCGGCAGGTGCCGACCTGGTGGTGGTACGTGATCGCGGTCCGGCGGACGTACTCGCCGACGTCGTCACCCGGTGCCGGGTACAACGGCCGCGCGCCCCACTCGTCCGCCAGCGCCGGGGCCCGGCCGACGGCGAGGCACTGCTCGACCGAGGCCACCAGGCTCTCGAAGTCCGACGGCGCCGCCAACGCCGCGAGGTCGATCAGCGGCGAGCCGTCCGGCGCCAGCCGCAGACTGCCCCGGCTCTCCGGCGACACCATCCCCGCCATCAGCGAAAACCCCGTCGGCGGCCCGGACATCCACGGTTCGTACATCGGCACGCTGAAACAGATCGGCTGGGTGTCGGGCACCGCGAGCCCGGCCCGGCTGCGCCAGAACCAGTGCACCTGCGTCACCGGCCGGCCCGGCTCCGGCACGACCTCGCGGGACGTCGAGAAGAGCACCGGGGAGAGCAGGTGATCGTGCAGGTTGCGCTCCACCCCGGGCAGGTCCGCGACGACGTCGATGCCGAGTGCCGCCAGCTCGTCCGCCGGGCCGACGCCGCTGCGCAGCAGGATCGCGGGCGAAGCCAGCGCTCCCGCGGCGAGCACGACGAGGTCGGCCGGGAGTTCCCGCGGCACCCCGTCGAGGGTGACGTCCACCCCGGTCACCCGGGATCCGGCGAACCGCAGCCGGTGCACGAGCGCTCCCGTGTGGACAGTCATCCGCGATGCCACCGGAGCGGCGTAGGCTTGCCAGGCGGTGAAGCGCCGGCCACCGCGCAAGGTGATCCGCTCGACGGACACGCCATCCAAGGTTCCGCTGTTGTAGTCCGGGTTCAGCGGCAACCCCAGGGAGTGGCACGCGTCCACTATGGACTGCTGGATCGGGTGCAGCGGCTCGTTGGGGACGACGTCGAGGAGGTCCTCCTCGATCCGCTCGAAGACCGGCCGGACGTCGGCCCACGACCAGCCGGGCAGGTCCCAGCCGTCGTAGTCGGCCGGCGCGCCGCGGACCCAGATCATCGCGTTGAGCGCGTGCGAGCCACCGAGCACGCGCCCGCGCGGCAGGTGCAGCCGCCGACCGGCCGCGTGCTCCTGCGGAACCGTGTACAGGTCCCAGTCCTCGGGCCCGTGCCACAGCTCCCCGGCCCGCGCGGGGTCGTGGATCGCCGGGTTGACGTCCGGCCCGCCCGCCTCCAGCAGCGTCACCGCCGCGCCCGCGTCGACCAGCCGCCGCGCCACCACCGAACCGGCCGAGCCGGCGCCCACCACGATCACGTCCATGCGCCCCAGCCTGGCGCGCGTCCCGGACGGCCCGCGGCATCCCTTCGCGGTCGGTCAACGGGCGTGCGGGAGCGGACAAGACCCGCGGCGCCCGCCCGCCCGATACTCGGCTCACCCCAGGCCGAGGAGGACAACGGGATGGCGACACGCCTCTGCATCGACGGACAGTGGACCGAGGCCGGCGGTGGCGCGCTCCCGACCCGCGACCCCGCCACCGGCCGGATCATCGAAGAGGTCGGCACGGCCTCGCGCGCGGACGTCGACGCCGCCGTCGCGGCCGCCCGGCGCGCGCTGACCGCGCCCGAGTGGGCCGGGCTGCTGCCGGTCCAGCGGGCCGCGTTGCTGTTCCGGCTGGCCGACCTCGTCGAGCAGCACCACGAAGAGCTGGCCCGCCTGGAAACGCTCGACCAGGGCCAGCCGATCGGGGTGTCCCGGCAGGTGAGCGCGACCGGCACGGCGGAGCACTTCCGCTACTTCGCGGGCTGGGTGACGAAGCTGCAGGGCACCACGAACCCGGTGTCCTTCCCGGACACCCTGCACTACACCCGCCGCGAGCCGGTCGGGGTGAACGCGCTGATCACGCCGTGGAACTTCCCGCTGATGATCCTCGCCTGGAAACTCGCCCCGGCGCTGGCGACCGGCAACACGGTGGTGATCAAGCCGAGCGAGGTGACGCCGCTGACCAGCATCCGGCTGGTCGAACTGGTCCACGAAGCCGGGATCCCGGCCGGCGTGGTCAACCTCGTCACCGGGGACGGCGCCGTCGGCGCCCTGCTCACCGAGCACCCGGACGTGGACCACGTCTCCTACACCGGGTCCACCGCCGTCGGGAAGCTGATCACCGCGGCGAGCGCGGCGTCCAACCTCAAGCGGCTCACCCTCGAACTCGGCGGGAAGGCCCCGAGCATCATCGCGGCCGACGCCGACATCGACGCCGCCGTCGCGGGCAACCTCGCCGGGGCGACGCTCAACACCGGCCAGGTCTGCGCCGCCTACACGCGCTTCTACGTCGATCGCCAGCGCGAGCAGGAGTTCGTCGAGAAAATGGCGCGCGGCCTCGAAGGCCTCCGGCTTGGGCCGGGCACCGAAGAGAGCACGCAACTCGGCCCGCTGGTGTCGGCGAAGCACCGCGAACACGTCGACTTCCTGGTGAGCACCGGCCGCGAGCAGGGCGCCGACCTGATCACCGGCGGGAGCCCGGTCGAGGGCGACGGCTACTTCTACACCCCGACGCTGTTCGCCGGCGTCCGCGACGACATGGCGATCATGCGCGAGGAGATCTTCGGCCCGGTGCTGGCCGTGACCGCCTACGACGACGGCGACGAGCCGCTCGCCCGCGCCAACGACACCGAGTACGGCCTGGCCGCCACGGTGTGGACCCGCGACCTGCGCACGGCCCAGCGCTACGCCGACGGCATCCGGGCCGGCGCGGTCTTCGTCAACATGCCGCCGATCCCGGACATGGCGGCGCCGTGGGGCGGCTACAAGGCGTCCGGCTGGGGCCGCGAAATGGGCCCGTGGGCACTCGACGCCTACACCGAGACGAAGTCCGTCTGGCTCCACTACGGCGGGTGAAAGGGGTTTCCCCGCGCCCCAGATCGTATATTATTTTAGATACCTTCTCCGAACCGGCAGGCAGGACGACGGATGACGACTCTTCCGCAGCGGCCCGGCAAGATCATCGCGCTGCACCTCAACTACCGCTCCCGCGCCGCCCAGCGCGGCCGGGTGCCGGCACAGCCGTCGTACTTCCTCAAGCCGCCGACGTCCGTGGCGGCGAGCGGAGCCGCGCTCGAACGCCCGGCGGGTACCGAGCTGCTGGGCTTCGAAGGCGAGATCGCGCTGGTCATCGGCCGCACCGCCCGCCGCGTCACCCCCGAAGAAGGCTGGTCGTACGTCGAAGGCGTCACCGCGGCCAACGACTTCGGCGTCTACGACCTCCGCTACGCCGACAAGGGCAGCAACCTGCGCTCGAAGGGCGGCGACGGCTTCACCCCGCTCGGTCCCGCGGTACTGCCCGCCGCCGACCTCGACCCGGCCTCGCTGCGGCTGCGGACCTGGCTCAACGGCGAACTGGTCCAGCAGGACTCCACCGGCGACCTCCTCTTCGGCTTCGGCAGGCTGGTCGCCGACCTCTCGCAGCTGATCACCCTCGAACCCGGCGACGTCGTCCTGACCGGCACGCCCGCGGGTGCGTCGGTCGTCATCCCCGGCGACGTCGTCGAGGTCGAGGTCGACACGCCCGGGCACAGCACCGGACGGCTCGTCACGCCGATCACGGCGGGGACCGTCCCCTTCGGACCGTTCGGCGCGCTCCCCCGCGTGGACGAGCAGCAGCGGGCGGACGCGTACGGGACCGCCGAGCCGGGCTTCGAGCTGACGCCGGAACTGCGCGCGAAGCTCGAATCCGTCGGCACCGCAACGCTTTCCGCCCAGCTGCGCAAGCGCGGCTACAACGCCGTGTCGATCGACGGGCTGACGTCGACCCGCCCGGGCGCCCGGCTGACCGGCCGCGCGCGGACCCTGCGGTACCTGCCCTACCGCGAAGACCTGTTCAAAGCCCACGGCGGCGGGTACAACGCGCAGAAGCGCGCGATCGACGCGCTCGGCCCCGGCGACGTCCTCGTCGTGGAGGCCCGCGGCGAACGCGGCACCGGCACCGTCGGCGACATCCTCGCGCTGCGGGCCCAGGTGCGCGGCGCCGCCGGGATCGTCACCGACGGCGGGGTCCGCGACCTCGCCGCGGTGTCCGCTTTGGACATTCCCACCTACCACGCCGGACCGCACCCCGCGGTGCTCGGCCGGCGGCACGTGCCGTGGGACGTCGACGTGGCGATCGCCTGCGGCGGCGCGGCCGTCTGCCCCGGCGATGTGATCGCGGGCGACGGCGACGGTGTCCTGGTCATCCCGCCGGACCTGGTCGAGGAGGTCGTCGACGCGGCCATCGAGCAGGAGCTGCAGGAGACGTTCATCGCCGAGCAGGTCGCCGCGGGCGAGCGCGTCGAAGGCCTCTACCCGATGGACGAGCACTGGCGCGGGAGGTACGCCGCATGGCTCGCGAAACGGTGAACGGCACCGCGATGAGCAAGTCGCGGATCGCCTACGAGTGGATCAAGGCGAGGATCGCCGACGGCACCTTCTCCCCCGGCTACCGCCTGGTCCTCGGCCAGCTCGCCCAGGAGCTCGGCGTCAGCGTCGTCCCGATCCGCGAAGCGATCCGCCTGCTGGAGGCCGAAGGCCTGGTCACCTTCGAGCGCAACGTCGGCGCCCAGGTCGCGATGGTCGACGAAAGCGAGTACCAGCACACGATGCAGACCCTCGCGCTCGTCGAGGGCTACGCCGCCGCGCTCGCCGCACCCGTTCTCCCGCCCGGCGCGCTGGCCGAGGCCCGGGCGCTGAACGCCGAGCTGGCGGACTGCCTCGGGCACTTCGAACCGGCCCGGTTCACCGGCCTCAACCGCGACTTCCACACCGTGCTCTTCGGCGCCTGCCCCAACCCGCAGGTGCTCGACCTGGTCCGGCGGGGCTGGGACCGGCTCAGCGGCCTGCGCACCTCGACGTTCAGCTTCGTGCCCGGCCGGGCCCGCGAATCGGTCGCCGAGCACGAAACCATCCTCGGCCTGATCGAGCGCGGCGCCCCCGCCGCCGACGTCGAGCAGGCCGTCCGCGCCCACCGGCTGGCCACCCTGGACGCGTTCCTCGCCCACCGCCGCCACTGACGCAGGAAGGACCACCCATGCGATTCCGCTCCGACCCCCAGGCCATCCGCGGGTCGATCGCGCCGCTGATGACGCCGTTCACCGCCGAAGGGGCCGTCGACCACGGCGGCCTCGAGAACCTCGTGCGCTGGCAGCTCGCCTCGGGCTCGCACGGCATCTCGATCGGCGGCTCGACCGGCGAGCCCGGTTCGCAGACCGTTGCCGAGCGCGCCGAGGCGATCCGCACGGTGGCCGCCGCGGTGGACGACCGCGTGCCGTTCGTCCCGGGCACCGGGTCGGCGAAGCTCGACGAAACCCTGGAGCTGACGGGGCTCGCCCGGGACGCCGGGATCGACGCCGCCCTGGTCATCACGCCGTACTACGCCCGGCCGACGCAGGACGCGCTGTTCGTCTGGTACCGCACGGTCTGCCGGGAGTTCCCGGACCTGCCGATCGTCGCCTACAACGTGCCGAGCCGCACCGCGGTCGACCTCGCGCCGGAGACGGTCGCGCGGCTGTTCCGGTCGTGCGAGAACTTCGTCGGGATCAAGGAGACGACGAAGGACTTCGAGCACTTCTCCCGCGTGCTGCACCTGTGCGGGCGGAGCCTGCTGGTGTGGTCCGGGATCGAGCTGCTCTGCCTGCCGCTGCTGGCCCTCGGCGGCGCGGGCTTCGTCAGCGCCACGGCCAACATCGCCCCGGCCGCGTGCGCGGAGATGTACACCGCCTGGCAGTCGGGCGACCACGAGCGGGCGCGGGAGCTCCACTACGGCCTGCACCCGCTGGTCGACCTGCTGTTCGTCGAAACCAACCCGGCGCCCGGGAAGTGGGTGCTCGAGCACCGCGGGCTGATCGCGTCCGGGCACGTGCGGCCGCCGCTGATCACGCCGACCGAGGCCGGGATCGCCCGGATCAAGGACTTCATGGCCGAAGGCGCTCCGTACCTCAGCCCGGCCGAAGGTTTCACTGTGGAGGGGAAGGCATGACCCACTACGTCCCGGCAGGACTGCCGGGCGAACTCAAGCACTACATCGGCGGCGAGCTCGTCGACAGCGTGTCGGGCAAGACGTTCGACGTGCTCGACCCGGTGTCGAACACCCCGTACGCGACCGCCGCGGCGGGCCAGGCCGAAGACGTCGGCCGCGCGGTCGCCGCGGCGCGGACGGCGTTCACCGAAGGCCCGTGGCCGCGCATGCTGCCCCGGGCGCGGGCCCGGGTGCTGAACAAGATCGCCGACGCCGTCGAAGCGCAGGACAACCGGCTGGCCGAGCTGGAGACGTTCGACACCGGCCTGCCGATCACCCAGGCGCTCGGGCAGGCGCAGCGCGCGGCCGAGAACTTCCGGTTCTTCGCCGACCTCGTCGTCGCCCAGGCCGACGACACCTACCAGGTGCCCGGGCGGCAGGTGAACTACGTGCACCGCAAGCCGGTCGGGGTGGCCGGGCTGATCACGCCGTGGAACACGCCGTTCATGCTGGAGAGCTGGAAGCTCGCGCCGGCACTGGCTTCGGGCTGCACGGTGGTGCTCAAGCCGGCCGAGTTCACGCCGCTTTCGGCGAGCCTGTGGGCGGCGATCTTCGCCGACGCCGGGCTGCCGTCCGGGGTCTTCAACCTGGTCAACGGCTTCGGCGAGGAGGCGGGCGACGCGCTGGTGAAGCACAGGGACGTCCCGCTGATCTCGTTCACCGGCGAGACCACCACCGGGCAGACGATCTACCGCAACTGCGCGGCCGGGCTCAAGGGCATGTCGATGGAGCTCGGCGGCAAGTCCCCGGCCATCGTTTTCGCCGACGCCGACCTGGACGCCGCCCTCGACTCGACGCTCTTCGGCGTGTTCTCCCTCAACGGCGAACGCTGCACCGCGGGCAGCCGGATCCTCGTGCAGCGCCCGATCTACGAGGAGTTCTGCACCCGGTACGCCGAGCGGGCGCGCACCATCGTCGTGGGTGATCCGCACGATCCGGCCACGGAAGTCGGCGCGCTGGTGCACCCCGAGCACTACGCCAAGGTGATGAGCTACGTCGAACTGGGCAAGTCCGAAGGCCGGCTGCTCGCCGGTGGCGGGCGTCCGTCCGGCTTGGACAGCGGCAACTACGTGGCGCCGACGGTGTTCGCGGACGTGCCTTCGACCGCGCGGATCTTCCAGGAGGAGATCTTCGGGCCGGTGGTCGCGCTGACGCCGTTCGACACCGAAGCCGAAGCACTGGCGCTGGCCAACGACGTCAAGTACGGGCTGGCCGCCTACCTCTGGACGTCGGACCTGCGGCGGGCGCACACCTTCGCGCAGTCGGTCGAGGCCGGGATGGTCTGGCTGAACTCGCACAACGTCCGCGACCTGCGGACGCCGTTCGGCGGGGTCAAGGCGTCCGGCCTCGGCCACGAAGGCGGCTACCGCTCGCTCGACTTCTACACCCACCAGCAGGCGATCCACGTCTCGCTCGGGCCGGTGCACACCGCCCGCTTCGGGACCGGCCGGAAGGGACAGTCATGACCGCCACCCCGCCGGACGTCATCCGCTGCGCGTACGCCGAGCTCGTCGTCACCGACCTGGCGGCGTCCCGGGCGTTCTACGTCGACGTGCTCGGGCTCGTCGTCACCCACGAAGACGCCTCCGCCCTGTACCTCCGCGCTTTCGAGGAGTACCTGCACCATTCACTGGTGCTGCGCAAGGGGTCCACGGCCGCGCTGGGCGTGCTGGCCTACCGGGTGCGCACGCCCGGCGACCTCGACCTCGCCGAGGCGTACTACCGCGAGCTCGGCGTCCGGGTGGAACGTCGTCCGGCGGGAGCCACGCGCGGGATCGGCGAGGCGGTGCGGGTGACCGACCCGCTCGGGTTCCCGGTGGAGTTCTTCCACGACGCCGAGCACGTCGAGCGGTTCACGCAGCGCTACGACGTCCACGGCGCCGGAGCCCTGTCCCGATTGGACCACTTCAACCTGGACACCCCGGACGTCCCGGCGGCCCGGAAGTACTACGAGGGCCTGGGTTTCCGCGTGTCGGAGGACATCCAGGACGACGAGGGCACGGTGTACGCGGCCTGGATGTTCCGCAAGCCGACGGTCCACGACGTCGCCCTGACCGGCGGCGACGGCCCTCGCCTGCACCACATCGCGTTCGCCTCGCACGAGCGGCACCAGATCCTGCACATCTGCGACCACCTGGGTGCCCTGCGGAAGTCCGGCATGATCGAGCGCGGCCCGGGCCGCCACGGCGTGTCGAACGCGTTCTACCTCTACGTCCGCGATCCCGACGGGCACCGCGTCGAGATCTACACCCACGACTACTACACCGGCGACCCCGACAACCCGGTGATCACCTGGGACGTCCACGACAACCAGCGCCGCGACTGGTGGGGCAACCCGGTGGTGCCGAGCTGGTACACCGACGCGTCGGTGGTGCTGGACCTCGACGGCGCGGTCCAGCCGGTCGTCGCCCGGTCCGAGCCGCGCGAAGCCGACGTCACCATCGGCGCGGACGGGTTCTCGTTCAGCACCGGGGAGGCGGAGTTCAAGCTGGGCGAGCAGGTGTGAGCCACCGGGAGAACCACTCGCGCGAGCGGTCCAGGACGTCGATCTGGTGGTCGCGTTCGCGGATCGAGTGGTTCTCCCGCGGGTAGACGACGAACTCGTGCTCGCGGTCGCCGAGCGCGTCGTGCAGGAGCTCGGCCTGCGAGAGCGGGACGTTGGTGTCGCACTCGCCGTGCAGGATGAGCACGGGCGTCCGGATCCGGTCGGCGAAGGTGATCGGGCTCTGCTGCTTCCCGCCCAGCGCGGCTTCGAACCGGGTGTGCTCCCCGGTGGCGGCGAGCAACGGCCAGTCGATGACCCCGGCCCCGACGACGGCGGCCTTGAAGCGATCGGTGTGCGCGACGGCCCAGGCGGCGAAGAAACCCCCGTGGCTCCAGCCCCCGATCCCGAGCCGGTCCTCGTCGGCGACGCCTTCGGCGACGAGGAGGTCGATCCCGGTGAGGACGTCGGTGAATTCCGCGCCTCCGACGTCTCCGGCGACGCTGAGCGCGAAGGCGTGGCCGTGGCCGAGGCCGCCGCGGGCGTTCGGGTGGAACACCGCGAACCCGGCGGCCGCGAGCCATTGCGCGCAGGGGTACCAGCCGAGGTGGAAGCGGTCGGCGTAGCGGTCGTACGGGCCGCCGTGGACGAGGGTGACCAGCGGGAACGGGCCGTCCGCCCGGGTGGTGCCGGGCGGGAGGACGAGCAGCCCGTCGAGCTCGGTGCCGTCTTCCGCCCGGTACGCGAGGCGTTCCTGACCGGCCCAGCGGATTCCCCCGGGGCCGGCCTGGGTGATCCGGCGGCGGGCCCGGACTTCTTCGGGTTCGCTGCCGACGCTCGCGACGACGGCGTAGGTGCCCTCGTCGCTGACGGTGAGCCCGCTCAGGGCGCCCCGGGCGCGCTCGACGTCGGCGAAGGTTCCGGTGGCGGGATCGAGCCGGCGGATGACGGTGTCCAGGCCGTCGGCGAACACCGCGAGCGGGCCGGCGGCCTGGGCGAATTCGACCGGGCAGGAGGTGAAGCCTTCCGTGAGGTTGCGGTGGCCGGGGACGGCGAAGACGGCGTTGCCGCCGATGAGGCCGGGCGGGGTGAGGCCGAGGTAGCCGAGCTGCCAGGCGGTTTCGTGGCGCCACCAGACGAGGTCGGCGGCTTCGATGGCGGGGGTGCCGAGGTCTTCGGTACTCCCGGTGGCGACGTCGACGAGATGGAGCCCGGGCTCGAAGAGTCCCGGATCCCGGTCGGCCGTCGCCCAGGTGAGGACGGCGAGTGCCTGCCCGTCGGGCCGCGGGGCGACTTCCCGCACGTGGCGGTCGCCGAGGTCACCGGCCGGGCGGACCTCGCGAGTGGGGAGGTCGAGCAGCCACAAGCGGTCGGGACCGGCCTCCGCGGCTGGGGCGATCAGGGCCACCTCGGTGCCGTCCGGCAGGGGCGCGAAGGCCGTCACGCCGCCGGGCAGGTCCGTCAAGCGCTCGGCCGCGCCTCCGGTGAGGTCGAGCCGGTGCAGCTGCGCGTCCGACAACAGGAACACCGACCCCGAGTCGGGAGCCCACCTCGGGCTCGAGTCGTCCGCGGTGCCCGGGGTCACCCGGCGGGGTGGCTCGCTGCCGTCGGCCCGCGCCAGCCACAGGGTGCTCGACCGGCGGCGGCCCACCCTCCCCACCGGGGACGTCACGTAGGCCACCCAGCGGCCGTCCGGGGAGATGCGGGGCTCGGTGGGGACTTCGCGGTCGACCACCTTCTGTGCGGTCAGCTCACCTTCGGTCACCGGTTCCAGTCTGCCCGGGTTCCCCCGACCCATCCACCCGGCCGGCGGCGCCGAACCCCTGCGGAGGGGTGGACCGGCAGAGAGGGTGGGTGCGCATGGCCGGCGGGGAGACGGCGGGCTCGGAGGACCTCGGGCCACTGCCACCGGAGTGGGCGCAGGTGGTGGACTGGCTCAGCCTGCGGGTGGCCGCGTCCGCGGAACTGACGCTCGACCTCAGCACCCGCCCGCTGCTGCGCCGGGTCCGCTCGATCGTCGCGGACTGCCTCGGCTTCGGCTTGCCGCAGGACGAACTGCTCGGGGCACTGCTCCTGGTGGTCGACGAACTCGTCGGCAACGCCTACCGCCACACCGGGCAGCCGGCCCGCCTGCGCATCACCCGCGAACGGCGTGGCCTGCTGGTCGAGGTGTCCGACGGGGATCCGTCGATCGAGCGGGTGGCCGCGGGGAACGGGCACGGGCTGCGGTTGATCGACCAGCTTTCGCAGGGTTGGGGCGTCCGCGCCACCGCGCCGGGGAAGGTCGTCTGGGCCCTGGTGCCCGTCCACCTCTTCCCCTGACCCCGCCGGCTGCGGCCGCTCGACCAGCACTCCCCCGGCTGGGCGTGCGCGCCGCCGCGCCCGGAAGGCCGTCTGGTCGGCCACCTGTGCGCCTGGCCCCGCCGGCCGCTCACCCCGCCGCACCCGCACGAGCTCGCCCCGCGAGCGCACCTTCAGCTTGCGCAGCACGTTGGCGACGTGCTGCTCGACCTCCGGCCTGGCCCCGCCGCCGGCTCACCCCGTCCGCACCCGCACGAGCTCACCCCGCGAACGCACCTTCAACTTGCGCAGCACGTTGGCCACGTGCTGCTCGACCGTGCGCCGGGACAGGAACAACACTTCCGCGATCTCCCGGTTCGTGTGCCCGTCGGTCAGCAGGCGGGCCACGTCGCGCTCGCGCGGGGACAGTTCGTCGCCGTAGCCGCGGCGGCCGCGGCGGGAGGGGGCCGTCGCGCCCGTCGAGCGGAACGTGTGGCGGCAGCGGGCCGCGTCGCGGGTGGCGCCCAGTGCGGCGAACGTGTCGGCGAGGCCGCCGAACTCGCTCGCCGCGGCCGCGTCGCCCGCCTCGAAGCGGCACCTCGCGCGGCGTTCCGCCGCCAGGGCCGCCGGGTAGGGCGCCGAGAGGCGCTCGTAACGGGCGTGGGCCTCGTCGAACGCCTCGATCGCGCTCGCCACGTCGCCGTCGTGGGCCGCGACGATGCCGCGGCCCTCGGTGAGGACCGCGCGGGCCAGCGGGGCCGCCAGGTCGCGGGTTTCGCGGTCGAGCTCGGCGAGCACGTCGCGGGCCTCGTCCGCGCGCCCGGTCCGGCAGAACGCCACCACGGCCGCCGGGATCAGGTCGCCCGACCACGCCCAGACGCCCTTGGTGCGCACCAGGTCCAGGCCGCGCGCGGCTTCGGCGGCCGCCGCGTCGGCGGTGTCCTGGGCCAGCAGCATCCCGGCGATCCCGCCGTGCGCGGCGACCACCACCGGGGTGAACGCGTTCTCCGGCCGCTCGACCCCGGTCGCCGCGAAGCACTCGGCCGCCCGGTCCCACGCGCCGCGGGCGCTCGCGAGCAGGCCCAGCACCAGCGACAGCTCGCTGCTCACCGGCAGCAGGTCGCGGTACTCCGCCAGCAGCGCCCGCGCGCGGTCGTCGAGGCCGGCCCACGCGCCGCTCAGCCAGTCGATGTGGACGCCGGTGGTCCGGGCCGTGCTGACGACGTACGGTGTCCCGGCGTCGGCCGCGAGCTGCATCCCGCGTTCCAGCAGGCCGCGACCCCGGCGGTGGTGCCCGGTCCACGCGCCCGCGTCGGCGGCGTTGCAGTACAGCCGCGCCAGCTGGCGCTGTTCCTCGGCCGACGCGGCGCTCACCGGGGCCGCGTCGAGCGCCGCCCACGCGCGCGGGTCGCCGATGTGCAGGCGGGACGGGATGTTGTTGGCCATCAGCGTCAGCCGCAGCCGCGTGTCTTCGGCGGTGGCGATGAGCCCGTCGACCCGGTCGAGCCAGGGCAGGTGCGCGCGCAACGGCGTCGCGCCGATCCACGGCTGCGCGAGCACCGCCATCGCCCGCCCGGCGAGGTCCGGCCGGTGCCCGAGGCCCGGCAGCGCCACCTCGATCTCGGCGCGCGCCGCCTCCAGGCCACCCGCCTGGCGGGCCAGCAGCAGCCCGAGGCTGAGCCGGATCTCCGCCGACAGCCGCCCGGAGAGCCGGTCGCCGGACAGCAGCCCTTCCAGCGTGGCCACGACTTCCGCCTGCGAGACGCCGTTCGCGGCCACCGAGGCCAGCTTCGCCGCCAGTCTGTCCACATCGGACGGATCGAGGTCCGGCGCGGCCAGCAACCCGCGCAGCAGCCCGATGGCGGTCGCCGGGTCGCCCGCGTCGATCGCGCGGTCGGCCGCGGCTTCGCCGTAGCGGACCGCGTCGGCCGCGTTCCCCGCCTTCCGGCTGTGCTCGGCCAGCCGCAGCCAGGGCTCCGGGCGCCGTCCGGCCAGCGCGCGGGCGGCCCGCCGGTGCAGTTCCTGCCGCACCGGCCCGGGCACCGTGCCGTACGCCGCTCGCCGGGCGAGGTCGTGCCGGAAGCCGTAGCGGCACTCGGCGGCCTCGACCAGCACCGCCCGCTCGAGGGCCAAGACGAGCGCGTACCGGCCGCGAGCCGGACCCAGTCCCGCGACCGCGGCGAGGAGTTCGACCGGCGCGGGCTCGGCGAGCACCGCGGCGGCTTCGGCGATCCGCCGCGCCACGAGCGGCAGCGACCCGAGCCGCTCGACGGTGGCTTCGCGCACCAGCGCGGGCACTTCGACGGTGTCCAGCACCCCGCCGGTGACCGGGCCCGGCAGCGCGTGCACGACTTCCTCGACGACGAACGGGATCCCGGCCGTGCGTTCGTGCAGCCGGGCCGCGAACGCGCCGGACAAACCGGGGTCGCCGAGCAGGGCCGCGGCCAGCTGCCGGACGCCGTCGGGGCCGAGGGGGCCGAGCCGGACCAGCGTGGTCGAACTGCCCGGCGCCGGCCGGTGCGCGCGGCCCAGCGGGATCCCGCCCGGCACGTCTTCGGGCCGGTAGCTGACCAGCAGGACGGTCCCCGGCGGCAAGTCCCCCATCAGGAACCGCAGCAGCCGCCGCGAACCGTCGTCGGCCCAGTGGAGGTCCTCGATCACCAGCACCAGCGGGCCCAGCAGGTCGAGCAGCTCGCGGACCGCGCGGAAGAACCGGTGCGTCTCGGCGCGGCGGTCCCCCAGCCGGTCCGGCGCGGCGGGCAGCAGCGGGGCCAGTTCCGGGAGGTGGCGGCCGAGGACGCCGATGAGCGGGCCCGGCGCCGGAGCCGACGGCAGGTACTTCCCCGCGTCCCGCAGCGCTTCGACGACCACGCCGTACGGGAAAGGCTCCCGCTGCGGACGGCACCGGCCGGCCAGCACCCGGAACCCGGCGAGCGCGGGCCGGGCCAGGAGCTCGGCGGCCAGCCGGGTCTTGCCCACGCCCGCCTCGCCCTCGAGCACGAGGACCGCGGGCGGGCTCAGCGCGGCGGACACCAGCGCGGCCAGCTCGGCCGTCCGCCCGATCAGGACCGGCGAGCCGGTCCTGGCCACGATCCCGTTCGTCATCGCCCGCCCCCCTGAAAAGCGGCATCGCGTACCGAACCACCCTGTCCGGTGCTCGGAGCTTAGGTCCGCCGTTCGGGCGAGCGGAACCCGCGCGACCGGGCACGGAACTTTCGTAGGGGAACCGCGAAAGGCATTAGTTACGTAGGCCTACGGGGCGCTGCCTCGCTTGTTAGCGCAGGTGAGCCCACCCGACAGTGAGACGGCGGTGGCTCTCGGTCACCGCCCCGCGATTCACCTGTTCGAGTGAGTGGAGTCGAAGCATGCGCACAGTTCACCGCAAGGCGGGCGCCGTCGCCGCGGCGGTCGTGGCCGCGCTGGCCACCGCCGGCGTCGCGACCGCCGCGCAGCCGGAGGGCACCGTGGTCCCCGCCCGGCAGCACTACGGCGACCAGTACATCGTGGTGCTCGAGGACGGCCCGGCGCTCAGCGCGCCGGCTTCGCTCGCCGACCGGTACGGCGGCGAGGTCCGGTCGACGTACTCCCGGGTCCTGCACGGGTTCTCCGCCCGGCACCTCACCGCGCAGCAGGCGCGGCGGCTGGCCGCCGACCCGGCGGTGGCGGCCGTCTACGAGGACGGCACCGCGCGCGCCGCCGGGACGCAGACCAACCCGACCTGGGGCCTGGACCGCATCGACCAGGCGAACCTCCCCCGCGACAACTCCTACACCTACCCGAACACCGGTGAGGGCGTCACCGCCTACGACCTCGACACCGGGATCAAGCCGGACAACCCGGAGTACGAAGGCCGCGCGTCGATCGGCAAGGACTTCGTCGGAGGCAACGGGAGCGACTGCAACGGCCACGGCACGCACACCGCGGGCACGATCGGCAGCAAGACCTACGGCGTCGCGAAGAAGGTCAAGCTCGTCGGGCTCAAGGTGCTCGGCAACGACTGCTCCGGCAACGGCCCGGACTCCGCCGCGGTCGACGCGATCGAGTGGGTCACGGCCAACGCCGCCAAGCCCGCGGTGGCGAACATGAGCCTGACCATGGACCAGGTCGGGGTCGGCGACGACGCGATCAAGCGGTCGATCGCGGCCGGGATCGTCTACTCGGTGGCCGCGGGCAACAGCTCCACGGACGCGTGCGGCACCAGCCCGGCGCGCGTCCCCGAGGCGATCACGGTCAACGCCTCCGACGAGAACGACAACCGCGCGTCCTTCTCCAACTACGGCAGCTGCACCGATCTCTTCGCGCCGGGCAACAACATCACGTCGCTCGGGCTGTCCAACGGCAGCAGCGCGAACATGAGCGGCACGTCGATGGCGACCCCGCACGTCACCGGTGCGGCCGCGCTGTACCTGGCCGCGAACCCCGGCGCCACGGCCCAGCAGGTGCGGGACGCGCTCGTCGGCGGCGCGACCTCCGGCGTCGTCAAGAACGCCGGCAGCGGATCGCCGAACAAGCTGCTGAACGTGTCCTTCATCGGCGGTGGCACCCCGCCGTCGAAGTGCGGCGCCCGGTCGAACACGACACCGGTGGCGATCCCGGACGCCGGTGCCGCGGTCACCAGCTCGGTCACCCAGGACGGCTGTGACGGCAAGGCACCGGCCGCGCTGGCGGTGAAGGTGGACATCAGCCACACCTACACCGGTGACCTGGCCGTCGACCTGATCGGGCCGGGCGGCACGGTCTTCCCGCTGCACAAGGCCGGCGGGAGCGGCTCCTCGGCGGGCCTCCACACCACCTACACGGTGAACGCGGCGGCGGAAACCGCGAACGGCACCTGGCAGCTGCGGGTCCGGGACGTCTTCCGCTTCGACACCGGCACGCTGGACGGCTTCACGATCACCTTCTGACGCCGGAACGGGGAGGCCACAGCCTCCCCGTTCCCCGTCCTCATCGGACGGTCAGCGTGTACTTCGCCGTCGCCGTCTTGCCGGTGGAGTCCTTCGCGGTGACGGTGACCGGGTAGGTCCCGCGCTGGAACGGGCCGGCCACCTGCATCCGCGACGTCCCGGCGCCGTTCACCGTGGCGGGGGTGAAGAACGGGGCGAACGCAAGCCCGGACGCCGACAGCGTCACGGTGCCGGTGCCGCCGGACACGGTGACCGTCGCGGTGGTGAAGAAGCCGGGCTGCACGGTCCCGCTCCCCGGGTCGACGCTGACCTCGAGGTCACCGGTGGGCGGCGTCCCGGTGCCGACGGTCAGGGTCAGCTTCGCGGTCGCCGTCCCGCTCGGACCGGTCCCGGTGATCGTGACCGGGTAGTCCCCCCGCGGGGTGCTCGCGGACGTTTCGATCGTCAGCTTCGCGGTGTCGCCCGAGGTGATCGACGCGGGCTGGAACGTCGCCTTCGCACCGTCCGGCAGGCCGGACGCGGCGAGGTCGACCTTTTCCGGGCCGTTCTTCCCGGCGGTGCTCGTCACCGACGCGGAGACGTACTTGCCGGGTTCGGCCTGCACCGTGCCCGGCGTGACCCCGAGGCCGAACGTCTCCGGCGGCGTGCCGTCGCCGATCTGCTGCTTCACCCAGTCGCCCATGTCGTTGTTCAGGCGGCCGTAGACGCTGTACCACTTGAAGTCGCTGCGGCTCCACGAAGCGACGCCGGCGACCTTGCCGTCGACGAGCAGCGGCCCGCCGCTGTCGCCGGGCAGGATCGTGACGTGGCCGTCGGCGTAGCCGCTGCAGATCATGGTGGCTTCCTGGAACCCGGCGCCGACCCCGCTGCAGTTGCTCCCGGCCACGATCGGCAGGCTGAACTTCGCCAGCGTGACGTCGCGGGTGTTGTCGTTGAAGTCCTTCTTGCCGTAACCGAGGCCGAGCCCGGTCTTGCCCGGCTTGTTCAGGTCGGTGTCGGCCGAGGTCGCGACCTTCGCGTACTGCCCACCCGGCACCGGGACGTCCCGGTCGGTGGTCACCACCGCGACGTCGTAGCCCTGGTCGAAGTTGACGTACTTCGGGTGCGTGTCGTAGCTGACGACGCCGATCGGCGTGCCGCCGCCGGCGCTGAGGTCGTCGAGCCCGTAGAGGAACGACTTCTGGCCCTCGGCCGCCTTGCAGTGGGCGGCGATGAGGATCTTGCGCGGGGCGACGACCGAGCCGGTGCAGGTCTGGCCGAGCGGCCGCGACCCGCCTTCGCGCAGCCCGGCGACGATGAACGGGTAGTCCTCGACCGACGCGGGCGTCCCGCCGACCGAAGACGGCGAGACGTCCGCGGGCAGCGGCGTCCCGCCGAGCGGGGTGACCGCGGGTGGCGTGGCGTCCGCGTGCGCGGCGGGCACGGCGAACAGCGGGAGGGCGAGGACGGCGGCGAACGCGCCCAGCAAGCGTTGTCTCGGGTTCACGGCAGCTCCTTTTCGAGGTTGCTGCCGGTCACTTTCCGGTGACGCCGGGTAGAAGAACAACCGGGGAGCCGCCCCGTACGGCTACGGAACTATTGCCGCGCGAGCAGGGCGCTCAGCAGCTGTTCGTGGTCGCCCGCTTCGCGCAGCGCCGGCGCTTCGGACGGGCCCGCGCCCGGGTCGCCCGCGCGCACGGCGGCCAGGAACCGCACCACCGCACGGGGTTCGGGGACGGCTTCGCCGCCGAGGTGGGCCAGCACCGTCGAAGGGTCGCCCGCCGTGCCCTCGATCGCCGCGGCCCAGCCGTGCCGTTCGTCCCAGACGAGGGCGAGGTCGTGGCCGGGGAAACGGGCCGGCCGCCAGTCGAGGGCGACGTAGGCCGCGGCCGGCGTGCCCGCGTCGGAAGCACAGGATTCCGGCCCGACGCCGACGGCCTTGGCGACCGCCTCCACGTAGCCGCGCAGCTCCCGCTCGAACGAGAACTCGGTGTCGGGGCCGAACTCGATCGGAATGCTCAACGCCGCCTCGCTTTCCCCAGTCCGCGGCGGAGCTCCGCGGTTCGGACGGCGAGTACCCCGTCGTGACGGCGGTCAATCGCGCCGCCGGAGTGGGACCGGGGGTGCCGACAGCCCGGTAAACACCGCGGCGATCAGCCGCCGCCCCTGCGCCTCGCCCGCGTCGTCGTCGGCCACCCGCCACAGGAAGCTCATGAGCATGATGATGTCCGCCGGGTCGTGGCCCGGCGCGATCGTGCCTTCCGCCACGCAGGCGTCGACGAGCTTCTTCACCGCCGCGGTCGCCGGCGCCCACGAAGCGCTGATGAGGTCCTGGGCCGCGGCGCTGTGCAGGGCGTCGCCCAGCCCGTGCTTGAGGCGGATGTAGCCGGCGAGGGTCTCGAACCACTCGACGAACGCCGCCTTCGCGGACGCCTGCCGGGCCAGCACGGCGTCCGCCTCGGCGGTCAGGCGCTCGATGTCGTGCTGGTAGGCCGCCAGGATCAGGTCCTCGCGGGACGGGAAGTGCCGGTACAGCGTCCCGGCGCCGACGCCCGCGTGCTTGGCCACCTCGCTCAGCGGCACCAGCGGGTCGGCCGCGAACAGCTCGTGGGCGGCTTCGATGATCGCGACCCGGTTGCGCGCGGCGGCCTTGCGCTGAGTGCCGTACGTCCCGTCGGTCATGCCCCGATCATGCCCCATCTTTGACACGCGGAGAATCCTCCGCTAGTTTCGAACTCGCGGAGAATCCTCCGCATGTTCCTCTGGCAGGAGAACCCCATGCGTTACGTGAAGCTCGGCACCACCGGACTGGACGTCTCCCCCGTCGCGATCGGCGCGATGACCTACGGCGAGCCCGACCGCGGCCACCCGGTCTGGTCACTCGGCGAGGCGGACGCGCGCCCGCTGATCAAGCACGCGCTCGAAGCGGGCATCACCTTCTTCGACACCGCGAACATGTACTCGAACGGCTCCAGCGAGGAGATCCTCGGCCGCGCGCTGAAGGACTTCGCGGACCGCGACGAAGTGGTGATCGCCACCAAGCTGCGGCACCCGATGCGCCCCGGCCCGAACGGCAAGGGGCTCTCCCGCAAGGCGATCATGACCGAGGTGGACCACTCGCTGCGCCGGCTCGGCACCGACTACATCGACCTCTACCAGGTGCACCGCAACGACCACGCCACGCCGCTCGAGGAGACCCTCGAAGCACTGAACGACCTGGTCAAGGCAGGCAAGGTGCGGTACCTGGGCGCGTCGTCGATGCACGCATGGGAATTCGCGAAGGCCCTCCACACGCAGCGGGCGCACGGCTGGGCGCGGTTCGTCTCCATGCAGGACCACTACAACCTCCTGCACCGCGAAGAGGAGCGCGAGATGATCCCGCTGTGCCTCGACGAAGGCGTCGGCACGATCATCTGGAGCCCGCTCGCCCGCGGCCGCCTGGCGCGGGCCTGGGACGACGCCAGGTCCACCGCGCGGTCCGGCACCGACGGCGCCTTCGCCGACCTGCTCTACGCCCCCACCGAGGAAGCGTCGAACCGCGCGATCGTCGACGCCGTCGGGAAGGTCGCCGCGGAACGCGGCGTGAGCCGCGCGCAGATCGCGCTGGCTTGGCTGCGCCGTCAGCCCGTGGTGACCGCGCCGCTGGTGGGAGCGGGTTCGGTGGCCCAGATCGACGACGCCGTCGCGTCGCTGGACGTCGTGCTCTCCGACGACGAAGTGCGCGCGCTGGAGGCGCCCTACACCCCCCGTTACGACTGGCAGGGCATCTCCGACGAAGCGGAGCTGGACGCGATCCGCGCCCGCATCCCCGGTATGGCACTGAAGTAGGCACCCGGCACAGTGCGCCCGCCAGGGACGTGAGGCAGGATCGAGACGTGACCATCGATCAGGCCGGGGTGCCCGAAGCCCGTCCGGGCCCGGCGTTCCCCGAGCACGAAGCCCGCGTCGACGCCTTGCGCCGGCAGCTCACCGAGATCAGCGGCGAAGCCACCGTCCGGCTGGCGAAACGCACCTCGAACCTGTTCCGCTCGCGGGCCGCCACGCGGCACCCGGGCCTGGACGTCTCCGGGTTCAGCCACGTGCTGCGAGTCGACCCCGCGACCCGCACCGCCGACGTCGAGGGGATGGTCACCTACGAGCAGCTCGTCGACGCCACCCTGCCGCACGGGCTGATGCCGCTGGTCGTGCCCCAGCTCAAGACCATCACCCTCGGCGGCGCGGTCACCGGGCTCGGCATCGAGTCCTCGTCGTTCCGCAACGGCATGCCGCACGAGTCGGTGCTCGAACTCGAGATCCTCACCGGTGACGGCCGCATCGTCGTCGCCACGCCGGACAACGAGCACAGTGCCCTCTTCCACGGCTTCCCCAACTCCTACGGCACCCTCGGCTACGCGCTGCGGCTCAAGATCCTGCTCGAACCGGTCAAGCCGTACGTCGAACTGCGCCACGTCCGCTACCACGACCGGGACAGCTTCTTCCGCGCGCTGGGCGAGGTGTGCGCGAACGGCGAGCAGGACTTCGTCGACGGCACGGTCTTCGGTCCCGACGAGCTCTACCTGACGCTGGGTACCTTCACCGGATCCGCGCCGGAAACCAGCGACTACACCTGGCTGGACATCTACTACCGGTCCATCCGGGAGCGGGAGACCGACCACCTCACCGTCCGCGACTACCTCTGGCGCTGGGACACCGACTGGTTCTGGTGCTCGCGGGCGTTCGGCGTGCAGCACAAGCTGCCGCGGCTGCTGCTCGGGCGCCGCCTGCTCCGGTCGTCGGTGTACTGGAAGGCCGTCGCGCTCGACCGCCGGTTCAAGATCGCCGAGCGGCTGCTCAAGCTCCGGCGCCTGCCGCCGGAGGAAACCATCGTGCAGGACATCGAGGTGCCGCTGGCGAGGGCCGCGGAGTTCCTCGAGTTCTTCGAGCGGGAGATCCCGATCAGCCCGGTCTGGATCTGCCCGCTGAAGCAGCGCCCGGGCGGCGTTCGCTGGCCGCTGTACGAGCTCGACCCGGCCGAGCTCTACGTCAACTTCGGGTTCTGGTCGTCAGTACCCCTCGACCCGGGCGAGCGCGACGGTGTGCACAACCGGATGATCGAAGCCGAGGTCACCCGGCTCGGCGGGCACAAGTCGCTCTATTCGGACAGCTTCTACTCCGAAGACGAGTTCTGGCGGCTCTACAACGGTGACGCCTACGCCGAGCTCAAGCGGGCCTACGATCCGGGCGAGCGGCTGCTCGGCCTCTACGAAAAATGCGTCCGCCGCCGCTGAAAGGAACGAACGTGACCCAGGCAAGCACCACGGTCGGCGAAGTCTTCGAGCGGCTCCTCGGCCCTCGCGCCACCGTGTCGATCACCGCCTACGACGGCAGCAGCAGCGGCCCGGCCGACGCACCCGTGGCCATCCAGGTCCGGTCGCCGCTGGCGCTGGACTACCTGATGTCCTCCCCCGGCGACCTCGGCCTCGCCCGCGCGTACGTCGCCGGCGCGCTGGACGTCACCGGCGACCTCTACACCGCGCTGCACGCGCTGTCGGCCCAGGTCGACCAGCTCACCGCGGCCGACCGGCTGTGGCTGCTGCGCAAGCTCGGCCCCGGCCACCTGCGGCTGGTCAAGCCGCCCGCCGAGGAGCACCCGAGCCGGTTCCGCCGCGGGCTGACCGCGCTGCGCCATTCGAAGGAACGCGACAGCGAGGCCATCGCCAGCCACTACGACGTCTCCAACCGGTTCTACGAGCTGGTCCTCGGCCCGTCGATGGCCTACACCTGCGCGGTGTTCCCGACCGCGGACGCCTCCCTGGAGGAAGCGCAGGCCAACAAGTTCGACCTGGTCTGCCGCAAGCTCGGCCTGCAGCCGGGGATGCGGCTGCTCGACGTCGGCTGCGGGTGGGGCGGCATGGTCGCGCACGCCGTCCGGCACTACGGCGTCGAGGCCATCGGTGTCACACTTTCGCGTGAACAAGCGCAGTGGGCGCAGAAGAACATCGTCGCACTCGGCCTCGCGGACCGCGCCGAAATCCGGCACCTCGACTACCGGGACGTCACCGAAACCGGGTTCGACGCGATCTCCTCGATCGGCCTGACCGAGCACATCGGGGCCCGCAACGTGCCCGGCTACTTCCGCTTCCTGGCGGCCAAGCTCAAGCCGCACGGGCGGCTGCTCAACCACTGCATCACCAACCCGGACAGCAGCGTCGCCCACCGCTCGCGCGGGTTCATCGACCGCTACGTCTTCCCGGACGGCGAGCTGGAGGCGCCGGGCGAGATCGTCACGGCCATGCACGACAGCGGCCTGGAGGTCCGGCACTCGGAGAACCTGCGGGAGCACTACGCGCTGACGCTGGCCGGGTGGTGCGAGAACCTCGCCGAGCACTGGGACGAGGCCGTCGGCGAGGCGGGCGCCGGGCGCAGCCGCGTGTGGGCGCTCTACCTCGCGGCCTGCCGGCTGGCGTTCGAACGGCGGGAGATCGAGCTGCACCAGGTGCTCGGGGTGCGCACCGACAGCGCCGGCGGCATGGGTATGCCGCTGCGCCCCGACTGGGGGGTTTGACCCGGGTACGGGGAGTAGTGCGAGAATGGGCTCGAGACCGGGACGTCCGAACGGGACGCTCCGGCTCACTAACAAAGAGTAGGTATTGGTATGGCTCAGGGCAGTGTCAAGTGGTTCAACGGTGAAAAGGGCTTCGGCTTCATCGCCCAGGACGGCGGGGGTCCGGACGTGTTCGTCCACTACTCCGAGATCCAGGGCACCGGCTTCAAGTCGCTCGACGAGGGCCAGCGCGTCGAGTTCGAAATCGGCCAGGGCCAGAAGGGCCCGCAGGCCCAGCGCGTCAGCGTCATCTGAGCCACGAGGCACCTGAAGGCCCCCGCCCACTGGGCGGGGGCCTTCTTTCGTCCGTGCCGCCACGCGCGGCCACACTGCGGATTCACAACGATCGGGTAACGTGGGACGGGACGAGAGCATCCTCGTGAGCCGGCGTCCGGGCCGGCCGCGCTCTCGCGTCCGAGGCCGTCGACCTCGTCCGGCGGCTTCGCCCCGGCCGCGGCGAGGCCCCGGACCACCGGGCCGATCGCCGGCAGGAGCGGCGCAGCGCCCGGCCCACCGCAGACCGCTGATCGCCGGGTGATCCCGCTCCCCGGCCTCCCGCGCGAGGCCCCGTCCCGCGCGCCGAGATCCTCGAATCGAGTAGTGCATGACCGCCTCCGTGAAGGCTCCCCGCCCGGTACCCAAACCCGTGCTCTCCGGCCGCCAGACCGTCGCCGAGCTGATCACCATCCGCACGTTCCTGCTGGTTCCCTTCGTCGCGCTCGCCGCCGCCGTCCCGGTGTTCTGGGGCTGGGGCGTCAGCTGGCTGGACCTCACCATCGGCGGCGCGTTCTTCGTGGTGTCGACGCTCGGCGTGACCGTCGGCTACCACCGCTACTTCACCCACGGCGCCTTCCGCGCGAAGCGGGCGCTGCGGATCGCGCTGGCCATCGCCGGCGGCCTCGCGGCGCAGGGCCCGGTGATCGGCTGGGTCGCCGACCACCGGCGGCACCACGCCTTCTCCGACCGCGAGGGCGACCCGCACTCGCCGTGGCTGTTCGGCACCTCCGCGGTGGCGCTCGCCCGCGGGTTCTGGCACGCCCACATGGGCTGGCTGTTCGGCCGCGACAAGACCAACGTCGACCGGTTCGCCCCGGACCTGGCGGCCGACCGCGACCTGCGCGTCGTCGACCGGCTGTTCCCGCTGTGGGTGGTGGTGAGCCTGCTGCTCCCGCCGCTGCTCGGCGGCCTGCTCACGCTCTCGTGGTGGGGCGCGCTGACCGCGTTCCTCTGGGCGGGCCTGGCGCGGATCTCCTTCCAGCACCACGTGACGTGGTCGGTCAACTCGATCTGCCACATGATCGGCGAGCGCCCGTTCGCCAGCCGTGACCGCTCGGCGAACTTCTGGCCGCTGGCGATCCTGTCGATGGGCGAGTCCTGGCACAACACCCACCACGCGGACCCGACGTCGGCCCGCCACGGCGTCCTGCGCGGCCAGATCGACGTCTCGGCCCGGGTGATCTGGGCGTTCGAGAAGCTCGGCTGGGCGTGGAACGTCCGCTGGCCGACCCCGAAGCGGCTCGCCGCACTGGCCCGCTGACGAAACCCCGCCGAAAGTCCTTGCCACCGCGGCCGCGCCGGGTGACCTTGACCGGGTGAACGCAGTCGCGCTGACCTTCGACGACGGCCCGTACCCGTCGACCACGCCGGCCCTGCTGGCCGCCCTCGGCGAGGTGCGGGCGACGTTCTTCCTGTGGGGCGAGCACGCGGCGGCGCACCCGGACCTGGTGCGGGCGATCGCCGCCGCGGGCCACGGCATCGGCAACCACACGTGGACGCACCCGCGGCTCACGTCGCTGGACACCGCCGCCCGCGACCGGGAGGTCCGCCGGACGCAGGAGCTGCTGACGGCGTTGACCGGCATCCGCCCGGAGCTGTTCCGGCCGCCTTACGGCGACACCGATCCGGCCGTGGCGGCCGTCGCGGCCGGGCACGGGCTCACCGAGGTGCTGTGGAGCGTCGACACCCGCGACTGGGCGGGGTGTTCCGCAGACGAGATCGTCACCGCGGCTTCGGCGGTGGAGCCGGACGGCGTCGTGCTGATGCACGAAGGCCGCCCGGCCACCGTCGAGGCGGTACCCCGCATCCTCGCGGCGCTCGCCGCCCGGGGCCTGCGTCCCGGTCCGGTCAGGGGTTGATGCGGGTGTAGGCCGGTTTCGGGCGCAGGTTCTCGTCGAACAGGCAGGCCGCGCCCTCGCCCGGGAACACGTCCGGCACCCAGGAGTGCCGGTCCGTGAAGCCCCACGTCGTGAACTCGACGCAGCGGCGGACCGCCTGGCAGCCGTCCCACAACTGGCCGAAGTAGCTCGCCTGGGTGGCGAGCCTCGCCGGGTCGGCCGGGGTCGGGATGCGGACGTCCGCCTCCGTGATGGCGACGTCCACGCCGAGCTTCGCCAGCCGCGCCAGGTTGGCCCGGTACTCCGCCGGGAAGCCGTACTGGGTCGACAGGTGCGCCTGGACCCCGACGCCGCCGATCGGCACGCCCTGCCGCCGCAGTGTCTTCACCAGGTCGTACACGGCGTCGCTCTTGGGGTTGCGGCCTTCGATGTTGTAGTCGTTGATGTAGAGCGTCGCCTTCGGGTCGGCCGCGTGCGCCCAGCGGAAGACGTCGGCCACGAAGCCGTCCCCGAGCTTCTGCCGGAACACCGTGTCGCGCCGCGTGCCGTCCTCGTTGAAGATCTCGTTGACGACGTCCCAGGCACGGATCTTCCCGCGGTACCGCTTCACTTCCGTGGTGATGTGGTCCTTGAGGACGCGGCGCAGCTCGTCGGCGGGCAGCGCGGCCACCCAGTCGGGCAGCTGCGAGTGCCAGACGAGCGTGTGCCCGCGGATCGTCTTGTGGCGCTGCTGGGCGTACTGGACGATCGCGTCCGCGCCCGACCAGTCGTACTGCCCGCGAACGGCCTCGACGGTCCCCCACTTCATCTCGTTCTCGGGCGTGACGTTGTCGAATTCCCGGGTCAGCACGGCCCGGTAATCGGGTTCGGACGCCAGGTACGACGCGGCCACCGCGCTGCCGACGTACCGGTTCGTGGTGTATTGCAGCGGAACCGACGCGGAAGCCGCCGGCGCCTGCCACACCGCGATACCGGCGACGGCCGCGAGCACCACCAGCGCGCGTTTCTTCGGAATTCTTCTCAGCATCCTGATCCTTCCGTTGACAATGTCGTGCCGAAACTTTCGAGCATTTCAAATCAGGTTTCGATGACCTAGAATATCCCTCATGACAACGAAGTCCGAGGATCTCGAGCCGACCGCGTCCCGGGTCACGATCGCCAGGATCGCCGCCGAGACCGGCGTTTCCGTGCCGACAGTTTCGAAAGTGCTGAACGGTCGCCCCGACGTCTCCGAAAGCACCCGGGCCCGGGTGGAAGCGGTCATCGGGAAATACGGCTACCGCCGCCGGGCCGACGAACGGTCCCGCCGTTCGAGATTGCTGGAACTGATGTTCCACGAACTCGAAAGCACGTGGGCGCTCGAAATCATCCGCGGGGTCGAGTGCGTCGCCCGCGAAAACGGAATGGCGGTCGTGCTTGCGGAATCGTCGGGACGGCACACGCCCGGCCAGAGCTGGCTGGAGAGCGTCCTCGCCCGCCGTCCGGTCGGCATCGTGTCGGTGTGCTCGGACTTCACCGGCGGGCAGCTGGCCAAGCTGCGCGCCCGCGACATCCCGCTGGTCGTCGTCGACCCGGCCGGCGCCCCGGGCCCGGAGACGCCCTCGATCGGGGCCACGAACTGGCAGGGCGGCCTGACCGCGACCCGTCACCTGGTGGAGCTGGGGCACCGCCGGATCGCGATGATCGGCGGCCCGGAAGGGGTGCTGTGCAGCCGGGCGCGGATCGACGGCTACCGCACGGCACTGGAGACGGCGGGCCTGGCGTTCGACCCGGCCCTGGTCCGCCGCGGCGATTTCCACGTCCGCTCGGGTTACCGCGAGCTGGCATCACTGCTCACCCTCCCCGACCGCCCGACGGCGGTGTTCGCGGGCAGCGACCTGCAGGCCCTCGGCGTGTACGAGGCCGCCCGCGGCGCGGGCCTGCGCATCCCGGACGACCTGAGCGTGGTGGGTTTCGACGACCTGCCGATCGCCCGCTGGCTGACCCCGGAGCTGACGACGATCCGCCAGCCCCTGCAGGAAATGGCCGCGGCGGGCGCGCGCCTGGCGATTTCGCTGGCCCGCGGGGTCCACCCGGAGAGCCACCGGGTGGAGCTGGCGACGAGCCTGGTGGTCCGCCACAGCACGGCGGCGCCCGCCCGCGAAGTCCTTCCGGCCGGCGTGCGGTGACCGGGAGGGGTGGCGAGGGTCGCCCGCCACCCACGAGAGGGTGCGGCCACCCGCGGCACGCCCGCGACAGCAACTCCTGCGCGGCGCCTCGGGTCGGGGCGACGAGCCGCACGAGACCTCACGGAGGGCGAAGCGGAGCGAGCAGACACCCCCACCGCGAACCGCCACCCACGAGCGGGTACGGCCGGACCGCCCAGCCGCCGCACGCCCGCGACAGCAACCCCCGCGCGCCCACTCGCGTCGGTGCCGCGGGCCGCACGAGACCTCGCGGCGGGCGAAGCGGGCCGAGTAGCCACCCCCACCGCGAACCGGCGCCCGCAATCAGATGCGGCCGGACCGCCCAGCCGCCGCACGCCCGCGACGGCAACTCCCGCGCGGCGCCTCGGGTCGGCGCAGCGGGCCGCACGAGACCTCTCGGCGGGCGAAGCGGGGCGAGCAGCCACATTCACCGCGGGCCAGCACCCGCGGGCAGGCGCAGCCGATCCGCCCAGCGGCCGCACGCCCGCGACGGCAACCCCCGCGCGCCCACTCGGGTCGGCGCAGCGGGCCGCACGAGACCTCACGGCGGGCGAAGCGGGCCGAGCAGACACCTTCACCGCGGGCCAGCACCCGCAGGCAAGTGCGGCCGGACCGCCCAGCCGCCGCACGCCCGCGACGGCAACCCCCGCGTCGCGAGGCCGCCCGAAGCCTCCCCCTGGTCGATTCCGGGCCCGGCTCATCCCGGCCACCGCATGCTCTCCGGCGGGCCCAGGTAACTCGGCCGCAGCCCACCCGTGTCCACCACCAGCTTCTGCAGCACCACCGCCGGGTCCACCATCCAGAACTTCAGCACGTGCGGGCCCGCCTCGGTCACCACGTGCGCCGTCGACGTCAGGTTCACGTTGTCCGACGTCGTCCGCTCCCACTGGCGGTTCATCGCCGTGTCGTCGGCGCCCGTGGCCTTCGTGATGTTCACGACCTGCGGGTCCGCGTCGTCGAACGAGACCGCGTAGCGCAGGCCGTCGCCCGTCAGGACGTTACTGCGCGGGGAAAGGCGGGCCCACACCGTGACCGGGCCGGTCGTGAACAGCGTCATCCGGTACTCCAGGCGCGGTCCCGTTCCCGGGGCCCGGCTCGCCGCCGTCACCGGGAACGGGGTCATGCCCAGGTCCGGGATCCGCCGCCACGACGTACCCGACGCGCCGACGTTCGCGCTGCAGTGCCCGGCCTCGACCGACACGTACCCGCCCGCCTCGACGAAGCCGCGGCGCCACGGGGCCGGCAGGTCCTCGTGCCGCACCACCGCGTCCACCACCACCGACGAGCCGGCGCCGGACACCGTGATCGGCACCGTCGTCGTGCCCCGGGGCGCACGGGCCCAGTCGATGCGCACGGTCATCCGCAGCTCCTCCTCCACCCGTCCGCCCCGCGGCTCGACCCGCACCCACGACGCTCCCGGCGTGACCGTGCAGCGGAACGGCGTCCGCCCGCGGTTGAACACGTCGATGTACTGCGCCGGCGCGCTTTGCCACGGGCTGAACTCCGGCAGCACCGGCCGTCCCGCGGCCCCCGGCCACGCCTCGAGGGACCCGTCGACCGCCACCCCCAGCGAAGCCGCCGAAGGGACGTCGATGCGGCGCACCGCCGGGAAGATCACGTCCGGCAGGGCCACGTTGTTCAGCTCCGGCTGCTGCCAGGGCGCGTTCGGGCCGTACCGCTCGACGTCGCCGTAGTCGATGTGCGGCTGGGTCTGGAAGCCCTTCCACTTCCCGCCCGCGACGCCGGTGTTGTACTTCGCCGCCAGCGCCAGGTCGTCGGCGAACCGGGCTTCGGTCACCGCCGCGAGCCCGTTCGCCGAAGCCCGCCCCTGGGCCGCATACAAGAGGTTCGTGAACTCCGCGCGCCGCAGCGCGTAGAGGTTCGCCGACGCCTCGACTTCGTACAAAACCAGTTCGTAGTAGGCGTCCCGGAAGGACGCGGGCACCGAGATCCGGGCGGCCCGCGCCGCCAGGTCCTGCCACTCCGCGGTGACCCGGTCCAGCTCGCCGTAGTTCTCCAGGCTGAACGGCGTCGCCTGGTCGTCGTAGGTGATCGTGCCGTCCGGGGCCAGGGTGATCCGCCGGTTCAGCAGCTCGGGCTTGCGCCGCGACTGCAGCCGCCCGTAGTCGTGCAGCACGCCAGCGATCTCGGCCGCCAGTGCCGGGCCGAAGTTCTCCGCGGCGAACTCCCGCTCCCAGGCGGGCAACCGCGAAACGGGCCAAGCCGACGGGTTCCAGGCGTAATCGAGGAAGAACTGCAGCGGCAGCTCGTTGCCCTTCATGTCGCCGACGTTGGCCACCCACAGCCGGTCGTTCCCGTAGGCGGTGGCCTGGTTCAGCTGCTCCCACGTGTTGGCGAGCAGCGCCGTGTCGACCCACTTGTAGTTGCGCCCGCCCCCGACGTAGTCGAAGTGGTAGTAGAGCCCGTACCCGCCCGGGTGCGGCGGCAGCGAGAGGTCCGGCTGCTTGCGGATGTTGCCCCAGTTGTCGTCGGTGAACACGACGATCACGTCGTCCGGCGGCCGCAGTCCCTTCGCCCAGTACCGCTGGACCTCCTTGTAGAGCGTCCACACCTGCGGGACGTCGGTGCTCAGCTCACGCGCGAGGATGTCCCGCTCGGCCGCGAGGATTTCGCGCATCAGCTCGATGCCGTCGCCGTCGGGCAGGCTGACGTCGCCGTTGCCGCGCATGCCGAGCGTGACGACGCCTTCGAAGCCCTCGCGCGCCATCCGGCGGATGCCGTCGGTCCAGTACGCCTTGATGGCGTCCCCGTTGCGCCGGAAGCTCCACTCCCCCGTGCCGCCGTACGGATCGTGGCCCGGCGTCGCGTGCCGGTTCCACTCCTCGATGCCGCGCATCATCGGCGCCTCGTGCGAGGTGCCCATGACGACGCCGTACTCCTTCGCCGTGGCGTGGTTGAGCGGGTCGTCCTCGGCGAAGGCGCGCCCCCACACCGCCGGCCACAGGTAGTTGGCCCGCAGCCGCAGCAGCGTCTCGAACACCTTGGCGTAGAACAGGCGGTTGAAGCCGCCCGGGTAGCCCGGCGCGAGGCCCGGCCCGAAGTACTCCGGCGCCCAGGTGCCGAGCGCCGGGTTCTCGTCGTTGATGAAGAACCCGCGGTACTTGACGTGCGGGGTGCCGAGGCTGAACCGCTCCCCCGGCAGGTGCAGTTCCGCCTGGCGCCGCGGGGGCACGTCGGCCCACCAGTACCACGGCGAAACGCCGATCCGCCGCGAAACCTCGTAGACGCCGTAGATCACGCCGCGCTGGTCGCTGCCGGTGAGCACGAGCCGCCCGTCGACGACCTGGCTCAGCGACGTCTCCCACTTCCCCGCGATCCCCGCCACGTCCAGGCGACCGGCCGCGACCAGCGCGTCGACCGCCGGGCTGTGCCCGAGCGTGCCGACCAGCACCACCGGCCCGTGGTCCGGGACGGAACCCGACACCACCGGGCGGACGCCGGTGACGCGTTCGACGTCGGCCGCGAGGTCGCCCACGACCCGGCGGACCCCCGGCAGATCACCAGAACTCACGACGATGGTCGCGGCCTTTCCCCGCGACACCAAGGGAAATCCGGTACCGGCCTCGGCGAGGCCCGGCAGGGCCGAACCGGCTCCGGCCACGGCGAGCAACTGCAAGAAGGTACGGCGATGGACCTCCGACAGCACGTCAGACCTCCTGAATCAGCCCTTCACGGATCCGGTCAGCCCGCCGACGATGCGCCGTTCGGCGAGCACGAAGAACGCGAGCGCCGGGATCATCGACAGCGCGGTGAACGCGAGCACGCGGGCGGTGTCCTGGGAGTACTGGGACTGGAAAGTCGCGACGCCGAGCGGGAGCGTGAAGTGCGCGGAGTCGTTGAACACGAGCAAGGGCAGCAGGTAAGCGTTCCAGCTGGTGACGAAGGCGAGCACGGCGACCGTGGTCAGGGCCGGCGTCGAGAGCGGCAGCAGGATCCGCCAGAAGAAGCCGAGCCGGGTGGCGCCGTCGAGCACGGCGGCGTCCTCGAGCTCGCCGGGGATGGCGTGCATGAACGGCCGCAGGATCACGATCGTGACCGGCAGCGAGAACGCCGCCTCGGGGATCGCGACCCCCCAGAAGCTTTCGAGCATGCCCAGCTGCCGCAGCCACAGGTACAGCGGCAGCGTCGCCACGGTGAGCGGGAACAGCAGGCCGAGCGTGAACAGCGTGTACAGCGCCTCCCGGCCCTTGAACTGGTACCGCGAAAGCGCGAACCCGGCCATCGAGCCCAGCCCGACCGCGACGGCGGTGGCGATCACCGCGATCAGCGCGCTGTTGCCGAGGAACGTCCAGAACGCGCTCGAGCCGAGCACCGAAGCGTAGTTGTCCGTGACCCAGGGGCCGGGCAGCCCGGCCGGGTCGGAGTTGATCTGGGCGTTGGTGCGGAACCCGCCGAACACCACGAACAGCAGCGGCACCACGGTCACCCCGAGCACGACGATCGCCGCGAGGTACCCCGTCGCCATGCCGAACCTGCGCGAGCGCATCAGCCCACCATCCTGGTCAGGGCGCCCTGGGTGTCGCGGCGCAGCGCGAACCGCTGGTACAGCAGGGCGAACACGAAGCAGATGACGAAGAGGATCACCGCGACGGCCGAGCCGAACCCGAACTCGTAGCGCTTGAAGCCGTGGTCCACCAGGTAGGTCGCCATCGTCGTCGACGCGTTCGCCGGCCCGCCCGTGGTCATGATCCACACGATGTCGAACAGCTGCAGGGACCCGATCACCGACAGGAAGATCCAGATCCGGATCGTCGGCCCGAGCAGCGGCAGCACGACGTGCCGGGTGATCTGCCAGGCCGACGCGCCGTCGAGCGCCGCCGCTTCGCGCAGCTCGGCGGGCACGCCCTGGAGACCGGCCAGCAGCAGGATGATGCCGAAGCCGACGTACTTCCAGGTGATCACCGCGAACAGCGTGTAGAGCACGATGCCCGGGTCGGCCAGCCACTGGTGGACCAGGCCGCCGAGCCCGGCGCCCTTGAGCACCTGGTCGGCGAACCCGTTCGGCTGGAGCATGAGCACCCAGATCACCGCGGTGATCGCCTCGGACAGCACGTACGGCGCGAACACCAGCGCCCGCAGCACCGCGCGTCCGCGCAGCTTCCGGTTGAGCAGCATCGCCAGCCCGATCGACAGCGGCAGCTGCACGACGATCGACAGGCCGGCGATGATCAGGTTGTGCACGATCGCGCCCTGGAACACGCCGCCTTTGAAGGCGTCGGCGTAGTTGTCGAGACCGATGAAGTCGTCGAGCGGGCCGAAGCCGTTCCACTCGAACAGGCTGTAGAACGCCGCGATCCCGATCGGCACCAGGACGAAGCCGACGAACACCAGCAGGGCCGGCCCGAGCAGGAGCGCCAGCTCGAGCCGTTTGCCGAGGCCGGACCGTTTCGCCCGGCGGCCCGGCGCCGGTGCGGACGGCCGCGCCGCCGTCCGCACCGGCGTCGTCGCCGTGGTCACTTGTTGCCCGCCGCGGCCTGGTTGACGGCGGTCACGATGCCTTCGGGGGTGCCCTGGCCGGCGAACATGTTCGCCACCGCGTCGTTCAACGCCGCACCGACCGCGGTCGGGAACGCCCGGTCGAAGTACATCTGCAGGTACGGCGCCTTCGTGCCGTAGTCGTAGACGGCCCGCAGCGTGTCGGTCTTCAGCGACTTCGCCGCGACGGTGTTGACGGGCAGGCCCGCCCCCTGGGCCGCGAGCTGCGTCTGCACCGGCTCGGTGCCCAGGTACTGCAGGAAGTCCGCGCACGCCTTCGACGCGCGGGTGGTGCAGGCGAACCCGTCACCGCCGCCGAGCACCGCCGCCGGGTCGCCCTGCCCGCCCGCCACGGACGGGAACGGGAACCAGCCGACCTTCGAATCCAGCTGCTTGTCCTCGGTCAGCGACGACATCGTGCCGGGTTCCCAGTCGCCCTGTAGCTCCATCGCCGCCTTGCCGTTGGCGACCAGGCCGGCGGAGCTGCCCGCGCCCTGCTGCGCCGGCGTACCGGCGAACCCGGTCTGGAAGGGCTGCGTGGCCAGGAAGTTCTTCAGGTCCTGCCCGGCCTTCGTCCAGCACGGGTCTTCGAGCTTGACCGCCTTCACCGACTGCTTGAGCACGTCGATGGAGCATTCGCGGATCGCGAAGTAGTTGTAGTAGAAGGCGTCGGGCCAGCGGTCCTTGCCGCCGACCGCGATCGGCGCGATGTTTTTGGCCTTCAGCTGCGTGACGGCGGTGTTCAGCTCGTCCATCGTCTTCGGCGGGGTGGTGATCCCGGCCTGCTGGAAGAGGTCCTTGCGGTACCAGAAGCCGACGAAGTGCTGCTCGAACGGTACGCCGTACTGCTTCCCGTCGACCTGCCAGTTCTCCCCGAACTTTCCGGTGGTCTGGGTGATCCACGGCTTCGTGAACTCGGTGATGTCGGCGACCTTGCCCGAGGTGATCTGGGAGGCCAGGTCACCGGCGCCCCAGGACTGGTAGACGTCCGGCGGCTCGGCACCCTGCAGCGCGAGCGGGACCTTCGTCGGGAAGTCCTCGTTCTGCAGCGGCTGGGCCTTGATCGTGACGTCCGGGTGCGCCTGGTGGTAGTCGGCGACGACCTTCTCCCAGATCGACTTGATCGGGTCGGTGGTGCCGTTGTGCCACCACGTGAGGGTGACCGGCCCGCTCGGCTGCGCGGGCGCTTCGGTCCCGCCGCTGCACGCCGAAAGGGCGAGCGGGACGACGGCGGCCAAGGCCGCGAGGACGGGGATTCTGTGCTTCGCGAACATCGTGGGTCCACTCCTGACGACTTCGGCCGAGTTGGACGGGGCGCGACTGCGCCCGGGTTGGCGAAGAGTTTGCTCCGGGGCAAATCGGATGTCAATCGTTGTCGATAACGTTTTACATGGCTAGTCTGAGCCGATGCAGCCCAGCTCGAGGGTGACCATCCGTGACGTCGCGGCGCGTGCCGGTGTCTCGGTGGCCACGGTTTCCAAAGTGATCAACGAGCGCTACGGCGTTTCCGCCGCGACGCTCGCCCGTGTCCGCGCGGTCATCGAAGAACTCGGCTACGAGGCCAGCCTCGTGGCCCAGAGCCTGAGAAACCACCGGACCAACGTCATCGGGATCCTGGTCGCCGACCTCGAACCGTTCTCGACCGAGCTGCTCAAGGGAGCCGCGGACGCCATCCGCGGCAGCGGTTTCGAGCTCGTCGTCTACTCCGCCGGCGGACGCACCGGCGATCCGGCGGGCTGGGAAAAGCGCTACCTCTCACGCCTTTCCGGCACCCTCGTCGACGGCGCCGTGCTGGTCACGCCCGCCGTGTCGCTGGAAGCCGTGCCCGGCACGCCGGTGGTCGCGGTCGACCCGCACACCGGCCCGTCCCACCTGCCGACCATCGACTCCGACAACCTCCGCGGCGCGCAGCTGGCCACCGAGCACCTGCTGGAGCTCGGGCACCGGCGGATCGCGTTCCTCTCCGGGCGGCCCGACCTCGAATCGGCGTCGCTGCGCAAGGCGGGCTACCTGCGGGCACTCGCGGCCGCGGGCGTGCCCGCCGACGAAAACCTGATCCGGATCGGCGCCTACGACCCGGAGATCTCCGCGGCCTCCGCGCACGACCTGCTGACCGGCCCGGACCGCCCGACCGCGGTCTTCGCCGCGAACGACATCTCGGCCATCGCGACCGTCGGCGCCGCCCGCGAGCTCGGGCTTTCGGTGCCGGACGACCTGTCCGTCGTGGGTTTCGACAACGTCCCCGAGTCCGCGCTCTGCAGCCCGCCACTGACCACAGTGGACCAGCCGATCCGCGAGATGGGCCGCCGGGCGATCAGCGTGCTCATCGCGCTGATCAACGGCGAAGAGGTCGAGCGCACCCACGTCACCCTCGACACCGGCCTCGTGGTGCGGCACTCGACCCGGGCCCTCTCCTGACTCTCTTTCCTGACAAACGGAAGGCGGAAGCCTTGACAACCCAGCCCACCACGGCGCCGGAGCCGTGGCGCGACGCCAACGCCGACCCGGGCGAACGAGTCCGCACGCTGCTTTCGCGCATGACGCTTCGCGAAAAGCTCGCCCAGCTCTACGGCGTCTGGGTCGGCATCGACTCCGGCGGTGAGATGGCCCCGCACCAGCACGAATTCGTCGACCCGGCCCTCGACTTCGACGACCTGGTCCGGCACGGCATCGGGCAGCTGACCCGCGTGTTCGGCACCCGCCCGGTCGACCCGGTGATCGGCGCGCGCAGCCTGGCGCGCACCCAGCGGCAGATCGTGGCCGGCAGCCGGTTCGGGATCCCCGCCGTGGTGCACGAGGAATGCCTGACCGGGCTGGCGGCCTGGCAGGCCACGATCTACCCGGCGCCGCTGTCGTGGGGTGCGACGTTCGACCCGGACCTCGTGCGCCGCATGGCAACGCGGATCGGCCTGACCATGCGCGGCCTCGGCGTGCACCAAGGGCTGGCGCCGGTCCTCGACGTCGCCCGCGACCTGCGCTGGGGCCGCGTCGAGGAGACCATCGGCGAGGACCCGTACCTGGTCGGCACGATCGGCAGCGCCTACGTCGCCGGGCTCGAATCGGCCGGCATCGTCGCGACCCTCAAGCACTTCGTCGGCTACTCGGCTTCACGCGCCGGGCGCAACCTGGCGCCGGTTTCGGCCGGGCCGCGGGAGATCGCGGACGTCCTGCTCCCGCCGTTCGAGCTGGCGCTGCGCGCGGGGGCCCGGTCGGTGATGAACGCCTACACCGACACCGACGGCGTCCCGTCCGCCGCCGACGCCACGCTGCTGACCGGCCTGCTGCGGGACACCTACGGCTTCGACGGCACGGTCGTCGCCGACTACTTCTCGGTGGCGTTCCTGCACCGGCTGCACGGCGTCGCGGCCGACCGCGGCGACGCCGCCGGGCAGGCGCTCACCGCGGGCATCGACGTGGAACTGCCCACCATGGACTGCTACGGCGAGCCGCTGCTCGCCGCGGTGGAGGGGGGTGCGGTCGACGCCGCCGCCGTCGACCGCGCCCTCGAACGGGTGCTGCGGCAGAAGTGCGAGCTGGGCCTGCTCGACGCGGACTGGACACCCGAGGTGCCGGAGGAGATCGACCTCGACGACGCCGCCTCACGGGCGCTGGCACGCGAGGTGGCCGAAAAGTCGATCGTGCTGCTGCACAACGACGGCACGCTCCCGCTCGCGGCGGGCGCGAACCTCGCCGTGGTGGGGCCGCGCGCGGACGCGGCGGGCGCGATGCTCGGCTGCTACTCGTTCCCGCTGCACGTCGGCGTCCACCACCCCGACGTCCCGTTCGGCGTTTCGGTGCCGACCGTGGTGGAGGCCTTGCGGTCTTCGCACGACGTCACCTACGCCCTCGGCTGCCCGGTCACCGGCGGGGACGATGACGGGATCGCGGAAGCCGTGGCGGCGTGCGCCGACGCGGCGGTCTGCGTGGCCGTGCTGGGCGACCGGGCCGGGCTGTTCGGCGGCGGCACGTCCGGCGAAGGCTGCGACGCGCCCGACCTGCGGCTGCCCGGCCGGCAGGAGGAACTGCTGGACGCCCTGCTGGACACCGGCAAGCCGGTCGTCGTGGTGCTGCTTTCGGGGCGGCCGTACGAGCTTTCCCGCCAGCTCCCCCGGCTGGCCGCGGTGGTGTGCGGGTTCTACCCCGGTGAGGAGGGCGCGCCGGCGCTGGCGGACGTCCTCACCGGACGGATCGACGCGGCCGGCCGCCTGCCGGTGAGCTTCCCGGCGGCCGGCGCGAGCCAGCCGTCGACCTACCTCGCGGCGCCGCTCGCCCGGCGCAGCGAGGTCAGCACGGTCGACCCCACTCCCCTGTTCCCGTTCGGCCACGGCCTTTCCTACGCACCGGTGACCTGGCTGGACGTCAGCGCGACGGGCTCGCTCTGGCCGACCGACGGGGTCTGCCGGGTCCGGGTGACGCTGCGCAACGACCACGAGCGCGAGACGTCCGAAGTCGTCCAGGTGTACCTGCACGACCCGGTGGCCGAGGTCGCGCGGCCGGAGCGCCAGCTGATCGCGGCCCGCCGCGTCACGGTGGCCCCGGGTGCGACGGCGGTGCTGGACATCGGGTTGCACGCGGACCTGACGTCCTACACCGGCCGGGCCGGCCGCCGCCAGGTCGACCCGGGCGACGTCGAGCTGCGCGTGGGGACTTCGAGCGAACAGATCGTCGCCACCCTGCACTGCACGCTGACCGGGCCGCGCCGGCACGTCGGCTTCGACCGGGTCCTGGCCCCGGAGTTCTCGTTGTGAGACGCACTTCGCTGATCGCGGTGCTGGCGCTGCTGACCGCGTTGTTCGTGGGCGCCTCGGGCCGTCCGCCGTCGTCGCACTGGGTGGCGACGTGGACGGCCATGCCGCAGCTGACCGAGCCGTCGAACCTGCCGCCGGCGCCGTACACGGGCACGGACCGGGTGCTGGACAACGCTTCCCTGCGGCAGACGGCGCACGTCACGGCGGGCGGGCCCCGGATCCGCCTGCGGTTTTCGAACGCCTTCGGCGGCGCGCCGCTGCCGCTTTCGGCGGTCACGGTGGCACGGCCGGTGGCCGGTGCCGCCGGGGTGTCCTCGGTCGTCCCGGGCAGCGTGCTGCCGGTGACGTTCCACGGCAAGGCGGCCACGGTCGTGCCGGTGGGCGCGCAGGTGGTCTCGGACCCGCTCCCGTTCCCGGTGCGGCCCTTCGAGAACATCACCGTGACGACGTACCTGGCGCGGGGCCAGGCTTCCCTCGCGATCACCTCGCACCCGGGGTCGCGGACGACGTCGTACCTGGTGCCCGGCGACCAGGTGGCGGCGGCGGATCTGACCGGCGCGACCCCGGTGGACCACTGGTACTTCCTGAGCGGAGTCGAAGTGCTGTCCCCGGTTTCGGCGGTGGCGATCATCGGCGACTCGCTGTCCGACGGCCGCGGCTCGACGACGAACGGCAACGACCGCTGGCCCGACGTCCTCGCCGCACGGGTGCCGACGGCGGTGCTCAACCAGGCCGCGGGCGGCAACCGCGTGCTGCAGGACGGCCTCGGCCCGAACGTGCTCGCGCGCCTGGACCGCGATCTGCTAGCCCAGAGCGGTGTTTCCCGGGCGATCGTGTTCGAGGGCGTCAACGACATCGGCACGGCCACCCCGGCCGACGCCGCGGACGTGGCCGGGCAGCTGATCGACGCCTACGACCAGATCCTGGTCCGCGCCCACGCCGCCGGCATCGACGTCTACGGCGCGACGCTGACCCCCTTCGGCGGCAACACGGCTTACGACGCACCGGAGCGCGAAGCGGCACGGCAGCGGGTGAACGCGTGGATCCGCGAGCCCGGCCATTTCGACGCGGTTCTGGACTTCGATCGCGTGGCCCGCGACCCGGCGCTCCCAGCCCGGCTGCTGCCCGCCTACGACGTCGGTGACCACCTGCACCTCAACCCCGCCGGATATCGCGCGGTGGGTTCGAGCGTTCCCGCGCACCTATTCCGGACCGGCTGAAAGAAATGTCCACGAGCCGGAAAGTGGACAATTCTTGGACGCCATTTCCGGCCGGTCATCACGGATCGCCGAACCGGCCCTGACGGACGGTGATCAGCCCGGCGAGCGCCGGATATCCGTTGGGACACAAGCGAGTCTCGAAGGTGGGGGCCTGTGCCGCGCGTCACAGGTTCACCCTATAGTGGCGCCGTCTAGTCGTCCTCACAGTGAGTCGTCGCTCCCCGGGAAGGGAAACCATGTCCGACGTCATCAACAGCATCTTCGGCCGCCCCAAGAACGAAAACCCCAGCTCCGGCGAGTACGCCTACGGCAGCGCCGAGCCCGAACCCGTGGTCGCCGTCGCCCCGGCCGACAGCGCCGAAGACACGGATTCCGCACCCGAGCCCGAGACGGCCGAGGAAACCGCCGAAGACGTCGCCGTCGACAGCGACACCGACGAGGACAGCGACACCGACAGCGCCGAGGACGCGGCGGACTCCGAAGAGGACAGCGCCGAAGCCGAAGAGGACTCCACGGAGGACGACCCGGCCGCCGACGTCGCCGAGGACGACACCGACCCCAACGCCGTCGTCACCGAAGAAGACGCCGAGCCGGTCGCGGAAGCCGAGCCGGCCGCCGAGACCGAAGCGGCCGCCGAAGCCGAACCGGCCGCCGAGGCCGTCGTCGCCGAGGCCGAAGCCGTGATCACCGAAGCGGCCGCCGCCGAGACCGAGACCCGGCCCGCCGCCGGTACCCGCGGCAGCACCACGGTGGCCGACGGGGTGGTCGCGAAGATCGTCACCCGCGTCGCCGCCAAGGCCGAAGGCGTGCACAGCGTCGCCGAAGACGGCATCACGATCGAGCTCGCCGACGACGTCGCCTGGATCACCATCCCGCTGGTGATCGACTTCGGCCACGCGGTCAAGGCACTGGGCGAGCAGATCCGGGTCGCCGTGATCGACGCCGTCGAGCAGTACCTGGGCCTCGACGTCGAGGTCGTGGACGTCCACGTCACCGACATCCACTTCCCGGAAGCGGACTGACTCCCCCGCGCCCGGTCCCGTCATCCGGGACCGGGCGCCGGCCCGGCCGTCCGCTTCGGACGGTCCGGGCGATGATCTCTCCCCCGCCGGGGTGAAGCCGGTGGGGGAACCCGCGATTGCCGTCCTTCGGCCCTGTCGCACTGGGCGAACACCCACCACTCGTTCGAGTGGCGCGACCCCGATGATCTTCACCGGTCACGGGCACGCGATGTCACGCGATGTCGATTTCCCGCGTGGGTAAAGGATTTCCGGAGCCCGTCGAGGCCCTCCGCCGTCGTCGGGCCGGGTACGGCGGTGCGCTGCTACTGTTCCGCCGCTCTGGTCCGGACCACGCCGGCCAGGTCCTCCTCGCGGGCGGCCGTCTCTTCGCCGCCCCGATCTCCGGAAAAGGCGACTCTTGATCCACCTGAACCACCCCGGCCTGCGCGAGCCCGCGCCGGACCTGCCCGACTGGCACGTCACCGCGTTCCCCGGACCGCGGCCGGGCGACGGCGACCTGTCCCTGCTCGACGCCGTCCGCGCGCTGCGGGCCCGCATCCTGTTCGACCACGGCCGCCGCCCCGCGTTCCGCCGCGCGGACGGCTCCCACGCCGACGACCAGGACCTGGACTTCGGAGCCTGGCACTTCATCGCGCGGCGCAGTCCCGGCGGCCCGCCGCTGGGCTACATCCGGCTGTCCACTCCGGACACGAGCGCACGCTTCCAGTCCCGGGACTTCCTCGGTGACGAGGACTACGAAGAACTCCTCGCGGCCGAAGGGTTCCCGGCCGCGGACGTGTTCGAGCACAGCAGGCTCGTGGTCGAGCACCGCGCCCGCAAGCTCGGGCTCGGCCTCCACCTCAACGCGCTGGCCATCGCCGCGGCCCACCACCTCGGCGCGCGGGCGATGATCGGCACCTCCGGCACGAAGGACGGCCAGGACCGCTTCCACGAGCGCTTCGGTTTCCGGCCCGTCCGCGGCACCCGCCGCTACGTGCCGCAGTACACCGAAGACGTCGTGATCATGCTCCACCGCGTCGCCGACGGCGGTGGGCAGCACCACGACCTGATCACCCGGCTGCGCGAGGAGTTCCCGGTCATCGCCGCCGCGGGCGCGGGCCCGCTGCGGCCCGCGCCGCCGGTGCGCCGCCCCGCTCCGGTCACGCTGAGCGGCGCCGCCGCGCCCGACCGCGACACCTTCCGCCCGGTCCTGCACACCGCGGCCGATCTCGACGCGCTGCTGGCGTCCGGTGCCGTCCGCGAAGTCCACGACACGATCGACGAGCAGCTCACCGAACTGGTGCGCAGCCGCGAACCGGCGTGCCGCGACGCGACCGAGGTCGCGCGCAAGAAGCGTGAGCAACTGGCCGGCGCCGAGCCGTGGGAGTACGGCACCTGGGCGTGGTACCCGTGGTCGGGGCGGCTGGTGCACGTCCTGCCCCGCGAAGAGTTCCGCCTGGTCCGCACCGACCGCAACCGCGGCCGCATCGAGCGCCCGGACCAGCGGCGGCTGCTCGGCAAGCGGATCGGCGTCATCGGCCTGTCGGTCGGCAACAGCGCGGCGCTGACGTTCGCGCTGGAGGGCATCGGCGGCGCGTTCAAGCTGGCCGACTTCGACGACTTCGGGCTGTCCAACATGAACCGGCTGCGCGGCGGGCTGCACGACCTCGGCGTCAACAAAGCCGTGCTGTCGGCGCGGCAGATGGCCGAGATCGACCCGTACCTCGACATCGAGATCGAGCGGGCCGGGCTGACCCCGGAGACGATCGAACGGTTCTTCGCCGGCGGGCTCGACCTGCTCGTCGAGGAGTGCGACACGCCGTGGGTGAAGATCGCGGCGCGCGAGTACGCCCGCGACCTCGGCATCCCGGTCGTGATGGACTGCAACGACCGCGGCATGCTCGACGTCGAGCGGTTCGACCACGAACCCGACCGGCCGCTGCTGCACGGCCTGCTCGGCGACGTGAAGTCCGTCGACGTGCTGGAGCTGACCGCGCAGTCCCGGACCGAGCTGATCCTGGCCATGGTGGACGCCGGCCGGATCAGCCCCGAGCTGGCGGCGTCGTTCGGCGAGCTGGGCCGCACCTTGAGCAGCTGGCCGCAGCTGGCTTCGGGGGTCGCGCTCGGCGGCGCCCTGTGCGGCGAAGCGGCCCGCCGCATCCTGCTCGGCCACCCGTGCGCGTCGGGCCGGTTCTACACCGACCTCGACCAGCAGCTCCACCCGTCGCGCGACGTCTACGCGGGCGGTGCGCGGTGACCGCGCTCCCCGTGCCGGTGGCGATCACCGGCACCGGCGTCCACCTGCCGCCGCAGGTCGTGACCAACGCCGAACTGGCGTCGACGCTGGACACGTCGGACGAGTGGATCGTCAGCCGCACCGGCATCCGCTTCCGCCGCCGCCTCGCCCCGGACCGCGCCACCTCGGACATGTGCGCGGCCGCCGCCCGGCCGGCCCTCGACGCGGCCGGCGTCACGCCCCGCGACCTCGACGCGATCATCGTCGGGACCTACACCTCCGACCAGCCCCTGCCTTCGACGGCGTTGATCGTGAAGGAACTGCTCGGCGCCGGCCGCGCGCTGACCCTCGACGTCACGCAGGCGGCGTGCGCCAACGGGGTCCAGGCGCTGTTCCTGGCCGCGCACCTGCTGCAGACCTCGGCGGCGCGCACGGTCCTGGTGCTGGCGGCGGACTGCGCGTCCCGGGTGACGGATCCGGCCGACCGCACGACCAGGGTGTTCTTCGGCGACGCGGCGGGCGCGGCGGTCCTCACCCGGGCCGCGCCGGGAGCGGGCCTGCTGGGCTGGGACTTCGGCGCGGAGCTGTCGTACGACGTCGAGATCCCGGCACCGGGCGAGTACCTGAAGATGAACGGCCGCGCGGTCTGGACCACGGCGACCCGCTGCCTGCCGGACAGCATCCTCCGGGCGGCGGACGACGCGGGCGTGCCGGTGGAGGAGGTCACGCACTTCTTCCTGCACCAGGCCAACCTGAACATCCTCACGGCGGCACTGGACAAGCTGTCCATCCCGCGTTCCCGCGCCCCGATCACCGTCGACACGCTGGGCAACACGGGTTCGGCGGGCGTGTTCACGGCCCTGCACGAACGGTTCGGCTCGGGCGCGGTCCGTCCGGGTGACACGTACGTGGTGTCGTCGATCGGCGCGGGCTTCCAGTGGGGCACGTTGTGCTTCCGCCACGGCTAGACTGCCGTGGCGTTCGGTGACGGATCGGGAAGGCGGGACATGCCCATCGACAAGGTGCGGGTGGATCTGGGCTGGGGCCCGGCGAAGCTGTCCGGCGAATGGCGCCCGGACCAGGCAGAACGCGATGCGGCGTGGGAACTGTACGTCGAACTGGTGACCCGGATCACGGTGGCCCCGCTCGCCCCGGACCACGGCATCCTGCGCGAGGCGCTGGCTTCGCTGTACCAGCTGTTCGGGGTGACGCGGGACGTCCTGCGCCGGTACGGCCCGTCGGTGGCCAAGCCGCCTCGGAAGGGTGAGTACCGCTTCGGCCACCTGGCGATCTGGATGCTGAACGCGGTGCTGCGCCCGGTGCTGGCCCAGTGGCACCCGGCGCTGCAGGAGTGGGAGGCGAGCCGCCCCGACCGCACGTCGATCGTCGCCCACGAAGCGGCGTGGCCGCGGTCGGTCGAGCTGCGCGCCGAGCTGGAGCGGCTGCGGCTGGTGCTGCTGCAGTACGCGGAGATCTTCGCGGAGGTGTGCGAGGCGCCGGCGCTGATCGACGCGACGCACGCCATCCTGGCGCAGTACGAAGCGAAGCAGTCCTAGCGCGAGACCGCGTAGCGCAGGTGCGTGACGCCGCGGTCTTCGAGGCGGCGGGCCAGCCGCAGCTCGACCGGGTCCGACTCGCCGAACAGCCGCCGTCCGCCGCCGAGCAGCACCGGGACCAGGTGGATCTCCAGCTCGTCCAGCTGCCCGGCCGCCAGCAGGGCCTGCGCCGCACCCGCGCCGTGCACCATGACCGCGCGTTCACCGGCGGCCGCGCGTGCTTCTTCGGCGCAGGCCACCACGTCGGTGAAGTACCGCGTGCTGCCGGGCGCCGGGTCGGCCGGGTCGACGCGGTGGGTCAGCACGTGGATCGGCACGCCGTCGTGGTGGTCACCGCCCCACCGGCCGGCGAGCTCGTACGTCCGCCGTCCGGAGATGATCGCGCCGGTCGCCAGCGCCTCGCGGTAGATCTGCGCGCTCGGCCCGTCGCCGTGGCGGTCGTCCAGCCAGTCGAACAGCCGCCCGCCCCCGCGGCCCAGCTCCTGGCCGGGCCGGTCGTCCGGGCCGGCGATGAAGCCGTCGAGGGACATGGTCATGTAGAGGCGGATCATGGGGGTTCTCCTCGGAGTCGTGGTGCATCACCCCTGCGTCGAACGAACCCCGCCCGGATCGACAGCTCAGTCTTCCCGCGCCCGGGCGATCACCTCTTCCAGCCGCAGCGGGCTCGCCGGGTGGTGGGACAGGCACAGCGGCGTCGCCACCTGGCGGAACCCGAACGCCTCCCCGGCCACGTAGAACTGCGCGCGCTCCAGCCGTGAGATGTCCGCGACCGGGCTGCCCTTCGCACGGGCCAGCTCGTTGGCCGCGGCGATCTGGGCCGGGCTGTTGAGGCGGCCGAAGAACTGCGTCATCGCGTTGCCGACCACCTGGTTGTGCAGCCCCTTCGGCGCTTGCGTGGCGAAGAGCAGGCCGAGCCCGTACTTGCGGGCCTGGGAAGCGAGCACGATCGTGCTGCGCGTACTCGCCGTGAGACTCCCCGAAGACGCCATGGTCTGCGCCTCGTCCATCACGAACAACGCCCCCAGCGGCCGGTCCCCCGCCGGGTTGCGCTTGATCCAGGCGAACAGCTCCATCTGCAGCTGGTTGACGAAGTTCTGCCGCTGCTCCTCGGCCTGCAACCCGACGAAGCTGATCACCGAAACGCGCGCCCGCTTCCCGTCGGCGGGGGTCAGCAACACGCCCGGATCGACGGGTTCACCGCCGCCGGCGAAGAGCGGGTCGTTGACCATCGCCGCCTTGAGCACCTCGGCCAGCCCCGCGGCGATGCGCTTGGCGTCGTTGAGGTTGCTGACGTCCTCGGGCAGGTCGGTCAGCAGCTCGATGAGCGCCGGCAGGCTCCGCGACCCGGTCCGCGCGTGCTGCACGACCGCCTGCCGCAGGACGGCCAGCCCGATGTTGGTCTTCGCGGTGGTCCCGGTCAGCCGCGCCTGCGGCGCCAGCGTCGCCACGGCCACCTCGACGGCCGCGGCGAACTCGTCGGAGTCGTCGAGCACGCCGGCGAAGTCCGGCAGCGGCTGGAAGGCGAGCGGCCGCCCGGTCGCCCGCCCCGGCGTCCAGACGACGACGTCCGTCTCGGCCAGGTACCGCTTCGCGAGCTGGGCGTCATCGGGCCCCCAGCTGTCCGGCGGAACGGGCCAGGCGTCACCGAGCCGGGCGAGGTCGTTGTTCGGGTCGAGGACGATCGCGGAGACCCCGAGGAGCGCGCACTCCTCGACGATCCGCCGCAGCAGCACGGTCTTCCCGGACCCGGACCCCGCGAAGACGGCGGCGTGCTTGCGCAGCGCGGAGAGCTCGACCCGAACCGGCTCCCCGGAGCCGACTACGGTCCCGAGCGTGATCTCCCCCTCAGCCGGCGGCGGATGAGTCCCTTCGGCAGGCTGCCCCGACGGCTTCTCCGGCAGGACGGCGGACAAGAGTTCGGAACGGCTGGCGGGCCGTCGATCGATGAGCCACTCGTGCAGCTCGCGGCCGCCGTTGGCGAGCATCTTGTCGAGGGCCCAGAAGATCCGGACGTCGGCCGGGTTCGGCGGGATCGTCTTGCCGCCCGCGGTCGTGAACTTGTCCACCTCTTCCCGTGTCTTGGCGCCCTTCCCCCAGGCGTCCCGGAGGATGACGAGGTGCCGGTTGTCCGCCCCTTGCCGCTGCCCGGCCGCGGACCGCGCCTTCCGGAACCGGCTCAGCGCGGCACGCGGATCGCGCGCGGGGATCGCCCGGAACGCCCAGTGCTCCTGGAGGTCCGCGGCTTCGTCGAGGGTCCGGGTGAGCCAGGCGTGCACCTCACTCCGCGCGTTCTGCCGCTCGCAGGACCACTCGAGATCATCGTCCCCGACTTCGGTGACCCAGCACCGCAAGGCGGCGGAGAGCAGATCCGGCATGGCCTTGTCGACGCTCTTTTCCCCCAGCAGCTTCCCCGGATCGGCTTCGGCTTGCAGCTTCTCGAACTCGGCGTCTAGCTCGGCGAACCGATCGCTTTCGACGGCAGTCCGAACGGGCGGGGTCGGCACCGGGGCCTTCTCGTCGAAGGAGGTCAGCTCCCGGACCTGCCCGCTGCGCAGGCAGGCGTCGATGTGCGCGCCGATCCGCTTCAGCAGCTCGCGCGGGGTCCATTGCTCCCAAGGTCCTTCGAAAGCCGCGGGTGCCACCGGCCAGGTCGGGTGCGGTGGGGCGAAACCCATGGCCTGATAGGCCACCCCGAGCCGTTTCCCCACCAGGGCCCGGCCCGTCTCGGCGCGGGTGATCCGGCCGAGCGTCACCGATTCGCGGAAGCGATCGGGCACGGTTCCCGCTGCTTTCGTCCGGATCTGCTCCCATGTGCTCGGCAGGCACGCGAGCACCGTCAGGGTCTTGTGGGTGACTTCCCGCAAGCCCATGAGCCCGTCTGCGATCTGCGCGACGAGGAGGTCGTCCTGGACGTTCTGGCCGATTTCCTGGGTGCGCTGCGTCGACCGGGCGATCAGGGTGTCGAGCTGGTCGACGGCGATCACGACCGGACCGGTCAAAGCCAGCAGCCGCGTGATTTCCTCCACGAGCACACGAGCGGGCTTGGGGCGCGCGTAGATGTTCCACTGGCGGGCATCGGAGGTCAGCTCGGCGTCGCCGTCGAGGTAGTCCTCGCCGATGTACTTGACGCCGCGGTCCCGGCTCGCGACGAGCACGAGCGCCCGCGCGGTGTCCTCACAGTGCTCGGCGACCATCTCGTCCAGGCGGCGCACGCCGTCGACGAACGCCTCGATGTCGTCGACAGTGAGTCCGCTGCCGCGGCGGATCCTGGCCGTGACCTCGGCGCTGACCTGGGCCCGGAGGCACACGCGCAGGAGGAAGCTCTTCAGCTGCGACTCCCCCGATTCGTCCAGCCGCGCCAAACCGCGACGCAGTGCCTCGGCCGTGTTGTCCCAGAACGCCTCGGCGGCGGTCACGTCGTCGAGGAAGAAGTAGCCCCGCGCGCGGTGCACGTGCCGGCGGACGAGACCCAGGAGGTGCGTCTTGCCGACCCCCTTCAACCCGCGAAGGACGAGCCCGATCGGACTCGGTCCGTCGCTGGCCACGGCATCGCGGATCCCCGTGTCGAGAGCGGCGAGCGCGTCGTCGTGCAGTCCGTCGACGTGGTACGGCGAATCCCGCCAGACGTGGTCGGGCGTGTCGGCCCAGTCGAATCTCAGCGTCGCGAGTGCGGTCAGCTCGTCCATCGTCACGACACCTCGATCGAAATCAGGTGGTTGTCCTCACCGCCGATGCGGATCGCCGCTTCGCGATCCGCGGTGGTGAGCGACTTGCGGTTCTCCTCGGGGACGAGGTGCACCTTCCCCGCGCTGCTCAGTTCCTTCAGCACCGCGTCGACTTCCGCCGCGGACGCGCCCACCTTCGGCCGGAGGTCCACCAGGCCGACCCAGCCGCGAGGCTCCTTGACGAGCTCGTGGTAAGCCGCGCGGATGCGGTCTTCCAGGGATTCGGACCCGGTCGGGGGGAAAACGTCGAACAACCGCAGGTTCGCCCGGCGGAGGTAGTCGTCCAGCCGGCCGAGGATGACGTACAGCGCCGCCGCCAGTGGGCTCTGGCCCCGCTGAGGCGGCGGCCCACCCACCGCGAGCTCCTCCTCGCACCAAGCCCACCCGCTGTCGCTCAGCACGTGGACGAAACTCCGCTTGGGCCCCGTCCGGTCGCTGTCCACATACCCGAGCTTGTTCAACCCCGTGCGCTCAGTGCCCGTCAGGGTGAACCCGACGACTTCCTCCAGCTCTTGGTTGGACACCTCCCGGCCCAGCACCATCAGCGTGAACATCGCCGCGGTCTGCTTCTGTCCCAAGCGGTCCGTCATTCGAGATCCTTCCGGTGCTGCGTCGTGGTTTTCGCGCGGGTTTCGAGGAGGCGCAAGAGCCACTCGATCGCGTGGCGGGTCGGCTGCGGGGCGGCGTCGCGGACGTCGCCGTTCGGGGGGCGGGCTCGGGTGGCCACCGCCAGGTCGGCCGCGAGGTCGTTGGCGCGGGCGTCGTCGCCGGCGCCGATGGCCGCGCGGAGGCCGTCGAGGAGCTCGTCGACCAGGTCCCAGCGGGAGGGGCGCAGGCGCGCGTCGCGGGCCTGGTGCAGGACTTCGGCGACGTCGAGTGCTTCGAGCAGCGGGGTGAAGCCGCGGAGCTGGCCGACCAGGTCGCGGGCCACCTCCGCCGGGCCACGGGCGCCGAGGCGGAGGTAGCGCAGGTTGCCGACGTAGCCCGGGAGGCCCGCGGCCTCCGTGCCGGACGTCAGGACCGGGATGACGCGGCGGTCCTGGCCGAGCGTGCGGTGCAGGAACAGCTCGACCTCCGCCGCCTGCCAGCGGCTCACCTTGCCGTCGACGACCAGGCACAGGTGGCGGGCGTCGTCCTCGGCCCTGGACAGCAGCGTGCGGTCGCCCGACAGGGACTTGACCACCCGGACGTCCAGCTTCTGCAGCTCAGCGATCAGCTCGGCGGCCGGTCCGACCGACGATCTCGGGATGCTGACCCGCAGTTCGTGCTTGAACTCCTGGCGGCTCGCGCGCACCGCCGCCACGTAGGCGTCGCGGTTCTCCGCCAGCAGGTCGGTGCGGTCGAGGCGGCAGGCGATCACCGCGGCGACCGTCTCCAGCGCGAACCCGATCTGGTCCGCGCTCGGGGTCTTCTCCGACAGCACCGGCAGCTGCTCGCCGAAACTCCAGTACGACACGTACGGCAGCGTGAGGTGCCGGGACATCGTCTCCGGGGCGACGCCTTGGTCCAGCCACGTCCGGTACAGCTCGGCCGTCTCCCCGACGACGATCCGGCGCCACTCCTCCGACCGGCCGTACTCCTCCCGGTTGTCGAAGCGCGACAGGATCGGCAGGACGGTCAGCCGGGACCGGTCGAACGGCAGCAGGTTCCGCGCCTTGTCGGCGCGTCCGGCCAGGTCCAGCGCGCCGCGGATGCTCTGCCGGTTCGCCGTGAACAGCAGCACCAGGTGGTCCGGCAGGTGCGCGGTGCAGATGCTCCCGATGTCGGAGATCCCGGTGCGGCTGTCGATGAGCACGAAGTCGTACTCCGCGGTCCACTGCTCCCGGCACTTCTCGAGGTATTCGCCGAACCCCTCGTCGTACAGGTCGTCCCAGTCGATCGCCTGGACCTGGCCGACGTACCCGGGCCCCTCGCTCCCGGCCGCGATGAAGTCGAGCGCGCGGGCGCCCCGCAGCCGCATGACGTGCGCGCCCGGCGCGAACCGGCCGGCCCGGAAGTCCGCGACGAGGTCGACCACGCCGCCGCGGGGCCGGCCCGGCAGCTGCGGCCGGAAGTAGTCGCCGAGGCCGGGTGCTTCGAGGTCCCAGTCCAGGCACAGCACCCGGTGGCCCCAGCGCGCCAGGAGCACGGCGATGTTGGCCAGCGTGAAGCTGCGACCGACGCCGCCCTTGTAGGAGTAGAAGGTGAAGACCGAACCCGGCATCCGTCAGAACCTCGGTATCCGCGCCGGCTTCGGCGGCTCGGCCGCCGGGGTCAGCACCGGCCAGTCCGCCCGCCAATCCGGCGCTCGTTCGATGAGTTCTTCGAGTTCCTTGGCGATTTCCGCGATCTTGTGGTTGAACTCGAGGTACGCCGGCGCCAGCTGGAAGTGCTCGAACGGGTGGTTCCACTGCTGCAGGTCACGCATGCGCCGCTCGTGCGCCCAGTCCGGGAAGTTCCGCGAGTCGCAGAAGATCACCGGGTAGATGAGCGGGCCCGTGGTCAGCTCCTCGCGCTTCGCCATCGAGTACCACTCGGCCAGACACCATTCGTCCCGGAAGTACTTCGGCGAGCACACTGGAACCAGCACGCGGGTGTGCTGCAACGCCGTGCGCCATTCGTCCGGCCAGCTCGTGCCGGTGGGCACCCGGTCGTCGCAGAATATCCGCGCGTCGCGGTAGAGGTTGTTGTCGAGAACCTCCGCCAGCCGGGGGTGGAAATGGTTTTTCACCCACGCGGAAATGTCCCGGCCGGTGCGTTGGTAGCTGATGAACACGTCGTACTCGTACACGCGTGCCTTCGCTCCTTCGCCGCTCCCCACCAGGCATCGGTCATCCTAAGCCGGTCCCGAGCGGCCGGGAAAGGCGCGAAACTGGACAGAACCATGCCAATACCTGGCCACCACTGGACAATATCGGCCGCCCACTCGAAAGCCTTGACAAATGCGGAATCGGCGCATCATCGTTTTGCCGATGACCGACCGTGAAGCGCCCCGGGTGTTCGTCACCTACTCCCACGACTCCCCGGAACACCAGGATCTCGTGCACGAGTTCGCGTCGTTTCTGCGCACGGCCATCGGCTTGGACGTCCACCTGGACCTCTGGTACGACAACGTGCGCCGGGACTGGTCGTTGTGGGCCACCGAGAACCTCGCCGAGGCAGATTTCATCCTCGTGATCGCGTCGCCCGCCTACAAGCGGCGCGCCGACGGCACCGCGATGCCCCACGAGGGCCGGGGAGCGCAGTTCGAAGCGGCGATCATCCGCGACAACCTGACCCGTGACTTGCGCCGGGAGACCGAGCGCGTGCTGCCCGTCGTACTGCCGGGCCGCTCGATCGACGAGATCCCGGCCTTCCTCAACGCCCACTCGACGACGAGGTACACCGTCCCCGAATTCACCGGGCCCGGGGTCGCCGGCCTCGTCGCCGCGATCACCGGACAGGGCCAGTACCCGATGCCCCGTCGCGGAACCTGGCTCGGCGGAGCCCTTGCGCCACGCGAAGTACCCGCGGGTGAGCTGCCGTGGCTGTGCGCCAGCAACGGCGTGCGCCGCGGCCCGGCGTCGATCGGCGGGACGCGGTACGAAGAAAGCATCGTGCTGCGCCCGACGTCGCCGACCGCGACCGGAACCGGGTTCGTGGAGCTGGAACTCGGCGGCAACTACCAGCGGTTCAGCACCGTCGCCGGGGTCCCCGACGACGCCGCCGACGAGTTCCAGGTCGGCCGGGTGCGCGTGGTACTCGACGGGACCCCGCGTGCCCAGCACGACGTCACCGCCGGGAAGCCCGCCACCATCGACCTGGACGTGACCGGCGCCCGGCTGCTGCGAGTCGAAATGTCGCGCCCGGGAGCGCCGGCGTCGCCGTTCGGGTCCTCGGCCGTCGTCGTCACCCGGCGGGGTGGGCGCCCGCCCGAGCTGGCGCTGGGCGACCCCACCATGACCTAGCCGCTCACGGGGTGATGACCACCTTCAGCGCCGAGTTCGCCGCCGCGTTGGCGAACACCTCGTACGCCTCCGTCATCTCCGCGAACGTGAAGCGGTGCGTGCCCATGCGCTCGGCCGGGATGCGGCCCGAAGCCACCATCTTCAGCAGCGTCGGGATCGAGACCGTGTCCACCAGGCCCATCGTCAGCGTCAGGTTCTGGATCCACATGTCCTGCATCGGCAGCTCCACCGGCACCCCGTGGACGCCGATGTTCGCGATGCGGCCGCCCGGGCGGACCAGGGATGCCGCCGTGCGCAGGGTTTCCGGGTAGCCGACCGCTTCGATCGCCACGTCGACGCCGAGGCCGTCGGTCAGGGACCGGACGTCCTCGAGCACGCCGGGGGCGGCTTCGAACGCGTCCGTCGCGCCGAACTCCAGGGCCTTCTCCAGCCGGAACTTGTTGGAGTCCACGGCGATCACCTTCGACGCGCCCCACAGGCCGGTGGTCAGGATCGCGGCCAGCCCGACCGCGCCGGCGCCCACCACCGCCACCGTGTCGCCCGGGCGGACGCGGCCGGCCAGGACGCCGACCTCGTAGCCCGTCGGGAGCGAGTCGGCCAGGAAGATCGCCTGCTCGTCGGTGACTTCCGGCGGCACCGCGTACAGCGACGTGTCCGCGTACGGCACCCGCACCAGCTCGGCCTGCGTGCCGTCGATGAGGTGGCCGAAGATCCAGCCGATCCCGCCCACCGTCTGGCAGTGCGAAGGCATTCCGCGGCCGCAGTATTCGCAGCGCCCGCACTGGGTGATGGCGGGCACCAGCACCCGGTCGCCGACCGCGAACGCGCGTACGGCGTCCCCGACCGCCGTCACCGTGCCGACGGCTTCGTGCCCGAGGATCCGCCCGTCGGTGACCGCGGCGACGTCGCCCTGCAGGATGTGCAGGTCGGTGCCGCAGATCGTGGTCGTGCCGACGCGCACGACCACGTCGGTCGGCTCCTGGACGGCGGCGTCCGGGACGTCTTCCCAAGCCTTCGCACCCGGACCGTGGTAGACCAGCGCCTTCATCGTCGCCTCCGTCGGCCGCCCGGCGCCGGTGGCCGGGCACGGCCGGTTCCGACGCTAGGACCGGGGAAGCGGCCCGGCTGTCGCAATTTGAGACCGCGCCGGGCCCAGCAGAGCGAGTGACGCCCGCACCGCCACCTCGGTGACGTCCCCCGCTCGCCCGCCGTCCTCCACCGTGGTCGCGATCAGCTCCCGCAGCCCGCCCAGCAGCATGATCGCCAGCTGGCGGGACGGCGGGCTGATCCCCGCCGCGCGCAGGGACGGCGTGTCCGTGAGGCGCTGGGTCATCGCGATGAAGCCCTCCATCGCCTCGCGCTGCAGGTCGCGGGCCGCCGCGCCCAGCGCCGGGACGTCGCGGATCCAGCTCAGCGTGATCGCCGGCTCCGACTCCGCGCACGCGATCCACGCCTCGATCGCCTGGCGCACCTGCAGCGCCCACGGCGCGCCGGGGTCCACAGCGTCGGAGATCTGCTGGATCATCGCGCGGTTCGCGTCGGACAGCAGTGCGATCAGGCACTCTTCACGGCTCGAAAAGTGCTCGTAGAACGTGCGGCGGGAGGTGCGGGCGCGTCGGACGACGGCGGCCACCGTCGTGTCGCGGAAGCCGGTTTCGGTGATCGACGCGGCCAGCCCGTCCAGCAGGCGCTGGCGGTGCCGGCGGGTGTCGACGTCCACGGCAGTCACCCCTTCGCTCTTGAAACCAGATGGTACACCGGCGTACCGTACCGACGGTACGCTCGCGTACCACCTTCCCGGGAGGGTCGATGACGACCATGACACGCCCCGCGACGCTGCCGCCGGGGCCCGCCGTGCCCCGCGTCGTCCAGGGCGCCTACGCGCTCACGCAACCGTTGCGGGGCCTGCGGCGGCTCAAAGACCGCTACGGCGACGCCTTCACCGTCGACGTGCCGATCTTCGGCAACGCCGTCGTGCTCAGCAATCCCGCCGAAATCAAGCAGCTGTTCACCTCCGGCCCCGACCTCGTCGACAACCTCGAAGTCAACCTCGGCCGGGTGCTCGGCCCGCGCTCGCTGTTCGCCCTCTCCGGCGAAGAGCACAAGCGGCAGCGCAAGCTCCTGGTGCCGCCCTTCCACGGCCGCCGGCTCGCGGCCTACGAGAAGATCGTCGAAGAAGAAACCGTCCGTGAGCTGGCGAGCTGGCCGGAGGGGAAAGCCTTCGCCACGCTGCCGTCGATGATGCGGATCACCCTGAACGCCATTCTCCGCGCGGTGTTCGGCGCGGAAGGGGCCGAATTCGCGGAGCTGCGCGAACTGCTCCCCCCGTTCGTCACCCTGGGCTCGCGGCTGGCCGTCCTGCCGATCACGAAGAAGGGCCGCTTCAACCCGTGGCGCCGCTTCGAACGGATGCGCCGAGAGTACGACGCGATCGTCGACCGCCTGATCGCCAAGGCCCGCCCGGACGGCGACGACGTCCTCGCGATGATGCTGCAGACCCGCTACGACGACGGCTCCGGGCTCAACCGCGACGAGATCGCCGACCAGCTCCTCACCCTGCTCACGGCCGGCCACGAGACCACCGCGACCACGCTGGCCTGGGCCGTCGAACGCCTGCGCCGCCACCCGGCGGTCCTGCGCGAGCTCGCCGAAAGCGATGACCTCCTCGACGCGACGATCCTCGAGGTCCAGCGCACGCGCCCGGTCATCGACCTCACCGCCCGGCAGGTCAAGCAGGACGGCTTCCGGCTGGGCCGCTGGACGCTGCCCCGGGGGTACAACGTGCTGGTGAGCATCGCGCTGATCCACGACGACGACGCCGTGTTCCCGCACGCGGCCACCTTCGACCCGCACCGCTTCGCGGGCGCGCGCCCGGACCTCTACCAGTGGATCCCGTTCGGCGGCGGCACCCGCCGCTGCCTCGGCGCCGCCTTCGCGACCATGGAGATGACCGTCGTGCTGCGGACGGTGCTGCGGGAGTTCACCCTCGTCCCGACGTCCGAGCCCGGCGAACGCTGGCGCTCGCGGGGCGTGGCCTACGCACCCGCCAAGGGCGGCCGCGCGGTCGTGCGCCGCCGCAGCACCGGAGGAGAGCAGTGACCGAACAGATCGCCGACGCCGGCCGGGGGATTTCCCTGGCCTACGAACGGATCGGGGACGCCGGCGCCGAGCCGCTGGTCCTCGTCGCGGGCCTCGGCCAGCAGCTGCACAGCTGGCCTGACGCCTTCTGCGCGCAGCTCGCCGAGCGCGGCTTCGAGGTCGTCCGGTTCGACAACCGCGACGCCGGGCGCTCGACGCACCCGCGCTTCCGCCCGCCGAGCCTCCCCGGCATGCTCGCGGGCCGGTTCCCCGCGCAGCAGTACGACCTGACGGACCTGGCCGCCGACACCATCGGCCTCTTCGACGCGCTGGACCTCGAAACCGCGCACATCGCGGGCGTGTCGATGGGCGGCATGATCTCCCAGACGGTCGCGGCGCTGCATCCGGAGCGGATCCGCACCCTGACGTCGATCATGTCCACGACCGGGTCGCGCCTGCTCGGCCGCCCCGCGCTCTCGACGTTGCGGATGATGGGCGAGAAGCCGCCGAAGTCCCGCGAAGAGGCGGTCGAAAGCGCGGTCCGGATGTTCCGGCACATCGGCTCGCACGGCTTCCCGTTCGACGAGGCCTGGGTGCGCGAGACGGCCGGCACGGGCTGGGACCGCGACCCGACGGCAGGCGGCGTCGGGCGCCAGCTCGCCGCGATCATGAAGTCCGGCAACCGGACCCGGCTGCTGCGGAAGATCACCGCGCCCACGCTGGTGATCCACGGCGACCGCGACCGGATGGTCCACCCCACCGGCGGCGGCGCGACCGCCCGCGCGATCCCCGGCGCCCACCTGGAGACCGTCCCCGGCATGGGCCACGACCTGCCCGAAGGCGCGTGGCCGACCATCCTCGACCTCATCGACAAGCACGCGAGGAGCAGCGATGTCACGGCCCCGTAGCATTGTCGGCCGCCCGGTGGTGATCACCGGCGCCGCGTCCGGCATCGGCCGCGCGCTGGCCACCCGCCTGTCGCGGCTCGGCTCGCCCGTCGCGCTCGCCGACGTCGACGAAGACGGCCTCAAAGCCACCGCCGCCGCACTGCACGGCCGGGTGCTGACCCGCGTGCTCGACGTCCGCGACGCCGAAGACCAGCTCCGCTTCGCCGCCGAGGTGCGGGACTGGGCCCCGGCCCCGCTCGCCGCGGTGTTCAACAACGCCGGCGTCGCGGTCACCTCCACCGTGCTCGACGCGGTCGTCGAGGACGACGACTGGCTGCACGACATCAACTTCCACGGCGTCGTGCACGGAACCCGCGCGTTCCTGCCCATCCTCGTCGAGCAGGGCGAAGGCGCGATCGTCAACACCTCCAGCGTGTTCGGCCTGCTCGGGATGCCGAACCAGAGTGCATACTGCGCGGCCAAGTTCGCCGTGCGCGGGTTCACCGAGTCGCTGCGGCAGGAGCTGCACGGCTCCGCGGTCCGCGCGATCACCGTGCACCCGGGCGGCATCACGACGAACATCGCGCGCAACGCCCGCGTCCGGCGCGACCCCACCGGGCTGGGCCGCAGCCGCGAGGAGATGGCGGCGCAGTTCGAAGCCATGACCATGACGTCGCCGGACAAGGCGGCGGCGATCATCCACGCCGGTGTCGACCGCGGGAAGGCCCGCATCCTGGTCGGCCCGGACGCCTACCTGTTCGACGCGCTCGCCCGCATCACCCCCACCCACTACAACGCCGTGCTCTCGCGTGTGATGAGGCGCCCGCGGCGGAAAGAGGCCGTCCGATGACCGAGCACGTCGAAGTCCTGATCGTCGGCGCGGGGCTGTCCGGCGTGGGCGCGGCGCACCACCTGGCCACGGCGTTCCCGCGCAAGACGTACGCGATCCTCGAGGCCCGCGACGCCATCGGCGGCACCTGGGACCTCTTCCGCTACCCCGGCGTCCGGTCCGATTCGGACATGCAGACCCTGGGCTACCGCTTCCGGCCGTGGACCGACGCGAAGGCCATCGCGGACGGCCCGTCGATCCTCCAGTACGTCCGCGACACCGCGGCCGACGCCGGGATCGACCAGCACATCCGGTTCGGGCACAGAGTGGTCCGCGCCGCGTGGTCCACAGAGGACGCGCTGTGGACGGTCGAGGCGGTGCACGACGGGAAACCCGTGGAGTTCACCGCGAAGTTCCTCTACCTGTGCAGCGGCTACTACGACTACGCGGGCGGCCACACGCCGGAGTTCCCGGGCCTGGAGAACTTCGGCGGCACCGTCGTGCACCCGCAGCAGTGGCCCGAAGACCTGGACTACACGGGCAAGAAGGTCGTCGTGATCGGCAGCGGCGCGACCGCCGTGACCCTGGTGCCGGCGATGACCGACCGCGCCGAGCACGTGACGATGCTGCAGCGCTCCCCCACCTACATCCTGTCGCTGCCGTCGGAGGACGCGCTGGCCAACCGGCTGCGCGGCCTGCTCGGCCCGCGGCTGGCGTACCCGATCGCGCGCTGGAAGAACGTCGCCGTCAGCACGCTGATCTACCAGCTCAGCCGTCGCCGCCCCGGCGTGGTCAAGGCGCTGATCCGCAAGGCCGCGCTGAAGCAGCTGCCGCCCGGGTACGCCGTCGACACCCACTTCAAGCCGCGTTACCAGCCCTGGGACCAGCGGCTCTGCCTGGTGCCGGACGGCGACCTGTTCCGCTCGATCAAGCGCGGCGACGCCTCGATCGTCACCGACCGGATCGCTTCCTTCACCGAGACGGGGATCCGGCTCGAATCGGGCGGCGAGCTCGAAGCGGACGTCGTCGTCACCGCCACCGGGCTGAAGCTGCTCGCCTTCGGCGGCATCGAGCTGGTCGTCGACGGCGACCAGGTGAAGCTGCCGGAAACCATGGCCTACAAGGGGATGATGCTCAGCGGGGTGCCGAACCTGCTCTTCACGATCGGCTACACGAACGCGTCCTGGACGCTCAAGGCCGACCTCGTCGGCGAGTACTTCGTCCGGCTGCTGCGCCACCTCGACCGCCACGGGTACGACCAGGCCGTGCCGGTCAACGACGACCCGGCAGTCACCGAGCGGCCGCTGCTGGACTTCGACGCCGGGTACGTGCTGCGCTCGATCGACGAGTTCCCGAAGGCCGGTTCACGGGCGCCGTGGCAGCTGGGCATGAGCTACGCGCACGACGTCGTCAAGCTCCGGCACGGCAAGATCGATGACGGTGCGCTGCGGTTCTCGCGACGGACGGCGGGAGCGGGCAGACTGGGCGCATGACGCTCGGAACCGCCCCCGCCCGGGGCCGCTGACATGCACTCCGCGGGACTGGTGCTGCACCCCCGCCGCGACTCGGCGGCCGCCGTCGAAGCCGTGCTGGGCTGGGCGGGCAACCGGGGCATCGAGATCCTCGGCATCGAGGACGAGATCGTCCGGCTGGACTGCGCCGCGATCGGCGTCACGGCCGAAGAGCTCGGCCGCCGCGCCGACCTGGTGGTCAGCCTGGGCGGCGACGGCACGATGCTGCGCGCCATGCGGCTGGCCGACGGGCAGCGCGCGCCGGTGCTCGGGGTGAACCTCGGCAAGCTGGGCTTCCTGGCCGAGGTCGACGTCCCGGACCTGCCCGGCGCGCTCTCGGCGATCGACGACCAGCGGTTCACGGTCGAGCCGCGGCTCGCCGTGGACGCGGTGCTGGCCAGGCGGAAGATCACGGCGTTCAACGACATCGCGGTGGTGCGCGTACCCGGCGACGGCAGCGCGGTGGTCGCGGTCCGCGTCGGCGGCCAGCCGTTCGTGAGCTACTCGGCGGACGCGGTGGTCGTGGCGACACCGACCGGCTCGACGGCGTACAGCTTCTCCGCGGGCGGGCCGATCACCAGCCCGTCGGTGGAGGCGCTGCTGGTCACGCCGGCGGCGCCGCACTCGGCGTACAGCCGCGGCGTGGTGCTCTCGGTGCGCGACGAGGTGACCCTGGAGCTGCTGCCGACCAGCGGGCGTCTGGCGGTGGAGGTCGACGGCCAGGTCGAGGGCTACGTCTCCCCCGGCGACCGGCTCGACCTGAGCGCCCGCCCGAGCGCCGCCCGGGTGGTGCGGCTCGGGATGACGACGTTCTACCAGCGGGCCCGCCGCAAGCTCCGCCTCACCGACTCGGCGGAAATCCCGGACGGCGGCGAGCACTGAAGCCGTCACTTTCCCTACGAAAGCTCCGCTCTCGCCCTCTCGAAGTGGAACTTTCATAGGGAAAGTGACGCTTGTGGGCTGGGCCACATTTCGGGCATGTCGCGCGGGGGTCACGGAATGGTCACGGGTAGCGTCCGCGGCTTCGCCTGAACCAGCCGAGCCGTTCCGGAGTGTTTCCACGCATGCTGTGCCCTTCGCCCACCAGTCCTTCCCTGCGCGCCCGGCTGCTCGTCCCCGGGGCGCTGGCCGCCTTCGCCGGGGCCGTGGTGCTCCTGGCCGTGCTGCACCTCGACCGGCGGGTGGCCCCGCTGGATCCGGTCAGCACGATGCTCAGCGACTACGCGCTGAGCCCGGGCCGCTGGCTGTGGGACGGCGCGCTGCTGCTGACCAGCACGGGCTCGGCGCTGCTGCTGGTCGCGCTCTACCGCCGCGGCCTGCTGGCGAACCCGGCGCTCGTGGCGGCGAAGGCGCTGTGGTGCGTGAGCCTGCTGGCGGTGGCGGTGTTCGCGAAGGATCCACAGGGGGGCGCGATCACCGCGACGGGCAAGATCCACCTCTACGCGTCGGCGGTGACGTGCCTGAGCCTGCCGATCGTCGGCTGGGCGCTGGGCCGCCGCCACCGCGACGACCCCCGCTGGCGCCGCTTCGCCACCTGGTCCCGGCGGCTGGCCCTGGCCGCGATCCCGTTCTACCTGCCGTTCATCATCCCGTTCGCGGTGAACGTCATCCTGGGCGGCCACCTGCCGACGGTGGCGACCGGCCTGGTGGAGCGGCTGATGATGGTGCTGGAGATCGCGCTGCTCGCGGTGCTCGGGCAGTGGGCACACCGGGCGATGCACCCGGGTCAGGCGGGCTCGCCGGCCTGGGCGAGGCTGCCGAGGAAGCGGGAGGGCATGACCTCGGCGACCACCGCCTGAACGATGATGTCCCGCGACCGGATCGCACAGCGGACCCCTTGCCGGAAGAACAACCCACCCGCGACGACGGCGGCCGCGGTGATCGCGGTGGCGAGCCACGCGCCGGCCCCGGAACCCCAGCCGACGACCACGGCCAGCACGACCAGCGGCGGGGTGACGTTGATCCGGAAGGTCGCCTCGGCGAGCACGCGGTCGTAGCGGTTGTAGAGCTCGACGTTGGCGGCCTGCAGCTTGGTGGCCAGCTGGCGCTCCTCGCGCATGATCCCCGACGGCAGGTACAGGCGGGGGTGGTCGGCCGAGTCGAACCGGTACCCCTCGGCGGTGAAGTCGTGCAGGTCGCGCTGGGTCTGATCGGACAGCGGGAAGACGCCGCCGTGGTGGAAGCGGCCCCGCCGGGCCAGGTCGCGCAGGTGGTTGATCCACCGCGGGCGGCCGCCGTGCTCCCACAGGTGCAGCGGATCGACTTCGAGGAACGCCCCGACCAGGTAGGCCGCGAACGACACCACGACCAGCAGGCCGCCCTTGCCGACGTACGAACCCAGGTCCCACAGGGTCGCGAAGACGTGCTGCGGAGGGCGGCTCTTCGGCAGGTGGTCGGCGACCGCGAGCCACGCCACCAGCAGCCACGCGAAACCGCTCGCGATCGGGGTGCGCACCTCGCGCAGGCCGGGCAGCAGTGAAGTCAGCACGCGGGGAAGTCGCGCGAAGGCCGTGGTTCGCTACGCCGCCGGCTGGTCCCGGGTCCGGTGCAGCAGCCAATCCCGCTCGGTCCGGATCAGCGCGTACCGCACCGCCTCCGCCCGGCCGTGCAACGTGAACAAGATCCGCTTCGCCGTCCGGTCGTGCTCCTCCCACCACCCCGTGTCGGCGATCTTCTTAGTCTCGTCCTCGTAGCCGAGGTGGTCCATCGCGTGGTCGGGCACCGCGACCGCGAGCCGGTTGCCGCGGGTGTCCGGGGGCAGGCCGCGCGGGACGGCCCAGGACCTCAGCACGCCGTTCTCCTCCAGGCGGAGGTCGAAGTGGTGCCGGGGCCGCCAGTGCTCGTGCAGCACGAAAGCCGGTTGCTCGCTCACCCCTCCACGATGCCAGAAATCCCGTCCCATACCCGTTTTCCGGGCTCTCAAACAGTCCATCCGTGGACTTGACCCGTTCCGAAGAAGCGCGCACGGTGGGGTGTCATGAGCGATGTGACGACCGCGCTGCGGGCCGCCGGGTTGCGGGTCACCGCGCCCCGGCGGGCGGTGCTGACGTGGCTGGCCGGGCATCCTCACTCCACAGTGGACGAAATCGGCACCGGGGTCCGCTCGGTGCTGGGTTCCGTGTCCGTCCAAGGCGTCTACGACGTCCTCGGCGCGTGCGCGGACGCCGGCCTGATCCGGCGGATCGAACTGCCGGGTCACCCCGCCCGCTTCGAACGGCGGGCCGGGGACAACCACCACCACGTCGTGTGCCGCTCCTGTGGCCGGACCGAAGACGTCGACTGCGTGGTCGGCGCGGCACCGTGCCTGACCCCGGGTGACACACACGACTTCTCGATCGACGAAGCGGAAGTGGTGTTCTGGGGCCGGTGCCCCGCCTGCCGCGCCACCACTTCCCGGAAAGAGGCATCACCGTGACCGAACCGACCACCACCGACGCCGGGATCCCGGTCGAGAGCGACGAGCACTCGCTCACCGTCGGCCCGGACGGCCCGATCCTGCTGCACGACAACTACCTCATCGAGCAGATGGCGCAGTTCAACCGCGAACGCGTCCCGGAACGCCAGCCGCACGCGAAGGGCAGCGGCGCGTTCGGGCGGTTCGAGGTGACCGGCGACGTCAGCGCGTACACCAAGGCGGCGGTGTTCCAGCCGGGGACGAAGACCGATCTGCTGATCCGCTTCTCCACCGTCGCCGGCGAGCGGGGCAGCCCCGACACCTGGCGCGATCCGCGCGGCTTCGCGGTGAAGTTCTACACCAGCGAAGGCAACTACGACATGGTCGGCAACAACACGCCGGTCTTCTTCATCCGCGACCCGTTGAAGTTCCAGCACTTCATCCGCTCGCAGAAGCGCCGCGCGGACAACAACCTGCGCGACCACGACATGCAGTGGGACTTCTGGACGCTGTCGCCGGAGTCGGCGCACCAGGTGACGTGGCTGATGGGCGACCGCGGCATCCCCCGGACGTGGCGCCACATGAACGGCTACAGCTCCCACACGTACATGTGGGTCAACGCTTCGGGTGAACGCTTCTGGGTGAAGTACCACTTCAAGACCGACCAGGGCGTCGAGCACTTCACGCAGGACGAAGCCGACCAGATGGCCTCGGCCGACACCGACTACCACACGCGTGACCTGTACGAGGCGATCGAGCGCGGCGACTTCCCGAGCTGGACGCTGAAGGTGCAGGTCATGCCGTTCGATGACGCCAAGACCTACCGGTTCAACCCGTTCGACCTCACGAAGGTGTGGCCGCACGCCGACTACCCGCTGATCGACGTCGGGCGGATGACGCTCGACCGGAACCCGACCGACCACCACACCGAGATCGAGCAGGCCGCGTTCGAGCCGAGCAACCTGGTGCCCGGCATCGGCGCCAGCCCGGACAAGATGCTGCTCGGCCGCCTGTTCTCCTACCCGGACGCGCACCGCTACCGGATCGGCGCGAACTACAAGCAGCTGCCGGTCAACGCGCCCGTCGCCCCCGTCCACAGCTACAGCAAGGACGGCGCGATGCGGTACACGAAGGTGTCGGATCCGGTGTACGCGCCGAACTCCAAGGGCGGCCCGCACGCCGACGTGGCGAAGTACGGGCAGCCGGCGGGCTGGCACACCGACGGCGACATGGTCCGCACGGCGTACACGCTGCGCGAGGACGACGACGACTTCGGCCAGGCCGGCACGATGGTCCGCGAGGTGCTCGACGACGACCAGCGCGGGCGGCTGGTCGACAACATCGTCGGGCACCTGCTCAACGGCGTCGGCGAGCCGGTGCTCGCGCGCGCGTTCGACTACTGGCGCAACGTCGACAAGGACCTCGGCGACCGGGTCGAGGCGGGCGTGCGGGCCAAGCAGGACGAGAAGGACCCGAAGGCGGCCGACCAGGGGAACCCGGCGCGGTCGAGCATGCAGCACAAGGCTTAGCGGCGCCCCCGGAGCCGGCGGCGGCGCACGGGCTAGGTTGGACCTCCGCGCGGGGAACGACCAGGAGGCCGTAGTGAACGTCGCCGGTGGGGTGCTGCCGGTCGCGGCCGCGGTGGCGCTGCTCGTGTTCGCCGGGCGGGTGGCCCACGAGCCGCGCCGGCTCGGCAACGCCGTCTGGCTGGGCGTCGCGCTGCTGCTGACCACGTTGTGGCTGCTGCGGGAAACGCCGGTGCTGGTGGCGGTGGCCGGGGCCGCGGTGGCGGCCGTCGCGCTGGTGCTGCCCCTCGCGTTGCTCGTCAACGGCGTGCAGATGTGGCGGCGGGAAGGGCGCAGCACCGGCAACCTCCTGTCGCTCGGGCTCGGTGCCGGCCTGCTCGTGCTGGAGGCGCTGTTCTTCGTCCCGCTCGGGCGGTGGGGCTCGGCGCTGGTGGCCGTCGCGGCGGTGCTCGCCTGCTACTTCGGGTTCCTGTTCGTGTCGCTGCTGGTGTATTCGGTGGTGTACAGCCGGATCGGACGGCGCGGCGGCATCGACGCGATCATCGTGCTCGGCTGCGGCCTGGCCGGCGACCGGGTGCCGCCGCTGCTGGCCGGCCGCCTCGATCGCGCGCTGCGGCTCGCCGCGCGGGAGCCCGAACCCCCGCTGCTGGTGGTGTCGGGCGGGTGCGGTCCGGGCGAGACGGTCACCGAAGCCGAAGCGATGCACGCGTACCTGCGGGAGCGCGGGATCCCGGCCGAGCGGATCCGCCGTGAGGACCGGGCCACCACGACCGAGGAGAACCTGCGCTTCTCGGCGGCGCTGCTGCCCGCCGGCGCCCAGCGGGTGGTGGCGGTGACGAGCAGCTACCACGTGTTCCGTGCGGCGGTCGAGTGCCGCCGGATGCACCTGCCCTATCACGCGACGGGCTCCCCGACCGCGGGCTACTTCCTGCCGAGCGCGCTGCTGCGCGAGTTCGCGGCGCTGATCCTGCACTACCGCCGCACGACGATCGCGGCTTGCGTGGCCATCGCCGGGACCGGCCTGGTGCTGGCGATCGCCGCCTAGGCTTCCGCACCACCCCAGCCGTGCGCTAGGTTCACCCGCAGATCTGGTTTGCCCAACAAACCTGTTACGGATCCGGGGAGCCCGCATGACCGACCTGCCACCCGCCGCCCTGCTCGACGAGATGACGCGGCTGCGGGCGCGGACCCGGGCGGACCGGCACGCCTACGTCCCGCCGCTGGTGCTGTTCGGCGTGCTCGTGCTCGCGGCGCCGCTGTGGGCCGAAGGCGGGCCGCCGCGGTTCGGGGTTGCCGGGGTGTGGTTCGGGACGCCGTTGCAGCTGTACTGGCTGGCCGCCGTCGTCGGCGGGTTCCTGGCCACCGCGGCCTGGTACCTCCACCGCGGCCGCCGCAGCGGGGTGCGGACGCCGATCCGCGGCTACCTCGCGATCGGGCTGGTCGGCGTGCTCGCGATCTCGTTCGGGCTGCCGGTGGTGGAGTCCTTCGCCTACCGCGTCGGGCGGTCGCCGTACGCGCAGCCGTCGTTCACCGTCCCGGTCGCGGCCGTCGCGCTCCTGACGGGTGGCGGGTTCCTGTGGCTGCGCTCGCGGCTCGCCGGCCGGGGCGCGCGCGGCGCCGCCACGGCCGTCGCGATGGTCGCCGGCTTCGTCGTGCTGGCGATGCTCGACCTCGCGCTCGCCCCCGCCCGGCCCTACGCGCCGCTCCTCACGATCGCGCTCGGCCTGCTCGGGCTCGCGTGGCTGGAACGCAGCCGGGTGCTCGGCGTGATCAGCGGACTCTTCGCGGCTTCGGCCCTGCTCGTCAACCTCTACAACGTCCAGCACGTGTTCTTCCACCTCGGGCTTTTCCCGCGCTACGACGGGGAAACGACGATGGCGTTCACGAACACGCTGCCCCCGGGGCTGGTGCTGCTCGCGGGCGCCGCCTTCGCGGCCTGGTACGAGCGGCGGGTGCGCGCATGAGCGAGCACCCCGCGGCCGGCCTGGACGAAACCGTCCACCAGCGGCACCGGCTCGGCGTCCTCACCATCGCCGCCGAGGCCGGGAAGGTGGATTTCGGGTACCTGCGCCGGACGCTGGACATGACGGCGGGCAACCTGTCCCGGCACGTCACGATCCTCGACGAGGCCGGGCTGATCGACGTCGAGAAGGGCTACGAGGGCAAGCGGCCCCGCACGTGGATCACCATCAGCCCGGCGGGCCGCAAGGCGCTCGCCGCGGAGGTGGCCGCGTTGCGGGCGCTCGTGTCGGCGGTCGAGCGCGCGGTCCCGGACCACGTAACCCCCCGCCCCGCCGTATAGGTCGTTATACGCTCACTGGAACCACTCGCCCGCGCCCGAGCGCAGCGCCACCGGGCGGGCCTGCGGGAGCGGGAGCGACCCCTGGCTCGGCGGCCACAGCGTCACCGCCGGGACTTCGCGCAGCTGGGCTCGCAGGCTGTGCAGCGGCAGCGGGCGGCGGCGGGTCAGCAACGTCGTCGTGCGGGGGTGCAAGTCCACGAACGGGTAGGTCGCGTGCAGCGCCGCGAGCCGCTGCTCCAGGCGGCGGCTGCGGTCGGTCAGCTCGGCCGGGTGCACCGCGGGCTGGATGACCAGGAACTCCCCCGGCCCGAGCCGGACCGCGCGGTCGAGGGGGCGCAGGCCGTCGCGCAGGAGGTCGGCGATGTTCTGCTCGGTGTGCATGCGGATGCGGGTGCCGTGGCGCCGTTCCACCACCCCGGGGTCGTCGACCGCGACGAAGACCAGGCCCAGCGGGACCGTGTCGGTCGCGTCGCCGAGCCAGGACCGGATGCCCACCATGGTGTCGAGGCCGGTGTCCGGGTCGACGGCCGGGCCGGTCGCCGGACGCGGCTCGGCACGCGAGCGAGCCTTGTCCAGTCTCGACGCCACGTGCCGCAGCGCCGCTTCGGCACGGCTTTCGACGTCGAGCGCCGCCGGGGCCTCGACCGAGGCCAGCACCTCGCCGACCTTGCGGCGGACCGCCGGGGGCAGCCGGTCGCCCATCGCGTCGCGGAGGCGGACCACTTCGGCGTACGCCTCGTCGCGGCGCAGGCCCCAGCGGCCGCGGAACAGGCGGGCCGCCTCGACCGCGGACGCCTGCGGGTCGATCTCGTCGAGGTCCTGCGCGACGACCGAAGCGCCGAACGTCGGCGACAGCACGGCCACCGACCACTCCCGCGCCATCGGCTCGTCCGGGCGCAGCAGCACCGGGGTGACGCCGTGCGGCAGGTCGGGGCGGCCGGAGTCGACCATGCCGACCACCGTCACCGCCGCCCGCCGGGCGATCTTCGCGTACACCTCCCGCTCGCGTTCGAAGTACGGGAGCCGCTGGAACAGCGCGAACACGACCGTGTCGGCGCCCGCGCCTTCGGCCAACGCCGCGCGCTCGACCGCGTGGGACGCGGTCACGAGGGCACGCTTGGACAGCACGCCAGCGCGCGGATCTGCGTCGGGCATGGGGATCGCCTTCGCCGGGGAAAGGGAGACAAACAACCGTACGAGCACCCGCGAAACCCGGCTAGTCACACGATGGTGCGAACTCAGAAGTGGTCGCGGTCCGCCTCCCGGGCGACGACCTCGGCCCGGTCGGCGAGCCGTTCCAGGCCGCTCAACGGCTGCCGCATGCGGTGATTTCCCTTCAGCCGCGCGGCATTGCGATCCAGGAACGCCCAGTAGCCCGCGGTGAACGGGCACGCGTCCGGCCCGGTCCGTTTCTTCGGGTCGAACACGCACCCCGGACAGTGGTCACTCATCCGGTTGATGTAGGCGCCCCCGGCGGCGTACGGCTTGGTCCCGACGACGCCGCCGTCGGCGTACTGGCTCATGCCGATCACGTTCGCCGGCATCACCCACGGGAAGCCGTCGACGAACGCCGTGGCGAACCAGCGGTTCAGCTCGCCCGGGTCGTAGCCGCGCTGCAGCGCGTGGTTGCCCAGCACCATCAGGCGCTCGATGTGGTGGGCGTAGCCGCGGTCGCGGACGCCGGCCAGCGCGGTCCGCAGGCAGGCCGCTTCGACGGCGTCGGCGTCCAGCGAGAGCCACCACTCCGGCACCTTCCGCTTCGCCTGCAAAGCGTTGCGGCGCAGGTACTCCGGCCCGTGGTGCCAGTACAGGTGCCACACCCATTCGCGCCAGCCGAGCACCTGCCGGACGAACCCCTCGACGCTGCTCAGCGGCGCGTCACCGGCCCGGTACCGCGCTTCCGCCTGCCGGACGACGTCGCGGGGGTCGAGCAGCCCGAGGTTCAGCGGGACGGACAGCAGCGCGTGCGCCATCGCCCAGTCGTGGGTCAGCATCGCGTCCTGGTGCGGCCCGAACACGGGCAGCCGGTGCTCGAGGAACCGCTTCAGCGCGCGCTGCGCTTCCTCGTGCCCGACGGCGAACCGCCGCGGCCCGTCCACGCCGACCGGGTGGATCTCCCCCGCGCGCTCGGCCGCGTCCAGGTCGGCGCGGACGCGGTCGTCGATCTCGTTCTCCCGCGGGTGCCACGGCGCCGGGACGTCGAGGCGGGTGGTCTTCGGCGGCGGCTGCCGGTTGTCGTGGTCGTAGTTCCAGTGCCCGCCTTCGGGTTCGCCGTCGGCTTCGAGCAGCACGCCGAACTTCCGGCGCTGGTCGCGGTAGAAGTCCTCCATGACGAACCGGGTGCGCCCCTCGGCCCACTTCGCGAAGTCCGCTTTGGACAGCACGAACCCGGGCGTGGGCAGGATTTCCGTGACCAGGCCTTCGCCGTGCAGCCGCCGGACGAAGGCGTCGGCCGCGTGCGACGTCGGTTCGTGCACCACCACCGGCCGCCCGTAGCGGCGCAGGCCGGTGCGGTAGTCGGGCGCGTCGATCAGCGTGACGCGGTCGCCGAGGTCGGCGGCGAGCCGGTGCAGCGCCGCCTGGACCAGGTGCAGTTTCTGGCGGTGGAAGGGTTTCGCGGCGAAGGCCGCGGCCGAACGGATCACCAGGACGTCCCGGTGCCGGTGCTCGGGTGTGCCGTGGAAGTGCGGCCCGAGCTGGTCGGCGAACAGCCACAGCGCGGGCTCGTCTCGCATGCGGGGAACGCTAGCCCGCTTCCGGCGGCTCCGCAGCGTATGCCCGCAGCACCTCCGTGGTGTCGCCGAGGAATCGCGCCACGACCTCGGCGTGCTCCGGCGCGAGCCCGTCCGTCAGCCGGGTGAGCGCGTCGACCAGCGGGGCGAGCGCGGCCCGGACCTCGTCGCGGGCCGTCTCGCTGAGGACGAGCGTGACCCGGCGCCCGTCACGGGGGTGCGGGCCGCGCCGGACGTGCCCGGCCGCTTCGAGGCGGTCGACCAGCACGGTGGCCGACGCCGAGCGGATCTTCAGCGCGTGCGCGAGGTCGACCGGGCCCATCGGCGGCCCGAACGCCAAGTGCTGCAGCGCCTGCACGTCGGTGGCGCCCAGCCCGAGCCGGCGGGCGAGCGCCGCCTGGACGTCGTGCGCGAGCGAGAGCACTTCGCGCAGGGCGAAGTTGACCCGCAGGGCGACCGGAGCGTCTTCCACCAGGCCATTCTAAGTTAGCTAGAAAATCTAGCGAGTTTTGCTACCGTGGACCGCGTGGACGTCCGAGCGATGAACGCCGAAATGACCGCGAAGCTGATCGGGATCCCGGCCGAGCCGCCGCCCGAAGGCGGGTACGCGCTGCGCGTCGTCGAGACCCGCGGCCGCAGCTCCGGCACGCCGCGGCGGGTGCCGCTGGCCGTGGTGGCGAAGGACGGCGGCCGCTACCTCGTCTCGCCGGTCCGCGACCGCGACTGGGTGGTGAACCTCCTGGCCACGCCGGAGTGCGCGCTGCTGGCGGCGGGCGAACGGGCCGAGGCCCGTGCCGAACCGGCCGGCGGCGACGAAGCCGCGCGAGTCGTCGCCACCTACCTGGCCGCGATGTCCGTGCCGTGGGCGATCAAGGCCTTCCCGGTCCCCCAGGACGCGAGCCACGAGCAGATCCTCGAGCACCTGCCGGGCATGGCCGTGTTCCGGCTGTCCACAGTGGACCCGGCGTGAGCGTCGCCGTGGCGGGCGGCGGTCCCGGCGGGCTGCTGCTCGGCTACCTGCTCGCCCGCGCCGGCATCGACGTCACCGTGCTGGAAGCCCGGTCCGACTTCGACCGCGACTTCCGCGGCGACTCGCTGCACCCCTACACGCTCGAACTGCTCGACCGGCTCGGCCTCGCCGAAGACCTCCTGGAACTCGACCACTTCAAGGCGCGCTCGTTCCGCTTCCACACCCCGGCCGGTGTCTACAGCTGCGCCGACTACGACCGCCTCCGCACGCCGTTCGGCTACGTCGCGCTGATGCCCCAGGTGCGGTTCCTCGACTTCCTCGCCGAGCGCGCCGCCGCGCTGCCGACGTTCACCCTCCGCACGAACGCCAAGGTCACCGGGCTGCTCGAAGCGGACGGCGGCGTCACCGGGGTCCGCTTCCGCGGTGGCGAGCTGGAGACGTCGCTCGTGGTCGGCGCCGACGGCCGGTTCTCGACCGTCCGGCGCCTGGCCGGGCTCGAAGCGCGGCCGCTCGGCGCCACCACCGACCTGCTCTGGTTCCGGCTCCCGCGCTCCCCCGGCGACCCGCCCGACGCGGACCTCGACCTCTACTTCGGCCGCGACGCCTACGTCGGCGTCCTCGGCGGGGTCCGCGACTGGCAGGTGGGCTACAGCATCGAGAAGGGCGCGTACCCGGCGTTGCGCGAGCGCGGGGTCGAGCCGATCCGCGCGTTCGTGCGCGAGCGCGTGCCGTGGCTGGCCGACCGGGCGCACCTGCTCACCGGCTTCTCGCAGACGACGCTGCTGTCGGTGGACATCTCCCGCGTCGACCGCTGGCACCGCCCGGGCCTGCTGCTGCTCGGCGACGCGGCGCACGTCATCTCCCCGGTCGGCGGCAACGGCATCCTGATGGCCGTGCAGGACGCCGTCGCCGCGGCGAACCGGCTGATCCCGGCGCTGCGCCGCGGCGCGGTCACCGGCGAGGACCTCGCGGCCGTGCAGGCCGACCGGATCCGCGCGATCGAACGGGTGCAGGCCGACCAGGTGCGGGTGGAGCGGCGGGCCGCCGCGGCGCGGGCCCGCGGGCGCGGCACCGCGCCGCCGGCGCTGCTCAAGCTGCTGTTCGCGATCCCCGCACTGCGCACCCGCGGGGCCCGCGGCAACGCCTACGGGCCGTTCCCGCCTCAGCTCGACGAATCCCTCTTGGCGTCGTAGTTCGTCCAGCCGCCCTGGCCTTCGGCGGCTTCGACGTCGGCGTCGGCGGTCGCCGCGTGGGTCATCGCGGCGATCGTCTCTTCGAGGCCCCGCTGGACTTCGCCGCCGCCGGCTTCGCGGACGCTGTGCAGCGTCACGGTGATTTCCGAGGCCGCCGGGCCGGACTCGGCGATCCGCAGTTCGCCGTGGTAGTCGTCGGGGCCCTCGGCACCCCACTTCAGCGAGCGAGTGCCCGGGTCGGTGTGCAGCCAGGCCTCGCTCGCGACGCGTTCGCCGTGCACCTCGGCCTCGACGTGCACGGTGTCGCCGCCCCGCGGTTCGGCCACCTTCATCTCCGGGAAGTACCGGGGCAGGTTCTCCGGGTGGCTCAAGAACGCGAACAGCTCGTCGGCGGGGATGTCGGCGGTCGCGGTGTGGCGGTACTCGGTCATCGGTCACCCTTTCGTCGGTACCCCGGTTACCCCGGAAGGCGTGCATTAAAAGGGCTCGCACGGGGAACCTGACCACCATGACGGCCACCGAACCCGAGGCCCGGCGCGGCCCCGCCCCCGTGCAGGGGATGGGCATGCTGATCGGCCTGCTGTTCCTCGTGCTCGCCGCGCTGGAGCTGATGTCGGGCGTCGCCGACGGCGGCGGCCCGCGCGAACTCTTCGGGGTCTTCGCGGTGTCCGGGCCGTGGGCACTCACGCACCTGCTGACCGGCGCCGCCGCGGTGTTCTGCACCCGCTCTTCGCGACTGGCCGCGCGGTTCCTCGTCGCCGCCGGCGGCGTCTACACCGTGGCCGGGCTGGCCGGGCTGCTCCCGCTGCCCGACGCGGTTTCCGAGGTGCTGCCGATGAACAACGCCGGCGTCTGCCTGGCCCTCGGCCTCGGGACGGCCATGCTCATCCTGGGAGCGGGCTGGCTGCCGCACGGGCCGGGACAGCGCCGCTGAAGTCGTCCTCCGGGCCGGGCAACCGCACCAGCACCGCCGTGACCAGCACCGCGAGTCCGAAAAGGACATAGCCGTTGCCGGTGAGCTGCTGCGCGAAGGTCCAGTGGCGCTCCACCTCGCCGCCGCGCGGCCACCACCACTGCGGACCCGCTACGAAGAGCACCGCGCCGGCGCCGGCCAGGACCGCGAGCCCGCGCCGCCGCGTGCGGCGGGCCAGCTCCGCCCACCCGAGCAGCACGACGACGGCCCAGACCCAGTGGTGCGTCCAGGAGATCGGCGACACCAGCAGCCCGCCGACCGCGTTGAGGCCGAGCGCAAGGACCCGCTCCCCCGCCGCCAGCGCGCGCCGCACGCCCAGCGCGGTCAGCACGAGCACGACGGCCACCAGGGGCAGCCACCACGCCGTCCGCGCGCCGGGCGGCACCCCGGCCCTGGCGAGCAGCCCGAGCAGCGACTGGTCGCCGGCGTAGGTCGGCTCGCCGACGCGGCCGGTGTCCCACAGCGCGCCGGTCCAGTAGCGCACCGAGTCCGCGCCGGCCAGCAGGAACCCCAGCGCCGTCGCGGCCACGAACGTGACGCCGGCGGTCACCGCGGCCCGGGTGTCGCGGCGGAGCAGGAGGTAGAGCAGGAACACCGCCGGCGTCAGCTTGATCGCGGCGGCGAGGCCGATCAGCAGCCCGCGCGGCCACTTCGGCGTGGCCACCAGGACGTCGAGGGCGACGAGCGCGAGCAGCAGCAGGTCGATCTGGCCCGCGTAGAGCGTCCGCAGCACCGGCTCGAGCGCCTCGGCCGCCGGCAGGACCGCGGCCACCCGCCGCCAGTCGCACCGCGCCCCGAGCGCGCGGAGCACCGTTCTGAGGACCAGCGCCAGCACCCCGAGCGTCAGCAGGGTGAGGGCCAGGCAGGCGGCCCAGTACGGCAGTACCGCGAACGGGGCCAGCAGGATCGCCGCGAACGGCGGGTAGGTGAACAGCAGCAGCTGCCCGTCGCCGGTGGGCGGCAGCGTGCCGTAGAGCTCCTGGCCGTGCAGCAGCGCGGCCGAGCCGAGCCGGTAGACGTCCAGGTCGACCCGGTAGGCCGGGAACCGGAACCGCCCGTCGTTGTAGGACACCAGCAGTGCCGCCAGCACCAGCACCTGCGCGCCCGCCAGTAGGTGTTTCCCCCGCATCCCCCGCATTCTGTCGGGTCGCCGGGCGAGCGACATCCGGGTATCCCCCGGACCTGGGCCGGAAAAAGCGGTTGCCCGCCGTGCCACCCTGGGCGGATGGGGACCCCGGACGGCTTCGCGCACCGCGCCGACGAGCACGGCACCGTGACGATCACGCACCACGGGCGTCCTGCGGGCACCCTCCGCGGGGCCGCCGCGGTCCGGTTCCTGGCCGCCATCGCGCGCGGCGACGACCCGCAGCTGCTGATGGCCCGCGTGACCGGCAACTACAAGCACGGCAACGAACGGCGGGCCCGCGAGCACCCCCGCAACCGGGGCCGGTGAGTTTCTCCCCCGTTCGGGGCAAGGGCCAGGACTGGATGGGTTAGCATCTGCCCCCGTGCCGAGCTCGCCAAAAATTCACGCCAATCCCAACGTCGGTTTCGCGTGGCTGAGGATGATCGGCGCGATCACCGTCATCGTCGACCACAGCATGCCGCTGCTGCACCCGCAGCGGCTGACGATCTTCCCGGCGTCCTGGCACATGTCGCCGGGGTACATCGCGCTGATGGGGTTCTTCGCGATGAGCGGCTACCAGATCCAGGACAGCTGGGCGCGCGACCCGTCGTGGTGGCGGTTCTCCGCGCGCCGGCTGCTGCGGATCATGCCGCCGCTGGTCGTGGTGCTGCTGGTGACCGTGTTCGTGATCGGCCCGCTGGTCACGACGTGGCCCGCGCACGACTACTGGACGCACATCCAGACGTGGCGCTACCTCGTCGGCACCACCGTGCTCTTCTACATGCAGCACGACCTGCCCGGGGTGTTCGCGGACAACCCTTACCCGTTCTCGGTGAACGGCGCGATCTGGACGCTGCCGATGGAGCTGCTCGGCTACGCGCTCGTCCTCGTCGTCGGGCTGGTCGTGCTGATCGGCCTGCCGCGGCTGGTCCTGTTCCTCGTACTGGGCGGCATGGTCTACACGGACACGATGCTGCACGCGACGTTCGAGCAGCACGGCCTCGGCGGTTCGCTGCTGGTCGTCCCGATCGGCTCGACGGTGTCGTTCCTGGTGCCCTTCGTGATCGGCATGGTGCTGCACGCCTACCGCGACCGGATCCCGCTCAAGCCGTGGGTCGCGCTGGTGCTGTTCGGCGCCTACCTGGCGCTGAGCCAGACGCCCGCGAGCCGGTACCTGCTGGCGCTCAGCGCGGCCTACGGCGCCATCACGCTGGCGATGCACTGGCCGCGGAAGCTGGAGGCCGCCGGCCCGTGGGTCTACGGCAGCTACGGCACCTACATCTGGGGCTTCCCGATCCAGCAGCTCTACATCCTCGCCGGCGTCGGGCAGGTGTGGCTGCTGATCCTGCTCGCCGTGCCGTCCGCGTACCTGGTCGGGCAGCTGTCGTGGAACTACGTGGAGAAGCCGACGCAGAAGCTGCGCCGGCACCTCAAGACCCCGGCGCCGGTCCGGCGGCCGGTGCCCGCGCCGCCGCAGATCCCCGCCACCGCGGCCGCGCCGCTGCGGAGATCTTGAGGTCGCCGTCCGGGAGAAGGCATGCTGACGCCGTGACCTACGACGTGCAGAGCATCCGCAAGCACTTCCCCGGGCTGGCCGACGGGGCCGCCCACTTCGACGGGCCCGGTGGTTCGCAGGTCCCCGACGTCATCGGGGAGGCGGTCGCCGGGACGCTGTGCGCCGCGATCGCCAACCGCGGGGTCGTCACGGCCGCCGAGCGCCGGGCGAGCGCGGTCGTGACCGAAGCCCGCCGAGCCGCGGCCGACCTGCTCGCCGCCGACCCGGCCGGCATCGTCTTCGGCCGGAGCATGACGCAGCTGACCTACGACTTCTCCCGCACGCTGGCCAAGGGCTGGGGCCCCGGCGACGAAGTCGTCGTCACCCGGCTCGACCACGACGCCAACATCCGGCCGTGGGTCCAGGCCGCGGCGGCGGCCGGGGCGACCGTGCGCTGGGCGGACTTCGACCCCGCCACCGGCGAGCTCGACGTCGAGGCGATCACGTCCCTGCTGTCGGACCGGACGCGGCTGGTCGCGGTCACGGCGGCGTCGAACCTGCTCGGCACCCGCCCGGACCTCCCGGCGATCGCGGCGGCGGTGCACGACGCGGGCGCGCTGCTGTACGTCGACGGCGTCCACCTGACCCCGCACGCGGCGGTCGACGTCACGGCGCTCGGCGCGGACTTCTACGCGTGCTCGCCGTACAAGTTCCTCGGCCCGCACCTCGGCCTGGTCGCGGCGGCGCCGGCGCTGCTCGAGACGCTGCACCCGGACAAGCTGCTGCCCTCGACCGACGCCGTCCCGGAACGCTTCGAGCTGGGCACGCTGCCGTACGAGCTCCTCGCGGGCACGACGGCGGCGATCGACTTCCTCGCCGGGCTGGTGCCGGGGACGGGCACCCGCCGTACGCGGCTGCTCGCGTCGCTGACCGCGCTGGAGGAGCACGAGAACGCGCTGCTGGCCCGGCTCGACGCGGGCCTGGCCGCGATCCCCGGGGTGACGCGGTACGGCGCTCCCGGACGCCACCGCACCCCGACGACCCTGTTCTCGGTCGGCGGGGTGCGGTCCCACGCGGTGTACGAGCACCTCGGCGCGCAGGGGGTCAACGCCCCGGCCAGCAGCTTCTACGCGATCGAGTGCTCGCGGCACCTCGGGCTGGGCGACACCGGCGCGGTGCGTGCCGGGATCGCGCCCTACACCACGGAGGGCGACGTCGACCGGCTGCTCGCCGGGCTGGCGTCGCTCCCCCGCTGAGGGCTACTTCGGGTCCTGGTCCAGCTGGGTGGCCTTGACCGCGTTGCCGACCTGGGTGCAGTCGTCGGTGGTGATGCCCGCGGTGCCCGCCTTGGCGAGCGCCGCGCACGACGAGTTGAGGGCGTCGCCGACGTCCTTGAAGGTCGCGCTCTGGGTGAGCGTGTTCTCGACGCCCCACCAGATCTGGACGGACTTGTCGAGGCCGAGGCCGCGCACCGTCTGCCCGTTGAAGGTGTCGCCGTCGGTGATCAGGTAGTCCGCCTTGTTGACGACGCCGTCGTTGATGTGCTCGTCCGGGTTGTTCGTTTCCCAGCCCGGGCCGTTGACCCGGTCGGGCTGCGGGCTGAGCGACGAACGCGGGTCCTTCATGTTCCGGATCGCGCCGAGCGACGAGCCCGCGCCGAGCAGCCAGCGGTTGTCGCCGGTGTCGTTGGGGTCGTTCGACGTGATGCCGATGAACTTGCCGAAGACGTCCGAGAGGCCCTCGTTGATCGAGTCGGCCTGGCCGCCGCTCAGCCCGGAGGTGTGCTGCGTGACGCCGTGCGTGAGTTCGTGGCCGGTGATGTCGTCGGTGGTGACGCCCTCGCCGAAGGCCATCTGCTCGCCGTCCCAGAAGGCGTTGGCGAAGGGGCATTCGCCGTCGACGCAGATCCGGACGGTGCCGCGCAGCGCCTTGCCGGTGCCGTCGGAGTAGTCCGCGCCGATCAGCTCGGTGAGGTCGACGTTGACGTACTTCTGGTAGAAGTCCGAGGCCTGCCCGAAGAAGGTGTAGACGTTGTTGACGTCGGCGACGCTCGACTCGGCGCCGCCCTCCTTGCGGGTGACGTCGAAGGCGGTGCCGCAGCGGACCGACTCGCTGCTGCCGCTGACCACCTTGTGGTTCGCGTCGCAGACGTCGCGGTTGGCCTCGCGACCTCCGACCACGACGTGACGACGTCCTGGGTGCCGGCCTTGACGACCTCGGTCCACTTGTCGTTCAGCTTCTTGCCGTGCACGGTGACCTGGTAGGTCGGCACCGCGACGCCGTCGCCCTTCGCGCCCCCGAGAGTGGCGTCGTACCAGTAGGCGCGCGGCGCGTCGGCCTTCAGCGTGCCCACCGCGAGGCCGGTGCGCTTGGCGACGTCCGCGATGGCGGCCTGGGCGGCGCCCGCGTCACTCGCCGGGAAGGCCCCAGCGGTCTTCTTCGCGGTGCGCCCGTGCGTGGCGAGCACCGCGCCCGCCTTGTCGCGGACCTGGATCAGCTGGCCGCCGAACACCGGCACCCCGCCGATCTCCTGCTGCGACCGCAAAACGCTGCCGAACGGCATCGCGAGGGGGTTCAGCGCGTGCATCGACGGCTGGGCGATGGTCGCGTAGGCGGGCGAACCCGTCGTGAGCAGCGACACCGCGACGACGGCCGCGCTCACCGCCGCCGTCCCTGCGATGACCCGTTTGCGTGACACCCGGTACACCTCCGTGGAAGCTTGATCACCTGACGTGAAGTCCGAGCAGGTTCACATGCCCCGAAGGGGTCGCACACCGGTCGAAAGTAGGTAACCCACCAAGTTGGGTACGGATGTCGGTGGTTAATCACCGACAATTCGGACGGCGATCATGAAGCGGGCGGGGCCACCCGCAGCCGCCGCGAGCCGCCTCGCTTGTGGCGGGCCGGTTCGAGCAGCCCCCTGGACGACATGAATGAGTCATTCAGGACCTCCGGCGACATGAATGAGTCATTCAAGACATCAGGCGGGCCCGCCGATGCAACGATCCGCCAGCCACCACAGTCACGAAGCGGGCGGGGCCACCACCCGCAGCTGCAGCATCGCGGCGAACCGCGCCTCCGGGTCCGCCATGTCGAACCCGCCCACCTCCGCCAGCCGCCGCAAGCGGTAGCGGAACGTGTTGGGGTGCACGTGGACCGCCGCCGATGCCGCGATCACGTCGCCGAACGCGTCGAGCCACGCGCGCAGTGTCTCGACCAGGTGCGCTTGGTGCTGCTCGTCGTACTCGATCAACCGCGCGACCGGCCCGGTCGGGCGGTCGCCGCGGACGGCGACCAGGTCCTGCAGCTCCAGGAGCAACGCCTCCACGTGGACGTCCGCCAGCAACGCCACCCGGCGGCCCGCGCCGCTCCCCGACCGCAGGACCCGCAACGCGCGGTCCGCGCTCGCGCGGGCTTCCGGGAGCTCGGCCGCGCTGCGGGCGACCGGGCCGATGCCGACCACCGCGCGGACGCGGTCGCCCACCCGGTCCAGGAAGTCCTTCGAGATCCGGAGCGCGCGGCGCTCGCCGTCGGCGTCGCGGGTCACCGGGACCAGGCCGTACGCCGTGTCGCCGATCAGGGCCGCCGCGCAGCGGGGGTGCACCGCGCTCAGGTGCATGGCCAGCCCGTCGGCCAGGCGCTGCCGTTCCGTCGCGACTTCCGCGTCCTCGGCGCCGTTCTCCAGCACCGCCAGCGCCAGCACGACGACCGGCTGGTCGGCCAGTCCCAGCCGGCTCAAGGCTTCCCGCGCCGCTCCGCCGCCTTCGAGGGCGGTGCTCAGCAGGTCCGCGCGCAGGCGCCGTTCGACGTCGGCGCCCGCCCGGACGCGCAGCAGGTGCAGCGCCACCAGGCGGGCTGCGTCGCAGAGGGCCTGGGTGCGGTCGGGCGTCAGCGGTTCGCGCACCGCGGCCCAGATCGAGCCGAGGATCTCGTCGCCCGCCCGCACCGCGACCGCCACCCGCGGGATGGTGAACCCGTCCATGCTGTCCGGCGGCCGGTCGACGAACACCGGCTGGTCGCTGCGGTAGAGCTCGCTGAACACCCCGCGGTCGGCCAGCATCCGCGAGAACCGCTCCGGCACCTGCCGCCCCAGGATCGTCTCGACCCGCGACGGGTCGGCTTCGTCCTGGTGCCCGGAGAACGCCAGCACGCGCGACCGGCGGTCCTCGATGGTGACCGGCGCGTCGATCAGCGCCCCGATCGCGTTGGCCACCGCGAAGAGGTCGCCCGAGGGCAGCCCGGCCAGCGTCTCCGGTTCGGCGTCGCCGACGTCGCCTTCGGCCAGCAGCGACCGCAGCATCGCGGCGAGCTGGGCCCAGGACGCGCCGCGGGCCAGGCCCAGCAGCGCGACGCCGGTCTCCTCGACGGCGGCGGTGATCGCCGCGGTCACCGTGACCGGCGCGCGCAGCACGAGCCCGGCCGCGTCGTGGCGCGCCAGCGCGCGCAGCTGCCGCACGACTTCGCCGGGCTCGGCCAGCCCGACCCCGAGCACCAGGGCGTGCTGCGGCAGCGCGGGTTCGTCGAGCGGGTCGTGGATGGCGACGCCGCCGATGCCGCCCGGGCGGTCGCCGTCGCCGAGCACGAGGTCCAAGAGGGTGCCGCCGAGGTCGTCGAGGACGCGGCCGAGGCTGGCGTGCGGGCGCAGGTTCACCGAAACGAGCACCTCCCGAAGCTAGGCGGGGCGACCCCAGCCTAGTTCGTCGGAAGGGACGAAATCACCACCCGATTTCGTCGACCGGCACTAACTCGCGGTTTCCCGTCGCCGGGCCGCGTCCCCGGCCGCCGCGGCCGCGTACAGCCACGCGAACGCGGCCCACATCCCGGCGAAGATCAGCCCGACCAGCACGTAGGCGACCGTCCACAGCACCAGCGGCGTGTCGGTCTTGCGTTCCCGCTGCAGGAACGAGATCTCCGAGACGAAGTCGCGCTTCCCGGACTCGGCGGTGATGACCTTCGCGTTCGCCGCCGGGTCGGCGGGGGCGTAGATCGGCGCGAGCGCCATCAGGCGGTTGGCGACGTGCAGCCGGATCCCCGCCTTCCACTGCCCGAACACCGGCAGCGGCTCGGCCGTGCGGTAGACGCCGGGGCCGAGCTTCTCCAGCGGCGCGGAGTAGAAGTCCCCGCCCTGCCAGGCGAACCCGGTGAGCCAGACGGCGTCGTCGGCGAGGTCGGGCCGGCTGATCGTCACGGTGGCGTCCACCCAGCGGGGCGTCCCGCCGCCGTGCGGGTTCGAGATCTCCTGCCCCACCGCGGCTTCGGTGAGCCGGACGTCGGCGGCGAGCCCCGGCGGCGGGGCGAGCGGCGCCGCCACCGCCGCCATCAGCGCGACGACCCCGAGGGCGCCGGCCAGCCCGGCGGCGTGCCGGGCCCCGAACGCACGCGGGAGGCGGGTGCCCGCGGCGACGTCTTCGATGCGCTGGTACTGCCACGCGCCGATCAGCGCGCCGCCGATGCTCGCGGCCGCGCCGAAGGCGAGGAAGAGGCCGAGGTCCGCGGCGGGCCACGGGTCCGGCATCAGCCACTGCGAGAACGCCCACTCGCCGAGCAGGCCGAGGGTGCCGCTCGCCAGCCCGGCCACGACCGGGAACAGCGGCCCGCGCACCAGCAGCGCGACGACCTCGATCACGACCGCCTCGGCGGCGTACGGCAGCAGCGAAGCGACGTGCAGGTCCGCCACCAGCGGGATGATCGAGAAGACCGCGCGCGAGACCAGCAGCACGGCGACAACGATGAGCGCGCCACCCGGCCCCCACGAGAGGCGGCCGCAGACGAGCGTCCAGCTGCCGATCAGCCCGACGAGCACCACCTGGGCGAGCATCGGGAACTGCGGCACGCCGAGGTCGAACTCCATCAGGAACGCCGACGCGCCCATCATCCAGGCGCCGGCCAGCACCGGCCCGAGCAGCCGGACGAACGGGCCGGTGGCGCCGGCCTGACGGGCTTCGGCCAGCAGCAGCTGCAGGCCGATCACCACGCCGACGCCGCCGCCGATCATCAGCACGTGGGTGGGTCCCCACTCGGTGACGTCCTGACCGAAGAGCCGGTGCCAGACGTCGTCGAGCGGGAAGCCGGCGATGCCGACCAGGCCGGTCAGCATCATCTGGACGCTGCCCATCGGCACCCGCCAGTGCGGACCGAGCTTGAAGGTGCGCTTCGGCAGCTTGCCCTTGGCCAGCGCGGCGCTGAGCACGCCGCTGGCGAAGATGCCCATCAGCCCGAAGTAGATCGGGTAGTGCGACGGGTTGGCCAGCGGCCCTTCGTCGCGGCCGAGCTCCATGTGGATCGGGACGTCCCAGTAGACGCCGATCAGCGCGGACATCCCGGAGAGGAAGGCGACGAACATCGGCAGCGCCGCCCAGCGCGGCAGGCCGGACAGCTCGCCCGACCAGTCGGCGAGGCGGCCCACCAGCGTCCGTTTGCCGGCCCGCGTCCGCAGGACGAAGATCGCCAGCGGGAGGAAGACCAGCAGGAACATCAGCAGCGCGACGACGATCTGGCCGAACTGCGCGCCCCCGGCCGGGGGGCTGTTCTCCTGCGCCAGCAGCATCGCGTGCGCCTTCCTGATTCCGTGAACACAAGTAACTGTTACTGTTCGTCACACGATAAGCCGGGCGAACCGCCCGGGCAACCCCGGGGTGTCCCCTACCGGACAACCCGCACGATCGATAAGGACGGCGATGGCGCGGACCCTCCTGCTGGTGACAATGCTGGGCTTGCTGCTGGGCGGGTGCTCCTCCCCCACGCCGCCGGCACCGGCGGGCCCGGGCGAGCAGGTCGTCCGGTTCACCGTCCAGGACGGCAAGCGCGTCGCGGGACCCGACCGGGTCGAAGTCGCCCCCGGCCGCGCCGTCCGGCTCGAGGTCACCTCGGACACCGCCGACGAGCTGCACGTCCACGGCTACGACAAGGAGGCCGAGCTGACCGCGGGACAGCCCGGCTCGGTGGCGTTCACCGCCGACATCCCGGGCTTGTTCGAGGTCGAACTGCACCACAGCGGGGCGAAGCTGACCCAGCTGCGGGTCGGCGCGTGACGATCGTCCTGGCGCACGGGCTCGGCGGGCGCTCCGACCTGCCGGTCCCGCTCTGGCTCGCGCTCTACGCCGGCGCGGCGGCCGTGCTCGCGTCGTTCGTAGCGCTGACGCTGCTGTGGAAAACCCCGCGGCTGCGGGGCGCGGAAGCCGGCCGACCGCTGCCGTTCGAGCGCTTCCTCGACTCCCGGGCGCTGTCGCACGTCCTCAACGGACTCGGACTCGTGTTCCTCGCCGGGTTCCTCGCGGTCGCGTGGTTCGGCCCGGACACTTCGGCGGCCAACCCGGCACCAGCGTGGTTCTACGTGTGGTTCTGGGTCGGACTGGTGCCGCTGTCGCTGCTCTTCGGCCCGGTCTGGCGCCGGCTGAACCCGGTGCGCACCTTGGCTTCGCCGTTCCGCGGGCGGCGTCCACTGCCCGAACGGCTCGCCCACTGGCCCGCCGTCGCGAGCCTCCTCGCGTTCCTTTGGCTGGAGCTGGCGTCCGGCCACTCGGACTCGCCGCGGCTGATCGCCGCGTTCGTCACCGTGTATGTCGTTATACACGTGGCTTGCGGTGCGGTGTACGGGCCGCGCTGGTTCGACCGCGGCGACGGGTTCGAGGTCTACGCGGTGCTGATCGCCGGGCTGTCCCCGGTCGGCCGCCGCGCCGACGGCCGCCTGGTCGTGCGCTCCCCGCTCGACGGCCTCCTGGCGCTGAGCGGCTCCCCCGGCCTGACGCCGCTGATCCTCGTCGTCCTGGGTTCGACGGCGTTCGACGGCCTGACCCGCCTCCCGTTCTGGAGCGATCTCGCGCCGTCGGTCCCGCTCGCGACGGCCGGCCTGCTCGCCGCGATCGGCCTCACGGCGGCGGCGTACGCGGGCGGCATCCGGCTGACGCGGCCGTACCTGCGCAGGGGCACCGAGCCGTACACCGGGTTCGCGCACACGCTGGTGCCGATCATGGTGGGCTACACCGTGGCCCACTACTTCTCGTTCGCGCTCTTCGAAGGCCAGCGCGGCTTCGACCCCGCCGTCGCCGACTACACCCTGGTGCCCGCGGCGGCCATCGCGCTGGTGCAGGTGGGCGCGATCGTGCTCGGGCACGTCCTCGCGGTCTGCTCGGCGCACGACCGCGCCCTCGGCGTGCTGCGCAGCGGGTACCGGACGGTGGGCCAGTACCCGCTGCTGGCCTTGATGGTCGGCTACACGGCGGTCGGCATCTTCCTGGTGTCGGGCGCATGACCACGGTGGACACCGCGGCGCGGGTGGTGATGATGCACCAGGGCGGCTGGGACGAGATCGCCCTGTTCACCGGCCCGGTGGCGATCATCGGCCTGCTGATCTTCCTCGCCCGGCGGCAGGTGCCCCCGCCGGACGAGGAAGACGACGACGACGTCAGCTAGTCAGCTTCGCCGCCACGTTGTAGGCCTCCACCAGCAGCTTCGCGTTCGGCACCCGGCGCCGCGGCTCGACGCGGACCGTGCGGCTCTCCCCCGGCAGCAGCCAGAAGTAGTTGTCGCCGTACTTCGTCGGCAGGACGCGGTCCGTCCCGTTCTTCTCCCGCAGCGACAGCCGGATCATCGCCGCCACCGTGCGGCCGTCGTTGCGGATCGTCGCGGTGTACGCGTCGCCGTCCGGGCGCCAGGACGTCGTCAGGCGCGCGCCCGGGAGCTGGTTCAGCGCGCGCATCGCCGTGTCCGTCCGGTAGCGCCAGTACGTGTTCTCCGACAGCACCGCGCCGCGGTCGTCGGTCAGGGTCAGGCGCAGCAGGTGCAGGTCCGGCAGAGCGTCGGCGAACGGGACGGTGAACGCCGCCGCGGCCGAAATCGGGGCCACGTCGAGCTTCTGCTGCTGGGCCGGGCCCAGCGCCGTGCCGTCGAGGCCGTACAGCCGCGCGGTCGCGGTCACGCCGGTCAGCGCGCCCGGCGTGTGGTTGACCACCCGGACCTGCCACGTCGTCAGGTCGGCCTGCACGTGGTGGTGCTCGCAGCCCTTGCGCGCGCCGTAGTAGCTGCCGTTGACGTCGAGGTCGTAGTCGTAGGTCTGCCAGACCGTGCTGTGCCACGCCGGGTGCGACATCCACAGCAGCACGCCGGTGGCGTCGTTCCACAGCTTCGCGTTCCACGCCTCGAAGATCGCGCGCATGCTCTCGTAGTTGACGAACTGCGCCTTGCGGCAGAACTCCGCCAGGCTCGTCGAAGGGGCCAGGCGTGCGTCGATCGCCGCGAGGTAGCTCTGCGGGGACTGGTTGCCGTTCGTGGACCAGTCGTGCAGGAACCAGGGCGCGCCGATCGGCCAGCCCGGGTCGTCCTTCCCGACCAGGTTCCGCATGCTTTCGACCACCGACACCGTCGGCAGCCCGATCTCGCTCCAGAACCCGGCCTTGCCGCCGGTCGCTTCGCCGGTGAAGTACCGCTTCGGGTCCTGCCAGTAGTACGGCCCGTCGCCGGTGATCACGCCGCCCGCGGAGTTGCCCTGGTAGAGCAGGTCGGTGCTCGAGTGGACGATGTCGCGCAGCGCGTTGTCGATGACCGGCGGCGGGGTGCCTTCGTTGCAGCCGAACCAGACCGTCGCGCACGCGTGGTGGCGGTAGCGCAGCACGGTGTCCTTCGCCTGCGCCAGGAAGACGTCGTGGTTGGCCGGGTCGGTCGACCAGCCGTCCCAGAACTCGTTCCACAGCAGGATGCCGTACTTGTCGCAGGCGTCGAACAGCTCCTGGCGGTACGACGATCCCACCCAATTGCGGATCAGCGTGAAGTTCATGTCGCGGTGCATCGCGACGACGGCGTCGGTGCGCTCGGCCGGCATCCGGCGCAGCAGCTCGTCCCAGCCCCAGCTGCCACCGCGGGCGAAGATCTTGACGCCGTTGACGAGGAACGTCAGCGGCTTCGGGCTGTTGTCCACCGAAGCGGCGTCGGTCCAGCTGTCGCCGTCTTGGGAGACCTGGATCTTGAACGTCGCGGCGTACGCGGTTTCCCAGGTGAGGACGACCTTCTCGAACGCCGTCGCGGCGCCGAGGTCGACCTGCAGCCACTGGTTGTCGTCGTAGGCCGACGTCCAGCGCGTGTTCGGGTCGCCGTCGAAGGCCCGCTCGGGCGGGTTGCCGTCGGCCACGGACAGCGAGCTCGACGGCTTGCCCTGCGCGACATCGGTGCCCGAGCCGTCCAGGACGGCCATCGTCCAGAGCGAGAAGCCCCAGCCGGTGGCGCGCTTGAGGCCCTGCATCCGGACGTACCGGGCGGTTTGCGCGCCGAGCTCGACGGTCTGCGTGGCGCGGCCGTCGGCGATGACGACCGGCAGGTCGTACTGGTAGCCGATCTCGCGCAGGCCGATCTTGACCGTGCGCCGGTCGCTGGTGCTCGCGCCGATCGCCGCGGTGAGCGTCAGGTCGTAGAGGTCGGGGTCGCCGTAGCCGTTGGGCCACCACAGCTTCGGGTTCTTCACCACCTGTTTCGGGAACACGACGTCGGTGCTCTGCCCGGCCGGGACGGTGACCGTGCTCGACACGCTGACCGGGCCGAACGCGGCGCTGACCTTGACCCGCTGGGCGGTCGCGGCGGCGTTGCGGACCGGGACGGTCAGCGTCACCTCGGCGGTACCGTCGCCCGGCACCTTCGTGTCGGCGCGGACGTCGCCGAGCACGGCGGCGCCGGTCGAGCGCAAGCGGACGTGGTCCCAGATGCCCGAGGCGCGGTCGCGCACCGCCGGCATCCAGTCCCAGCCGGAGACCGCGAGGTACGTCGGCGAGTTGTCGAACATCGTGCCGCCCGCGTCGACCCAGGAACTGCCGTCGGCACCCTTGTCCCCCGGGCTGCCGGGGCGCGGCATCGGCGAGATCTTCACGGCGAGGGCCTGGTCGCCGGTCCGGCGCAGCGCCGCCGTGACGTCGAAGGCGCCGCGGCCGAACGGGTGGCTCTGCGTGCCGATTTCCGCGCCGTTGAGCCAGATCTGAGCCTCGTGGTTGACGCCGTCGAATTCGAGCCAGACGTGCCGGCCGGGCGAGGTGTCGAGGCCGCGCGGGAGGGCGAAGCGGCGGCGGTACCACCAGGCGTGCCGGGAAAGCGCTTCCGGGACGTGCAGCTGGTTCATCCCGGACACCGGGTCGGGCAGCTGCCCCTGCTCGACGAGCGAGGCCAGCACGGTGCCGGGCACCGTGGCCGGCAGCCAGCCGCGGGTGTCCACTTCTGCCCCCGAGAGCGCCTTGCCGTCGCCGGTCGGCGCCCAGTCGTCCATCGTCAGCACCCAGCCGGATTCGAGCGGCACGGTGCCGTCGGGCGCCACGGCGAGCGCGGGCGGGTCGTCGTGCGGGCGGACCGGGAAGCTGGTCCAGCCGTGCACCGCGGGGCGGTTCCGCGGGCCGGCGCCGAAGACCTGGAAGCCGTTGAGGCCCAAGGGGTTGGTCGTCGAGCGGCGGCTCGCGGTGAAGCGGACCCAGCGTGCGGTGACGGCGAGGGGGATGGTCACGACGCCGCCGGTGCCGGCGTCGGTGTGGTGGACCGTGCGCCAGGCCCGGCCGTCGTCGGAGACGTCGAGGTCGAACGCGGTCGCGTAGCTCGACTGGATCTCGGCACCACTGGTGCGGCTGCGGGACGCGCTCGCGTCGAAGGCCGGGTCGCCGGGCTGGGCCTCGAAGGTCAGCACGACGGAGTCGACGCGGCAGGCGGCCTGCAGGTCGACGACGATCCACTGCCCGTCGCCCGGGGCGGCGCGCCAGCCGGAGCCGCGGACGCCGACCTGCGCGAGGCCGTCGACGGCGAACTCGGCCGGGGTGGCGGCGTACGCGGTCGAGGACACCTGGACCGGGCGGAAGAGCGCCAGATCGGTCTTCTGGGCCACCGCGGGCGCGGCCGAGGCGACCCCGGGCAGGACGGCCGCGAGCCCGAACCCGGCGAGCAGCCCGGTCCCGGCGGCGAGAACGTGCCGCCGCGACACGGCGGCGACTTCCGCGGGCTCGACATCTGCGGTGATGCCGTACTCCTCGGCCATGCGAACTCCGTTTCCCGGCTGGCTGACAACGTTGCCAGGAAGCTTCCGCTGAGCGCGTCGGAGCGGTCAAGACGACAAGGTGGACAAGAATTAGGAAAAATGACATCGATGTCGGCGAACCGGTCGCCGTGCCCCGCTGAGCGGTGCTCGGTACGGTTGCATCGAACACGCACCGAATCACGGGGAGGCATCGTGGTCGAGGTCGAACGCACGGTCACGGTGACGGCGCCGGTCGAAGCCGTCGCGGGGTACCTGCAGGACTTCGCGCACACCGAGGAGTGGGACCCGGGCACGAAGTCGTGCACCCGGACCGACGAGGGCCCGATCGAGGTAGGGGCGCGGTGGCACAACGTGTCGGAGTTCCGCGGCCGGGAGACCGAGCTGGACTACCAGTTGACCCGCCGCGAACCCGGACGGGTGACATTCGTGGGTTCGAACAAGACGGCCACGTCGACCGACGACTTCACGCTGACACCGGACGGCGGCGGGACGAAGGTGCGCTACCAAGCGGCAATCGAATTCCACGGGCTGGCGAAGCTCGCCGGGCCGCTGCTCAAGCGCGAATTCGAGCGGCTCGGCGACGAGGTGGTCCCGGAGCTCACGCGCGCGCTCGAGAAATTGGCCTGAACTGGTCTCCGGTCCGCCGCCGCCGAGCGCCCCAATGTGGCGTTCGGTGCGTCCAACGCACCCAATGTGGCGTTCGGTGCGTCCAGCGCACCCAAAGCCACATTGGGGCGCTTCGAGTCGGCGCCAAGGGGGTGCGGGCCGGCTACAGCTCGGCGTAGTCCGCTGCCAGCTCCACCGCCGCCTCGAGGTCGTTGACCCTCGGGTAGCCGCGGTCGCCCAGGTTGTCCCAGCCCGGGCCCGCCGTGCCGACCGGGCGGCCGAGGGCGCGCACCCGCGCCGCCAGGAGGTCGTCGGCGGTCGGCGGGGTCATCGACCACAGGACCACCAGCACCGGGTTCAGGCGGGCCGCCAGGTCCGCCAGCGCCTCCGCCGGGACCAGCTGCCCGAGGTACGCCACCGGGATCCCGGCTTCCGCCAGGGTTGCCCGCAGGGCCTCCATCGGCAGCGAGTGCCGCTCGGCCGGGCAGCACGCGAGCAGCACCGGACGCCCGGAGACCGCGGTCGGGAGGCGGGCGCAGAAGCGCTCGTACGCCAGCGAGATCTCCGTCGTCAGCGACCACTCCGAGCCGAAGCAGACGTCGCCGCGCTGCCAGCGGTCGCCGAGGCCGCGCAGGACCGGGGCGAGGACGTCGGTCCAGGCCGCGGCCGGGCCGAGGGTGCGCAGCGTTTCGTCCAGGAGGCCGGCCACCGTCGCGGACCGCAGCTCGTCGGCCGCGTCCGCGAGTTCGCGGGCCCGGTCGGCCGCCGGGATCTCGGGCGTGTCGGCGTCGCCGCCGAAGGCCGCGGCCGCCGCTTCGCGCACCGGCATCCCCCGCGCGGCCAGCCGCTGCATCTGCTGGAGGCGGCGGACGTCGGCGTCGGAATAGCGGCGGTGGCGCCCGGCGCCGGCGGGCGGGCCGATCCCGTACCGCGCGCTCCAGCTGCGCAGCGTCACGGGCGAGACGCCCAGCAGCTCGGCGACTTTGCCGGGTGCCCAGGCTCCTGCGTCGACGTTCTTGGCTTCCACCGCTTCCCTTCGCCTCACGGACGGCGAACCGACGCAGCTTAGCGACGCCCGGCTCGGGGAGGGACGCGGCGGCGGGGCGATGGCCTGCCGCGTCCCCCGGCCGGCGCTCCGAGGCGCCGGCGACCCGGCCCGCGTCAGCCGGGTCCGACCGGCCGCGGGGCGTGGCTTCCGACGCGGCCGGCGAGGTGCCGTGAAAGGTGGTGCTCGAACGACGCTATACCCGATGCAACGCTTGCGCATCGTTGTCCCCCCGGATGTCGTAGCGACACGCCGCCGACGAGTGATCTCACGCCGCCCGGGGTACTAATCCGCCCAAGGACGACCGGAGGGAACAGATGACCGAGCACCGCCGCACGCCCGAGCTCACCACGGGGACGGACGCCGGAATCGTCACGGTCCGCTGCACCGGCGAACTCGACCTGAGCGCGGCGCGCCGGCTCCGCGACCGGCTGCTGGCCCCGATCCGCGCGGGTGCCCGGGGCGTCGTCGTGGACCTCACCGAAACCACCTTCTGCGATTCGACGGTCTTCAGCGTCCTGGTCGAAGCCCACCACGACGCCGTCGCGCGCGACGTGGCCTTCGCGATCGTGCCGGACGAGACGTCCGTCGCGCGGCCCCTGCACCTGCTCGGCCTGGACCGGCAGCTGCCCCTGTACCCGGGACGGGCCGCCGCTCATGCGGCCGTGACGCGCGCGCCGGTCGAGGACCGCCGGGTCTCCTGACCCCCGCCCGTCCCGGGACGTCTTGAATGAGTCATTCAGGACCTCCCGCGACTTGAATGACTCATTCAAGACATCGGGCGAGCCCCGTCGACGCCGCGACCTCCCCGCGGCACGCCCTGATCGGGTGGATCGGCGGGCACCCGGCCTGAGCTGCCGCTATCGTCCGGCACGGTAAGTCCACTGTGGACAGGGGAGGTCCCGTGCGCGTGACCCATGCCGCCCTCGCGGCGCTGGCGGCCTGCGGGCTCGTGGTCCTTTCGATCCCGGCCGGCCGGTCCGCGGCCGCCGACCCGCTGCCGGGTGGGCTCGGGCCGTGCGTGCCCGGGACGTGTCCCGGCACCTACCCGCCGGTCGGCAACGGCGCGTTCGCCGGCCGCGACAACGCCATCACCGTCTTCGCCGGCGGCGACATGCGCGTCACCGGCAGCGCCGCCGAAGCCGAAGGGCGGGTGGTCGTCGGCGGGGACTTCACGCTGCGGAAGACGGCGGGCTCGTCGATCTACAACGTCGGGGTCGCCGGGGTCGGCTCTCGCGTGCCGCCGCCGGACGGGGCCGACTTCCTCACCGTCGGCGGGGACCTCTCGGTCGCCGACGGCCAGCGCCTCGACGCCGTGGGCGACTCCGGTGGCGGCGTCGTCCGGCACGCCGGGAGCGTCAGCGGCACCGTGATCGGCACGGTCGTCCACGACACCGCCGCGATGAAGCCGTACGCGGGACTGCGGGCCGAGCTCACCGCGGCCAGCGAGTGCTACGCGCGCGCCGCGGCCACCGGGACCGTCGTGAACCAGAACTACCAGACGCTCTTCACCGGCGACGGGAAGTCGGCGCTGCAGGTCTTCACCGTCACCCAGGACATCGCCGGCCCCGGCGGCACCGCACAGGGCATCGCGTTCACCGGCATCCCGGACGGCGCCACGGTGCTGGTCAACCTGACCGGCTCGGCCCGGGTGGTCAACACCTACAGCGGCACCCTCGACGACACCGACCCGCTCAACCGCCTGCGGCCCCGCCTGCTGTGGAACTTCCCCGACGCCCGGACCGTGAGCCTCACCGGCGGCGGCATGTTCCAGGGCAGCGTGCTCGCGGGCCGCCCGGACGGCACCACGACGGTCACCCTCCCCGGCACCAACGGCCGCTTCTTCACGGCGGGCAACCTGGTCCACGGCTCCCCGGCCGGCCAGGGCAGCGGGCAGGAGTTCCACGCGTACCCGTTCACCGGCGACCTGCCCTCGTGCGGGCAACCGCCCGAGCCGACCACCACGACGACGGTCACCACGACCTCGCCGACCAGCACCACGCCGACCACCAGCACCGAACCCACCACGTCGACGACCCCCACGTCGACGACCGAGACCACCACCCCGACCACCAGCACCACCCCCACCGGCACCACCACGGTGCCCACCTCCCCCACGAGCACGGGCACCACCACGACGGCCACCTCGACCACCGACACCACCCCGACCGGCACCTCGCCGGAGGAGACCAGCACCACTCCCGCCGTCCCGAACCCGACCGTCCCGGAAACCCCGGGCGGCCACGGCCCGCTCCCGAGCACCGGCACCGACCTGGGCCCCGTCCTCGGTCTCGGCGCCCTCCTCCTCGCCGCCGGCATCGCGCTCGTCCTGCTCGCGACCCGCCGCCGGACGCGCTGACGCTCCACAATGGAACGGCGTCACACTGCGGTCCGACACGAGCCGTGTCACGATCGGGTGACCCCCGGACGGCTACCCCGGCCCCGGGGGCATTCGATCGTGACGAGGCGGATCCGCGCTGACGGCGCTTCCGCGAGGTGGACAGGTGCTGGCGGAGACTGACGCGGACAGAACGACCGAGGTCCGGACGGACACGCGCGGCCGGTGGCTGCCGATCTACGGGGCCGTCCTGGGGGCGGCCGTCTTCCTGCTGGTGCGCGGGAGCCTCACCGACGACGCCTACATCACCCTGGCCTACGCCAAGAACCTCGCCGTGCACGGCGAATGGGGCATCATCCCCGGCGCGCCCGCGAACTCCGCGACGTCGCCGCTCAACGTCCTGCTCCTCGGCGCGCTGACCCTGGTGACGCGGGTGGCGGGCGGACCGCACCCGGTCGTCGCGCTCGGGATCCTGACCGTCGGGTGCGGCGCCGCACTCGGGTGGGCGTGGCAGCGGCTCGGCCGCCGGCTGGCGCTGCCGCCCGCGGCCGGGGTGCTCGGGGTCGCGCTGGTGCTGCTGAACCCGTTCGTGCTGTCCGCGGTGGGCCTGGAGGTGCTGCTGATCCCGGCGGTGCTGCTGGTGCTCACGGTCCTCGCGCTCGAAGGCAGGCCGCTGTGGTTCGGCGTCGTGGGCGGCCTCGCCGTGCTCACCCGCATCGACCTCGCCGTGTTCGTGGTGGTGATCGCCCTCAGCGCGGCCGCGATCCGCAAGCGGCTGGCGCTCGCGGCCGGCGTAACGGTGCTCACGGCCGCGCCGTGGTTCCTGGTCAGCTGGATCGCCTTCGGCTCGTTCGTGCCCGACACGCTCGCCATCAAGCAGACGCAGGCCGGCCTGTTCGCGCCGTGGAGCTACAGCACCGGGCCGATGATGTACTACCTCGGCTGGCCGGTGACCGTCCTCGTGTCGTTCCTCCCGGCGCTGGTCGGCGTGGTCGCGCTCGCCGCGTGGGCGGCCGCCCGGTTCGCGGTGCGGTGGCCGCTCTTCCCCGCGCTCGGCCCGGTCGCGGCGCTGGCCGGCGGCGGGGTCCTCTACTACCTCGCCTACTCGTTCATCGGGGTCGGCCCGTTCCACTGGTACTACGTGGCGCCGGTGACGGCGACGAGCGCGTTCGCCGTGGCCGCGTTCGGCACCTGGTACGCCCAGGCGCGCGAGCGGGCGGAGCTGCGGACCGGCCCGCCGCTGCTCGCACTCGGGCTGACCGGCCTGTTGGTGCTCAGCGGCGCCGCGGTCGACGCGGCGCAGGGCGTGCCGTGGCCGTCGCCGGTGGTGTTCGGGAACTGGGCCAGCGCTGAGGACTACGCGCGGGTCGGCACCGAGCTCGGCGCGCGGCTGAACGGGGCGAGCGTGGCCAGCCCCGGCGAGATCGGCACCCTCGCCTACTTCTGCGAATGCACCATCCTCGACGAGTTCTCCGACCGCGGCGAGGCGGTGAAGCTGGTCGAGAAGCGGATCGCGACGGCGAGCCCGCTGATGAGCCTCGCGCTGCGGGTGAACTATCACTGGCTGGACACCTCGGTGGCGCCGCGCAAGCCGGACTTCCGCATGCAGTACGCGTCGGGCCCGGCGACCGGACCGGACGACTGGCAGGTCCGGTCCGCGGCGAAGGGTGTCGGCCACTTCGTCTTCACCCGCGAGCCGTGATCGCACCCGCTCGGCTGAGCAGGTGACGGAAAACTCCAGTATTTCCCCTGTACGCCAGACTGCGCGGAACCCCCGTGAGGCCATAGGGTTCCGTTCATGAAGGTCGGCCTGCTCACCCGGGAGTACCCGCCGGAGGTCTACGGCGGCGCCGGGGTCCACGTGGAGTTCCTCGCCCGGGAGTTGCGGCCGCTGGTCGATCTCGACGTGCACTGCTGGGGCGCGGACCGCGCGGACGCCACCGGGCACACGGATCCCCACGGCTACCGCCAGCCCGCGTTCACGACCATGGACATCGCGGTGTCCATGGCGAACGCCCTCGACGGCCACGACCTCGCGCACAGCCACACCTGGTACGCGAACCTGGCCGGGCACCTGGCGAAGATGACGCACGGCATCCCCCACGTCGTGACCGCCCACTCGCTGGAGCCGCTGCGGCCGTGGAAGGCCGAGCAGCTCGGCGGCGGCTACCGCGTGTCGTCGTGGATCGAGCGCGAGGCCTACGAGGCCGCGGACGCGATCGTCGCGGTCAGCGGCGGCATGCGCCGGGACGTCCTCGCCGCCTACCCCGCGGTGCCGCCCGAGCGCGTGCACGTGATCCACAACGGCATCGACACCACGCTCTACCGCCCGGACCCCGGCACCGAAGCACTGGCGAAGCACGGCATCGACCCGGACCGGCCGTACGTGCTGTTCGTCGGCCGGATCACCCGGCAGAAGGGCGTCCCGCACCTGGTCCGCGCGGCCGCGTCGCTCGACCCCGGCACCCAGCTGGTGCTGTGCGCGGGCGGCGCCGACACCCCCGAGCTCGACGCGGAGTTCCGCGGGCTGGTCGCCGAGCTGGAGAAGACGCGCACCGGGGTCCGCTGGATCCCCGAGATGCTGCCGCGCCCCGAGGTCGTGCAGCTGCTCACCCACGCCACGGTGTTCGCCTGCCCCTCGGTCTACGAGCCGCTCGGCATCGTGAACCTCGAGGCGATGGCGTGCGGCACCCCGGTGGTGGCCAGCGACGTCGGCGGCATCCCGGAGGTCGTCGACGACGGCCGGACCGGGCTGCTCGTGCACTACGACGAGCAGGACGCGCGCGGGTTCGAGGCGGGCCTGGCCGCCGCGCTGAACGAGGTGGTGGGCTCCCCGGACCGGGCCGCCGCGATGGGTACCGCCGGCCGCGAACGCGCGGTCGGCGAGTTCGGGTGGAAGGCGATCGCCGAGCGGACGGTCGCCCTCTACGAAGCGTGCGGGAGGTCGTCGTGAATCTTGGAGCCGACGTGCTGGGCATCGTGCTCGCGGGTGGCGAGGGCAAGCGGCTGATGCCGCTCACCGCCGACCGCGCCAAACCCGCCGTGCCCTTCGGGGGCGTGCACCGGCTGGTCGACTTCGTGCTGTCGAACCTGGTGCACGGCGGCTTCCGGCGGCTGTGCGTGCTGACGCAGTACAAGTCGCACTCGCTCGACCGGCACATCTCGACGACGTGGCGCCTCTCGTCGCTCACCGGCGAGTACGTCACGCCGGTGCCGGCCCAGCAGCGGCTCGGGCCGCGCTGGTACCAGGGCAGCGCCGACGCCATCCACCAGAGCCTCAACCTGGTCTACGACGAGGACCCCGACTACATCGCGGTGTTCGGCGCGGACAACATCTACCGGATGGACCCCCGGCAGATGCTGGACGCCCACATCGCGTCGGGCGCCGGCGTCACGGTGGCCGGGATCCGCGTCCCGCGGAAGGAGGCGAGCTCGTTCGGCGTCATCCGCACCACCGACGGGCTGATGATCGACGCGTTCATGGAGAAGCCCGACGACCCGCCGGGCCTGCCGGACTCCCCCGAGGAGTCGTACGTGTCGATGGGCAACTACATCTTCACGACCAAGGTGATGCTGGAAGCACTGCACGCGGACGCCGAGAACGCGGCCTCGCACCACGACATGGGCCGCGACATCATCCCGGCGCTGGTCAAGTCGGGCGAAGCGGCGGTCTACAACTTCAACGGCAACGTCGTGCCCGGCGAGACCGAACGCGACCACGGCTACTGGCGCGACGTCGGGACGATCGACAGCTACTACGACGCGCACACCGACCTGATCTCCACGCACCCGATCTTCAACCTCTACAACCGGAAGTGGCCGATCCTCGCCCACCCGGGCCAGCGCGCGGCGGCGAAGTTCGTCGAAGGCGGCTCGGCGAACCAGTCGATCGTCAGCAACGGCTGCATCATCTCCGGGGCCCAGGTCGTGGATTCGGTGCTCTCCCCCGACGTGCTCGTCGAGCAGGGCGCGGTGGTGCAGGGTTCGGTGCTGCTCGACGGCGCCCGCGTCGGCCGCGGCGCGGTGGTGCGGCGGGCGATCCTGGACAAGAACGTGGTGGTCCCGCCCGGCGCGCACATCGGCGTCGACCTGGCCCGCGACCGCGGGCACTACCACGTCAGCGAAGGCGGCATCGTCGTGCTCGGCAAGGGGGAACGGGCGATCTGAGGCCGCTCAGGAGCGAGCGGCCGAGATCCGCTCGATCACCTGGCGGGGCTCGATCCCCCAGCGCTCGGCGAGCTCGGAGATGGTGGCACCCGCGGCGTACTCGGCGGCGATCATGCTGTTGACGACGCTTGTCACGGGTCCCTCCTCGGCCGCCGGGTGTACGAGCACCGAGATGCTACATGTCCGCTGCGGACGTCGAGCAAAGTGCCACACGTCCGGCCGGGCGGGTGTCCGCTCACCGCCCGGCTTTGTCCGGTTCCCGGTCCGGATTACCGGTATTCGCCTTCGCGCGCGTCGCGCTGAACACCGCGTCGAAGATCGGTGTCGGTTCTCGTTCGTCGCGCTTCGGCCGATCGTCCCCCGGCGTGCGCTTTTCCTCTCCCACGCGCCCAGTTTCTGCGACGGCGGCCGGTTTCGCGCGGGCAAGGCGGAAAATCGCCCGGCCGGGGGATCACCCGCGTGGCGCCGTTTTCCGCTTTTCCCGGCGCCGAAAAACCGATTTGCGGCGACGGCGATTTCGCGGCGCGCGGGGAATAACCGCGGGTCGGGCGGGATTGCACCGGACATGAAAGCAGTCGTCTACCGCCGCCACGGCGGACCCGAGGTGCTGACGCCGACCGAGCGGGCCGTGCCGGAGCCGGGTCCCGGCGAAGTCCGCGTCCGGATCGTGGTGTCCGCTGTCAACCCCACCGACTGGAAGGCCCGCGCCGGCCTCCGCGCCGAACCGGGCGCCGACGTCCCCGAAACGGTGCCCAACCAGGACGGCGCCGGCGTGGTCGACGCGGTCGGCCCGGACGTCACCGGCTTCGCCCCGGGCGACCGCGTGTGGGTGGTCATCGCCGGCGCGTACGGGCCCGGGTCGGGTACCGCGCAGGAGTACACGGTGCTGCCGGCGTCCAAGCTCGTCCGGTTGCCCGACGGCGCCGGCTTCGACGAAGGCGCCGGGCTCGGCATCCCGGCGCTGACCGCGCACCGGGCGCTCACCGTCGCCGAAGACGGGCCGACCCGCCTCGCCCCCGGCGCCCTCGACGGCCGCACGGTGCTGGTCAGCGGCGGCGCGGGCGCGGTCGGCAACGCGACGATCCAGCTCGCCCGCTGGGCCGGGGCGACGGTGATCGCGACGGTCAGCAGCGACGAGAAGGCCGCCCTCGCCCGCGCGGCCGGCGCCCACCACGTCCTGCGCTACCCCGACCCGGAGTTGGGCGCGCGGATCCGCGAGGTCGCCCCCGACGGCGTCGACCTGGTGGTCGAGGTCGCGGCCGGGGTCAACGCGAAGCTGCACACGGAGGTCCTGCGCCCGCGCGGCACGGTCGCGATGTACGGCGACGACCGCGGCACGGGGGCGCTGACCCTCGACTTCGGGGCCAACCTGTGGCTGAACGCGCGGTACCAGTTCCTGGTGCTGTACACGGTGGGCGAGGACAAGCTGAAGGCCGGCACGGAGGACGTCACGGCGGCGCTGGCCGACGGGGCCCTGCGGGTGGGTGCCGAGCGGGGTGTGCCGGTCCACCGGTTCGCCCTTTCCGACACGGCGAAGGCCCACGCGGCTTCCGAGGACGGCGTCACGGGGAAGGTGCTGATCGACGTCACCCCGGCCTGAGCTCCCACCCGGATGTAGTGAATGACTCATTCCTGTCGTCGGACGACAGGAATGAGTCATTCACTACATCGGGACTCGGCCAGTGCGGGCGAGGCGGTAGGCGGCTGACGCCGCGGGTGCGTCGCCGAGGGCTTTGGGCGTCGCGCCGGGCCTGGAGGTCCCGACGCGGACGCGCCCTGAACGGGACTTTCCTGGCATCGGATGCCAGGAAAGTCCGCTTCAGGGCGTCACATGCCGGCAACGTCCCCTTCGGGGCGGCGGGACCAGTGGGGGCGTTCCGGGCCACCGCGGCCGGCCGACGATCTACCATCGCCCGCGGAGGTGGGTGTGGAGCCGTTGGGACCGGGTGAACCGGCGCGGGCTGGGCGGTACCGGCTGCTCGCCGCCGTCGGGGCGGGTGCGATGGGGCGCGTGCTGCTCGGCGTCGCGCCCGACGGCAGGCTCGCCGCCGTCAAGCAGGTGCACCGGCAGTTCGCGCACGACCCCGGCTTCCGCGAACGGTTCCGCCGCGAGATCGAGGTCTCGCGGCTGGTCACGGGTGCCTACACCGCCGCGGTGATGGACGCCGAGCCGTTCGCGCCGGTGCCGTGGCTCGCCTCGGTGTTCGTCGCCGGGCCGTCGCTGCAGGAGGCCGTCGACGCGACCGGGCCGCTGCCGCCCGCCGCGGTCCGGCAGCTCGCCGCCGGGCTGGCGGCCGCGCTGACCGGCATCCACCGGGCCGGGCTGGTGCACCGCGACCTCAAGCCGGGCAACGTCCTGCTCGCCGAAGACGGGCCGCGGGTCATCGACTTCGGCATCGCCCGCGCCGCGGAAGGCGGCACCGACCTGACCCACACCGGCGTCATCCTCGGCTCACCGGCGTTCATGTCGCCGGAGCAGGCCGACGGGCGGCCGCTCACCCCGGCGAGCGACGTCTTCTCCCTCGGCGCCCTGCTCGTCCTCGCCGCCACCGGGCGCAGCCCGTTCGCCGGGGCGTCGGCGCCGCAGTCGCTCTACAACGTCGTCCACACGCACCCGGACCTGCGGGCCCTGCCGCCGGACCTGCGCGCGCTCGCCGAGCCGTGCCTCGCCAAGGACCCCGCCCGGCGTCCGACGCCGGCGCAGCTGCTCGAACGGCTCGGGCCGCTGCCGCCGGTGCAGCGCCCGTGGCCGCCCGCCGTGCACGCGCTGATCGCCCGCCGCCAGGCCGAAGTCGACGCCGTTGTGGCCAAGCCGCCGAAACCGCGACGACGGGGTCTCCGGATCGCGCTCGCCGCCGCCGCGGCCGCCGTCGTCCTGGGCGGCACGATCACCGCCGTCACCCTGCTGGACGACGACGAGAGCGCCACCGCGGCCCCGGCGAGCAGCGCCCCGGCCGCGACGACGTCCGCGCCGAACCCGGACCCGCTGGGCCCGGACAAGCTGCGCGGCGGCGACCCGTGCGCGGTGCTGCCGTCGGTGCCCGGCACCGGGAAGCTCACCCCGAAGATCGGCGTGCACTTCTTCGCCTGCACGTACGAGACCGCGCAGGGCCAGTGGCTCGAGCTGACCATCGGCGGCCCGGTGGCCGCCAAGGGCACGCCCGCCGGGGAGCTCGAAGGCCGTCCGCTCAGCGTCGAAGACGAGTCGACGCGCTGCACCGCGTCGGTGCCCGTCGTGGACCGCCCGGCCGCCACCATCGGCGTCGAAGCCGGTGACGCGGCCGAGAAGTTCGCCAAGCCGTGCGACGCGGCGAAGTCCGCCCTCGGCGAAGCCGTGAAGCGCCTCAAGACCATGAACTCCCCGGCGCCGCAAGGGAGTCTCGCGCCGGTCGACCCGTGCGGGCTCGTCCCGGCGGCGACCGCGCAGCGGATCGTCGGCCCGGTCACCAAGGTCGAGCCGAACGGGCTGCACGAGTGCCACTGGCAGGTCGGCGGCGAGGTGACGCTGACGCTGGAACGCGGCACCCGGCCGTTCGTGTCGAAGGACTCCTACTACGACTCGGCGGGCACCGTCGACCTCGGCGGCGTGACCGCCTTTTACACCACGAAGCGGTTCAACCCGGCGAAAGTGCTGTGCAGCCTGAGCTGGGCGCACCGCGCGATCGACGAAGGAACCTCGGAGAACGTGACCGTCTCCTACAGCACGTCCGCCAGTTCGCTGAGCCCCGAAGAGACCTGCCGGCAGACGCAGGACTTCGCCAAGGCGGCCCGGCCCGGGCTGCCGAAGCTGTGAAGCCGCTCGAAGCGGGCGAGGCCCGCACCGCCGGGAAGTACCGCCTCGTCGCCGAACTCGGCGAGGGCGGCATGGGCCGCGTCCTGCTGGGCGTGGCCCCGGACGGCCGGCTCGTCGCGCTCAAGCAGGTGCACGCCGAGTTCGCGCGCGACCCGCACTTCCGCGGCCGGTTCCGGCAGGAAGTCGTGGCCTCGCAACGGGTTTCCGGGGCGTTCACGGCGGCCGTCATGGACGCCGATCCGGACGCCGAGACGCCGTGGCTGGCCTCGGTGTTCGTCACCGGGCCGTCGCTGAAGGAAGCCGTCGAGGCCACCGGGCCGCTGCCGGCCGAGGCCGTGCGCCGGCTCGCCGTCGGGCTGGCGAGCGCGCTGATCGAGATCCACCGCGTCGGTCTCATCCACCGCGACCTCAAGCCCGGCAACGTCCTGCTCACCGGCGACGGCCCGCGCGTCATCGACTTCGGCATCGCACGCGCGACCGAGGGCGGCGCGGACCTCACCGGCACCGGCGGCATCGTCGGCTCCCCCGCGTTCATGTCCCCGGAACAGGCCGAAAGCCGGCCGCTGACTCCCGCGAGCGACGTCTTCTCCCTCGGCGGCCTGCTCGTCATGGCGGCGACCGGGCGCGGGCCGTTCACCGGCTCCACCACGGCGCAGCTGCTCTACAACGTCGTGCACGCCGTCCCGGACCTGACGGGAGTGCCGCCCGAGCTGCGCGCGCTCGTCGAGCCGTGCCTGGCCAAGGACCCGGCGCGGCGGCCGTCACCCCAGCAGATCCTGGACTTCCTCGGCGCGGTCCCGCCCGGGTCGTGGCCGCCGGCGGTGCACGCGCTGATCGACGCGCAGGACACCGCGATCCGCGCCGCGCTGGCGTGGCCCGTGCCCGAACCGCTGCCCGCCCCGCCCCAGCGGCGCCGCTGGGTGCCGGCCGTCGCGGTACTGGCCGCCGTGGCCGCGCTCGCGGCGGGCAGCCTGGTCGCGATCGGGCTGTTCCGCGCGGATCCCCCGCCGCCGAGCCAGCAGCTGGACCCGGTGAGCCTCGAGACGCTGCGGCGCACGGATCCCTGCAAGGTGCTGGACGGCGTCTCCGTCCCGGACACCGGCAAGCTGCAGGCCGAACCGGATCCGCTGTACTTCGACCGCTGCGACTACAAAACCCGCTCCGGCGCCAAGATCGGCGTCAAGCTGGGCGACCGGATCTACGTCGAGGGCGGCCGGCCCGCCGAGGACCTCGACGGCCGGCCGGTGCTCTTCTCGGAGATCAGCGGCAGCACGTGCGACGCCAGCGTCCAGCTCCCCGCCCAGCCCGAACTCGGCGTGACGGCGCTGGCGAAGACGTGCGCGCTGGCGAAAACCGCGCTCCGCACGGTGCTCCAGCGCCTCCGCGACGGCGGGATCGGCTACGCCCTGCCGCCGGGAACGCTGCTCGCGCTGGATCCGTGCCAGGTGGCCGCGAAGCCCGAGGCCGTGCTCGGGCCCGTCCGCCAGGTGACGCTGAACCGCCTGCGCGAGTGCGAATGGACGGCCACGACGTCGCTGCGGCTGACGTTCGAGAAGCTGACCGTGGTCCCGGAGGAGGGCACCCCGGTCGACCTCGGCGGGGTGCCCGCCACCCGCCGCGAAACCGGCGACAGCTGCACGGTGAGCTGGAACCACCGCCAGTTCGACGCGAAGCAGGCCGAGCACGTCCGGCTCTTCGCGACGAAACCGGGCGGCGGCGCCTGCGACGCGGCGGTGGCGTTCGGCACCACGCTGGCGGGCGAGCTGCCCCGGCCGTGAGTCAGACGCGGAGCCCGCGGCGCAGGGCGTCGACCTCGTCGGCGAACATCCGGCGCGAGATCGCCGCCGCCTCGACCATCCCGGAGCCGTGGAACGTCCCGGGGTAGTGGCGGAGCTCGACGGCGACCCCAGCGTGCGCCAGGCGCTGGGCGTACTCGATGCCTTCGTCACGCAGCGGGTCGAACTGGCACGTCGTCACGAACGCGGGCGGCAGGCCGGCCAGGTCGGTGGCGCGGGCCGGGGCCGCGTACGGGGAAACGCCTTCGCCACCCGGTTCTTCGCCGAGGTAGCTCGTCCAGCTGAAGACCGCGTTCGGGCGGTTCCACACCGGGGTGTCGGTGTACGCCCGCATCGACGGGGTGCCGAGCCGGTCGTCGAGTTCGGGGATGCCGAGGTACTGGAAGGCCAGCGCCGGGCCGCCGCGATCACGGGCCAGCAGGGCGACGGCCGCCGAAAGCCCGCCACCCGCGCTCTCGCCGGCGACACCGAGGCGGGCCGGGTCGACGCCCAGCTCGTCCGCCTTGGCTTCGAGCCAGGTCAGGGCCGCGTAGCAGTCTTCGAGCGGCGCCGGGAACGGGTGCTCGGGCGCGAGCCGGTAGTCGACCGACACGATCACGATGCCCAGCTCGTCGACCAGCCGCAGCAGCGAGGCGTGGAACATGTCCAGGTCGCCGAGGACGAACCCGCCGCCGTGGATGTAGAGCAGGCCGGGGACGGCTTCGGTGCGGCCGGCCGGGGTGTAGACGCGCACCGGCACGTCCGGGGCGTCCGACGGCCCGGGCACGGCGGTGTCCCGGACGTCGATCGCGGTCGTGGGTTCGTAGCTCGGCAGGACGTCGCCCAGCTCCGTCATCGAAGAACGCGCGGCCAGCAGGGATTCGCGGTCGGTCAGGGTCACCGACGGCAGCATGTCCAGCCAGGGCAGCAGCTCGGGGTCGATCGCGTAGGTCATGGCACCGATCATCGGCCGCCCGCCCCGCGCCGGCCACCGCCACGCGGCGGGCGTTGGCGGGACGGAACTCGCCATCCGGCGGCGGGCGCGCCTATCGTGGCGGCATGAAGGGGCTGCTGCTGCGGCTGTCCGGGCTCGACGCCGACGCCGAGAACGCCGTACGGGTGATCGGGTTCTTCGACCGCTTGATCACCGCGCACGCCGGCTTCGACACCCTGGTGCGCACCACGGCCGACCTCGCCGGCTGCCCGGTCGGCGTGCACGCGCCGGGCCGGGGGCTGTCGCTGCGCGCGGCTCCCGGTGCCGGGGTTTCCGCGCCGGGAACGGCTCCGCACGGGGCCGCGGCCCGCGAGCTCGAGGGCGGGGTGGTCGTGTGGGTGGCCCGGGCGGGCGCGCCCGTCCCGCTCGACGACATGCTGCTGGAGCGGTTCGCCATCGCCACCGCGATCCTGCTCGAACACTCCGGCGTCCCGCACCCGGAGCTCGGCGACCCGGCGCTGGTGGAGCTGGCGCTGACGGAGGACGCGGGCACGGCCGAGCGGTCGCGGGCGTTGCACCTGCTCGGATTCGGCCCTTCGGCCCGGCTGCGCGTAGTGGCCACGGCCGGCGGAGAGGTCCCCTCGGGACGCTCGGCGGTGCTGGGCACCGTGCGGGCGGTGCTCACGGCGGAAACGGACCCGCTGCCGGCCGGGCGAGCGAGCAACGGCAGCGGCGGCCGCGTGGGTGTCGGGCCCGGAGTTCCGGCGATCGAGGTGGCCCGGTCCTGGGCTGCCGCGCGCACCGCGCTGCGGCTCACCTCGGACGACGAGCCCGTGGTCCGGTGGGAGCACCTCGGCAGCCTCGCCGCCTTCGACGGCGTGCTGGACCCCGGCGGCCTCCCCGACGTCCAGGCGCTGGACCGCCTCGCGGCCGAGCCTCACGGCGAAGACACCCTCGCCGCGCTCTCGGCGTTGTGCGCGACCGGCTCGGCCCGCAAGGCGGCCGCCGTGCTGCACCGCCACCACAGCACGATGCCGTCCCGGCTCGCGCGGGCCGAGGCCGTCCTCGGCTTCGACGTCGACTCCCCCGCCGGCCGCTTCCGGCTGCACCTCGCGCTGATGTTGCGGCGGCTGCGGGACAACGCCGAGTTCAGCTGACCGTCCTCAATGGACCTCGCACCAGGTTTTCCGCCGCGGCGGGCCACGCCGGGTACTCGAAGGCGAACCCCGCGTCCAGCAGCCGTCCCGGCACCACGAAACGGCTCTTCAGCAGCAGCTCCGGGTCGCTGCGCAGCACGAACGCGCCGATCGACGCCATCCACCGCGTCGCGGGCAGCCCGACCGGGACGCCCGCGGCCGCGCGCAGCGCCCGCAGGAAATCCCGGTACGGCAACGGTTCCGGGGCCGCCAGGTTCACCGGGCCGCTGAGCTCGTCGTGCGCGATGAGGAAGTCGATCGCCCGCAGCAGGTCCGCTTCGTGGATCCACGACATGTACTGCGCGCCGCCGGCGACCGGGCCGCCGAGGCCGAGCCGGGTCAGGCGCAGCAGCATCTCGAACGCGCCACCCGGTTCCGGGCTCATCACCATCGCCGTCCGCAGCGCGACCTTGCGCGTGTGCGGCGTGGCGGCGGCCTCCTGCTCGCGCTCCCACGCCCGGGCGATGTCGACGCTGTAGGCCCAGTACGCGGGCGCGTCCGGCTCGGTGCCGCCCAGGACGCCGGTGGTTTCGTCGTTCGGGGCGTCGTAGCGGTGCGCGTAAATGGTCGCCGTGCTCATCTGCAGCCAGACCCGCGGCGGCCGGGCGGCGCGCTCGATCGCACCGCCGACGACGCGCACAGAGTCGATGCGGGAGTTCCACATCTCGCGCAGGTTCGCCTTCGTGTAGCGGCAGTTCACCGACCGGCCCGCCAGGTTGACGACCACGTCACTGCCGTCGATCTCGCGCGTCCACGGACCCGCGCTCCGCCCGTCCCAGCGGACGTGGCGCACTCCCGGTGCCGCGGTGGGTTCCCCTCGGGTCAGGACGACGACCTCGTGCCCGCTGCCGGCGAGCGCCCGGCTCAGCACGCGCCCGAGGTGACCGGTCCCGCCTGGTATCACGACCTTCATGACCCCACCGTACCGAAAGAGTTGAACGCGTTCAAATACTGTTCGCGACCAGGTCGAGCAAGGTCCTCACCGCCCGGCTGGGCGGTTTCGCCCCGGCGGTGACCAGGTTGAGCGGCCAGTCGAGCCCGGCGCCCGCCAGCGGCCGGACCACGACGTCCGCCTCGGCCGGCCCCGGCGTCTCCGGCACGACCGCGACGCCGAGCCCGGCCCGCACGTACCCCGGCACCGGGCGCAGGTCGGCGACTTCGACGGTGACCCGCCGCGGCGAGCCGAGCGCGTCGAAGGCGCGGTCGAGCGCGACCCGGTTGCCGAACCCGCGTGGCGTGTCGATGAAGTCCTCGCCGGCGAGGTCGGCGAGGCGGACCGCCTTGCGGGCCGCGAGCCGGTGCGTGGCCGGCAGCACCACGACGAACGGCAGCGTGTCGACGCGCAGGACGTCCAGCCCGGCGAGGTCGGTCTCGGGCAGGCCCACCAGCGCGACGTCGAGCCGGCCCTGGCGGACCTCTTCGGCCAGTCCGGTCGACCCGGTGATCGACACCGTCACGTGGATGTCCACCAGCGGGTAGCGCCGGTGGAACGCCCCGAGCAGCGCGGGCAGGTCGACGCCGATCGACGTCAGCGTGCCGATGCGGAGGCTGCCGCGCAGGCCTTCCGACGCCTCCTGAACGGTCGCGCGCGCCCGTTCGAGCGCCTCGATCGCGGCCTTGGCCTCGGGCAGGAACGCCGCGCCCGCCGCCGAAAGCGCGACCCGGCGGGTGGACCGGTCGAACAGCCGCGTGCCGAGCTCGGCTTCGAGCGACCGCACGGCGGCGGACACGGTGGACTGCACCGCGAACACCCGCTGGGCGGCCCGGGTGAAGCTGAGCTCCTCGGCGACGGCGACGAAGTACTCGAGCTGACGCGTTTCCATGGGATCAAGTTATCGGCTGCATCGATAACTGGCACCAGGACTTTTCGTTGGACTTGCTGAGTCGGCGGGGACATCGTGGACAGCGGAAGATCCCTGGCGTCCTGGAAGGTCCCGATGTCCGTCACCCTCTCCCCCGCCCGGCTCCGCGTGAGCCACGGGCTGGGGTTCCGCGTCGTCGCCGTCGCGTTCGCGACCGCGCTCGCGTTCTCCACCGTGCCGACCCCGCTGTACGCGCTTTACCAGCGGCGCGACGGCTTTCCCGCCTTTCTGGTGACCGTGATCTTCGCCGCCTACGCGGTCGGGGTGGTGCTGAGCCTGTACCTGGCCGGGCACGTCAGCGACTGGCTGGGCCGCCGCCGTGTCCTGCTCGCCGGGCTGCTCGCGGAAGCCCTCGCCGCCGCGATGTTCCTGCTGTGGCCGGACGTCCCCGGCCTCATCGTGGCCCGGCTGATCAGCGGCGCCGGGATCGGCGTGATCTCCGCGACGGCGACCGCGCACCTGTCCGAACTGCGGGCCCCGGCCCTCACCGCGACCGTGGTGAACGCCGGCGGCCTGGCCGTCGGCCCGCTGGTGGGCGGGCTGTTCGCGCGCTTCGCCGACCATCCGCTGAGCACGCCGTTCGCGGTGTTCCTGGTCGTGCTCCTGCTCGAAGCGATCGCGGTGAGCCTGGTGCCGGAGACGGTGGAGCGCCGCGAAGAGCGCCCGGCCTACCGCCCGCAGCGGCTGTCACTGCCGCCGTCCGCCCGGCGCGAGTTCACCGGCGCCGCGCTCGGCGCGTTCGCGGCGTTCGCGCTGAGCGGCCTGGTCATGGCCCTCGCCCCGGCGCTGCTGGCGAACGACCTGCACGAGCCGTCCCGCCTGCTCGCCGGGCTGGCGCCGTTCACGATGCTGGGCAGCGCGGCGCTCGTCCAGATCGTGTTCGCGCGCCTCGGCACCCGCTCGCAGCTGCGGTCCGGGTACGCGCTGATGGGCGCCGGCCTGGTGCTGCTGACGGGGTCGGCGTTCGCGGCCTCGCTCCCGTTGTTCTTCGTGGCGAGCGTGCTGGCGGGCGCCGGGTTCGGCCTGGGCTTCCGCGCGTCGGCGGGCACGGTGGCGGCCCTCGCGGACGACCTCACCCGCGGCGAGGTGCTGGCGGCGCTGTTCCTGGTGGCGTACACGGGACTTGTGCTGCCGGTACTGCTCATCGGGCTGGCACTGCTGGTCGCCCCCGGACCGGTGGTGCTGGCCGGGTTCGCGGCGCTGGAGCTGGCCCTGCTCGGCTGGTCGGCGCGACGCACCGCTCAGCGCCGGGTGTAGACGAAGCCGATCTTGTCGACCTCGCCGCCGGCGCGGCCGTGGAAGGCGGCGAGCTGCCAGCCCGCCGGTGCCGTGCGCGTCACGCAGTCCGGCGTCGGCGAGCCGCCCGCCAGGGTGCGGCCGGTGCTGGTCGTGAAGGCCGCCGAGAAGATCCGGGTGTGGCCCTGGTAGCTGCCCTGGCACACCGTCGCCGTCGTGACGTGTTCACCGGCCGCGAGCGTCAGGGTGGCCGCCGTTCCGCCGGCACCTCCGTGGACCAGCGCCGTGCCGTTCTCGAGCGTCACCCCGAGCTGGTCCAGCCGCGAGCCGGCGCGCAGCGACAGCGTCCGGACGCGGGCGCCCGCCGGGACCGCGCCCGCGTCGGTGAAGTAGTCGCCGTGGGGGCCGCCGAACTGGTCGGACAGGCGCAGCGCCGGGTTGCGCGTCCAGCCGAAACGGACGGTGACCGGGTCGTGGTCGGACAGCATCCGGCCCGCGTCGTCGAGGAACTTCGCGTGCTCGTTGTGGTACGCGGTCGCGTCCAGGGACACCAGCGGGCTGCCGCGGTAGAGCACCTTGTCGACGACTTCGCAGTCGTCGGTGACGTTCTGCGGGTCGCACACCAGCGCCGGACTGCCCGGCGCGGGCGCGGCCCCGCCGCGGACGAGCTTCACCCAGGCGTCGGTGAGGCCGTTGTCCGCGGCGAACTCGGCGATCGTGTCCGCCGCGCGGGTGTAGCGCGTGTTCGTGTCGCCCATGACGAGCACGGCGTTGCCCGCCGAACGGCCGCGGATGAACGCCGTCAGCTGCGCCAGGTTCGCCGCGCGGGACGCCTGGTCGCCGTCGTTCGTGCCCGCGTTGGTGTGCACGTTGTAGGTGTCGACGTAAACGCCTTCGGCGAGCCGCAGCCGCATGAAGGTGAAGCCCTTGGGGGTCAGGCAATCGCCCGAGTCGAACTGGCACGAGTTCCAGCGCACGCGCTCGAAGTCGTCGACGTCGTAGGGCAGCGACGACAGCGTGTTCAGGCCGCTGCCGATCCCCGCGCCGCCGCTCGTCGGGGTCCGGTACGCGTGCTGGTCGGCCGCGTAGAGCGTGGCGTGGTAGTTGAAGTCCTCCTCCACGTGCACCACGTCGTACGGGCCCAGCCGCTGCCCGATCGCCGTCGTGGCGGGCGCGCGCGGGGTCGGCGCGCTCGAAATGCCTTCCGGCAGCCCGGCGACGTTGTAGCTCAGCACGGAGAAAGTGCCGCCGTCGGCGGGATCGGCGTGCGCGGTGGCCGGGACGAGCGCGGCGGCCGCGCACGCGAGGACCACGGCGGCGAAGCGGTTCTTCACGGGGTACCTCGATCTCCCGGGGACGGGTGACCGGAATGATAGGCGCGTCAAGCCGCCACCACGAAGACGGCGACGAGCGCGGCGGCGATCATGAACGGCCCGAACGGCAGCGCGGTGTCGCGATCACCCCGCCCGGCCGCCAGCACGACGACACCGGCCACCGCGCCGAGCAGGAAGCCGCCGAACGCGCCGAGCAGCAAGGCCGTCCAGGAGAGGTGGGCGAGGAGCCCGCCCAGGAGGCCGGAGAGCTTGACGTCGCCGAAGCCCATGCCTCGCGGGTGGATCAGGGCCAGCAGCAGGTAGAAGGCGAACAGCGCGGTCCCGCCGATCCCGGCGCGGGCCAGCGACCACCAGTCGTCCCGGCACCAGGCCGAGACGGCCAGCAGGACGGCGAGCACCGGGTAGGAGGGCAGCACGATCGCATCCGGCAGCCGGCGGCAGTCGAAGTCGATCAGCGCGAGCGCGACGCCGATCGCGCCGAAGTAGAGGTAGGCGGGCAGGTGCGGTGGGTCGAGCCGCAGGGTCAGCAGCGCGAAGAGGACCGCGGTACCGAGCGCGACGAGGAAGTGGCGAGCGCTGACCGGGCAGCGGAAAGGCGGACGGACGACCGGCTCGCCCCGCGGCACCCGCTGGACCACGAGGTTGAGGAACGACCCGACGAACAGCCCGAGCACCGCGGCCGCCACGACCAGCACCGCCATCGGTTCCTCCGGACCGTTCGAGGGACCCGGCCGATCTTGCCGGAGCCGGAGGTGGGCCGCGACCGGACGGATCGGGCGGCCGGCCAACCCCTACTGCCGGGCGCGAGCGAACCCCACACATCCCGCGAGACGCTCCCGGCCGCGACCGCGCGGGCCTACAGTCTTGGGAATGACCGGACCGCCGATCGTCACCGGGGTGGACGGGTCGGCCGAGTCGCTCGACGCCGTGCGCTGGGCCGCGCGGACCGCACGACTCCGGGGCGCTCCCCTCGAGGTCGTGCACGCCCTCGACGTACCCGCGCTGCTCGCCGGCGGGGTCGTGCCGCCGCCCGACGAGCTCGTCGACGCCCTGCGGGCGCGGGGGCGGCGGGCGCTGCGGACCGCCCGGGAACTCGCTGCCGCGCAGGGGGTTCCCGACGCCGTCACCCGGCTGGACTCCGATCGCGCGGCGCAGGCGCTGATCGAGGCGTCGCGGTCCGCGGCGCTGCTCGTCGTCGGGTCGGCCGGGCACGGGCGGCTCACCAGCCTGCTGGCGGGCTCGGTCGCCGCGGCCGTCGGGACGCACGCCCGGTGCGACACCGTCGTCGTCCGCGGGGACAGCTGGGACGAGCCGGGCGCGGCGGAGCGCCCCGTCGTCACCGGGATCGACGGCAGCGAAGCCGGCTCCCGGGTGCTCGCCGCCGCGGTGGCCGAAGCCCGTGCCCGCCGCGCCCCGCTCGTCGTGCTGCACGCCTGGGCGGACACCCCACCGCCGCGCCAGGATCCCCGCTGCGTCACCGAGGCCGGGCACCGCCTGCTCGGCGAGCGGGTGCTGGCCCACGACACCGGCGACGTCGAGGTCGAGCGGGTCCTGGTGCACGCCCACCCACGGCGGGAACTGATCGAGCGCAGCGCCGGCGCCCAGCTGGTCGTCCTGGGCGACCGCGGCCGCGGCGGCTTCCCCGGGCTGCTGCTCGGCTCCACCGGCCAGGCCCTGCTGCACCAGGCGGCCTGCCCGGTCCACCTGGTCCGCACCACCGCGTGAAGAGAAGCGGAACGGAAGCGGCTTCCGCCACGATGCCACCATGAAGACTGCGATCCGAGCCGGGCTGGCGGCCGCGCTGGCGAGCGCCACGGTGCTGGCTGCCCCCGCCCAGGCGGGCACGATCAGCCAGAAGACCGGCGTCTGCACCTCCGGGAGCTTCGGCGGCTCGTTCACCCTCAAGTACGAGACGTCCGGCGGCTACCACCACATGATCGGGGCGACGACGTCGTCCGGCCCGTACATCGGCGACGCGGGCAACCTGCTGCTGCGGATCTCCTACCGCGATGGCTTCACGATCCACACGATCTACACCCGGTCGGTCCCGACGTCGGGGACCACGAGCCTGACGCTGCCCTCGGGCCTCGACGTGCCGGTGACCGCGATCGGCTCGGCGGCGACGACGTTCAGCAACGGCACCGACTCGTGCGTCGCGACGGTGCCGATCACGTGAGAGCCGCCCGCAGGATGGCCCGCCCGGACCCCGCCAGCACCTCCGCCGCCCGCGTGCGGTCGAGCCCGCCGATGTCGGTCAGCCACACCAGGGACTCGATGCCGGTCGCCGACCGGATCGCGACGGCGAGGCCGTGGACGTCCAGGTCCGGGTGGGTGTCCGCGAGCGGGGACAGCGCCTCCTCGATCCAGCGGATCGCCCGGCCGCGGCGCAGCACCGGCTGCCGGGCGCCGGGCTCGAGGGACAGCCGGAGCTGGGCACGCAGCTGCGGTTCCCAGCGCAGGGTGAAGGCGATGAACTCGCGCAGCACCAGCTCCAGCCGCACGACGGGGTCGGCGGGCGCGTCCGGGGGCAGCAGACCGGCGTCGTCCTGGATCTCCGGGTAGGCGGCCAGCAGCAGCTCGCGCTGGTTGCGGAAGTACCGGTAGGCCGTGGTGCGGGAGATCCCCGCCGCGGCGGCGGCATCCTCGACGGTCGGCGACCCACCGTCCGCCAGCAGCGCGTGCGCCGCCTCGACCAGCGCGGCCCGGGTCCGGCCCTTCTGCCGCTGTCTGCCGGTGGACTCATATGGTACTGGCATGCCATCATGGTACTCACGTCCCACGAAGGAGGCGGCCATGACCGGTGACCCGGCCGAAACGAACCCCGAGCTGTACCAGGTGGTCTTCGAGAACGAGCGGGTGCGCGTGCTGGAGTACCGCGACCGGCCCGGCGACCGGACCGCACCCCACCGGCACCCCGACACGGTGATGGTCACCCTCAGCGCGTTCAGCCGCCGCATCTCCTCCGGCGGCCGCGAGGTCGGCGTGGACCTGCCCGCCGGGGCGGTGCGCTGGGTCGCGGCGCAGGAGCACTCGGGCGAGAACGTCGGCACCACCCCGACGCACTCCTTCTTCATCGAGCTGAAGGAGCCCGGCGGGGTGGTCGCCGAAGCCGCGCTGGGGCCTGCCTAGCGCACGTCGCAAGCCGGGTGGCGAGCGCCCCAATGTGGCGTTCGGTGCGTCTGACGCACCCAATGCCACATTGGGGCGCTTGGCCGGGCCGGCGGAGCGTCGCCGAGTCGGCGTTGGGGCCGGGTCAGTGCACCGGATTCCACCCGTCGCCGCCCGCGAGGTAGCGCTGCGCGGTGAAGTTCGCCGCCTGCGCGGCGGTGAGCTGCGGCCGGTCGGTGCCGGTGCCCGCGCCGGCACCGGTGTTGCGGTACTCGAAGAACCGGGCGTCCTGCCACGAGAAGCCCGACATGTCCGTCCACGGAGCCGCCTTGATCGCCGCCGGCAGGGCTGTCTCGCGGATGACGACCTGCGCGATCGCGTCGGCGTCCCCGCCGGGGTGCCACGGCCGGCCCAGGTAGAAGCTCGCGGCCGCGGCCGGGCTGAGCACGCGGCTGCCCACGATCAGGAAGCCGTACGGGTTCGCGCGCCGGGTGCTCGCCGCGGTCAGGTAGCCGTTCGGGTTCGAGCCGCGGTCGAGCGCGGTGATCGTCGCCCGGTCGAACACCGCGGTGGCGCGCCCGAAGAGGAAGTCGACGTCGCCGCTGATCGCGCAGTTCCGGTAGTACTGGCGGCCGGGCGTGCCCACGGCCGCGGTGTCGGCGTAGAGCGTGTCCTGGTGCCCGAGGAAGGTCACGTTGTCGAAGACCATCCGGTCGCCGGTCGTCTTGACCGCGACCGCCTGGGTGGCGGTGATCTCGGGATGGGCCTTGCGGTCGAAGGAGTTGCGGAAGGTCAGCGCGGTCGCGGTGAAGCCGTTCGCGGCGATCGTCGCGGTCGCGCTGCCCGTGGTGCCGTAGGTCGACCCGTCCGGTTTCTTCGTCCCGCCGGCGTTGTCGTAGTCGACGACGACGTCGGCCGCCTTGCCGGTGGTCCCCCGCAAGGTGACCCCGGTCTTGGCCGCGGGCACGGTGATCACCTCGCGGTAGGTGCCGGGCTTGATCGACACGGTGCCGCCCGCCGGCACCGCGTCGATCCCGGCCTGGATGGTGGTGTACGTGCCGGTGCCGTCCTTGGCCACGACGACGTCGGCGGCCGCGGCACCCGCCGGCGGGGTGATCAGCGCCGCGACGACGAGCAGGGTCTTGAGCACGACGTCTCCCTGGGAACGGACTACCGGTAGGTGATGTTCGCGGTGGTGTACAGGCAGTTCACCGAATCGGGGCCGGTGCCGATCTTCGTCGGCTCGCCGCTGGTGACGCCCTTGTACTTCTGGCAGGGCTCGATCTTGCGGCTCGAGTCGCCGACGATGGTGATCCGAGTCAGCTTCGCGGTGTCGCCGTAGTTGGTGTTGATGCCGACCAGCGCCTTGCCCGGCACGGTGGCGGTGACGTTGTCGACCACGACGTCGCGCTTGTACTGCGTCTTGCAGTTGCCGCAGGAGCGGTACAGCTTGCCGAAGTCGGTGACCTCGAAGTTCCGGATGTACATGGTGCCCGGGCCGTTGTGCTGGAACACCTTGTCCGACGCCTTGCGGGCGCCGCCGCCGTCGATCGTCATGGTCTGCGAGGCGGCGGTGCCCTTGAAGGTCGCGGCGTCCTCGCCGACGTCCTCCCACCAGACGTTGAGCAGCGTGCAGGTGCCGAGGCAGTGCACGCCGTCGGCGGCCGGGCTGCCGAGGACGACGTTCTTGAGCGTGGTGCCGTTGGCGAGCTGGAAGAGCGGGTCCTGGCCCTCGTCCTGGCCGCCGGACCCGAGGTCGCCGGTGCCGTAGAACCGCTTGAGCCCGCCGTCGTAGGTGCCGCTGGTGACCTTGATCGTCGCGCCCACCGCCACGCTCGAACTCGGGCTGGGCCAGGTGGCGGCCGACGCGCTCGCGCCGGTGCCGGCCGCCGCCGAAACCACGAGCGCCGCGACGGCGGTCACCCGGATCATCCGGGAAATCACTGGGGAAACCATTCACCACTCCCTGGTCTGATTCTTCAATCGGCGCTGAGGAAAACGTCCGACCGGGTTGTGAAAGCGCTTTCTCGTCACCGAGTTTCTGGTTGCGGGCCGTCGGTGTCAACGGCGTTCGCCGCGGGCCGCCGTCAAGTCGCCCGGATGGTCGCCGCCCGCGCGCGTTTTCAGAAAACCCCGAAAGTATCGAACGCGCCCGGTCGTGGGTGGTAAGTCGGGTTCTAACCCGACTTACCACTCACGACCGCGGACCGGCACCGGCGAGCACGCGGGCCGGGACCTGCCACGCCGGGTCGAGGCGCGCCACCAGGGTGGGCGTCCAGCCGGCGTCGGGGCCGAGGTCCGGGTCGTTGGCCGCGTTGTACTCGGCCAGCAGATCCACCGGCCGGGGCCCCGCCGTGCCCGTCGCCACCAGTGTGCCGGTCGCGTGCAGCACCGTGCCCTTCCAGTACTTCACGAGCGCGCCCAAGGGCACCGAAGCGGGAATCCGGAAGAAGTTGTTCTCCGCGTGAATGCGCGATTCCACGCCGACGCCCAGCGAATACGTGTAGGCCGCCGCGTCCCGCACCGCGTACAGGTTGTCGTAGACGTGCACCTGCCCGTACCGCACCCGCGGCGCGCGCTGCCCGATCCCGGAAAAGAGGTTGTGGTGCACGGTGACCCGCAGCTTCCCGACGTCGTGGGTGGGCTTGTCGGTGTTGCCGATCAGCATCGTCTTGTCGTGGTCGTGCAGCCGGTTGTACGACACCGTCACCAGGTCCGAGCCGGTGACGATGTCCAGCAGGCCGTCGTGGACTTCGTACTTGCGGCCGAAGTAGCTGGGCTGCCGGTCGTTCCCGCCGTCGCCGAAGTCGTTGTGGTCCACCCAGACGTGGGTCGCGCCGGCCAGGTCGACGTTGTCGTACTCGGAGTTCCAGTTGCCGTCGGCGCCGTCCAGCGGGTCCCACTGCGGGAAGCAGTCGTGCGCGTCGGCGAAGCTCAGGTTCCGCAGGATCACGTTGTCGCCGGTGACGCGCAGGGTCAGCCCGTGCAGCGTGCCGTGGTCGCCGATGATCGTCGTGTTCGGGCCGACGTCGAGCACCACCCGCGCCGCCTGGTTGGCCTGCGATCGGGCGCGGGCCTCCTCCAGCGGGCCGGACGGCTCGACCTTCCCCCAGGTGGCCGGGTCGTACGCCGCCAGGTACGCGGGCAGGGTGTAGCCGGGGTCGGCGAAATCGGCGCAGCTCAGCGGCCGGTCCTCCGCGTCCGCGTTGCCCTCGATGGTGCCGCGGACGCGGATGATCTTCGGCGCGCCCGGGTCCGCCGCCAGCGCTGCGGCGAGTTCGGAGCGCTTGGTCACCGTGCGGATGCTCCCGGCGGCCGCGCCCCCGGTCGTCCCGGTGGTCGCCGCGGCCCAGCCGTCGCGCGCGCCGAGCACCACGCGGCCGGGATCGTGCCCGTGCGCGGACGCGGGCGCGGCCGCGCAGGTGAGTCCGATCAGGGCGAGGCACCCGGCGAAAGCCTTCCAGCGCATGTCCGTCCCTTCAGTCGGCCGCCCGGACCGCGAGCTCGGACAGCCGGGCGGGGTCCGGCTCGCCGTCGACGACGACGAGGTGGTGGGTCAGCGTCAGTTCGCCGCCCGGTTCGAACCGCCACGGCCGGTGGTAGGTCGTGGCGAAGCTGACCACCGGGAACGGCTCGGCGCGGACGTACCAGGCCGTCGGGTACGCGGGGTTGACCGGGCTGTCGGCGAACAGCAGCGTCGAGGTCCGCAGGCTGACGTCGTGCCGCCCGGTGAAGGCGAGCCACGGCGCCCGGTGCCCCATCGCGCCGGCCGCGGTCCGCCCGTCCGGCGTCCGGACTTCGCCGCCGACGAACGAGCGCGGCCCGCGCCAGAACAGCCCGCCGTAGCCCGCGGTGTCCCGTCCTTCGGTGACCGGGCTCCCCCAGCGCAGCTCGCGGCCGCTGGTGTTGCGCAGCCGGCTGGTCCAGGTGAGCGTCCAGTGCCCGCCGTCGGCGTCGCCGGAGACGTCGCCGAAGCGCAGGGTGCGGTGCTCGGTGAGCCAGCGCCGCCCGGCCGCCGTGTGCCAGGCCAGCTCGTGCCGCAGTTCGCAGTGCCCCGGCGCGGACACCAGGCTTTCCCAGCGGACGTGGCCGACGCCGCCGTGGTTGCCGAGCGGGGTGTACCCGCGGCCGCGCACGTAGGTGCGGCCGCCCCAGAAGTTCTCGCCCGAGAGGTGGGCCATGGTGAACTGCAGGCCGTTGTGCCACGGGTGGTCGTGCGGCCGGACCGCGGTCACGACCTCGCCCGCGGTGGTGCGCAGCGGGTGCAGGTACGGCTTCGGCGAGTCCCCGGCCGGGGTCGGCGGCGCGATCACGTACTCGGCGAGGACGAGCTCGCCGAGGTGGACGCGCACCCGGCTGTCGTCGGCTTCGGCCAGCTCCAGCGTCCCGTCCCCGACCGCCGCGCGGCTCACGCCCGCTCCCCGATTTCGGCGAGCAGCTCCGCGACGGCGATCGGCCGTCCGGTCGCCAGCGAGCGGTTGGCGGCCAGCCCGGTGAGCAGCGCCGCCAGCCCCGCCTCGTGGCCGGCCGCGCACCCGAGCGCGTCCGGCTCGGCCTCCCCGAGCAGCTCGGCGAGCATCCGTTCGTCCCCGCCGCCGTGCCCCTCGCCGAGGGCCTGGTCGAGCACGACCTCGGGCGGTGCCCAGAGCCGTTGCACCGTCAGCCGCGCGCGGCCGGGTTCGGCCCGTGCCCCGGGTGGGAGGTCCCCGATGGACCCCGCGTGCTCGTTTTCCCGGACGTCGAGCTCCAGCCGTCCCTCGCTGCCGGCGAAGGCGACGCGGTAGCCCTCGCGCGGCGAATACGCGTGGAGGTGGTAGTTCAGCACCGCCCCGCCCTCGTGGCGCACGAGGACCGACAGGTCGTCCTCGATCGTGATGCCGGGCGCGAAGACGTTGCGGTCGCGCAGGTAGCCGTCCTCGGTCTCGGCGTCCCGGTAGAGGGCGCGCAGCCGGGGCGAGCGGTCGAGGTCGAGCGCGAACGGGTCGCCGGTGGTGCCGGTGCCCCGCACGTACTCCGTCCGCTGCCCGTGCCGCCGCCCGTTTTCCTCGCCGTAGAAGAACAGCTTCCCCAGCGCGAACACCGTCTCGGGCCCGCGGCCGAGCCACCAGTTGACGAGGTCGAAGTGGTGCCCGGACTTGTGCACGAGCAGGCCGCCGGAGTTCGCCTTGTCGCGGTGCCAGCGGCGGAAGTAGTCGGCGCCGTGCGCGGTGTCGAGCAGCCAGCTGAACTCGACCGAGCCGACCTCCCCGATCGCGCCGGCCGCGAGGAGTTCCCGGACCCGGCGGTGCACCGGGTTGTAGCGGTAGTTGAAGGTGACGCGCACCGAGCGGCCCGTCTCGCGCCGCGCGGCCAGGATCCGCCGGGCGCCCTCGGCGCCGGTGGTCATGGGTTTTTCGGTGACGACGTCGCAGCCGGCCTCGAGCGCCGCGACGACGTAGTCCGCGTGCGTGTGGTCCGGCGTGCACACCACGACGACGTCGATGCGCTCCTTCGCCAGCATGGCGGCGAAGTCGCCGGGCGGGTAACAAGGCACCGCCGTGCCCAGCCAGCCGTTGTGGACGCGCATGCGGGTTTCGCTGGCGTCGCAGAAGGCGGCGAGCTCCGCGCGCGGCGACGCGGCCAGCGCGCCGGCGAACAGCCCGGCCCGCGAGCCCAGGCCGACGATCGCGTACCTACGCACCGGCATCACCTCTCTTTCCGGCGCGCGCACCGGCGCCGGTCCAGGGCAGGGCGAGTTCGGAGAAGAGGGCGAGCCGCTCGGCGGCGGTGTCGACCGCGGCGTCGACGCCCGGCACGACGTAGTGCCGTTCGGCGCCGGTCCCGACGGCCCGGACCCACTCCCCGGCCAGCGGCCGCGGCTCGGGCGCGTCGCGGACCGCCTCGACGAGCGCGGTGAACGCGCGGGTCGCGGACAGGGGCGCCCGCAGCGCGACGCCGTCGCGCAGGTGCTCGACGAGGTTGACCAGGAGGTCTTCGGGCGGGCCGACGGGGACCGGCGTCCCGCGGATCTCGAGGCGGTCGGTCTTGTACTCCCAGCGGATCCGGCCTTCGGTCCCGTGCACGAGGACGTAGGGCTGGTGATCGGCCGCGGCGGCGAGCGTGGCCGCGACGACGACGTCCGGCGCGCCGGCGAACGCGAGCCGCGCGCACGCCGTGTCGTCGGATTCGATGGCACGGGCCCGGTAGAGCTCGACGCTCAGCTGGTCCGGGAGCAGGTGCGCGGTCCCGCCGAGCAGCAGCGCGGTCGCCACGGCGTGCGCGAAGGGGTTGGTGAGGGCGCCGTCGACGACCGCCAGCCCACCGACGCGGCGCCGTCCGGCCCACCCGGTCCGCCCGAAGTACCGGTCCCGCCGGATCCAGGCCCCGGCGGCGGAGATCCCGGTGACCGTCCCGACTTCGCCGCGGTCGACGGCCGCCCGGACGAGCGGGACGGCGGCCGAGCCGAAGCTCTGGAACCCGGTCTGGCAGGCGAGGCCGCGGGCGAGGTGCTCGAGTTCGGCGAAGGCGTCGAGGTCGAGTACCGGGGGCTTCTCGACGAGGAGGTGGCAGCCGGCCTCGAGCGCCAGTCGCGCCAGGGGCAGGTGCGTGTGCGGCGGCGTCGCGACGACGGCGATGTCCGCGCCGGCGACGAGTTCGGCGGGGTCGGTGGTGAGCTTCGCCGAACCCGGGAGGAGCGCACGCGCTTCTTCCGGTGGCTCGCGGACGTCGCACGCGCCGGCGAGGACGACCTCCCCGCGATCGTGCAGCGCCCGCGCGCGGCGCAGGTGGGTGAGGGCGTGCCCGGCGGTCCCGAAGACGACGACGGCGGGGATCACGATCGCCCGCCGGTCGCGACGGCGGCGAGGCACAGCGGCCCGGTGATGACGAAGGCGAGGATGGGCAGCATCCAGACGAGCACGGCGGACACCCCGATGGCGGCGGCGAGAAGGGCGGCGCTGCCGGGCAACGCGACCGACTCACGCGCGGCGGCGAGGGCGGCCCGGCGCCAGGACGATTCACCCGACGAGACCGCCTCGCAGGTCCGCACCGCCACGATCGCCGCCGCTCCGGCCAGCACCCCCAGTACCGGCCGGAGCACACCGGCGCCCGGCAGCGAGCCCGCCACCTCCAGGTCCACCGCGAACACCACCACCGCGGCCAGGCACCCGAGCCCGAACAGCACGCCCTCGCGGGCGACCGACCGGAAGTCCGCCCAGAACGTCGTCCACAGTGGACCGCCCACCCCGCGCCGGGAGCGTTCGACCGCGCGGCAGCCCGCCACCAGTGCTGGTGCCGCCGTCAGCACCGGCACGGAGGCCAGTGCCACCAGCAGTCCCGCCAGCAGGCAGTCCGAGAACTCCCCCAGGCCCGCCCGCCAAGTCGCTTCGCGCATCCCCTCACCCCTTCAGGCCGCTGGTGCTCACGCCCTCCACCAGCAGGCGCTGGAAGGCGAGGAAGAACAGCACGATCGGGACCAGCGCGAGCGCGGACATCGCGAACATCGCGCCGAAGTTGGACTGGCTGCTCGTGTCCACGAACAGCCGCAGCCCCAGCGGGACCGTGAACTTCTCCGTGTCGTTCAGGTACACCATCTGCGTGAAGAAGTCGTTCCACGTCCAGATGAACGTGAAGATCGACGTCGTCACCAGCGCCGGTTTCGACAGCGGCAGCACCACGTGCCAGAACGTCCGGTAGACCGAACAGCCGTCGATGATCGCGGCTTCGTCGAGCTCGCGCGGGATGCCGCGCATGAACTGCACGATCAAGAACACGAAGAACGCCTCGGTCGCCAGCAGCTTCGGCAGGATCAGCGGGACGAACGTGTTGACCAGCCCTGCCTGCTGGAAGATCACGTACTGCGGGATCAGCGTCACGTGGTAGGGCAGCATCAACGTCGTGATCATGAACGCGAACAGCGCGCCCCGGAACCGGAAGTCCAGCCGGGCGAAGGCGTACGCGGCCAGCGAGCAGGACAGCACGTTCGCCACCACCGACAGCCCGGCCACCAGGAACGAGTTCAGGAAGAAGCGGCCGAACCCGACGTCCGCCGCGCCTTCCCAGCCCTTCGTGTAGCCGTCGAAGACGAACCGGGTGGGCAGCAATGCCAGCCGCGACAGGATCTCGTCCGGCGGCTTGACCGACGCGAACGCCAGCCACACCAAGGGGTACAGCACCACGGCCACGATCACCAGGCACAGCACGTGCCAGCCGAACGACCGGGCGGACCTCGGGAGCGCCGTCATCCGCGCTCCTCGGCGTCGTCGTAGAACACCCACAGCTTCGCCGTGCGGAAGACGATCGCCGTCACGATCGCGATCACCGCCAGCAGCACCCACGCCATCGCCGACGCGTAGCCCATCCGGAAGTCCTGGAAGCCGACCTCGAACAGGTAGAGGGTGTAGAACAGGTCCGCGTCGGCCGGGCCGCCGCGGCCGCCGCCGATCACGAACGCCGGGGTGAACGCCTGAAACGCGTGAATGGCCTCCATCACCAGGTTGAAGAAGATCACCGGCGACAGCATCGGCAGCGTGATGTGCCGGAAGCGGCGGAACGCGCCCGCGCCGTCGATCGCCGCCGCCTCGTGCAGTTCCGCCGGGACCTGCTTGAGCCCGGCCAGGAAGATCACCATCGGCGCGCCGAACTGCCACACCCCGAGCAGCACGATCGACGCGAGGCTGAACCGCGGGTCGTCGACCCAGCTCGGCGTGTGCCAGCCGAAGAACGCCAGCACCTCGTTCACCGGGCCGCCGCCCATGAACAGCGCCCGCCACACCAGCGCCGCCGCGACACTCGCGCCGAGCAGCGAGGGCGCGTAGAACGCCGCCCGGTAGAAGCCGTTCGCTCCGCGGCGGGTGTTGAGCAGCATCGCCACCAGCAGCGACACCGTCAGCTTCAGCGGCACCGAAACCAGGACGTAGACCAGCGTGACCTTCACCGACTGCAGGTAGCGGTCGTCGTCGGTGAACATGTGCGTGAAGTTGCCGAAGCCGACCCAGCCCGGCGCGGTGAACATGTCGTAGTCGGTGAACGACAGGTACAGCGAGACGACCATCGGGCCGACGGTCAGCGCCACCGCGCCGAGCAGCCACGGCGTCAGGAACGCGAAGGCTTCCGGCTGGCTCTTGCGGCGGCGCCGGGCCGGCCGGACGCGCACGGCCGCTTCGGCGGCGACCGGCGGGTCCGGGGTGCGCACGATCGTCATCGGCTAGGACAGCCCCTTCTCGGCTTCGGTCATGAAGCGGCTCACGGCGTCGTCCACGCTCATCCGCCCGAACGCGACTTCTTCGTACGTCCGCTGGAGGAGCTTCTGGATCGCGCCGGCTCCCTTCGGCGGCACCGGTGGCGCGGCCCCGAGCTTCGGTTCGAGCGCGGCTTCGAAGTCGTAGAGGGTCTTGTCGTTGCCGGTCGCCGACCCCGCCAGCTGCGCGCGGACCTTGAGGTTCGGGGCGAGCCCGCGGTCGGTCCCGACGATCTTGCCCACTTCGGCGTCGTTCACCAGGAAATCGACGAGCTTCGCGCCCGCCTCCTGCTGCGCGCTGCGGGCCGACACGGCCAGGAACATCGACGGACGGCGGTACTGCCCGGTGTCGCCGGGCTTGTCGGTCGGGTACGGCGCGACGTTCAGCGGCTTGCCGTTCGCCTTCTGGTACGCGGGCAGCAGGTTGTCGTAGGCGAACTCGGAGCTCGTCAGCTTCTTGCCCAGGGGCGACTGCTCGGGCGAGGTGTTGTAGGACGCCGTGACGTCCGCGGGCGAGGCACCCTTGCCGTCCCGGAACCCGCTCGCGAGCTGCCAGTAGCGGCGCAGGTCGTCGGCGGTGAAGCCGAGCTTGCCCGCCGGGGTGTAAAACTGCTTGCCCTGCTGGCGCAGCCAGACCTCCAGTGCCGTGTCGAGGATGCCGAAGTCGGTCGTGCCGCGCGCGGAGAACCCGCCGGCGGCGCTGACCTTCCGAGTCGCTTCGGCGTACTGCTGCCACGTCAGGCCCTGGGCCGGGTCCGCGCCGGCCGCGGTGAAGGCGGCCGGGTCGTAGATCATCGCCGGGGTGTTCTGCGCCCACGGCACGGCGTACCGCTTGCCCTGGTACACGCCGGTGGCGGCCAGCTCGGGGTTGACGTCGGCGAGGGAGATCGCCTTGCCCGCACCCTGGTTCAGGTCGGCGAGCACGCCGCGGCCGCCGTACTCGGCGAGGTACCGCGTGTCGACGTTGAGCACGTCCGGCGGCTTGCCACCGGCCGTCTGCGTCGCCAGCTTTTCCCAATAGGCCGCGTACGCCGAGAACGACGTCTGCACCTTGATCTTCGGGTTCTTCCGCTGGAACAGCTCGACGGCCTTCTTCGTCAGGTTCGCGCGGCCGTCGCTGCCCCACCAGACGAAGGTGATGGTCACGTCCCCGTCGCCGGCGCCGGAGCCCGAGCCGCACGCGGCCACCCCGGTCAGCAGCAGGGGAACCACCACGGCCAGCGCGGCGGCCCCGCGCCCGGTCCCACGCCCAGTTGTCCGCCCCATCGAAATCTCCGTCCTCGGCCGGTCAGCACTTTTCTGAAAACGCTGTCAGCGCGCTCACGGTAGGCAGTGCGCCGCACCGGTGTCAACGGCCGATCGGGACGTACAACCCTTGTGCAGCAAGGGTTTCAACAATTCGGAGGCACGTCGAGAAAGCGCTTACAGCGGCCGGGTGGAATACCGGGGCCGCCAGCGCGATGGGCACCGGCGCGCGCTATCCGGTGCGGTGCGCGGCCCCCGCGGCGGCACTCGCCCACGGGACGCCGATTTCGGAGAACAGCGCCAGCCGGTCCGCGGCGACGGCGACCTCTTCGCCGATCCCCCGGACCACCGGGTGCCGGCCCGCCCCTTCGCCGGCCGTGCGGATCCAGCCCGCCGGGATCCGCGACGGCGACGGCGCGTCCCGGACCGCCTCGACCACCGACGCGAACGCCCGGGTCCACGCCAGCGGCGCGAGCAGCGGCACCCCCGCCGGGTCCCGGTGGTGCGCGATCAGGTTGCGCAGCAGGTCGGCCGGTTCGCCGAGGGGGACGCGCTCGTCGTCGAGCTCCAGGCGGTGGCTCTTGTACCAGAACTTCGCGCGCCCCTTCGTGCCGTGCACGACGACGTAGGGCTCGTGGTCCTGCTCCGCGCACAGCGAAGCGGCCACGACGATCTCGGGGCCGCCGGTGAACCGGATGCGCAGGCACGCCGTGTCGTCGGCTTCGATGTCGCGCGTGCCGTAGAGCTCGAGCGCGATCTCCGCCGGGTCGCGGCCGCCCGCCCCGCCGACGAGCAGCGCGGTGGCCACCGCGTGGGAGAACGGGTTGGTCAGCGCGCCGTCGACGACGGCCTCGCCGTCGAGCCAGCGGCGGCCCGCCCACGGGTTGCGGCGGTAGTAGGCGTCGGTGCGGATCCACGCGCCCGCCGCGCCGACCCCCGTCACCTCCCCGAGCCGGCCCGCGGCGATCGCCGCGCGGAGGACGGGCAGGGCGGGCGAGCCGAAGCTCTGGAACCCGGTCTGGCAGGCCGCGCCGGATTCCGCGGCCAGCAGGCTCAGCGTGGTGAACCCGGCGAGGTCGAGCACCGGCGGCGTTTCCAGCAGCAGGTCGCCGCCCGCCCGCAGGACCGCGCCGCCGGCCCGGACGTGCGCGTGCGGCGGGGTCGCGACCACGGTGATGTCGGGGCGGCACCGGCGGAGCAGGTCGTCGACGCCGTGGTGCGCCGTGGCGCCCTCGGGCAGCAGCGCGACCGCCGCGGCCGACGGCTCCCGGATGTCGGCCATGCCCGCGAACCGCACCACGCCTTCGTCGTGCAGGATGCGCGCGCGGTGCAGGTAGCTGAACGCGTAGCCCGACGTGCCGACGACGGCCAGCCTCGGCGGGTCCGCGGCGGTGCGGCTCCGGCTCCCCGACATGGGTCTCCGATCGGCGGGGCCCGCCCGGGCCGCGCGGAAGGTGACGAACTGGGTCAGGTGTTCGGGAGAAACTTCAGGTCGTCACGGTAAGGCGTTCCCGACAAGGGTGTCAATGTCCGTCGAATCCGTCGAAAAACGGTGCTCCGAATGGCGGTGAGCGATTCGAGATAGCGCTTACTGAAATCGCGTCATGGGTTTGCGAAATTTGTTGACAACACTGACGGGCGTTTCCATCATGGTGCACGAGCTGGAGGAGTTGCCGTGACCGTGACGATTCACGACGTCGCCCGCCTCGCCAACGTGTCGATCTCGACGGTGTCCCGGGCGTTCACGGCACCGGATCTGGTCCGCCGGCAGACCCGCACGCGCGTGCTGGCCGCGGCGACCGAACTGGGCTACCACGCCGCGGGCGCGCCGCAGCCGGTGCCCGCCGCGCGCACCGGGCACCTCGGCATCGTGGTTCCGGACCTGGGAAACCCGTTCTTCACCGGCGTGCTCAACGGCGTCCAGGCCCGCGCGCGCCAGGACGACGTCGCCGTGCTGTTCGCCACCAGCGACGAGGATCCGGCGACCGAGCAGAACCTCGTGCGCCGCATGGCGAAGCAGGTCGACGGCGTCGTGCTCTGCAGCCCGAGCATGACCGACGACCAGCTGCGCGCGCTCGCCGCGCAGACGACCCTGGTGCTGCTCAACCGGGAGGTGGCGGGCATCCCGTCGATCGTGGTGGACGCCGCGGACGGGATGCGGCAGGCGATCCAGCACCTGGCCGCGCTGGGCCACCGCCGCTGCGCCTACCTCGGCGGGCCGCGGGCGTCGTGGGCGAACCGGGCCCGGCGTCACGGCCTGGCGGAGGCGGCCGAGCGGCACGGCACCGACGTCGTCGAGTTCGGCCCGTTCCCGCCGGTGTTCGAGGGCGGGCTGCAGGGCGCGGACCTCGCGCTCGCGGCGGACGTGACGGCGATCGTCGCCTACAACGACCTCGTCGCCTTCGGCGCGCTGGCGCGGCTCAACGCGCGTGGCGTACCGGTGCCGGACGAGATCAGCCTGGTGGGCTTCGACGACCTCGTCTTCGCGGCCATTTCCGCGCCACCGCTGACGACGATCGCGATGCCGACGGAGGCGGCGGGCCGCGCGGCGGTGACGATCCTGCTCGGCCTGCTCGACGGCGAGGCCGGCGAGCACCCGGCGCAGGTGCTCGACACCCACCTCATCGTCCGCGCGACGACGGCTCCCCCGGCGTGTTGAAGACGTGCCGGTCCAGGAACGGGTTGCGGAACTTGCCGTCCGGGTCGAGGGTCGCGGCCAGCTCGCGGAAGTCGGCCAGCCGCGGGTACTCGCCGCGGACGTCGTGGACGAGCTTGCCCCAGTGCGGCCGCGCGCCGAACGGCGCCAAGCGCTCCTCGATGACCGGGAGGATCGCCTCGACCTCGGGCTGGCGCGGCTGCCAGGTGAAGTGCAGCGCGACCCGGTCGCCGCCGTGGCACGGGCTCAGCCACAGCTCGTCGCCCGCGATCGCGCGGATTTCCGACACCAGCAGCACCGGCGCCACCAGGCCGGCGAGTTCGCGGACCGCCGCGATCGCCGCCGTCGCGTGCTCGTACGGCACGAAGTACTCCGTCTGCAGCTCGTCCCCGACGCTCGGGGTGAACGCGAGCGCGAAGTGCGGCAGCCGCTCGTGCCACGGGCCCGGCACCCCTTGCTGCGGCGTGGTGTTCCCGGCCGTGATCCCCGCGGCGCGCGCCGGGTGCCGCGGGCCGTCCGCCGGGACCGCGCCGAAGAGCTCGCGCCGCTCCGTGAAGGCGTCGACGCGGCTCTTGACCCACACCAGGTCGATGTCGTCGTCGGCCCAGTTCGTGAACAGGCTGACGCTGTAGCCGGCGTCCTCGATCTCGTCGAAGTGCCCGTACGCGGCTCCCCACGGCAGGTGGTCGAAGACGTCCTGCCGGACGTCGAACGCGGGCACCACGTCGAGCGTCAGCCGCGTGACGACGCCGAGCGCGCCGAGCCCGACGACCACGCCGGGGAACTCGGCGTCGGCGCGGGTGAAGGTCCGCAGGCCGCCGTCGGCGGTGACCAGCTCCACCGCCGAGACGGCCGCAGCGAGCCCCGGCTGCCGCCGCCCGGAGCCGTGGGTGCCGGTCGCGACGCTGCCGGCCACCGTGATGTGCGGGAGCGACGCCAGGTTCGGCAAGGCGAACCCCGCCGCGTGCAGCTGCTCGGCGAAGTCGCCGTAGCGCGCGGACCCGCTGACGGTCACCGTGCCGTCGCCGATCTCCACGCCGGTGTCGAGGGCGCGGAGGTCCAGCAGCGTCCCGCCCGGGGAGTCCGCGACGTCGTTGAAGCAGTGGCGGCTGCCGAGGGCCTTGACGCGGCTCGCGCCGGCGACAACGTCCCGCACTTCGGCGACCGTGCGCGGGGTCAGCACGCCGGCCGCCGCGTACGTGTGGTTCCCCGCCCAGTTCGACTCGCCCACCCGCATGTTCCTTCCCCGCGCCGGAAATCCCGTTCCCGACCCTACGCTCAGCGGGCGGGGATGATCGCCTGGTGGGTGCCGCCGAGGCCGTGCGGGCTGAGCAGGCGGCCCATCCGCTTCGGCATCCGCAGCGTGATCGCGCGGTCGGCGACGCGCGCGCCCGGTGCCGCGGCCGCCAGCGCCGCCTCGTAGGCCGGGCAGCCGGCGGGCTCGCGCAGCCACGCCGACACGACCAGGTTGCCCTCCCCCACGACCGCCGCCGAAAGCCGGGTTTCCGGCAGCTGCGCGATCGCCGTGCCCGCGCGGTCGAGGTCCGCCGCGGGCACGTCGAGGCGGTAGCCCGCGATCACCGGCCAGCCCGCCGGGACGTGCGCGAGGTCGCAGCGGAAGTCCAGCTCGTGGTTGCGCAGCATCCGCGCCAGCGCGCGCCGGACCGCCGACTCGCTCATCCGGCAGTCGCGGGCCAGCTCGGCGTAGCTGCGCCGCCCGTCCTCGCCGAGCGACTCCACCAGCGCGCGCAGGTCCCGGTCGTTCCACTGCTGCGGGACGAGGAGCCGGGCCTGCTCCGCGGTGTCGTCCAGCGCCGCCCGCTGCTCCGGGGCCAGCGCGTTGACCAGCCACCCGCTGCCCTCCCGGTAGACGCGGGTCGCGACGGCGAACCGCACCTCGAGCACCCCGGGCAGCGCACCGATGCGGCCGGTGACCAGGGCGTCCAGCGCGTCGAGGTCACGCGCGGCCAAGGAGAGGAACAGCCCGAAGCGGCTGGTGGTGCGCTCGACGCTGAACACCGGCGGCCAGCCGCAGAGCTCCTGGGTGAGCGCGGCGAGCGCGTCCGGCCGGCAGGCCACGTCGACGTAGCCGACGGTGGTGGTCGGAGCGGTGACGTACGCGGTGAGCCAGGCCAGCCCGGCGGCCTGCAACCGATCCCAGCGGCGGGCGGCGGTCGTCGCGTCGGTACCCACGGCGGCGGCGATCCGCGTCCACGGCGCCCGCGGGTCGCGCTGCAGCGCCTCCACCAGCGCGAGGTCCGAAGCACTCGGCCGCGCCGGCTCCGGCGGGGCCGAAGGAACGGGCATGGCGCATTGTGCCCTGATCATGATCACCTGCCAAGGGCCGCTGCCGGTCCGGTGGTGGGGGCCGCACCGAGGTCGCGAATGACTCATTCGGGACCGGTGAGGTCCCGAATGAGTCATTCGCGACTCCACGGCAGCGCGGCCTACGGCACCGGACCGGCAACCCTGCGCCGTCCTACCGCCGCCCCAACCGGGGTGCCGCGACCGCGCCCGCCGCCAGCAGGAGAACCCCTCCGACCGCGAACGGCAGCACCGGCCGCCAGCGCCGCACGGTCCTACCGCCCCACAGCCGGGGTGCCACGACCGCGCCCGCCGCCAGCGAGAGGACGCCGCCAAGCACGAACGCCAGCACCGGACCGGCAGCCATCCGCCGCCCTACCGCCGCCGCAACCGAGGTGCCACGGCCGCGCCGGCCGCCAGCAGCAGGACGCCGCCGAGCACGAACGGCCGCACCCGCCGGCAGCCCTGCGCCGCCCTACCGCCCCCACAGCCGGGGTGCCACGACCGCGCCCGCCGCCAGCAGGAGGACGCCGCCGAGCACGAACGCCAACACCGGACCGGCAGCCCTGTGCCGCCCTACCGCCGTCGCAACCGGGGTGCCACGACCGCGCCCGCCGCCAGCAGCAGGACCCCTCCGACCGCGAACGGCAGCACCGGAACAGCAGCTGGGTCCGTGGCCGGCACTGCGCGCTCGCGGCCGCCGTAGCCGCCGCCCGCGCCGTCGCGGTCGTAAGCCGAGCCGGGGAGCTTGTCCGCGTAGCGCCGGTGCAGCGCCGCCCGGTAGTCCGCCAGCGCGAGCTTCGTGCCCGCGGCCAGGCCGGTGACCGAGCCGTCGAGGACCGTCACTGCGTCGCCGTGCACCGCGTACCAGGCGTTGACCTGCGGCTCGTGCAGCAGGTAGCCACCGGCCGCGGCCTGGGCGTAGCGCTGCTCGTAGTCGCCGGAAGCGACGTTCACGACGGTCCAGGCCGGGCCCTGCCGCTCGGCCCAGACCGTCGCTTCGGCGCCGTCGCCGGTCCGGGCCGGCACGGCGACGTAGGCGAGCTCGGCCGGGACGCCGGACTTCCCCGCGACGAACGCCGCCGTCGGCTCGTACACCGCGACCTGGGTGCGCGGGTCGGCCTTCGCGGTGCTCGCCGCGGCCGCCGCGCGGGCGCCGGGGAACTTCGTCGAGGCCAGCCGGTCCGCCGTGGCCGCGCTCCCGGTCAGCTGCCCGATCGCGGCGGTGTCCGCGGCGGTCGGGGTGCCGGCGGGCCCGTCCGCGGCGCTCGCGGCCCCGGTCGTGGCGAGCATCGCGGCGCCGGCCAGCACGGCCGCGCCCATCGCTTTCCGCAGCACGCTCATCCCTCGATTCCGTACACGGTGTGGGTCCACTGGAACTGGGTGTTCGAACGGTAGGTGTCGTAGTTCATCGAGTTGTAGCGGCTGTTGTTCGGCCACGGGTCGCCGTATTCGACGCGGGTGGCGCCACTGGAATTGTCGTAGCCGTAGAGCACGTGCATGTGCCCGCCGCCGGAGCGCCAGCCGATGCGGGTGCCGATCGGCTGCCCGGCGTCGATCTGGCTCTTGATCGAGGTGAAGGAAAGCGTCTGCCCGTTCGAGTTGTACGTGCCGGCGCTCGCGAAGCCGAGGTAGCGGAACACCCGCTGCTGGTCGGACAGATAACCCTGGTTGTTGGCGCAGTCGCTGCCGGATTCGTTGTGCGCGATCTGGCAGAACCGGGTCTGGGACAGCGAATGGCCCCAGAAGTCGGCGATCGTGTTGCCGCTGGCGTCCCAGCACCACTGGTCCTTCTGCTGGGCCTGCATGGTGATGCCGAGGTCGGTGCGCGCGGCGGCCGCCGCGGTGGCCGGCGCCTGTACCGCGACCACGGCGGCCGTGGCGGCCGAAAGGACCGCGAGTCCACGTAGGACTCCTGGAATGGTTTTCACGAAGGTGAACCTCCAGCCGGGGAGAGGCGATGTGGTGGCACGGAATACTCCGCGCCCGCCTGTGCATCCGGTACCTACTAAGGGAGGAACACGTTGGGAAGGAACGACTTCGGGTGGATCCCGGCATTTCCCGTGCTGCCGGATTCCGGCGGCGGCGCACCCCCGCCGGACGGATTCCGGCGGGGGTGCGCCCGGCGTCAGCTGACGGTGGTCGTACCCAGGGTGGCGTCCTGGTCCGGCGGGTCGAGCGTCAGGTCGACGTCGAACTCGCCGAGGCTGCTGTCGGTGACGACGTGGGTGGTCGCCGCCGGGTCGACGCTGCTCGTGGCATCACCGGCCGGGGTGCCGGCCGGGACGGTGAAGTCGACCTGGCCCTGCGCGGTGAACTTCAGGGAGCCTTCGCCGGGCACGGGCGTTTCGGGAATGGGCAGCTCGACGGGGATGGCCACCGACTGGCCCGCGATGGCGACGTTCACCTTCGACTTGATCGCGCCGGAGACCTTGGTGGCGCCGACGAGCCGCAGGCCGTCACCGGCGGCCTGGCCGGCGTCGACGTCGAGGCTGAACGGCACCGAGATCGGCGTGCCCGCGGTGGCGGTCGCCGGGATGTCGGCCTTGACGACCACCGAGACCTGCTGGTCACCGATCAGCGGGAACCCGCCCTTGAAGGTGAGCGCTTTCTCGGCCGCGGCGGCCGTCCCGGCGCCCGCTACGGCGATAGCGCCCGCCAGCACCGCGGCCATTCCCATTCCGAGGAATCGCCGGCCGGTTTTCCGAACGAGGGTTTCCGTCATATCGGATCCTTTCATCGTCGAACGGACATTCGGATACTAGGGGGAAACTACCCAACCGGCCATTTTCGTTTTCTGTTACCGGGGAATTTGTCATGCGGGTTTGCGGGCGGCTCACCGGTTTTTGTCACCGGCCCGCGCGCGGGTGACAATTCTTTCCACCGGGACGCTCATTCGCGTCAGCACCCGCGAGAGCGGCGGTGTAGTGGCGGTGTAGCGGCCGCGCGCAGGGTTCTCCCCGACGCCGGGGCACGCCGTCCCGGTCTACTGAGGGAGACACACCCATGCGAACCATCTGCCAGGCGGCCGCGCTGTCGGCCGCCCTGCTGTTCGGCGGGGCCACCGTCGCTTCGGCCGCCACCGCGCCGCCGTCGGAGGTGTACGCGGAGGTCACCGCGGCCGACATCGCCGACCCGGGCGCCGTCCTCACCGACTCGGCCGCCGACCTCGCCGCGGCGCGGACCGCGAACCAGGCGATCGCGTGGTACTCGAACCGCAACGGCAGCACGGCCTACCAGGGTTACTGCGAGAAGGCCGCGCGCCTGGCGTGGGACCGCGTGACCCACCACGCGAGCGCGATCGAGCACTGGCGCTCCTCTGACGGCGCCCGCCACACGACGGGCACCCCGCCCCGCGGCGCGTTCGTGTTCTGGAACATCTCGGCCTACGGCCACGTGGGCATCGCCGACGGCAGCGGCGGCGTCTGGGCGACGAGCGTCAACGGCGCGATCGGCCACGCCCGCCAGGGGTACTTCGCGAACTACCTGGGCTGGAAGCCGGGCAACAGCAACTGATCGCCGGCCCCGCCGGGGCTAGGCCCGGCGTCGGCCGGCTCGCCCCGAACACCCGCGCGACCATGCCCGCACCGAGCGCCCATCGCTGCGGGCATGGTCGCGCATCCGGGCTTCGGCGACGGCATGGAGTGCGCCCCAATGTGGCGTTCGGTGCGTCAGACGCACCGAACGCCACATTGGGTGCGTTGAATGGGCACCGCGGCGCGAAGTGCCTCCGTTGAGGGTGGTGGCGGGGGCATGGATGGAGCACCCAACGCCACATTGGGGTTGTTTCATCGTGGTTTGGGCTGGTCACGATGGGTTGACCCGGTCTGATAACGCTCATCCCGGGCCTGACCGGGCAGCATCGCGGACGCTTTGCTCGTGCTGGGTCAGCACCAGCAAAGCCCGCAGCACCGTGGTGGCGTGGCGGGTGTCGAGGCGGAGTTTGTCGAGGATGTGCCAGTGTTTGAGGGCGGCGAAGCCGCCCTCCACCGCGCACCGCATCGCCGAGAACACCGCGTTCGCCTGCTTCTGGCCCTTCGTGAGAGGCCTGTTCGCTTCGGCCTTGAACGGGGTCAGCACCACCTGCTCGCACCGGCCCTCGCAGACCGGGCAGTCGCGGGTGGTGCGGACGTCCTGTGCCAGCCCTGGAAGCCCTTGTCCCCAGCCGGGGTCAGACCACGCGCGTGCAGCCGCTCCCGCAGACCCAGCCGGCGAGCGGCGGTGATGTCAGCCGTCCGGCCGGGCAGCGCCGCCGACACCCACAACAACCGGCCGGTCTCATCGGTCAAGGCGAGCACCACCAGGCCGTGCTGTTTGTGTTTGCCGCTGTAATGGGCCCGGTTGGCTTTTCCGGTGCGGCGGCGGGTCCGGATCAAGGTGCCGTCCACCAGCACCACAGCCGCCTCGCCAAGGGCGGCCTGGCGACGCAGCACCCGGTTCAGGCGGGTCGCGCGGGCGGCGAGCAAGGTGATGGCTTCCAGCACCCACCGCCGCACCGTGGACGCGGATATGCCCATACCGCCACCGAGGTGAGCCAGGCGCGGGTCGTCGCGCAGCACCGCGAGGACGACCAAGGCCTGCTCGGCGGGGGTGGCTTTGCGCCAGCGGGACCGCAGCTGACAGCGATGGACACGGATCAACCCGGCCAGCATCTGCAGGGTCGAGAGGGAGAGGGGAAGGGTGACCTGGTAGGAAATGGAGGTGAAGCCCTCGGCGGGTTGTTGACTCACATCTCGATCGTGCCGAGGGCTTCACCTATGTCCGGGCCGCCACGCCGGTCCCGCCGCGACTTCCCGCTGCGTCAGCGAAACAGGCCCCACCCGCTCCCTCCGACCAGCCACAACCACGATGAAACAACCCCATTGGGGCGCTCGGCCCGGGACTCAAGCGCGGGTCGCCGACGGGCTTCGTCGTCGCTGGGCTTGCTCCAGCAACGCCAGTCCCGTCGTCTCCCCCTGCCGGTTCCCGGTTTCCCGGAACACCCGCAGCGCCCGGTCGCACACCCCGCGGGCCTGCACCGGCTCCCCTGCCGCCAGCAGGGTCTGCCCGATGCCCAGCAACGCGTACGCGCTGCAGCGCTCGTCGTCGAGGTCCTCCAGGATGCTCAGCGCCAACCGCAGGCACGCCAGCGAATCCGGCAGCCGGCCGGCGTCGCGGTGCAACGTGCCCAGCTCGGTCAGGACCTTGGCCTCCCGGTGCGGGTCGCCGATCTCGCGCGCCAGGTCGCGGGCGCGCAGGAGCCACGTGCCCGCCTCGGTGAACTCGCCCAGCAGCGCGTGCGTCGAGCCGATCGCGTTGCGCATCTGGGCGACGCCCGTGCGGTCGCCCGCCCGCTCCAGCCCGGTCAGGGCCCGCCGGTAGCACTCCAGCGCCTCCTGCGGGCGGTCGCGCACCCGGGCGACCGTGCCGAGGCCCGCCACCGCCAGCGCTTCGCCGCGGACGTCGCCCAGCGAGCGAAACAGCTCCGCCGAGCGCTCCATGTCGTGGACCGCCGCCTCGTATTCGTCGTGGTACAGCCGGACCTGACCGAGGCCGCGGTGCAGCACCGCCGCGCCCGCGCGGTTGCCCGCCGCCTCGACGGCCGCCAGTGCGATCAAATGGCTTCGGCGCCACTCGTCGTACGCGCCGCGCAGGTCGTAGAACGGGACCGCGGCCGCCGTCAGCTGCCAGGACAGTTCGTCGAGGCCCGCGTCCGCCGCGAGCTGGACCGCGCCGGCGATGAGCTTGCGCTCGGCGGTGAACCACTCCAGCGGCTCGGCGGGCAGTTCCGGGCTCGCCGCGGGCACCTCGGGTCCGGTCATCGCGCCGAACGCCGGGGGCAGGCCCGCGGCCGCCGTCTTCGCCAGGGCCAGCAGCACCGACAGCACGCGGTGCAGGGTTTCCCGCCGGAGGGCGACCGGTTCCTCCGCCAGCAGTTCCGCCGCGTAGCACCGCAGCAGGTCGTGCAGCCGGTAGCGCGGCTGCCCGCCGGCGTCCCGGCCCGCGAGCGAAACCAGATTGGCGTCGACGAGGACGTCGAGCACCTCGTGCGTGCCGTCGCGGCCGAGCACCGCGTCGACCACCCAGCTCGGGAAGTCCTGCGCGCCCAGCACCGCCGCGCGGCAGAACGCGGTCCGCGCCCGCGCGGGCAGCTGCCGCAGGCTCAGCTCGAAGCTCGGCCGGACGCCGAGGTCGCCGACGCGCAGCTCGCTCAGCCGGCTCGACTCGTCGGCGAGCCGGTCGTGCAGCGTCCGCAGGCTCCACGCCTGCCGCCCGGCCAGCCGCGCCCCGGCGATCCGGATCGCCAGCGGGAGGTATCCGCAGCAGCGCGCGATCGCCGCCGCGGCGGCGGGCTCGCCGACGACCCGGTCCGCGCCCGCGATCCCGGCCAGCAGCGCCGAAGCCTCGCGCTCGCCGAACACGCCGAGCTCGACGTGCTTCGCGCCCGCCAGCTCCGGCAGCCGCCCGCGTGCCGTCACGAGCGCGGCGCACCCGGCGTCGGCGGGCAGCAGCGGCCGGACCTGCGCGCCGGTGGCGGCGTCGTCGAGCACCAGCAGCATCCGGCGCCCGGCCAGCCGCGAGCGGAACAACGCCGCCCGCTGGCCGAGCCCGGCCGGCACGGCGTTCCCGGTGACGCCCAACGCGTGCAGGAAGTCGGCGAGCACTTCGGCCGGGTCGCGCGGGGTGCCGGTGCCCGCCAGGTCGACGTACAGCTGGCCGTCGGGGTAGCGCGCGGCGAGGCGGTGGGCGACGTGCATGGCGAGCGCCGTCTTGCCGGTGCCCGGTGCGCCGGTCAGCACCACCGGTGCCGGGCCCACGGCGGCCTCCAGGTCCCGGACGTAGTCTTCGCGGCCGGTGAAGTCGGGCAGGTCCGCCGGGAGCTGCCGCAGCGGCCGCGGGTCGGCCGCGGGCGCCTCGAGCGGCGCACCGGAGAGGATCGCGGCCTGCAGCGCCCGCAGTTCCGGGCCCGGTTCGACGCCGAGTTCGGTGACCAGGCGCTCCCGCGCCGTCGAGTACGCCCGCAGCGCTTCGGCCCGGCGGCCCGCGCCGGTCAGCGCGCGCAAGTACTGCTGCCACAGGCGTTCCCGGTACGGGTGTTCGGCCAGCAGCACGGTCAGCTCGGCGATCGCGAGGTCGTGCCGGCCCAGCGACACCTGCAGGGCCAGCCGTTCCTCGACGGCGGCCAGCCGGTTCTCGACGAGCCGGCCGAGTTCGGCGTCCCACGCGGGCGCGGTGGGCAGGTCCGCCAGCGGCTCGCCGCGCCAGAGCGCTCCGCCTCGGCCAGCAGCGTCAGCGCGGCTTCGGGGTGGTCCGCCCGCTCGGCTTCGCCGACGAGCCGGGTGAACCGGTGCGCGTCGACGGCGTCCGGGTCGACGGCCAGCGAGTACCCGGGGCAGTGCGTGCGCAGGAGCGTGTCCGGCAGCAGGCGGCGCAGGCGCCAGACGTAGGTCTGCAGGTTGGCGGTGGCCGACGTGGGTGGTTCCCGCGGCCAGATCGTGTCGACGAGCTGGCCGGGCGGCACCGTCCGGTTCGCGTTCAGCAGCAGGTGCGCGAGCAGCACGCGCTGCTTCGCCCCGCCGAGCGGCAGCGGCTGCCCGCCGACCGTCACGGTCAGCGGTCCGAGCAGGTGAAACCGCACTTCTGGCCCCATCGCGCCGGACTCTAACGAGGGGCCGGCGACCGCGTGGGCGATTCGCTGACATCACGGGCACCGCTGTCACTCGGTTGGCAGCACGCTGCGCCGGTCGGCTCACGACGAAAGTCGCGTCCTTGATCAACCGACTATCGGCGGGTTTCGGAGAATCACCCACAACGGTGACGGTAGGTGTGTCCTTGACCACCCCGTCACCGCGAGACCCCGGTCCGCGGCTGGAGGTTGATCGTAAAGTGCGTATCGCGCGAACCGGCGTAGTCGTCTCCGGTGTTTTCCTTTCGGCGTTCGTGGCCGCGGCGCCGGCCCTGGCCGCCCAGCCGGCCATCATCGACGGCAGCAACGCCGACTCGCTCCACTCCGCGGCCCGGATGTTCGCCGGCGGCCAGGAGATCTGCTCGGCGACGATCATCGCGCCGGACTGGATCCTCACCGCCCGCCACTGCACGCAGGGTGCCGACGGCCAGCCGATCAGCTTCCACGTCGGCGACCTCGACCAGACCAAGGGCACCACGGTCAACGCGACCTCGGTGCACGAGGCGCCGGACTCGGACATCGCACTGGTGCAGATCGACCAGCAGGTGCAGACCGACTACGCGCCGCTGGGCAGCGAGGGCGACGTCAAGGTGGGCGACCAGGCCGAGGTCTACGGCTGGGGCGCGACGTGCACCGACAAGCCCGAGATCGAGTGCCAGTCCCAGCTGCTGAAGGTCGCGAAGGTCAGCGTCAGCTCGATCGACTGCCCGGACGGCGCGGCGGGCGTCTCGGTCTGCGCGAACCGCGGCGACGGCATCACCGCGGGCGGCGACTCAGGCGGCCCGATGTACGCGAACGGCAAGCAGGTCGGCGTGGCTTCGACCAGTGACCGCCAGTCCTACACCGCCTACATCAACATCACGAAGTACCGGGATTGGATCTCGCAGACCGCGGGCGTCTGAGCCTTCCCGTCGAAACGCCCGCCGGCCAGTTTGTGGACACGGCGGGCGTTTCGCGTCGGGAGCCGTTACAGCGGCGACACCTCCGGCGACTCATCTCGCGACACGGCGTCTTTCGTGGCGGGAGGTGGACGATGGCGAAGCGGGAAGCGATGGTGATTTCGGTCGGCCGGTTCGACGACCGGGACCTGGCTCCGCTCCCCGCCGCGCCCGCCTTGGCCGAGCTGCTGGCCGACCCGGAGGTCGGCGACTACGAAGTCGAGACCGTGGTCAACCCGGCCAGCCACGGGATGCGGATCGCCATCGAGCAGTTCTTCGCCTCGGCGCGCCCCGACGAGCTGCGGACCTTGTACCTCTGCAGCCATGGGATCAAAGACGTCGAGGGCAGGCTGTACTTCGCCGCGACAGACACCCGCAGCGAACTCTTGGCGGCGACCGGCGTCTCCGCCACCTTCCTCGGCGAAGCCGTGAGAACGAGTCGTTGCCTCGCGATCGTGATCATCCTGGACTGCACGTTCGCCGGTGCTTTCCAGCACGATTTCGGCAGCCTGCAGGCCCACCCGGCCGCGATCGACCCGGACATCGGCGGCACGGGCTGGGTCGTCATCTGCTCCTCGGGCGCCTACCAACACGCTTTCGCACCTTCCAAGTCCCTGGCATCGGCCTCCGGCTCGGTTTTCACCGACGCACTGATCGAAGGGCTGCGCACCGGCGCCGCCGACCTCGACGGCGACGGGACGATCGATGTGGACGAGCTGTTCGACTTCCTGCACAGCAGCGTGGTCGAGGCGAGCAAGGGCGACGGCTTCCTCCAGACACCGAGCCGGCTCACCGGACTGACCGGCAAACTCGTCTTCGCCCGCGCACCTGGAACGCCGCATGCTCCCCGAGAGCTCCTCCAGCGGGCCACCGCTGAACTCGCGGGCGACGTCGACATCGAAGCCGCCGCCTCGGTCGAGGCGGGACGGCCGGAACCGGAGACCAAGGTCGATTGGGCGACGGACGCACCGGCGAGGGAAGACCACTTGAATCGCGCGCCACTCGCCGAGGTACTGGCGAGCCAACTGCGCGAAGTACGCCGGAAGGAGCCGTCGACGTCCTTCCTGGTTCATCTCGACGGACCTTGGGGAGTCGGGAAGAGCTCCCTGCTCAACTTCCTCGAAGAACGCCTGGAACACGAGTTCACGATCGTCGCCTTCGATGCCTGGCGGCAGTCCAGGCTCGGCCCGCCGTGGTGGGCGCTCCTCAGCGCGACCCGCAAGGCGGTCGCCTCCGACCGTCGCCGCGTTTCCGCCGCTTGGCTCCGCGCGGCGGAAACCATCGCTCGCGCTCGGCGCTCCGGTTCCGCCTTCGTCCTCGCCGTACTGCTGCTGATCACCTCCATCGGCGTGCTCGCGGCGTTCGTGCTGCCCCGCGTGCCCGGGACCGAGGCCATGGCGACGCTGGCGAAGACGCTCACCACCCTGCTCGGAGCGGCGGGATTGCTGTGGGCCGGCGCCCGGGTGGCAGCCAAACTGCTCCTCTGGGACTCCGCGCGCGGCGCCCGGCTCTTCGAGCAGTCGAACCCGAACCCGATGGACCAGGTGGCGGCTCACTTCCGCTGGCTGCTGCACCGTTCCCGCAGACCGGTGCTCGTCTTGATCGACGACCTCGACCGGTGCCAAGGAACCTACGTCGTCGATCTGCTCGACGCGGTGCAGACTCTCGTTCGCGACCACTCGCGACGAACGACCGAGGCTCAGGAACGCGCAGCGGCCTACTTCGTCGTCGCCGCGGACGGCGCCTGGTTGCGCCGGAGCTACGAAGACTCGTTCCCCACTTTCCACGACTGCGTGCCGGCGCCCGGTTCCTCGCTCGGCCACCTCTTCTTGGACAAGATCTTCCAGCTCACCGTGCCGGTACCGGCTCCGAGTGCCCGGGCCCGCGCCGCCTACCTCGACCAGTTGCTTCACGTGGCGGACCCGGCATCCGCCGAACGGGTCAGGCTCGAGGTCGAAGCGGGAAAGGCCGAGATCGCCCGGGTCGACGACGAGGCCGCCATCCTGCGGGTGGTCAGCGCGGCCAGTCCGCCGGCGAGGGAGGAACTCGCCGGTCGAGCCGCGCTCGCCCTCGTGTCACCGCAGACACGTACCCGTACCGACCACGCTCTGAGCAAGTTCCTGCCGCTCCTGGAGGCCAATCCCCGGACGATCAAGAAGTTCCTCAACACCTACAACGTGTTGCGCTCCGTCCGCACCCTCGAACAGAACACCGTGCCGTCCGATGTCCTGGCACTCTGGACGATCCTCCGGATTCGCTGGCCGTCCGTCGCAGACCTCCTCGAAGCCTCGCCGGACGCGATCCGCGGCATCGTCGAACCGCTGTGGGCGTCCGAGTGCCTGCCGCCGCACCTGCGCGAACTCGCCGTCGACGCGGGACTGCGCGCGGTCGTCCTGTGCCCCGAAGGCGGGCCGCTCACCGCGGACATCGTCCGCCAGTGCAGCGGCGCCGGTTCGGCGTGAGGACCACCGGGGGCTTGCTTCGCCGACAAGAGTGAGTGTACAGTCACTCACATGACGAAACGCGGTGCCACCCTCTCCACCTCCGACGCCCGGCGGGACGTCGTCGTCGACGCCGCGATCGCCGAGTTCGCGCGGGGCGGGTACCACGGGACGCCGATCAGCGCGGTGGCCGAACGGGCCGACATCTCCCCCGCTTACGTCTTCAAGTTGTTCCCCGGCAAGGTTTCCCTCTTCGTCGCCGCGCTCGATCGGTGCTACGAACTCGTCACGCACGCCCTCTCCAACGGGGCCGCCCGCGCCGACGGTGAGGACCCCGACAAGGTCCTCTACGAAATGGGTGGCGCCTACGCCGAGCTGATCGCCGACCGGAATCTGCTCATGTTGCAGGTGCACGCCCAGTCGGCCGCCGACACGCCGGAGATCGCCGACGCCGTGCGGCGCGGGCTGGCGAAGGTGACCGAGTTCGCCCTGTCCCGCTCCGGCGCCGAGGCCGAGCAGGTGCAGCGGTTCATCGCCTACGGCCAGCTCTGCCACCTGATCGCCACCCTGGACCTGGACGAGCACACCGGCGAGTGGGCCGCGGTCCTCTCCGCCGGCATCCGCCACCCCGGCAAAAACTGACCCCTGACCAGCCTATTCCTTTTTCACGCCCGCCGAGTGATTGACCAGTCACTCACATTCGGAAGGAACTACCGTGACCGTCACCGAAATCGTCCTCCCCGGCCTCGTCGAGCCGGACGGTCTCCGCGTCGAACACCGTGCGCTGCCGTCCCTCAAGACCGGCGAAGCCCTGATCCGCGTCGAAGCGACCGGGATCTCCTTCGCCGAACAGCAGATGCGGCGCGGCAAGTACTACGACCAGCCGCCGTTCCCGTTCGTGCCCGGTTACGACGTCGTCGGCACGGTGCTCGAGGCCGAGGACGCCGCGCTGGTCGGGCGCAGGGTGGCCGCCATGACCAAGATCGGCGGCTGGAGCAGCCACCTCGCCGTCGCCGCCGCCGACCTCGTGCCGGTGCCCGACGGGCTGGACGCGGCCGACGCGGAGACGTTCGTGGTCAACGGCATCACGGCCTATCAGATGCTGCACCGGCACGCGAAGGTGAAGGCGGGCGGCACGATCCTCGTCCACGGCGCGAGCGGCGGCGTCGGCACCACCCTCGTGCAGCTCGCCCGCGCGGCCGGCATCACCGTGATCGGCACCGCCTCGGCCCGCAACCTCGACGCCGTGACCGCGCTCGGTGCCACCGCGCTCGACTACCGCGGCGACGTCCCGGCCCGGGTGCGCGAGCTGGCGCCCGGCGGGGTCGACGCCGTCTTCGACCACGTCGGCGGCCCCGGCATCGTCGACTCGTTCCGCCTGCTCGCGCTCGGCGGCGCCCTGCTCGCCTACGGCAGCGCGTCCACGAAGGACACCGGCGGCAACCCGAAGCCCGCGGTGCTGAAGCTGGTCGCCCGGCTGTTGTGGTGGAACGTCGCCCCGAACCGGCGCCGGGCGCACTTCTACAACGTCTGGGGCGGCAAGCGGAACCTCGCCCGGTTCCGCGCGCGGCTCGCCGAAGACCTCACCGCCGTCTTCGCGCTGGCGGCGAAGGGACAGCTCAAGGCGCAGGTCGCCGCGCGGATCCCGCTGACCGAAGCCGCGAAAGCGCTGGCACTGGCCGAATCCGGCACGGTCACCGGCAAGGTCGTGCTCGTCCCCTGACGCCGCGCGGCTCGTGAGTGTTCAGTCGGGTTAGAACCCGACTAAACACTCACGAGGTCAGTCCGTGCCGAACTCCATCGCGGCGCTGTCGAGCAGCTCGACGTCGTCGGTCTTGCCGCGCGAAGCGATCACCTCGGCGCCGCCCTCCGGCATCGCCCCGATCAGGCCGGTCGACGCGGCCTGGGCGGCGCCGATCAGCTTCGGGTTCGAGCCGCCGACCATGCCGAGGCTCGCGTACTGCTCCAGCTTCGCGCGCGAGTCGGCGATGTCGAGGTTGCGCATGGTCAGCTGGCCGATGCGGTCCACCGGGCCGAACGCCGAGTCCTCGGTGCGCTCCATCGACAGCTTGTCCGGGTGGTAGCTGAACGCCGGGCCGGTCGTGTCGAGGATCGAGTAGTCCTCGCCGCGCCGCAGCCGCAGCGTCACCTCGCCGGTGATCGCGGTGCCGACCCAGCGCTGCAGCGACTCGCGCAGCATCATCGCCTGCGGGTCCAGCCAGCGGCCTTCGTACATCAGGCGGCCGAGGCGGCGGCCCTCGTTGTGGTAGCTGGCGAGGGTGTCCTCGTTGTGGATCGCGTTGACGAGCCGCTCGTAGGCGGCGTGCAGCAGCGCCATGCCCGGCGCCTCGTAGATGCCGCGGCTCTTCGCCTCGATGATCCGGTTCTCGATCTGGTCGGACATGCCGAGACCGTGGCGGCCGCCGATGGCGTTGGCCTCCAGCACCAGGTCGACGGCGGTGGCGAACTCCTTGCCGTTGATCGTCATCGGCCGGCCGTGCTCGAAGCCGATCGTGACGTCCTCGGCCGGGATCTCGACCTCGGGGTCCCAGAACGCCACGCCCATGATCGGCTTGACGATCTCGATGCTGGTGCCGAGGTGCTCCAGCGACTTCGCCTCGTGGGTCGCGCCCCAGATGTTCGCGTCGGTGGAGTAGGCCTTCTCGGTGCTGTCCCGGTAGGGCAGGTCGTGCGCGGCCAGCCACTCCGACATCTCCTTGCGACCGCCGAGTTCGGTGACGAAGTCGGCGTCGAGCCACGGCTTGTAGATCCGCAGGGAGGGGTTGGCCAGCAGGCCGTAGCGGTAGAACCGCTCGATGTCGTTGCCCTTGTAGGTGGAGCCGTCGCCCCAGATCTGGACGTCGTCCTCGAGCATCGCGCGCACCAGCAGCGTGCCGGTGACCGCGCGGCCGAGCGGGGTGGTGTTGAAGTAGCTGCGGCCGCCGCTGCGGATGTGGAACGCGCCGCAGGTCAGCGCCGCGAGCCCCTCTTCGACGAGGGCTTCCCGGCAGTCGACCAGCCGGGCGATCTCGGCACCGTACTGGCCGGCGCGCCCGGGCACCGAGTCGATGTCGGGCTCGTCGTACTGGCCGATGTCGGCGGTGTAGGTGCAGGGCACCGCGCCCTTGTCGCGCATCCACGCGACCGCTACGGAAGTGTCGAGGCCACCGGAGAAGGCGATACCGACACGCTCGCCGACGGGCAGGGAAGTGAGCACCTTGGACATGCGAATGATTATGCACGGCGATGCATCACCGTGCAATCCGGGGTGCCTGGCGTCACGGATATCGCGTTGACGAGGGTGGTTCGGTGGGTGCATGGCCCGGATGCACGCCGACGAGCACGCGATCGACACCGCGCTGGTGCGCCGGCTCGTCGACGGCCAGTTCCCGCGGTGGGCCGGCCTGCCCCTCACTCCTCTGGCGTCCGGCGGCACGGTCAACGCCGTCTACCGCCTGGGTGACGACCTGACGGTCCGGCTCCCCCTCGCCTCCGCCGGCGTTGGGGACCAGCGGGTCCTCGCGGCGCTCGGCGAGCTCCCGGTGGCGGTCCCGGCCGTCGTCGCGCGGGGCGAGCCGGCCGAGGGCTACCCGTGGCCGTGGGCGGTGCACCGCTGGCTGGAGGGCTCACCGGCGGTCGAGGGCGAGCCCGCACCGGCCGGTGACCTGGCGGAGTTCGTGCTCGCCTTGCGGGCGCACCCGGCGTCCGGTCCCCCGGCCTACCGCGGCGGCCCCCTGTCCGCGGTGGACGACGCGACCCGCCGGGCGATCGCGGAACTGGACCGCACGGGCGAGCCGTTCGACGCGCCGGCGGCACTGGCGGACTGGGCGGCGGCGCTCGACGCTCCACAGTGGACCGGGCCGCCGTGCTGGGTGCACGCCGACCTGATGCCGAGCAACCTCCTGCTGCGCGACGGCCGCCTGACCGGCGTCCTCGACTGGGAGACCGCGGGCCTCGGCGACCCGGCGTGCGACCTGATCCCGGCGTGGAACCTGCTGACCGCGGCCACCCGTCCGCTCTTCCGCTCCGCCGTCGGTGCCGACGAAGCGACGTGGGCCCGGGGCCGCGGGCGCGCACTGTCGATGGCGCTGATCCAGCTGCCGTACTACCGGCACACGAACCCGGTCATCTCGGCCAACGCCCGGTACGTGCTCACGGAGCTCGGCTGCGTGCCGGCTCCGTGAGCACGCCGGATCAACTCGGCAACAGGGCCGGGGCGGCGAGGCGGGTGGCGTTCGCCGCCTCGTCGTCGGGTGCCTCCTGGGCCGAGCGCTCCGCCTCGACGCGCGCGAGGTAGTTCGCCACCTCCCGCTCGGTGCGGTGCGCGTCCCAGCCCAGCACCGGGGCCATCAGCGCGGCCACCTCGGGCGCCGCCGTCACGCCGCGGTCGCGTTCCTCGATCGAGATACGCGTGCGGCGGGTCAGGACGTCCTCCAGGTGCAGCGCGCCCTCGTGCGAAGCCGCGTACACCGCTTCCGCGCGGAGGTACTCCGACGCGCCCGGGATCGGCGAGCCCAGGTCGGGCTCGTCGCGGATCAGGTCCAGGAGGTTCCAGATCCGCGTGCCGTAGCGCTGCAGCAGGTGCTCCACCTGCGGCACCGTGAGGCCCGCCCGCGACGCGACGCCGAAGCGGTCGTCCCACAGCTCGTGGTAGCCGTCCGCGCCGACGATCGGGAGCCGGTCGGTCCACGACGGCGGGGCCGGGCGGCCGACGTCCTCGACCACCACGTCGACCGCGTCCGCGGCCATCACCCGGTACGTCGTGTACTTGCCGCCGGCCACGATCACCAGGCCCGGCACCGGGTGCGCCACCGCGTGTTCCCGCGACAGCTTCGTCGTCGCGGCCGCCTTCGCCGCCAGCAGCGGGCGCAGACCCGCGTACACGCCCTCGATGTCGTCGTGCGTCACCGGCGTCCGGAGCACCTTGTTGAGGTGCTCCAGCACGTAGTCGACGTCCGCGCGGCTGGCCGCGGGGTGCTCGCGGTCGAGGTCCCACTCGGTGTCGGTGGTGCCGACGATCCAGTGGCGGCCCCACGGGATCACGAACAGCACGCTCTTTTCGGTGCGCAGGATCAGCCCGGTGTCGAGGTCGATCTTCTCCCGCGGCACCACGAGGTGGATGCCCTTGGACGCGCGCACGGTGAACGGCGCCGGGATCCCGGCCGCCGCCGCCATGTCGTCGCTCCACACGCCCGTCGCGGCGACCACCGTCTTCGCGCGGATCTCGAACTCGATGCCGCTCTCGCGGTCGACGACCTTCGCGCCCACGACCCGCTCACCGTCGCGCAGCAGCGACGTCACGCGAGCCCGCGTCAGCACCGAAGCACCCTGCTCGGCCGCCGTCCGCGCGATCGTCATCGTGTGGCGGGCGTCGTCGACCTGGGCGTCGTAGTACTGGATCGCGCCGATCAGCGCGTCGTCGGCCAGCGCGGGCGCCGCCTTGAACGCACCGCGCTTGGACAGGTGCCGGTGCCGCGGGAGCGCGCGGGCGCCGCCGAGCGTGTCGTACAGCGTGACGCCGGCGCCGATGTAGCCGCGCTCCCACACCCGGTGCTGCAGCGGGACCAGGAACTTCACCGGCCGCACCAGGTGCGGGGCCAGCTTCTGCAGCAGCAGCCCGCGCTCCTTCAGCGCCTCGCGCACCAGCTTGAAGTCGAGCTGCTCCAGGTAGCGCAGGCCACCGTGGATCAGCTTCGACGACCGGCTGGACGTGCCGGCGGCGAAGTCCCTCGCCTCGACCAGCGCGGTCGAGAGCCCGCGGGACGCGGCGTCGAGCGCGACGCCGGCCCCCGTCACTCCCCCGCCGACGACCAGCACGTCGACCTCTTCGCGCGCCAGCTGCTTCAGCGTCTCCGCCCGGTACAGCGGGGACAGCGGCACGGCTTCCACCGAACTCCTCTTCATCGGATCCTCACTCCACATCGACCCAGTCGAGCGTGCGGCCGACGGCCTTCTGCCAGCCCGCGTAGCCCTCGGCGCGCTGGTCGTCGTCCCACGACGGCGTCCAGCGCTTGTCTTCGTTCCAGTTCTGTTCGAGCTCGTCGGTGGACCGCCAGAAGCCGACGGCCAGCCCGGCCGCGTAGGCGGCGCCGAGCGCGGTGGTCTCGGCGACGACCGGCTTCGACACCGGCACGCCGAGGATGTCCGCCTGCAGCTGCATGCACAGCTCGTTGGCGGTCACACCGCCGTCGACCCGCAGCACGTCGAGCGTGACGCCGGAGTCGTTCTGCATGGCCTCGACGACGTCGCGGGTCTGGTAGCAGATCGCTTCCAGGGTGGCCCGCGCGAGATGGGCGTTGGTCGTGGCGCGGGTGAGCCCGACGATCGCGCCGCGCGCGTCGGAGCGCCAGTACGGCGCGAACAGGCCGGAGAACGCCGGGACGAAGTAGACGCCGCCGTTGTCCTCGACCTGGCGGGCCAGGCTTTCGCTCTGCGACGCGCCGCTGATGATGCCCAGCTGGTCGCGCAGCCACTGCACGGCCGAGCCGGTGACGGCGATCGAGCCTTCCAGCGCGTAGACCGGCTTCTCGTCGCCGAACTGGTAGCACAGCGTCGTGAGCAGGCCGTGCTTCGAGCGGACCAGTTCCTGGCCGGTGTTCAGCAGCAGGAAGTTGCCGGTGCCGTAGGTGTTCTTGGCCTCGCCGGGCCGGAAGCAGACCTGCCCGACGGTGGCCGCCTGCTGGTCGCCGAGGACGCCGGTGATGGCGACCTCGCCGCCGAGCGGGCCGTCCGCACGGGTGGTGCCGAAGAAGCCCGGGTTCGACGACGGCCGGATCGCCGGCAGCATCGCGCGCGGGACGTTGAAGAACGACAGCAGTTCGTCGTCCCAGTCGAGGGTTTCGAGGTCCATCAGCATGGTGCGCGACGCGTTGGTCGGGTCGGTGACGTGCACGCCGCCGTCCGGGCCGCCGGTCAGGTTCCAGATGAGCCACGAGTCGGTGGTGCCGAAGAGCGCGTCGCCCTTCTCGGCGTCCTCGCGCACGCCGTCGACGTTTTCGAGGATCCACTGCAGCTTGCCGCCGGAGAAGTACGTCGCGGGCGGCAGGCCGGCCTTGCGGCGGATGACGTCGCCCTTGCCCGCGCGCTCCAGCGCGGAGGCGATCCGGTCGGTGCGAGTGTCCTGCCAGACGATCGCGTTGTGGTACGGGCGGCCAGTGCGGCGGTTCCACACGACGGTGGTTTCGCGCTGGTTGGTGATGCCGAGCGCGGCCAGGTCGCCGTGCGTCAGGTTGGCCTTGTTGAGCGCGGTCGCGATGACCGAGCGGGTGCGTTCCCAGATCTCGGTGGCGTCGTGCTCGACCCAGCCCGGCTTGGGCAGGATCTGCTCGTGCTCGAGCTGGTGGCGGGCGATTTCGTTGCCGCCGTGGTCGAAGATCATGAACCGGGTGCTGGTGGTGCCCTGGTCAACGGCGCCGACGTAGTCAGGCATCGGTGTTCTCCTCACTCAGTTGGCGGGTTCGAGGTCCTTGGCGGGCATGGCGTCCAGCGGGTCCCCGGCGGGCAGGAACCGCTCGATCAGGTACTTGTAGACCGCGCCGCCGACGAGGGCGCCGATGATCGGTCCGACGATCGGGATCCACCAGTAGGGGAAGCCGTACTGGTCGGACCACGCCGTGTCGTAGCCGGTCAGCCAGGAGGCCAGGCGCGGGCCGAAGTCGCGGGCGGGGTTGATCGCGTAGCCGGCGTTGGTGCCCCAGGCCATGCCGATGGCGACGACGAGGAACCCGACGACGACCGGGGCCAGGTTCGCGCCCGGCGAGGTGTTGCGCAGGTCGGTGATGGCGAAGAGCACGATCAGGAGGATCGCGGTGCCGATGATCTGGTCGCGGAAGGCGCCCCAGTCACCCACCGGGAGCGTGCCGTTGCCCGGCAGGGTGGAGAAGACGCCCTGGGTCTTGATCGTGAGCCCGGGGTCCTTGGCGTTGAGCACCTCGGTGTAGTTCCAGCGCACCAGCAGGGCGGCGAGGAACGCGCCGGCGGTCTGCGCCACGGCGTAGGGGGCGACCTTGCGCCATTCGAAGCCCTTGAACACCGCGAGAGCGATGGTCACGGCCGGGTTCAGGTGCGCGCCGCTGATCCGCGAAGCGACGTACACACCGAGCGTGACGCCGAGCCCCCAGGCCCAGGCGATGCTGTCGTGGTCCCCGATGCCCGCGGCGGCGACCTGCGCCACCACCCCGCACCCGAACAGGATGAGGATCATCGTTCCCACGAACTCGGCGGCCATCTCGCCGCCGAGCCCGCGGGCCTTGAGGTTTCGCACCATTGCTTTCCTCCACAAAGGACCGTTGTTCCCCCTGGTGGATGAAAGTTAAGTTCGGGTTTCGGGGTGGTCAACGGACGGCGGTCGGCATTGTCGAACGGCCGATGTGGATGTTCGACATTGTCGAATCAGGGCCGGTCGGGTTAGGGTCGCGCCGTGCCCGGTCCGATCCAGTCCATCGAGCGCGCCGCCGCGATCCTGCGGTTGCTGGCGCGCGGCACCGGCCGTCTGGGTGTCGGCGAGATCGCCGAATCCCTCGAACTGGCCAAGGGGACGGCGCACGGGATCCTGCGCACGCTGCAGGGCGTCGGGTTCGTCGAGCAGGACCGCGACACGGGCAAGTACCAGCTCGGCGCGGCGCTGCTGCACCTGGGCACGAGCTACCTGGACGTCAACGAGCTGCGCTCCCGGGCGATCAACTGGGCGGACGCGCTGGCAGCCCGCAGCGGCGAGGCCGTCCGGATCGGCGCGCCGCTGGAGGGCCGCGTGCTGGTGGTGCACCACGTGTTCCGCCCCGACGACAGCCTGCAGAGCCTCGACGTCGGCACGCTGCTGCCGTTGCACGCGACCGCGCTCGGGAAGGTGCTGCTGGCCTACGACACGACGTTGAAGGCCGACGCCGAGTCCTACACTCGCCGCACCCTGGTCACCCAGACGGCGATCAAACGGGCGTGTGCGAAGGTACGCGAAGCCGGCTGGGCGGCGGAGAACGGCGAAATGATCTCGGGCGAGGCCGGGATCGCGGCGCCGATCCGCGGTCACGGCGGCATCGTGGTCGGCGCGATCGGCGTGTCCGGCGCGGTGGAGCGCATCTGCGAACCGGACGGCAGCCCCAGCCCGAGGCTGCTGGGCCACGTCCGCGACGCGGCGCGCGCGGTGTCGCGTGACCTGGGCGCGTCGCGATGGTGAAGGGAGTGCTCGGCATGGACCCGGCCGGCCTGGCTTCGGCGTCGCGAATGACTCATTCGGGACGCCGGAGGCCGCGAATGAGTCATTCGCGACCTCCCGGCTCGCTGCCGGCCGCGAGCACAGCAGGACTTCGCCGGGCCGGCCACCCGGCCCGGCCGGCACGGAGGTGAGCACGTGGTCCAGCGGTACGTGATGTCCATCGACCAGGGCACCACCTCCACCCGGTGCATCCTGTTCGACGCCCGCGGCCGGCTCGTGTCGGTCGTGCAGCGGGAGCACCAGCAGCACTTCCCGCGGCCCGGCTGGGTCGAGCACGACGCCGTCGAGATCTGGCGGAACCTCTCGCGGATCGTCCCGCAGGCGCTGGCCGACGCCGGCGCCACCGCCGAGCAGGTCGTCGGGCTCGGGATCGCCAACCAGCGCGAGACCACCGTGCTGTGGGACCGGCGGACCGGCAATCCGGTCGGGCGGGCCATCGTCTGGCAGGACACCCGCACCGACGCCATGCTCGAGCAGCTCGCCCGCGAGCCCGGCGCCGACCGCGTGCGGCAGCTGTGCGGGCTGCCGCTGGCGACGTACTTCTCCGCGCCGCGCATCCGCTGGCTGCTCGACCGCACGCCGGGCCTGCGCGAGCGCGCCGAGCGCGGCGACGTGCTCTTCGGCACCATCGAGAGCTGGCTGATCTGGAACCTGACCGGCGGGGCCGAGGGCGGCGTGCACGTCACCGACGTCACCAACGCCTCGCGCACCATGCTGATGAACCTGCGCACGCTGGCCTGGGACGACGAGCTGCTCGACTTCTTCGACGTCCCGCGCGCGATGCTGCCGGAGATCCGGTCCTCGACGGAGGTCTACGGCACGACGTCGCGGGTGGTCCCCGGCATCCGGATCGCCGCCGCGCTGGGCGACCAGCAGGCCGCGCTGTTCGGCCAGACCTGCTTCGCGCCCGGCGAGGCGAAGTGCACCTACGGCACGGGCAGCTTCCTGCTGCTCAACACCGGCCCGACGCCGGTGCTGTCCACCCACGGCATGCTCACCACAGTCGGCTTCAAGATCGGCGACGAGCCCGCGGTGTACGCGCTGGAAGGGTCGATGGCCGTCACCGGGTCGCTGGTGCAGTGGTTCCGCGACGGGCTGGAGCTGATCGGCAGCGCACCGGAGATCGAGACGCTGGCCAGGACGGTCGAGGACAACGGCGGCTGCTACATCGTGCCCGCGTTTTCGGGGCTGTTCGCGCCGCACTGGCACAGCGAGGCCCGCGGCGTGATCGCCGGCCTGACGTCGTACATCACGAAGGGCCACCTGGCGCGGGCGGTGCTGGAGGCGACCGGCTGGCAGACCCGCGAGGTCGTCGACGCGATGAACGCGGACTCCGGGCTGGCGCTGTCGTCGCTGAAGGTGGACGGCGGGATGACCGCCGACAACCTGCTGATGCAGTTCCTCGCCGACGTCCTGGACGTCCCGGTGGTCCGCCCGATGGTGGCGGAGACGGTGTCCCTCGGCGCGGCGTACGCGGCCGGGTTGTCGGTCGGGTACTGGCCGGACCTGGAGGGACTGCGCCGCAACTGGCACCGGGCCGGCCAATGGCTGCCGGCGATGGACCCGGCCCGCCGGTCGTCCGAGTACGGCCACTGGCGCCAGGCGGTGGAGCTGACGTTCGGCTGGATGCGCCCCGGCCCGGCGGCGGCCGCCCCCGGCTCCGACCTGGTCGAGGTCCTGCTGGCCGACCACCGCCGGTTCGAGCAGCTGCTGCGCGACCTCCGCAACACCGAAGCCGACCGTGAGTCCCTGCTCGCGGAACTGGCGGCACTGCTGGTCGCCCACGCGACGGCGACCGAGCGGATCGTCCGGCCGGACTCCCCCGGCGTACCGTTCGCCGAAGATCTGCTGGCGGTGCTGGAGGACTTCGAGAAGGCGTTGCCGGACCTGGAGAACGTCGTGGACGCGCACGTGCGCGGGGAGGAACGCGGACTGCTGAACGACTTGCGCCGCACGATGTCCACTTCGGACCGGACGGGGCTGGGCCGGGCGTTCGTGGCGGAGCGGCGGCGTCAGCTGGATCTGGACTGCGGGAATGCCGACCACATCCGCGAACTGGGTGACCGGCTCACGCTTTAAACCGCTTTGAGGCAGCGGCTGCTTTCCCGGACCACCAGCTCCCCCTCCACCGTCCCCCGCGCCGGGCCCGCGACACCGTCGATGCGGGCCACCAACGCTGCCAGGGTCTGGCGGCCCGCCGCCACGAAGTCTTGGCGGACCGTCGTCAACGGCGGGGCGTAGTAAGCCGCCTCGGGGACGTCGTCGAAACCGACCACGTGGGCGTCTCGCGGGACCCTCATGCCCGCTTCCGCGAACGCCGCCAGCAGACCCAGGGCCATGTGGTCGTTGGCCGAGAACACCGCGCGCACGCCGGGTTCGGCCGCCAGGGACTGGCCCGCCCGGTAGCCGGACTTCGCCGACCAGTCGCCGCGGACCACCGGGGGGACCTCGGCGCCGTGGCGCTCCAGGGTTTCGCGCCAGCCCCGCTCGCGGGCGCGGGCGGCGGGGCCGTCCTCCGGGCCGCCGAGGTGCCAGACCGTCAGGTGGCCGAGGTCCAGGAGGTGCTCGGTGGCGCGGCGCGCGCCCGCGTACTGGTCGGTCGACGCCGCCGGGACGAGCGGGAGCGGGGCCGGGTCCGGGGCGAACCGCCCGTCCAGCACGACGATCCCCGCCACGCCCTGCAGCCGCAGGCCGGCCACCGCGGCCGGGACCGCCGCGCCGCCGTGATCCGGGACGCTGAAGACCGTCAACGAGTATCCGCGCTCCCGGGCCGCCGCACGGAGGCCGTTCAGGGCCGGTCCGGAGGCGGTGGAACCGGTCGCGATCACGCCGAGCGTGCCCTGGTGGGCGAGCGAGGAGCCGTCGTCCAGGGGCATGGGGGCGATGTTAGCGATCACACGGCAAGACGTGAACTTTGTTCACCTTCCATAAATAACGAAACGGTAACGCGGGACGCGCTGCTTGAACCAGCCCCCGAACAGGGCCGTTCCTGCCAATGCCGGAACCAGTGCCCCGGACGCGGCGGCACTCCCCCGGGTTCCGCGCGTCTCCCCACCGGGCACGCAGCTTTCCCCGGCGTGCCCGGAAAACCGAACGAGGTGACCATGGCCCGGAAAACCACCCGCACCCCCGCCACGGGCAGGCATCGCATCACCCGCCGCACGAAGATCGCGACCGGCGGCCTCGCACTCGCGCTCGCCGTCGGCGGCATCGTCGTCGCGACCACCGCCGGGCGCACCGGCGAGGCCAGCGCCGACGAGGCCGACCCGTCGTTCTTCCTCGACATCGCGAAGGTACCCAGCGGTGTTAACGTGAACAAGGCGCTGCAGAAGCAGGGCGCGCGCGGCACGTTCACCGTCGACTGCGGACGGAACGAAAACCAGCACTTCAACCCCGACAACTTCATCGCGCAGCCCGGCATCCGCAATGGCGCGCAGCACCTCCACGACTACGTCGGCAACCTCTCGACGAACGCCGATTCGAACAACAAGAGCCTCTCGAAGGCCGGGACGACCTGCAAGAACGGCGACAAGTCCGCGTACTTCTGGCCCGTCGTCCGGATCGACACCGGCGAGGAAGAGGAGGCGAACCCGCCCGCCACGCAGCCCGACCGGGCCGGCAGCGCCCAGGACAAGGCGAGCACCCAGGTCGACTGCCCGGACGTCGCCAGCAAGCTCCCCGACGTCCCCGACCAGGCGATGGACGAGGTGAACCGCAACCTCGACCTGCTCGACAAGCAGATCGACGAAGCCAACGCGCGGATCGCCAAGGGTGACCTCAAGACACCGCAGGACATCCAGAACGCCGTCGTCGGCCCGCTGAAGGACAAGCGGGCGGCGACCATCGACCGGATCGCCATCGCGATCGGCCGCCGCGCGGCGAAGCCGACGGACCTGGGCGGGCTCGCGGCGTGCGTGCTCAAGCAGAACGGCCAGGGCGGGCTCGACAACGGCGGCCAGAACAGCGGCGGCGGCCAGGCCACCGAACTGCCGGGCGTCAACGACCAGAACGAACTGGCCGGCAACGACGGCGAGATCCAGCGCGTCCGGTCGGCGACGATCACGTTCACCAGCGGCGGCGCGCGGAAGGTCGTGGCGATGCCGCAGTTCCTCCGCGTCCTCTACGGCGACGCCAAGCAGAGCACCAACGGCCCGGCCAACGCCCGGCCCAGCTGGACGTGCACCGGGTTCGAGGACCGGCTGACCGACCACTACCCGATCTGCCCGCAGAACAGCCGGGTCGAGCGGATCCACGCGTTCCCGAACTGCTGGGACGGCAAGAACATCGACAGCGCGAACCACCGCACGCACATCGTGTTCGCCGACCAGCAGGGCAAGTGCCCGCAGGGCTTCAAGAACGTGCCGCAGCTGGTGATCAAGCTGGTCTACGACATCCCGCACGACATCCAGGTGAAGGGCCAGTACAAAGTGGACGCCTTCCCGCAGGAGAGCCACAACCCGCGCTCGGACCACGACGACTTCGCCAACGTCATGGGCCAGCGCCTGATGAACCAGGTGGTCAACTGCATCAACACCGGCCGCACCTGCCGCCAGTAGAGCGTCGTGAGTGTTTAGGGCGGTTAGAACCGCCCTAAACACTCACGACCGGTGCGGCGGGGTCAGGAAGCCGCGCGGCGTTTCGTCCAGATGTCGTAGGCCACCGCGGCCAGCAGCACAACGCCCTTCACCAGCATCACCCGCTCGCTCGGCGCGCCGATCAGGGACATGCCGTTGTTGATGACCGCCATGATCAGCCCGCCGGTGATCGCGCCGACCACCTTGCCGACGCCGCCCTGGACCGCCGCGCCGCCGATGAACGCCGCCGCGATCGCGTCGAGCTCGAAGTTGACGCCCGCCGTCGGGCCCGCCTGGTTGAGGCGGCCCGCGAAGATGATCCCCGCCAGCGCCGCCAGCACGCCCATGTTGACGAAGATCCAGAACGTCACCGACTTGACCTTGACGCCGGACAGCGTCGCGGCCTGCAGGTTGCCGCCCACGGCGTAGATGTGCCTGCCGAACACCGACTTGCCGGCCACCAGCGAGTAGCCGAGCACCAGCACCGCCAGCAGGATGAGCACCCACGGCAGGTTCTTGAACCGCGCCAGCTGCACGACCAGCGCGAGCACCAGCACCGCGATCCCGGCGATCTTCAGCACGAACACCGGCAGCGGGTCGACGTCCTGGCCGTAGCCCAGCCGCCCGGCGCGCTTGCGCCACTGGGTGAACGCGATCCCGGCCACCGCCGCCACGCCCGCGAGCAGCGAGACCAGGTCGGCGCCGCCCAGCGGGCCGAGGCCGATGTTGCCGAGGTAGCCGTCGGTGAAGCCGTTGGACAGCGTGCGGATCGCGTCCGGGAACGGCCCGATGCCCTGGTTGCCCAGCACCGTCAGGGTCAGCGCCCGGAACGCCAGCATGCCCGCCAGCGTGACGATGAACGCCGGGATCCCGAAGTAGGCGACCCAGTAGCCCTGCCACGCGCCGATGACCGCACCGACGACGAGGGTGATCAGCACCGCCCAGAACCACGGGAGCTGCCAGTTCACCATCAGCACCGCCGACACCGCGCCGGTCATCGCGACGACCGAACCGGCGGACAGGTCGATGTGCCCGGAGATGATCACCAGGATCATCCCGATCGCGAGGATCAGCACGTAGCTGTTCTGCACGATGATGTTGGAGATGTTCTGCGGTTCCAGCAGCGCGCCGCCGGTGAGCACCTCGAACAGCACCACGATCAGCGCGAACGCGACGTAGATGCCGCTCTGGCGCGGGTTGATCGAGATCCTCCGCTTGGAGCGCTCAACCGGGGGCGCGTCGGGCCGCGCTTCGGTCGTGGTCATTCCCGTTCCTTAGTCATGTACTGCATCAGCAGTTCCTGGGTGGCTTCTTCGCGCGTGGCTTCGCCGGTGATCCGCCCCGCCGAGAGCGCGTAGATCCTGTCGCAGAGCCCGAGCAGCTCCGGCAGCTCGGAGGAGATGACCAGGACGGCCTTCCCCTGCGCGGCCAGCTCGTTGATGATCGTGTAGATCTCGAACTTCGCGCCCACGTCGATGCCGCGGGTCGGCTCGTCGAGGATCAGCACGTCCGGATCGGTGAAGATCCACTTGGCCAGCACGACCTTCTGCTGGTTGCCGCCGGAGAGCTTGCCGGTCACGCTCTGCACGCTCGGCGCCTTGATCCGCAGGTCACGGCGGTAGGAGTTGGCGGTGTCGTGCTCGGCGTGCTCGTTCACCCACCCCCGCTTCGCCAGCTTCCCGAGCCCCGCCGCGGACACGTTGCGCTGGATGTCCTCGATCAGGTTGAGCCCGTAGCGCTTCCGGTCCTCGGTGGCGTACGCGATGCCGTGGCGGACGGCGTCGCGCACCGTCCGGACGTCGATCTCCTCGCCGTGCTTGAGGATCCGCCCGGAGATGTTCTTGCCGTAGGACCGGCCGAAAACGCTCATCGCGAGCTCGGTGCGGCCCGCGCCCATCAGCCCGGCCAGCCCGACGATCTCCCCTCGCCGCAGCGAAAGCGACGCGCGGTCGACCACGAGCCAGTCGGGCTGGTTGGGGCTGTAGACCGTCCAGTCCTCGATCCGCAGCACCTCTTCGCCGATGTCCGGCTCCCGGGGCGGGAACCGGTGTTCGAGGTCGCGCCCGACCATGCCGGTGATGATCCGCTCCTCCGTGAGCCCGGCCGCGTCGAGCGTTTCGATGGTGCGGCCGTCGCGCAGGATCGTCACGGTGTCGGCGATCGCCGTCACCTCACCGAGCTTGTGCGAGATGATCACGCAGGTGACGCCCTCGTCACGCAGTCCGCGCAGCAGGTCCAGCAGGTGCGCCGAGTCCTCGTCGTTGAGCGCCGCGGTGGGCTCGTCGAGGATCAGCAGCCGGACCTCTTTGGACAGTGCCTTCGCGATCTCGACCAGCTGCTGCTTGCCGACGCCGAGCTCCTGCACCGCCCTGGTCGGGTTTTCGGCGAGGCCGACGCGCTTGAGCAGCGCGCCGGCCTCGTGGTTGGTGCGGTTCCAGTCGATCCAGCCGCGCTTCTGCTGCTCGTTGCCGAGGAAGATGTTCTCCGCGATCGACAACTGACCGCACAGCGCGAGCTCCTGGTGGATGATCACGATCCCGCGCCGTTCGCTGTCGCGCACCGACCCGAACTCGCACCGGTCCCCGTCGAAGGTGATCTCGCCGTCGTAGCTCCCGTGGGGGTAGACGCCCGAGAGCACCTTCATCAGGGTGGACTTCCCGGCGCCGTTCTCCCCGCAGATCGCGTGGATCTCCCCGCGGCGCACGGAAAGCGTGACGTCCGACAGCGCCTTGACCCCGGGGAAGGTCTTGGTGATCCCGCGCATGCCGAGCAGTTCGGTCATTTCAGCTGACCTGCCGTGTAGTAGCCCGAGTCGACGAGTTCCTTCTGGTAGTTGGCCTTGTCCACGGTCACCGGCTGCAGCAGGTAGGACGGGACGACCTTCTTGCCGTTGTCGTAGTCCTTGGTGTTGTTGACCTCGGGCTTGCCGCCCTTGAGCACCGCGTCGGCCATCTTCACCGTGGTGTCGGCGAGGATGCGGGTGTCCTTGAAGATCGTCGAGTACTGCTCACCGGCGATGATGGACTTGACCGAGGCGACCTCGGCGTCCTGCCCGGTGACGATCGGGTACGGCTGGCCGGCGGTGCCGTAGCCGTTGCTCTTCAGCGCCGAGAGGATGCCGATCGACAGGCCGTCGTACGGCGAAAGCACGCCCGCGACCTTCGCGCCGCCGGTGTAGGTCTTGGTGAGCAGGTCTTCCATGCGCCGCTGCGCGGTGGCCGGGTCCCAGCGCAGGATGGCCGCGCGGGCGAAGTCGGTCTGGCCGCTCTTGACGACGAGCTTGCCGCTGTCGATCAGGGGCTTGAGCACGGACATCGCGCCGTTGAAGAAGAAGGTCGCGTTGTTGTCGTCCGGCGAACCGGCGAACAGCTCGACGTTGAACGGGCCGGCGCCGTTGCCGAGGCCCTTGACCAGCGAGTTCGCCTGCTCGACGCCGACCTTGAAGTTGTCGAAGGTCGCGTAGTAGTCGACGTTCGGCGAGTTGCGGATCAGCCGGTCGTAGGCGATGACCGGGATCTTGCGGTCGGCCGCCTCCTGCAGCTGGGTGGTGATGGCGGTGCCGTCGATCGAGGCGATGACCAGGATCTTCGCGCCCTTGGTGATCTGGTTCTCGATCTGGTTCACCTGGGTGGGGATGTCGTTCTCGGCGTACTGCAGGTCGACCTTGTACCCGAGCTTCTCCAGCGCCGACTTGATGTTGTCGCCGTCGTGGATCCAGCGTTCCGACGACTTGGTCGGCATCGTGACGCCGACCAGGCCGCCCTCGGCGCCGGCACTCGACGCCGCCGCCTGGTCCGCGGTCTTCTGGCTCGAGCCGCACGCCGAAAGCGTGAGCACGAGCCCCGCGGCCGCCAGCGCCGCGATTCCTCTGGTGAACTTCATTGTTCCTTCTTCCTTTCTCAGAAGCCCTGAGCGAGCCGGTGGTACGCCTGGTTCCAGCGGATGCGGTCGGCGAAGTCGTGCGGCGTGGTGCCGGAATCGATCACCAGCAGCTCGACGCCGAGCAGGTTCGCGAAGTCGCGAAGGGTTTCGGTGCCGACGGCCTGGGTGAGCACGGTGTGGTGCGGGCCGCCGGCGGTGATCCACGACTCCGCGGACGTCGAAAGCGACGGCTTCGGCTCCCAGACCGCGCGCGCCACCGGGAGGTTCGGCAGCGGCTCGTCCGGCGCGACGACCTCGATCTCGTTGGCCACCAGGCGGAACCGGTCGCCGAGGTCGACCAGGCCGAGGGTGACGCCCGGGCCGGGCTGGGCGTCGAACACCAGCCGGACCGGGTCCTCGCGGCCGCCGATGCCGAGCGCGTGGATCTCGCACGACGGCTTCGCGGCGGCGATGCTGGGACAGACCTCCAGCATGTGCGCGCCGAGGATCTTCGGCGTGCCCGGCCCGAAGTGGTAGGTGTAGTCCTCCATGAAGGACGTGCCGCGCTCGGCGCCGGCACCCATCGCCTTGACCGCGGCGAGCAGGGCGGAGGTCTTCCAGTCGCCCTCGCCGCCGAAGCCGTAGCCGTCGGCCATCAGCCGCTGGACGGCCAGGCCGGGCAGCTGGCGCAGGCCGCCGAGGTCCTCGAAGTTCGTGGTGAACGCGCCGAAGCCGCCGTCGGTGAGGAACTTCCGCAGCCCGGCCTCGATGCGGGCGGCGTACCGCAGCGACTCGTGCCGCGCTCCCCCTGCCGCCAGCTCCGGGACGACGTCGTAGTCCTCGGCGTAGCGGGCGACCAGGCCGTCCACATCGGACACGGCGTCGACGACCTCGACGAGATCGTTGACGCCGTAGGTGTTCACCGAGACGCCGAACCGCAGCTCCGCCTCGACCTTGTCCCCTTCGGTGACGGCGACGTCGCGCATGTTGTCGCCGAAGCGGGCCAGCCGGAGGTTGCGCAAGTGGTCGGCGCCGATCGCGGCCCGGGCCCACGCGTCGATCCGCGCGACCACGGCGGGGTCGCCGACGTGGCCGGCGACGGTCTTGCGCGGCACGCCGAGGCGCGTCTGGATGAACCCGAACTCGCGGTCGCCGTGCGCGGCCTGGTTGAGGTTCATGAAGTCCATGTCGATGGTGGACCACGGCAGGGCTTCGTTGAGCTGGGTGTGCAGGTGCAGCAGCGGCTTGCGCAGCGCGTCCAGGCCGGTGATCCACATCTTCGCGGGCGAGAAGGTGTGCATCCACGCGATCACCCCGACGCAGGCCGGGTCGGTGTTGGCTTCCTGCAGCACGCGGCGGATCGACGCGGACTCGGTCAGCACCGGCTTGCCGACGACCTCGGCGGGCAGCCCGCCGGAAGAAGCCAGCAGCTGCTGGATGCGCAGGGACTGGCCGGCGACCTGTTCGAGGGTCTCCTCGCCGTAGAGGGCCTGGCTCCCGGTGAGGAACCAGAGCTGGGGTTTCGACGCGCGGGTCATCGTTTTCTCCTGGAAGCGTTTTAGTGCTGGCCGTAGACGTTCTGGTACCGGGCGTAGAGCCGGTCGACGTCCTCGGGTGGGAGGGGTTCGGGCGTGCCGAGCTCGAAGGCCTTGTGCACGGTGCGGGCGACGTCCTCGACCATCACCGCGGCCTTGACCGCGTCGCGGGCGGTGCGGCCGACGGTGAACGGGCCGTGGTTGCGCATCAGCACGGCCTTGGACCGGCTGGTGCGCAGCGTTTCGACGATGCCGCGGCCGATGGAGTCGTCCCCGATCAGGGCGAACGGCCCGACCGGGATCTCGCCGCCGAACTCGTCGGCGATCATCGTGAGCACGCACGGGATGGGCTCGCCGCGGGCGGCCCACGCCGTGGCGTACGTCGAGTGGGTGTGCACGACCCCGCCGATCTCCGGCATTTCCCGGTAGACGTAGGCGTGCGCGGCGGTGTCGGACGACGGCGCGAGCTCGCCGTGCACCAGCTCGCCGTACAGGTCGGTGACCACCATCGTGTCGGCGGACAGGTCGTCGTAGGACACCCCCGACGGCTTGATGACCATCAGCTCGCGCCCGGGCACGCGGGCCGAGACGTTGCCCGCGGTCCAGATGACCAGTGCGTTGCGGGTCAGCTCGCCGTGGAGGTTCGCCACGGTCTCGCGCAGTTCCGCGACGGTGTCGAGGACTTCACCGGTCAGCGACATCAGGAGCGTCCTTTCGCGACTTCGCGGCGGCGGGCGGCGAGGCGGTGCATGACATCGTTGGCGCCGCGCCCGAAGTAGTCGTGGAGCGTCGTGTATTCGGCATAAAGCGCGTCGTAGGCGGTGACGTTCGCGGGCTCCGGCCGGTAGACCCCCCGCCGGACCGAGCCCATCACCGCGGCGGCCGCGCGGACGTCCGGGTAGGCCCCGGCGGCGACCGCGGCGTGGATGGCCGAGCCGAGCGCGGGGCCCTGCTCGGAGCCGATGACCGACAGCGGCAGGTTCGTGACGTCGGCGTAGATCTGCATGAGCAGCGCGTTCTTCACCAGGCCGCCGGCGATGATCAGCTCGGTGACCGGCACCCCGGCCTCGCCGAAGGTCTCGACGATCTTGCGGGTGCCGAACGCGGTGGCTTCGAGCAGGGCGCGGTAGACGTGTTCGGGGCGGGTCGCGAGGGTCTGCCCGACGATGACGCCGGACAGCTCGTGGTCCACGAGGACCGACCGGTTGCCGCTGTGCCAGTCCAACGCGACGAGCCCGTGTTCGCCGATCCCCTGCTGCGCGGCCAAGCGGGTGAGCTCGTCGTGCCCGTCCCGGGCGAAGTGCTCGGTGAACCAGCCGAAGATGTCGCCGACGCCGCTCTGCCCGGCCTCGTAGCCCCACAGCCCGGTCACGATCCCGCCGTCGACGACCCCGCACATGCCGGGGACTTCGTGCAGCTCGGCGCCGTTCATCACATGGCACGTCGAAGTGCCCATGATCGCGACCATCTGGCCCGGCTCGACGGCGTTCGCGGCGGGCGCGGTGACGTGGGCGTCAACGTTGCCAACGGCGACCGCGATGCCCTCCGGCAGCCCGGTCCACCCGGCGGCTTCGGCGCTGAGACCGCCCGCGCGGGCACCCAGCTGCCCCAGGGGGTGTTCGAGCTTGTCGGCCACGAAGGACTCGAAGCCCGGCGCCAGCTCGCGCAGGAAGTCGCGGCTCGGGTACTGGCCGTCCTGCAGGATGCCCTTGTACCCGGCCGTGCACGCGTTGCGGACGTACGCCCCGGTCAGCTGCCAGACGATCCAGTCCGCCGCCTCGACCCAGTGCCGCATGGCGCCGTACACCTCGGGCGCTTCTTCGAAGAGCTCGAGGCCTTTGGCGAACTCCCACTCCGAGGAGATCAGCCCGCCGTAGCGCGGCAGCCACTTCTCGCCGCGCGTGCGGGCCAGGTCGTTGATGCGGTCGGCCTGCGGCTGGGCCGAGTGGTGCTTCCACAGCTTGACGTAGGCGTGCGGTTCGGCCTCGAACTCGGGCAGCTCGCACAGCGGCGTGCCGTCGGCGGTCGTCGGCACCATGGTGCACGCGGTGAAGTCGGTGCCGATGCCGATGACGTCGGCGGGGTCCGCCCCCGCCGCGGCGAGCGCGGCCGGGACGGCGTTGCGCAGCACCCCGACGTAGTCCGACGGCACCTGCAGCGCCCAGTCCGGCGGCAGTGCGCGGCCGGTGGCGGGCAGCGTGTCGTCGAGCACGCCGTGCGGGTACTCGAAGACCGCGCTGCCCAGCTCGGCACCGTCGGCCACGCGCACGACCACCGCACGTCCGGAGAGCGTGCCGAAGTCGACGCCCACGACGAGAGGGTCTGCTGACACTTCTGGTTCCTTTCTGGGTCGGCTCATCGGCCGGTGATGACGAGCGTCGTCACGGAGTTGGCGGGGAGGGTGAGCTTCGACGTCGCGGCCAGGCCGGTGAGCTCCCTGGTCTGCGGCACGATGGCGGCCGGCGCGGCGAGGCTGTTGCGTCCCGCCGGGTCGCCGGTGAGGGTGGTGAGCGTCCCGGTGCCGTCGACCGCGGTGACGCCGGTGAGCGAGAGCCGGGTCGTCTGGACCTGGCCGGTGGGGTTGACGAGCTTGACCGTGAAGGTCTTCCTGCCGCCCTTGGTGGTCACGTTGACCACCTGCCGCAGCGGGCTGCCCTGGTTGAGGCGGCTGGTCACGATCTGCTTGCCGAGCGTGCTGGAGAACATCTGCTGCACCCAGTACGACGGCGAGCCGTAGCTGCTCCCGGCGTCGAAGCCGATCAGGTTGACCGGCCAGTTGGACTGGTTCTCCTGCACCAGCACCGGCGCGTACATCGAGCCGATGACGACGTCGCTGTTGCGTTCGAGCCCGGTGAGGAACGCGGCCTCGCCGATGGCGGCCGCCAGGGTTCCGGTGGGCCGGCCGTCCTGGGCGCCGTACTCGCCGACGAGGATGTCCGGGCCGGACCGGTCCGCGGTGTCGTAGCGGGTGGAGTTGTCGGTGAACCACTGCGGCGACTGGTAGTAGTGGTCGTCCGCGGCGTCCGGGCGCACGCCGGTGGACGTGCTCGACGCGGCCCCGCCCTGCAGGCCGCCGGTCGTGGCGATGACCGTCAGCTGCGGGTACTTCGCCTTGATCGCGTTGAACATGTCGGTGAAGCGCCAGGCGTAGCTGCCGGAGCCGTCGAACCAGTCCTCGTTGCCGACCTCGACGTAGTGCAGGTCGAACGGCGCCGGGTGCCCGTCGGCGATCCGCTTCGCACCCCACGTCGTCGAGGCGTCGCCGATGGCGTACTCGATCTCGTCGAGCGCTTCCTGGACGTACTGCGGGTAGTCGGCCTGGCTGACGTGCTGGCCGTTGAGGGTGTAGCCGGCGAACAGCGCCAGCAGCGGCTGGGCGCCGATGTCCTCGGACAGCTTGAGGTAGTCGAGGATGCCGAAGCCGTCGGTGGACCAGTAGCCCCATGCGCTGTTCTGGTGGCCCGGGCGCTCCTCCGGCTTGCCGATGGTGTCCTTCCACGCGAACCGCGTGTCGAGGGTGTTGCCCTCCAGGAAGTTGCCGCCGGGGACGCGGAAGAGGCCGAGCTTCATCGCCGCGAGCTTCTGCCCGAGGTCCAGGCGGACGCCGTGGTTCTTGAAGGTGGGCGGGAACAGCGACACCTGCTGGAACCAGGCGTCCCCGGCGAGGGCCTGCTTGCCCTTGTTCACCAGGGAGACGACGATCCGGTTGTCGGTGGACGTCGTGATCGTCGACGGCGTGGTGAAGCTGAACGTCTGCTGCGCCCAGTCCGCGCCGACGGGCTGGACGTCCTTGCTCGCCAGGACCGTGCCGTCCGGCTTCTCCAGGCTGACGCGGACCGCGCCGGTCCACGTGCCCTTCGCGAAGAAGCTGCCGGTGTACTTCGTGGCCGGTTTCGCGGCGACGCCGTAGTAGCCGACGTTGGCCGCGGCCACGCGCCCGCCGGCCGGGACCACGTCGGCGTGGACCTTCAGCGACCGGTCGAGTGCGGTGTTGAGCGGGGTGGCGGTGTCGATCGCGTACGTGCCGGTTGCGCCCGCCGAGGCGAGCAGCGACCAGTACGGGACCGGTGTGTCGCCCGCGCCGCTGCCGCCCTGGTAGGCCTCCTTGAAGGTGCGGTTGCGGACCAGCTCGGCGTAGAGCCCGCCTTCGACGGAGTGGCTGATGTCTTCGAGGATCGAGCCGTAAGTGGTCGGGCGGGTGTTGGCGCGGACGACGTTGGCGTCCACGGCCAGCTGGTTGGCTCCGGCGAGGGTGCCGATCTGGGCCGCGGTGAGCGGGAAGCGGCGCAGTTCCAGTTCGTCGATCGTGCCGGTGAACCCGGCGCCGACCGTCAGTGGAGCGGCAGCGGTGCCGGACGCCGGGCACGCCGAGACGTCCAGGGTCGTGCCGGTCGGCGTGCCGCAGGTGCTGGTGACCGTCGCCGCGTCACCGTCCGCGTAGACGGTGAGCCGCTGCGACGCGCGGTCGAGCACGACGGCGGCGTGGTGCCAGTTCCCGTCGGCCAGGCCGCCACCGGTGGTGGTCACCTGGATGGTGCCGACGCGGGCGGTGAGCTTGCCTGCTGCTATGCCCAGCGCGTAGCCGTCGCCGTGGTCGACGAGGGTGCCGTCCGCGGTGGTGCGGAACCAGGCGGCCAGCGACAGCGAGCCGGTGCCGGTGTCGAACGCGGGCGAGGCGCCCAGGTCCACAGTGGACTTGCCGTCGAGCTGGACGGCCTTGCCCGCCGCTCCCGCGGTCCAGGTCGCGCCCTTCAAAACCCCGTCGGCGCCGTTCGCGGACGCATCGCGCGTGACCGTGCCGGTGCCTTCGTCGAAGTGCCACGAGCCGCTCGCGGCCAGCGCGGCGACGGCGGACGCGGTCAGCGGCGTCGGGTACGCGCGGACGTCGTCCACTCCCCCGGCGAACCAGTCCACCGGCCCGCCCGCCCACTTGCCGCGCCCGATGACCAGGTGCCCGCCCGCGGTCCACGGCGTCGTGAACGGGACGCTCTGCTGCAGGGTTCCGTTGACGTACAGCGAAAGCGTCCCCGCGGCGCGGTTGTAGACGCCGACGACGTGCTGCCACTGGTCGGCCTGCGCGGGCAAGGTGGACACCGCCGAGGACGACGCCGAGTCGCCGTCGGCCGCCCGGCGCGTGAAGGCGAAGCGGCCGTCGGCGGCGCGCTGGAGGTAGAAGCCGCTGATGGTCGAGCCGTCGATGCTGACCGCGGTGCGGAAGCCGGTGGCCGCGGTGGGCTTGACCCACGCGGACACCGAGAAGCTCTGCGCGGTGTCGACGACCGGCGCGGGCGCCTCGATGGCGGCGTCGGTGCCGTTGAAGGCGGCGCCGTGAGGGCCGACGACGCCGTCGCCCCAGGTGGTGCCGCCGGTCAGGGTCGCGGTGCGGGCGTCGAGGGAGTCGTCGGCCGCGGTGGTGCCGGTGCCCTCGTCGAGGGTCCAGTGCCCTGCGATGGCCAGGCGTGCGGCATCGGCGCCGGTCAGGGCGCTGGAGTAGGCGCGGACGTCGTCGATCGTGCCGTCGACGTAGTCCACCGGGTTGCCGCCGTACTTACCGCGGCCGATCACCAGGTGGCCGGTGCCGGCCCAGCCCGCGGGCGCGGCCACCGTCGCCTGGTGGGTGCCGTCCACGTACAACGACAGCGTCGACGCGGCCGCGTCGAACACGCCGGTGAGCTGGTACCACTGGCCCACGACGGGGTCGAAGTTCGCCGAGGCGACAACACCGTCGGACGGCGCGTCCCCGGCGAGGCGGGTGAAGGCGAACCGGCGCGAGTCGTCGCGGAACTGGAGGAAGAAATTGCTGACCTGGTTTCCGTCGACGCTGACGAACGTCTGGAAGCCGGACGTCTTGTCGAGCTTGACCCAACTGCTGACGGAGAAGCTCTTGGTGGTGTCGAGCACGGGCGCGCCGGCGTCGGCGAAGCCACTGGCTCCGTCCGTCGTCAGGGCGCCACCCCGGATGCCGGGACCCCAGCCCGCGCCCGAGTTGAGGGTCGCGGGGTGATCCCCGGCGCTGTCGGCGGCGGTGGTGCCGCTGCCTTCGTCGAACGTCCAGTGCCCGGCCAGCGCCGAGGCCTGCTCCGCCACGCTGGCCGGAGCGGGCAGGGCGGAGAACAAGGTCACGGCCGCGAGCACGGCCAGGATGCGGGTCTTCATCGACCACTCCCCCGGGTCACAAGACGTTGCAGGACGATGAAGACGAACAGCAGGGCGCCGGTGATGATCGACGTCCACCAGGAGTTGAGGGTGCCGTCGAAGGTGATCAGCGTCTGGATGATGCCCAGCACCATGATCCCGAGCACGGTGCCCAGCACGTAGCCGGAGCCGCCGGTGAGGATGGTGCCGCCGATGACCACCGCGGCGATCGCGGTCAGCTCGAGGCCGACGCCGTTGAGCGGGTCGCCGGAAGACTTGTACAGCACGAGAAGCAGCCCGCCGAGGGCCGAGCAGAAGCCGCTGATCGTGTACACCGCGATCTTCGTGCGGCCGGTCTTGAGGCCCATCAGCATCGCGGACTGCGCGTTGCCGCCGATCGAGTAGACCGTGCGCCCGAACCGCGTGAAAGCCAGCACGTACACCGCGATCGCGACGACGACCAGTGCGGCGACCACGCTGATCGAGATGTGCAGTTCCCCGCCGAGCGGGATCTGCGTCTGGGCGAGCGTGGCGATCGTCGCGTTGTCGATCGAGTACGCCTCGGTGCTGATCGTGTAGCAGAGCCCGCGGGCGAAGAACATCCCGATCAGGGTCGCGATGAACGGCTGGATCTCGAAGAAGTGGATGAGCGCGCCCATCCCGGCGCCGAGCAGCGCCCCGACCACCAGCACCACGGCGATGGCCGCGTAGGCGGACCAGCCGTGCTTCTGCATCAGGTCGCCCGAGATCACTGTGGACAGTGCGACGACCGAGCCGACGGAGAGGTCGATGCCGCCGGTGAGTATCACGAACGTCATCCCGACCGCGACGACCAGGAGGAAGGCGTTGTTGATGAACAGGTCGAGGATGACCTGCCCGGAGCCGAACGCGTCGTAGCTGGCCGCGCCGAAGATGTACGCCCCGATGAGCAGTGCCATCGTGGCGAGGATCGGGAGGTGTCGTTGCCGGGGCCGGTAACCGCGAACGCGGTCCAGGGTGGTCATGCCGTGACCTCGACCTTCTCGGGAGCGGACGTGGGCGCCGGCTGCCCGGCCGCGGGTGTCCGGCGGCGGCGCAGCTTGCGGCGGAACGCGGGCGACTGCAGTAGGCACACCGCCAGCACGACCACGGCCTTGAACAGCATGATCGCCTCGGGCGGGATGCCGAGGGCGTAGACGGTGGTGGTCAGCGTCTGGATGAGCAACGCGCCGATCACGGCGCCGCCGATGGAGAACCGGCCGCCGGTGAGCTGGGTGCCGCCGACGACGACGGCGAGGATCGCGTCGAGTTCGATGAACAGCCCGGCGTGGTTGGCGTCGGCGCTGTGCACGTTCGCGCTGATCATCAGCCCGGCGATGCCGGCGCACAGCGCGCAGAAGACGTAGACGAGCCAGGTCAGCCGCGCCGAGCGGAGGCCGGCCAGCCGGCTGGCCTCGGGGTTGCCGCCGACGGCCTCGACGAGCAGGCCGAGGGCGGAGCGGCGGACCAGCAGCGACGCGAGCACGAACACCGCCAGCGCGATGAGGATCGCGCTGGGCAGGGTGAAGACGAACCCGCTGCCGATCCATTCGTAGGGTGCGGAGTTGATCGTGATGATCTGCCCGCCGGAGATGAGCTGCGCGATCCCGCGCCCGGCGACCATGAGGATGAGCGTGGCGATGATCGGCTGGATGCCCAGTGCGGCCACGAGCCAGCCGTTCCACACGCCGAGCACCAGCGACAACCCGAGCGCCAGCCCGACCGCGACGAGCGTCGCGCCGACGCCGTCCGGGTGGTCGGCGATCCACAGGCACGCGAGCGAGCCGCTGATCGCGACGACCGCGCCCACCGAGAGGTCGATGCCGCGGGTGGCGATGACGAGCGTCATGCCGATCGCGATGAGGATCAGCGGGGCGCCGTTCTTGAGGATGTCGACGAGGTTCCCGTAGAGGTGACCGTCGCGCAGTTCGATCTTGAAGAACGCCGGGCTCGCGATGAGGTCGCCCACCAGCAGCGCGAGCAGCGCCACCACGGGCCAGAACAACCGGTGCTTGGTCATGAGACGGCTCCCTCGGCCATCGTGGCCATGATCTCGTCGGCGGTGAGCGCCTGGTTCTCCCGCTGCGCCACCACCTTCCGGTCGCGCAGCACGACGACGCGGTGGCTCAGCCGCAGCACCTCGTCGAGCTCGGCGGAGATGAACAGCACGGCCATGCCCTCGGCGGACAGCTGCGTGACGAGCCGCTGGATCTCGGTCTTGGCACCGATGTCGATGCCACGGGTCGGCTCGTCGAGGATCAGCAGCCGGGGTTCGGTGATGAGCCAGCGGGCCAGCAGCACCTTCTGCTGGTTGCCGCCGGAGAGGTTGCCGACCAGCGCCTCGGGGTCGGCGGGGCGGATGTCGAGTGCCTTGATGTACTTCTCGGCGAGTTCGTCCTGGCGGCGGCGCGAGAGCGGCCGCGCCCAGCCACGGGAGGCCTGCAGCGCCAGGACGATGTTCTCCCGGACGGTCAGTTCTTCGACCAGGCCTTCGGTCTTGCGGTTCTCCGAGCAGAACGCGATCCGGTGGTCGAGGCCCGCTCGCGGGGTGCGCAGGTTCGTGGCGTCGCCGTCGATCCTGACCGACCCGCTGTCGGCGTGGTCGGCGCCGAAGAGCAGCCGGGCCAGCTCCGTGCGCCCCGAACCCAGCAGCCCGGCCAGGCCGACGACCTCGCCGGCGTGGATGTCGAGGCTGAACGGCTCGACGCCGCCCTTGCGGCCGAGGCCTTCGGCGGCCAGCAGCACCGGCGCGTCCGCGACCTCGGCCCGCGTCGGGCCGGACTCCTCGAGGGTTTCGAGGACCTGCAGTTCCTTGCCGATCATCTTGGTGACCAGGTCGACCGGCGTGATCTCCGCGGTGCGGTACTCGCCGATCAGCTTTCCGTTGCGCAGCACGGTCATCCGGTCGGCGACGGCGAAGACCTGGTCGATGAAGTGGGAGACGAACAGGATCGCCAGCCCCTGCTCGCGCAGGGACCGCACGACCTTCAGCAGCTGCTCGACCTCGCCGGTGTCCAAACTGGACGTCGGCTCGTCGAGCACCAGCACCCGCGCGTCGACGTCGAGCGCGCGGGCGATCGCGACCAGCTGCTGCACCGCGATCGAGCAGGTGCCCAGCTCGGCCGAGACGTCCACGTGGACGTCCAGCCGGGCCAGCAGTTCCTCCGCCCGCCGCCGCATCGGGCCCCACTGGATGCGGCCGAAGCGGCGGGGTTCCCGGCCGAGGCAGACGTTCTCCGCCACGGACAGGTTCGGGCAGAGGTTGACCTCCTGGTAGACCGTGCTGATGCCGGCCTGCTGGGCCTCGCCGGGGCCGCCGAACGCGACGGCGGTCCCGGCGAGCGTGATCGTGCCCGCGTCCACCCCGTAGACCCCGGTCAGCACCTTGATCAGGGTGGACTTGCCGGCGCCGTTCTCCCCCATCAGCGCGTGGACCTCGCCCGGGAACAGGCGGAAGTCGACGCCGTCGAGGGCGAGGACGCCGGGGAACTCCTTGCGGATCCCGGTCATGGTCAGGATTTCGGCGGGCATGGGTAACCCCTCAGTACTGCCGCTGCGGCAGGGCGGCCTTGGCCGATGCCTGGTCGAACTCGGTTTCCTGGGTCTCGATGCGGGCGGGCACCTGCTCGCCGGCGGAGACCTTCTTCACCAGGTCCATCAGCTGCGGGCCGAGCAGCGGGTTGCACTCGACGACGTGGTTGATCTTGCCGTCGGCCAGTGCCTGCAGCGCGTCCTTGACGCCGTCGACCGAGACGATCTTGATGTCCTTGCCCGGGACCTTGCCCGCGGCTTCGATCGCCTCGATGGCGCCGAGCGCCATGTCGTCGTTGTGCGCGTAGAGGACGTCGATCTTGGGCTGGGACTTCAGGAAGGCCTCCATGACCTCCTTGCCCTTGGCGCGGGTGAATTCACCGGTCTGCGACGCGACGATCTTGTACTTCGGGTCCGCCGCGATGACGTCCGCGAAGCCCTTCTTGCGGTCGTTGGCCGGGGCGGACCCCGTGGTGCCCTGCAGTTCGACGATGTTGACCTGGCCGGTGGCGCTGCCGAACTCCTTGGTCAGCCACTGCCCGGCCTTCTTGCCCTCGGCGATGAAGTCGGAGCCGAGGAAGGTCTTGTAGAGCGACTTGTCCGGCGAGTCGATCGCGCGGTCGGTCAGGATGACCGGGATGTTGGCGTTCTTCGCTTCCTTGAGCACGGTGTCCCAGCCGGACTCGACGACCGGCGAGAAGGCGATGACCTTGACCTTCTGCTGGATGTAGGAGCGGATCGCGGAGATCTGGTTCTCCTGCTTCTGCTGGGCGTCGGAGAACTTCAGCTCGATGCCCGCGGTCTTGGCCGACTCCTGGATCGACTTCGTGTTCGCCGTCCGCCAGCCGCTCTCGGCGCCCACCTGGGCGAAGCCGAGCGTGATCGCCCCGCCGGAGCCACCGGAAGAGCCACCACTCCCGCAGGCGGTGAGCAGCACGAGTCCGGCCGCCGCGGCCGCCGCGGCGGCCCATCGCTTCTTCAGCACGTTCACTCCTCGATCGACGGTGATCAAATCTGTTAGCGTTAACATTCGGAGCTGGTCTTCAGGTGCCGGGCGCGTTCGCCGTGCTAACGCGGCCCGGTGCTCTCGCGGACGATCAGCTCGGGCACGACGAGGGCGCGCGCGTGCCGGTCGCCCCCGTCCATCCGCTGGGTGAGCAGGCCGAACGTGCGCCGGCCGACTTCGATGAAGTCCTGGCGCACCGTGGTGAGCGGCGGCGTGAAGTACGCCGCCTCGGGCACGTCGTCGAAGCCCGCGACGCGCACGTCGCGCGGCACCGAGATGCCCGCCTCGGCGAACGCGCGCAGCAGGCCGAGTGCCATCTGGTCGTTGCCCGCGAAGACGGCGTCCAGCTTCGGTTCCGCGGCGAGGGATCGCCCCGCCTCGTAGCCCGACCGCGAACTCCAGTCGCCGCGGATCACCCGCGGGGCCGCGACCCCGTGGCGTTCCAGGGTTTCGCGCCAGCCGAGCTCGCGGTCGCGGGCCTCCAGCCAGTCCTCGGGCCCGGCGACGTGCCAGACCGTGCGGTGGCCGAGGGCGAGCAGGTGCTCGGTGGCGCGGCGGGCGCCGTCGCGCTGGTCGACGGAGATGACCGGCACGGGCGCGGTCTCCCCGCCGCCGACGGCGACGACCGGGAAGTCCGCGGGCGCGGCTTCCAGTGCACGGCCCGCACTGACGTGCGGGGCGATGACGATGATGCCTTCGACCGCCTGGCGGCGGAGGTTTTCCACCGCGTCCGCGATCGACGACCGGCCCGGCCGGCTGACGCTGGAGATCGTGATCGCGTACCCGGCTTCGCGGGCGGCGTTCTCGATGCCGTACAGCGTGCTGGCCGGACCGTACAGATTGGACTCGAGCGCGACGACGCCGAGCGTGCCGGTCCGCCCGGTGACCAGCGCGCGGGCCGCGGAGTTGGGCCGGTAGCCCAGTTCCTCGATCGCCGCGAGCACCCGGGCCCGCGTCTCGGGGCGCACCGGGCCGGTCCCGTTGATCACCCGCGACACGGTCATGTGCGAGACCCCGGCGACGCCCGCGACGTCGGTCAGGCTCGGCTGCCGCGTCCCGGCCGCGGTCACCCGCACGGCTCCGCCGGAGCGGGGTCGTTCGGCCACCGGCGTCCCCTTCCCGTCCGCGCCGACTGGATCTGCGTCACCCGTTCCGGTGACGGCGAGGAGTAGTGTTAGCGATAACACCCTCGCGGTCAACCCTGGGTCGCGTAACGGTGTGGTCACGTGCGCCGGACTGGGCGCCGCCGCCGCTTCCGGGCTCCAGCCTGCGAAAAGCTCCGTTCGTGATTCACCAGCAGTGCGGTGACCACGGTGTTCAGGCGCATGTTCGCGCTACCGTCAGAGCGCGATCGTGGCCGCCACGGGCAGGTGGTCGCTCCCGGTCGCGGGCAGCGTCCAGGCCGCGACCGGCCGCACCCCGCCGACGAAGATCTGGTCGATCCGCGCCAGCGGCAGCGACGCGGGCCAGCTGAACCCGAACCCGTCCCCGGCTTCGTCCTGCGCGGTTTCGAGGCGAGCGGTGATCGGGGCCAGCGCACGGTCGTCGGCGGTCCCGTTGAAGTCGCCGACGAGCACGGTCCGGTCCGCGGATTCCGCGGCGACGGCGGCGGCGAGCCGTTCGATCGCGACGTCGCGGCCGCCGGCGGTGAACCCCGCGTCGAGCCGCACCCGCACCGACGGCAGGTGCGCGACGAAGACCGCGACCGGCCCCTTGGGAGTGTCCACAGTGGTCCGGAGAGCGCGGGTCCACGGCATGATCTCGACCGGCTGGGTGTCCCGGAGCGGGAAGCTGCTCCAGACGCCGACGGTGCCCTGCACGCTGTGGTGCGGGTAGCGGGCGGCGAGGGCGGCTTCGTACTTGGGGATTTCGGACCGTTTCAGCTCCTCGAGCGCGATCACCTGAGCTCCTGAGGCGGCAAGTGCTCGAGCGGTGCCGGCGGGATCGGGGTTTTCGTCGTTGACGTTGTGCGAGACGACGGTGAGGTCGCCGCCGGTGCCGCGGTGGTCGAAGAGCTTGCCGCCGAAGGAGGTGCCCCAGACGAGGGCGGGGAGGAGGAGCGCGACGAGGGCGGTGGCCGAGCGCCGGAGGACGGCGGCGGCGAGCAGGAGGAGGACGAGGGCGCCGGTCCACGGGAGGAAGGTTTCCAGGAGGCTGCCGGCGTTGCCCAGCCAGTTGGGGACCAGGCGGTGCGCGAGGAGGAGCAGGGCGGTGAGTACGGCCAAGGCGGCGATGATGCGGCCGCGGCGCCAGCTCCCGGCCCAGCGACGCGGAGTGGGTGCGGAGCCCGGGCGCCCGCCACTCGCCCCTCGCGGCTGGGTGAGTTCGACCCCGGCATGCCCGCCGCCCTGCCCGATCGGCTGCGTGAATGCCCCCGGCTGCCCGCCGCCCCACCCCAACGGCTGCGTCGCCGCGCTTTGGTTGCCCGGCGGGACCGTTGCCGTCATCGGGTGGCCGCCGTCGGGAGTTCGTGCTGGATGGCCGCGATCAGGCGGCGGCTGTTCTCCAGGGCCGCGTTCAGGCCCGCCGCCGGGCTTCCGCCCGGGTTCTGGTGGAGGACCACGCCCAGGATCAGCGCGCCGCCCGGGGTCTGGGCCGCCCACATCAGGGCGCCGCCCGCCGCCGTGGACGAGCCCGTCTTCAGGCCGATCACGCCGTCGTGGCCGAGGAGGGTGTTCGTGTTGACCACCGGGCCCGGGACGCCGTCGACGCGCAGGCTCGGCGTGGCCACGATCGCGCGCAGCACCGGGATCTTCATCGCTTCGCGCGCCAGGCGCAGCTGGTCGGCGGCGGTGCTCGTCGTCGAATCCTCGACGCCGCTCGCACCCGTGTACGTCGTGCTCGTCATGCCGAGCGCCGCGGCCTCGCGGTTCATCTTCGCGACGAACGCCTCCTGGCTCCCCGCGTCCCACCGGGCGAGCAGCCGGGCGACGTTGTTCCCGGACGGCACCAGCATCAGCGCCAGCAGGTCCCGCTCGCTGATCCGCCGCCCGGCGCGGACCGGGGCGGTCGACTCCTCGGCGGACGTCGATTCGGCCTCCGCCTGCTCGTCGACGGTGATCTGCGGGCCCGGCTCGCCCGCGTCGAGCGGGTGGTCCTTCAGCACCACGTAGGCGGTCATCACCTTCGTGACGCTCGCGATCGGCACCGGCGCCCGCTCCCCGCGGCTGCCGAGCGAGCCCAGCCCGAGCACCTCGGCACTCGACTGCCCTTCCGACGGCCACGGCAGCGTCAGGTCGATCGAGGGCCGGGCGGCGCTCGCCCGGCCGGCGAGTTCCGGCGGGAAGAGCACCCAGCAGCTCACGGCGACGACGACGGCCACCGCCGCGGTGATCCCGCCGGCGACGGGTGGGATGCGGGTACGGGCCATGGTCTTCCTCCGGGTGCCGGGGTGCGCTTCCACGAGCGCACTCCGGTCACTCTGTCCGGGGAAGATCGCCGGTCCGTCGGGGTTGTTCGACAGGTCTGAACCAGAACTGTCACAAGCCGGTACCAAAAAGACGCGGGACCGGACCGCTCCCCGCCGCGCACGGGGAGCGAGCCGGTCCCGCCGATCGGGGGCCGCTCAGCTCACGTGGACGTAGTCGACCACCAGCTGCTGCGGGAACTGCGTGCTGCCGTCGGGGTCGCCCGGCCAGTAGCCGCCGACCGCGAGGTTGAGGATCACGAAGAACGGGTGGTTGAACGCCCACGCGTTGCCGCCGACGTCGGCCGGCGTGCGGGTCTGGTAGGCGTTGCCGTCGACCGACCACACGATCTTGTCGGTCGACCAGTCCACGGCGTAGGTGTGGAAGTCGTCGGAGAAGTTCGGCCCGTTGTAGGCCGCTCCGATGCCGCCCGAACCCGAGTAGCCGGGGCCGTGGATGGTGCCGTGCACGGTGTTCGGCTCGAACCCGACGTTCTCCATCACGTCGATCTCGCCGCAGTTGGGCCAGCCGGCGCTGCCGATGTCGGTGCCGAGCATCCAGAACGCGGGCCACATGCCCTGCCCGCGCGGCAGTTTCATCCGGGCTTCGACGTGCCCGGACGACGTGGAGAACTTGCCGGAGGTGTTCAGCCGCGCCGAGGTGTACTCGCACGCGCCGTACCAGCAGTTGTTGCCGCTGTTCTCCTTCTTGGCGGTGATCACGAGGTGGCCCTGGCCGTCGAGGGCCGCGTTCGAGGTCCCGTCGGTGTACCACTGCCGTTCGTGGTTGTTGACGTTGTCGCCGGTCTCGTGGGTCCACTTCGAGCCGTCGACCCCGCTGCCGGCGGGGCCGTCGAAGTCGTCGGTGAAGCTCGCGAGAACCGAAGCGGCCTGGCTCGGCGGGGCGGCCACCACGGCGCCGAGCGCGAGCAGGGCGGCGGGGACGGCCAGCAACCGGGCCGTCCGGCGCCACCGGGTGGGGATCCTGGTCGACGTCATTGTCGCCTCTTCTTCTTCCGCGGGCGACGGCTGGCGGCTCACCGTCACCCTATTTGTTGTGGATCACAACAAAGTATGAACGGCGAAGTGGCGAAGAACAAGGCTAACCGGTCGGACATTTTCCGACGAGTACCCGATGGTCCGGACCACCGGGTACTTTCGGGCAACAGTGCCGGCAGCAACACAGCGTCGACGTCAGCGCAGGATGCAGTCGAGCCCGAGACCGAGCCCGGTCAGGACGTACTGGCAGATGTGTGACGCGTGGGCCGCGTCGGTGTCGGTGCACGCCACCGGCACGCCGAGCAGGTCGACCGAGCAGTAGGCGTAGAACTGGTTGGCATTGCCGGGCACCGGGTCGGCCGACGCCGGGGCCGCCGCGGCGACCACCCCGGACACCGCGAGCGCACCGGCTGCCGCCAGGGAAGCGATTCGGGTCTTCATCGTGCTCTCCTTCCGCTTTTCCCCTGCACGTCAGGGGTTTGTGCTGATCAAGATTCCCCGCCGGGCTCCCGTTCAGCTCCCGGTCACCGGAAAGTGTCACGCGGGCGGACCGCGGATCGAACTTGTGATGAACACCAGATTGCGCGATTACGTCCGAACGTCGGTAGTTTCGAACACCTTCGATCACCTACGCTGGGCCCGCTGCCCGCCGAGGTCCCCTGGAGGCTCCCGTGATGGCCGACCCGCACAAGCTCACCCGACGCGGTTTCCTCGGTGGCGTCGCCGCCGCCGGCGCCCTCGGCGCCCTGCCGCCCGGTATGGCCGAGGCGCTCGCCGAGCCCCGCGCCACCGGCAGCCTCGCCGACGTCGAGCACGTCGTGGTCCTCATGCAGGAGAACCGTTCCTTCGACCACTACTACGGCACGATGCGCGGGGTCCGCGGCTACGGCGACCGCTCGGTGATCGTCCAGCCGAACGGCCAGGACGTCTTCCACCAGCCCGATTCCGGGCGCGGGGACGGGAAGTACCTGCTCCCGTTCCGGGTGGACACCACCAAAGTGGACGGTCAGGACCTCGGCGACCTCGGCCACGGCTGGTCCGACCAGCACCAGGCGATCGCCGGCGGCGCGAA